>NZ_CP023691.1:6072151-6679366 GCF_008704855.1 Streptomyces platensis
AGGTGGCGTCCATCCGGATCCTGGTCATGGTGCGATGCCGCATGACCGCCAGCCAGGCGTTCGCCACCCCGACCGCGAACAGCACCGCCACCCAGCCGAGCAGTACCGCCAGCCGGCCGGGCACCAGCCCCTCGTCGATGGCCCGGGACAGCACATAGGGCGGCAGCATCAGCCCGACCATCCACAGGCTCCCGTAGGTGGCGCCTGCCGCCACCCGCCCCCGCTGGCTGACCACCAGCCACCACACATAGCGTCCGGCACTGCGGTGGTCGGGGGTTCCCGGCCCCCGTGCGGTCTCGGTCCTCACTGCGCCCCCCTCGCGTCGTTGCCGCCCTACCCCACGCTGTCCCGCCATGCCTGGTGCAGCTGCGCGAACCGGCCCCGGGCGGCGATGAGTTCGTCCGGCGGGCCGTCCTCGACGATCCGGCCGCCGTCCATCA
The DNA here is from genome assembly GCF_008704855.1 of Streptomyces platensis. NCBI lineage: Bacteria > Bacillati > Actinomycetota > Actinomycetes > Kitasatosporales > Streptomycetaceae > Streptomyces > Streptomyces platensis. The sequence continues at coordinate 6,072,592 of NZ_CP023691.1, forward strand.
CCAGGACCCGGTCGGCGATCTCGACGGTCGAGAGGCGGTGGGCGATCACCAGGGCCGTACGGCCCTCCAGGACAGTGTCCATCGCGCGCTGCACGGCGCGTTCGCCGGGTATGTCCAGGGAGCTGGTGGCCTCGTCGAGGATGAGCACGGCCGGGTCGGCGAGCAACGCCCTTGCGAAGCCCACCAGTTGGCGCTGGCCTGCGGAGATGCGGCCGCCGCGCTTGCGGACATCGGTGTCGTAGCCGTCCGGCAGGGCGGCGATGAAGTCATGGGCGCCCAGGGCCTTCGCGGCGCGCTCGATCTCCTCGCGGGTGGCGTCCGGGCGGCCGAGGGCGATGTTGTCGGCCACCGTGCCGGAGAACAGGAAGGCTTCCTGGGTGACCATGACGACGCCACGGCGCAGCGCGGCCGTCGACAGCTCGCGCAGATCGACCCCGTCGAGCAGCACCTGGCCCTCGGTGGGGTCGTAGAAGCGGGCCAGCAGCTTGGCGAGGGTCGACTTGCCCGCGCCCGTGGCACCCACCACGGCCACGGTCGACCCGGCCGCGAGGGTCAGATCGAAGCGGGGCAGCACCTCGCCGCCGGTGCGGTAGGCGAAACGGACCTCGCGGAAGGTGACCTCGCGGCCCGGCCGGCCGGCCACGACGGGCGGCAGTGTGGCCGATGCGGCCGGCTCCGGGACACCGGGGCGCCGGGCGAGCAGTCCGGCGATCTTCTGGAGGGAAGCAGCCGCGGACTCATAGGAGTTGAGGAACATCCCGAGCCGGTCGATGGGGTCGTACAGCCGGCGCAGATAGAGCACCGCGGCGGCGAGGACACCCAGCGCCAGGTCGCCCGTGGCCACGCGGGAGGCGCCCCACAGGACGATCGCGGCGACCGCGGCATTGGCCACCACCCGGGAGGCGACGACATAGCGCGCCATCTCCAAGAGCGTGTCGCCGTTGAGCCGTGCGTGCCGGTGGTTCAGCCGGGCGAAAGCGGCCTCGTTCGGGCGCTCGCGGCGGAACGCCTGCACCGGCCGGATGCCGTTGAGGGTCTCGGTGAACTTCACGATGACGGCCGCCATCGCCGTGGACTTCGCGCCGTAGGCCCGGTGCGAACGGTGCCGGAAGGAGCGGACGAGGAGGGCGAGCGGCGCGGCGGAGGCGAGGGCGGCGGCGCCCAGGCCCGCGTCCAGCCAGAGCAGGGTCACGGTGATGTAGACCGACGAGAGGAAGACCGTGATCAGCTCTTGCAGCCCCTCGTCGAGGAGTTCGCGCAGCGCCTCCACATCGGTGGTGGCACGGGAGATCAGCCGGCCGGACGTATAGCGCTCGTGGAAGTCCAGGCTCAGCGCCTGGCCGTGCCGGAAGATCCGGCCGCGCAGATCGAGCAGCACATCCTGGCTGACCCGCGCGCTGAACTCGATGAAGCCGAACTGGAGCCCGCCGGACGCCGCCGCGCACACCACCGCCGCCACCGCCACGGTGAGCAGCGGCCCGTGGTCGCCGGCCCGCAGCGCAGGCACCGCCCGGTCGAGCGCGTAGGCGACCAGCAGCGGCCCGGCCTGCACGGTGGCCTGCTGGAGCAGCAGCAGAACGGCCACCAGCCCGACGCGACGCCGGTGCGGGGCCAGCAGGGAGGCGAGGAGGGTACGCGCGGCCCCCTTGGGGGCGGGCAGGGCGTCGTGGGCGAGCGCGTCGGGGGCGGGGTCCGCGGGCTCCGGGGGCTCGGCGGCGGGCCGTGGCCGGGCGCCGGGGCGGTCCTCGGGGTCGTCGGACGGGCGGCCGGTCGTGGTCGTGGTCATCGGGCGCCCTCTCCGTCGCCGGACATCAGCGTGGCGTACTCGGGGTGGTCCCTGAGCAGTGCGTGGTGGGTGCCGACGGCGGTGATCCGGCCGCCGGACAGCAGGGCCACCCGGTCGGCGAGCAGGACCGTGGACGGCCGGTGGGCGACGACCAGGGCGGTGGTGGTCGCCAGCACCTGCCGCAGCGCCGCCTCCACCCGCGCCTCGGTGTGCACATCGAGGGCGGACAGCGGATCGTCGAGGATCAGGAAGCGCGGCCGGCCGACCACGGCACGGGCCAGGGCGAGCCGTTGCCGCTGCCCGCCGGACAGGCTCAGGCCCTGCTCACCGACCTGGGTGGCCGCGCCCTCGGGGAGGGCATCGACGAAGCCATCGGCCTGCGCCACCTCCAACGCCCGCCGGAGATCGCTCTCCTGGGCGCCCTCGCCGCCCATCAGGACGTTCTCCGCGGCGGTCGCCGAGAAGAGCGTCGGCTCCTCGAAGGCCATCGCGACCAGCGCACGGACCTCCCCCCGGCCGAGGGTCGCCAGATCGCGCCCGTCGAGGCTGATCCGGCCCGCGGTCGGGTCGTACAGCCGCGGCACCAGCGCCGTGAGCGTGGTCTTGCCGCTGCCCGTCGCCCCGACCAGCGCCATCGTCTCGCCGGGGTGGATGTGCAGGGTGATGTCCGTCAGCAGCGGCGGGGAGTCCGGCGGCGCGTCGGGGTAGCGGAACTGCACGCCGGAGAAGACCAGGCCGCCGGTGCGGGCGGGCTCGGGGGCGTGCCGTACCGGAGCGTTCTCCATCGGTGCGGCGGCCCGTACCGGTGCGTCCGCGGACGCTGCGTCCCGTGCCGCTGCGCCCCGGCCCGACGCCTCACCGGCCGCTGCGTCCCCTGCCGCGTCGTCCACCGCCGGCACGTCCAGGACCTCGAAGTACCGGTCGGTGGCTGCCGCCGCCTCGTTGCTCATGGCCAGCAGGAAGCCGATCGACTCCACCGGCCAGCGCAGCGCCAGGGCGGTGGACAGGAAGGCGACCAGGGTGCCAGCGGACAGTGCGCCGTCGGCCACCTGGAGGGTGCCGAGCACCAGCGCGCCACCGATCGCGATCTCCGGCAGGGTGGTGTTGCACCCCCAGATCCACGCCAGCAGCCGCGCCTTGCGGAGCTCGGACGTACGGAGCGCGCGGGTCAGCTTCCGGAAGGCCTCGGTCTGGCTGCGATGCCGCCCGAAGCCCTTGATGATGCGGATGCCGAGCACCGACTCCTCGACCACCGTCGTCAGATCGCCGAGCTGGTCCTGGGTCCGGCGGGCCGCGCGCCCGTACTTCGCCTCGAAGACGGAGCACAGCACCATCAGCGGTAGCACCGGCGCCAGCAGCACCAGCCCCAGCGACCACCGCTGGGCCAGCAGAAGCACCGCGCCCACCAGCAGGGTGACGCCGTTGACCAGCAGAAAGGTCAGCGGGAAGGCGAGGAACAACCGCAGGATCTGGAGATCGGTCGTGCCGCGCGACAACAACTGGCCCGAGGGCCAGCGGTCGTGGAAGGCGACCGGAAGCCGCTGAAGATGGCGGTAGAGCGCCTCCCGCATCGCCGCCTCGACCCCGGCCAGCGGACGCGCCACCAGCCAGCGCCGCAGCCCGAACAGCAGCGCCTCCGCGAGCCCGAGCAGCAGCAGACAGCCGCCGCCGAGCCACGCCCCGCCGGGGTCGCGCTCCGCCACCGGCCCGTCCACCAGCCACTTGAGCACCAGCGGAATGACCAGGCTGACGCAGGAGGCGAGCACCGCGACGAAGGCGGCCGTGAACAGCCGCGCCCGCACCGGCCGGGCGAACGGCCACAGGCGCACCAGCGAGCGCACGGCGGAGCGCCGGGGTAAGTCGGTCGGGTCGGTCCGGTTCGTCGTCTGCGCGGTATCAGCCATCACCCGCGAGCGTAAGGCGCGGCACTGACAACGCTCACCCGGATTTCGGCCGATGATCCGCGCCGTGCCGCCGCGCCGTATGCCTCAGTCCGGAACCGCCCGGAACAACAGCACCGACCGCCCGGCGAGCGTGATCGGCTCGCCCGCCGCGTACGGCGCCTCCGCCGCCCCCGGCTGGTCCTCCCGTGCGGTGTCGACGAGGAGTTCGTAGCCGCCGGCCCAGGGCGGCCCGGGGAGGGTGAACGGGCGCGGGCGGTCGCCGGCGTGGAGCACGGCGAGGAAGCTGTCGTCGACGATCCGGATGCCCCGGTCGTCGCGCTGGGAGATGTCGTTCCCGGAGAGGTACATGCCGAGCGTGGCGCCCGGGGTGTACCAGTCCTGTTCGGTCATCTCCGTCCCGTCCGCGGTGAACCAGGCGAGGTCGCGCAGACCGCCCTGCTGATGCGGCCGGCCGGAGAAGAACGCCCGGCGGCGCAGGACGGGGTGGGCGCGCCGCAGGGCGATGAGCCGGGTGGCGAGACCGGCCAGCGGGCGCCACTCCGGGTCCTCCAGGAGCGACCAGTCGAGCCAACTGGTCGCGTTGTCCTGGCAGTAGGCGTTGTTGTTGCCGTGCTGGGTGCGGCCCATCTCGTCACCGGCGACCAGCATCGGCACGCCCGTCGACAGCAGGAGCGTGGTCAGCAGGTTGCGCAGCTGGCGGTGGCGCAGCGCGCGGACCTCCTGGTCGTCGGTCTCGCCCTCGGCGCCGCAGTTCCAGGACCGGTTGTCGTGGGTGCCGTCGCGGTTGCCCTCGCCGTTGTCCGCGTTGCGTTTGTGCTCGTAGCTGACCAGGTCGCGCAGGGTGAAGCCGTCGTGTGCGGTGATGAAGTTGACCGAGGCGTACGGGCGGCGGCCGCCCCAGGCGTAGAGGTCGCTCGATCCGGAAAGCCGGTAGCCCAGATCGCGGACATCGTGCTGGGCGCCGCGCCAGAAGTCCCGGACGGTGTCGCGGTAGCGGTCGTTCCACTCCGTCCACAACGGCGGGAAGGCGCCGACCTGGTAGCCGCCGTTGCCCACGTCCCAGGGCTCGGCGATCAGTTTGACCCGGCGCAGCACCGGGTCCTGGGCGATCACGGCGAGGAACGGGGAGAGCATGTCGACGTCGTGCATCGAGCGGGCCAGTGCGGCCGCCAGGTCGAAGCGGAAGCCGTCCACCCCCATTTCGGTGACCCAGTAGCGCAGCGAATCGGTGATCAGCCGCAGTACCTGGGGCTGGACGACATGCAGGGTGTTGCCGCAGCCGGTGTAGTCGGCGTAGCGGCGGGCGTCGCCCGCCAGACGGTAGTAGCCGCGGTTGTCGATGCCCCGGAGGGAGAGCGTCGGGCCCAGTTCACCGGCCTCCGCGGTGTGGTTGTAGACGACGTCGAGGATCACCTCGATACCGGCGTCGTGCAGCGCCCGCACCATCCGCTTGAACTCGCCGACCTGCTGCCCCCGGGTACCGGTGGCGGCGTATCCGGCGTGCGGCGCGAAGTAGCCGAGGGAGTTGTAGCCCCAGTAGTTGCGCAGCCCCCGGCGCACCAGGTGGTCCTCGTGCGCGAACTGGTGCACCGGCAGCAGTTCGACGGCGGTGACCCCGAGCCGGACGAGGTGCTCCAGCGCCGCGGGGTGCGCCAGCCCGGCGTAGGTGCCGCGCAGCCGCTCCGGGATACCGGGGTGGCGCATCGTGAAACCGCGCACATGCAGCTCGTAGAGCACCGAATCCGGCCAGGGCGTCTTGGGCCGGCGGTCGTCCCGCCATTCGTCGGCACCGCCCTCGCCCCCGGTGTCGTCGCCGACCACGACGCCCTTGGGGACATACGGCGCCGAGTCCCGGTCGTCGCGCACGGTGTCGGCGACCTGCTGCTGCGGCCAGTCGCGGACGTGCCCGTACAGCTGGGCGGGCAGCGCGGCCCCCGTGCCGGACCCTTCCGTACGGGTGCCGAAGTCGCCGTCCACTGCTCTGGCGTACGGGTCGAGCAGCAGCTTCGCCGGATTCCAGCGGGCGCCGGACCAGGGGTCCCAGCGGCCGTGCACCCGGTAGCCGTAGCGCTGTCCGGGGCGGATACCGGGCAGGAAGCCGTGCCAGATCTCATGGGTGAGCTCGGTCAGCGCATGGCGCGTCTCGCGCTCCGCGTCGTCGAAGAGACACAGCTCGACCGCCTCGGCGCCGCCCGCCCACAGGGCGAAGTTGGTGCCGGCGATGCCATCGGGGCCGGTGCGGTAGCGGGCCCCCAGGGGAGTGGGGCTGCCGGGACGGATGTCCGCGGGTGGGGCGAGTGGTTCGTCCGCCACTGCCTCCTGCTCGGGTGCGCTCGACACGTGCCCGCCTCCTGCGGCTCATGGCTCGGTCGGGCGGTGGGTCCCGGCATGGCGGTGCCCACCAGCGTGCGCTGGGGAGTCCCGGCCGTGCAGGTGTCCGCCCTCCCCGTTGTTCTTCCCGCAACCGGGCGTTGCCTCACGCTTCCCGTGGGAAGGGCCTCGCACCGCTCCGTTCTGCCGATGACATCCCGTTACGCGGCATACGTCCCTATACGGGCATCATCCCGCACAATGCGGTATATGACCGCCCATCAGCAGGACCGAGCAGGGGACCGAGCGAAGCGCCGCGGTGGCGCCCGGGCGCGGGGCCGGCTGCCGGAAGGGGCGGAACGCCGGACGGCCGGTGGCGCGGCGGTGCGGGCGGCCCGCCGCACCCGTCTCGCCCTCGTCGTCCTGGCCGGGCTCACCGGGGCCGCGGCACTGGCAGGCTGCGGGGACCCGGAGGTCTTCACCGGCGGCAAACCGCCCTCCCCGGAGGGCACGATCACGGTCGTCCCGCACAACGGCGCGCACGGGGTACGGGCCGACGGGCGGTTCGAGGTCCGGGTGCCGGCGGGGCGGCTGGAGCGGGTGGCGGTCAGCCGGACCGGTGACGCCGGCCGGCGGTCCGTCACCGGGCGGATCTCGTCGGACGGCCTGACCTGGCGGCCCGCCCCCGGGCGCCTCCGGCTCGGCGCGAAGTACACCGTCGACGCGGTGGCGCTGGACGGCGCGGGCCACCGCTTCGCCCGCCACACCACCTTCACCACCGCGGCCCCCGTCCACCGCTTCGTCGGCCACTTCTCACCCCAGCGCGATGCCACCGTCGGCACCGGCCTGATCTTCTCGATGGTCTTCAGCCGCCCGATCGCCGACCGCGCGGCCGTCGAACGCGCCGTCCGGGTCAGCGCCCGGCCCGGCGTCGCGATCGCCGCCCACTGGTTCGGCCGCCGGCGGCTGGACTTCCGGCCCCGCGACCGCTGGCGGCCGGGCACCGTGATCACCGTGCAGCTGCGGCTGCGCGGGGTGAAGGCGGGGCCGAACGCCTACGGGACCCAGCGCAGAACCATCCGCTACCGGGTGGGCCGGGACCAGGTCAGCACCATCGACGCCGCCCGGCACACCATGACCGTGCGCCAGGACGGCCGGGTCGTGGCGGTGCTGCCGGTCACCGCGGGCGACGACGAGAACCCCACGTACAACGGGCGGATGGTGATCCTGGAGCGCCATTCGATGACGCGGATGGACGGCGACACCGTCGGCTTCGGCGGCGAGTACGACATCCCGGACGTGCCGCACGCCATGCGCCTCACCAGGTCGGGGACCTTCCTGCACGGCAACTACTGGGCGCCGCCCGAGGTCTTCGGCGGCGTCAACACCAGCCACGGCTGCGTGGGGCTGAAGGACATCAAGGGCGGCGGACCGAACACCCCGGCCGGCTGGTTCTTCGGCCACTCGATCGTCGGCGACACCGTGGAGGTGCACAACTCCCCGGAGCGCACGGTCGCGCCGGACAACGGCCTCGGTGGCTGGAACATGCCGTGGGAGTTGTGGCGGGCGGGATCCGCGCTGCGCTGAACGGGCGCCGGTCCGCCGGGACAAGTCCCCCGCACCACCCCCGCACTTGGGACTGAACAGTGACATTCACGGGGAGTTCACTGTCACGTCGGTGTGGTTATCTAACGGCAAGCGCGCGGCTGTCCGCATCCGCGTGCGGGGGACCGCGGGCCGTGCGAGGGGAAAAGGGGCCAGTCGTGAACGTCCAGCCGAATTCGGGGGTGCCGGCTCGCCGGCGTCGCTGGCCGCACAAGGGCGGCGGCCCGCTTGCCGTCGCGCTCGCCGCCGTACTGCTGCTGGCGACGGGGTGTGGTGGCAGTGACGGTGACGGCGAGAAGGCCGGCAAGGCGGGCGGGGACAAGGACGCCTCGCAGGCCGCCGTGACGATAGCGCCCAAGGACGGCGCGGACGAGGTCGCCACCAGCGGCGCGCTGAAGGTGACCGCCCAGAAGGGCCGGCTCAAGTCCGTCAGGGTCAAGGACGGCAAGGGCAATGAGGTCGACGGGAAGATAGCGGCCGGCGGCGCCGTGTGGAAGCCGAGCGGCCACCTGGGCGCCTCGACGAAGTACACCGTCGACGCCATAGCGGTGGACGGTCAGGGCCGGGAGGCCGCCGAGCACTCCGGCTTCACCACCCTCGTCCCCAAGAACACCTTCATCGGCCAGTACAGCCCCGAGAACGGCCAGCGGGTCGGCGTCGGGATGCCGGTCTCGATCCGCTTCACCCGCGGCATCACGGACCCGAAGGCCGTCGAGGACGCCGTCAAGGTCAGCGCCGAGCCGTCGGTCCCGATCGAGGGCCACTGGTTCGGCAACGACCGGCTCGACTTCCGCCCCGAGAAGTACTGGGCGCCCGGCACCAAGGTCACCCTCAAGCTCGACCTCGACGGTGTCGAGGGCCGGCCCGGTGTCTACGGCACCCAGGCCAAGGAGGTCTCGTTCACCATCGGCCGCAGCCAGGTCAGCACGGTCGACGCCAAGTCGAAGCAGATGACCGTGGTCCGTGACGGGAAGACGGTCAAGACCATCCCGATCACCTCGGGCGCGCCGGGCACCGAGACGTACAACGGCAAGATGGTGATCAGCGAGAAGCACCTCGTGACGCGGATGAACGGGGACACCGTCGGCTTCGGCGGGGAGTACGACATCAAGGACGTGCCGCATGCGATGCGGCTGAGCACGTCCGGCACCTTCATCCACGGCAACTACTGGTCGGGCCGCGCGGCGTTCGGCACCCGCAACGCCAGCCACGGCTGTGTCGGCCTGTTCGACCAGCGCGGCGGCGGTGACGGTTCCACCCCGGCGGCGTGGTTCTTCCGCAACTCCGTCATCGGCGATGTGGTCGTCGTCAAGAACTCGCACGATGAAACGATCCAGCCGGACAACGGCTTCAGCGACTGGAACCTCTCCTGGGAGAAGTGGAAGGCCGCGCAGTAGAACGGCCGGAAGGCGACCGGGCCCGCTGCACTGTGACCGAGTGCACCGGGCCCGGCGTCGTTAACGCGTACTAACCTTCCGGCATGACTGTGAATCTCGAGGTCGCCGACGGCGTCGGCACCATCCGCCTGGACCGTCCGCCGATGAACGCACTGGACATCGCCACCCAGGACCGGCTGCGCGAGCTGGCCGAGGAGGCGACCCGCCGCGACGACGTCCGTGCGGTCGTCATCTGGGGCGGGGAGAAGGTGTTCGCGGCCGGTGCGGACATCAAGGAAATGCAGGTCATGGATCACGCGGCGATGGTCGTGCGGTCCAAGGCGCTCCAGGACTCGTTCACCGCCGTGGCCCGGATCCCCAAGCCGGTGGTCGCCGCGATCACCGGCTATGCGCTGGGTGGCGGCTGCGAGCTGGCGCTCTGTGCCGACATCCGGATCGCGGCCGACAACGCCAAGCTCGGCCAGCCGGAGATCCTGCTGGGGCTCATCCCGGGCGCCGGCGGCACCCAGCGGCTGGCGCGGCTGGTGGGCCCGTCCAAGGCCAAGGACCTGATCTTCACCGGCCGTCAGGTGAAGGCCGACGAGGCGCTCACCCTCGGGCTGGTCGACCGGGTGGTGCCGGCCGCCGAGGTCTACGAGCAGGCGCACGCCTGGGCCGCGCGGCTGGCGGCCGGCCCCGCGCTGGCGCTGCGGGCCGCGAAGGAGTCCGTCGACGCGGGCCTGGAGACCGACATCGACACCGGCCTCACCATTGAACGCAACTGGTTCGCGGGGCTGTTCGCGACCGAGGACCGGGAGACCGGCATGCGCAGCTTCGTCGAGGAAGGTCCGGGCAAGGCCAAGTTCCGCTGAAACAACTGGTGTTGACGGGACATCTGAGGTTTGGCCGGGACGTGATGCCCCTTGTGGGGGAATGATGCACACCTTAATTACGCCTTAAGGCAACCTTGTTGAGGCTTTTCGCCCGCTCTGCGGATGCCGGGTGTTGTCGCAGCTCAGCAGGTGCGACCCGGAACCTTGACTGCCTTTGGCAGATGTCTCGGCGAGGGGATGGAACCGACGATTCCGGACAGCGGATTCCGTCGGTTCCACCCCCGTGACCGTCAAGTAACGGCCATGATGGGGGGCATGGCGGGCCTCGAAGGAATGGAGCAGCCGCGGCCGCGGAGCGAACCGGCCGCCGCAGGATGGGGCATCCCCGGCACGGACCGGGACCAGGCCCCGGCTCCCCGCAGACCGGCGTCCGCGGCACCCGAACCGGCCGGCGATCCGGCCCTCGGTGAGGTCCGGCTCCCCTCCCGCCCCCAGTCCGCGGGTATCGCCCGCCGGCTCACCGCCGCCGTCCTCCTCAAGCAGTGGTTCCTGACGCCCCAGCTCGCCGAGCACGCCGTGCTGCTGGTCTCCGAGCTCGTCGGCAACGCCGTACGGCACACCGGCGCCCGCACCTTCGGGCTGCGGATGCTGCGCCGCCGTGGCTGGATCCGCATCGAGGTACGCGACCCGTCCCGCGGCCTGCCATGTCTCATGCCGGTCCAGGAGATGGACCTCAGCGGCCGCGGTCTCTTCCTCGTCGACACGCTCTCCGAGCGCTGGGGCGTGGATCTGCTGCCCCGCGGCAAGACCACCTGGTTCGAGATGCGGATCGCCGACCGCTGAACGCCGGTTCCCCGGCCCCGGCCCGGCCGGGCGGCCCGCGACAGGCGCCGGGGTCCGGCGGTGCTCCGCTCGCGCGGCGACGATCCGTAGGATGGGTTGTTCATGCTCGCGCGAGGTACAGAGAGGGAGGGACATGCGCCCTGTGCGCCGGTCGGCCGCGCTGACGCTGCTGCTCCTCCTCTCCGTCACCTTCGGGCCGCTGCTGTGCCGGATCGGCGGCGACCAGGCCTGGCTGGCGGGCCGGGCGGCGACGGCCACGGCGGACTGGCGGGCGGGTGACGCGCCGCCCGCGGCCGCCCCGGACACCACCGGCCCGGCGGACGGAACCGCCACCGCGCGACCGGCCACCGCGCACCACGGCCCGCGGCTCGACCCCGCTGCCCCGCTCGCCGTCGCCCACGCGCCCAAGAGGTGCTCGGACCGGCATGCGCCGGGGCCCGACGAGGGCGCCCCGCTGCCCGCACCGCACCGCGGTGAGCCCCTCGCCCCCGCCACCATCGGCCCGGGGCCGCTCGCCGTGGATCTGCCCGTGCAGTGCGCGCTGGCCCGGCCACCGACGGACAGCGCATCCGTCATCGACCACACCGCGCTCCTCCCCGTACTGCGGATATAGGCCGCCGCCCCGACGCACCCGGCCCGAATTCCCCCTCCGTACGTCTGGAGCTTCCGCATGCCCGTTTCCGCCTCTCCCACCCGCAAACTGGCCGCCATCGGCGCGGTCGTGGCCCTCGTCGTCGCCCTGATCGCCATCGCGATCGCCGTCGGCTCGTCCGTCGAGGGCGACCGCGACACCGGCCGCACCGACGCACCCGAGGCCGCCGCCTCCACCGATCCCCAGGAGGACCCCGCGCAGCAGAAGATGTTCGACGACCTCGCCAAGCGGACCAGCCGGCGCGCCGACGGCGACCCGCTGGCCATCGGCAAGAAGGACGCCCCGGTGGTCCTCGTCGAATACGCCGACTACCAGTGCTCGTTCTGCGGCCGCTTCACCCGGGAGACCCAGCCCGGCCTGATCAAGAAGTTCGTCGACAAGGGCACTCTGCGCATCGAATTCCGCAACTTCACCGTCTTCGGCGCGCACTCCGAGCGGGCCGCCCGCGCCTCCTGGGCCGCCGGTCAGCAGGGCAAGTTCTGGCAGCTGCACGACGAGCTGTACGCCAAGACCCGTAAGGGCGCGGCGCTCGCCGAGGACAAGCTCGTCGACATGGCCCGTGAGAGCGGCGTGGACGACCTCGACAAGTTCCGTACCGATCTGAACAGCAAGGAAGCCGAGCGGGCGCTGAAGAAGGATCAGGACGAGGGCTACCAGCTCGGGGTGCAGTCCACGCCGTCCTTCCTGGTCAACGGCCGTCCGGTGGCCGGGGCCCAGCCCCAGGAGGTCTTCGCCCAGGCCATCGAGGAGGCGGCGGCACGGGCGAAGCACGGCACGTCGGCCAAGGGAGCCGGCAAATGACCGACATCGGCTATCTCGCGGCGTTCCTGGGCGGTGCGCTCGCGCTGCTCAGCCCGTGCAGCGCACTGCTGCTGCCGGCGTTCTTCGCGTACTCCCTGTCCACGCCCGGCCGGCTGGTCGCCCGTACCGGCGTGTTCTATCTGGGGCTGGCCACCACACTGGTGCCGCTCGGCGCGGCCAGTACGGCGGCCAGCCGGCTGTTCAACGGCCACCGCGATCTGCTGATCGCCGTCGGCGGCTGGGTCGTCATCGCGATGGGCCTCGCCCAGATCCTCGGCCTGGGCTTCGCCTCCCGGCGCGCCCAGGCCGCCGCCGCGCGGATCACCCCGCGGTCGGCCGTCTCCACCTTCCTGCTCGGCTGTGTCTACGGCCTGGCCGGGTTCTGCGCGGGGCCGATCCTCGGCGCGGTGCTGACGGTGACGGCGGTCAGCGGCTCACCGGTCTACGGCGCCTCCATGCTCGCCGTCTACGCGCTGGGCATGGCGCTGCCGCTGTTCGTACTGGCGCTGCTGTGGGACCGCTGCAAGCTCGGCACCCGGGGCTGGCTGCGGGGCCGTGAATTCACCGTCGGCAGGCTGCGGCTGCACACCACCTCGCTGCTGTCCGGGCTGTTCTTCATCGGTATCGGCGTGCTGTTCCTGCGCTTCAACGGGACCAGTGCGCTGCCCGGCATCCTCGACGCGGACAGTGAATTCCGGGCCGAGGAGTGGGCCACGCGGATCGGCAACGGCGTGCCCGATGCCGTCCTGATCGCGGTCGCCGCGCTGGTCATCGCCGGGGTGCTCGGCCGGTTCGCGCTACGGCCGGAGAAGAAGCAGCGGGACGGTACCGAATAGCCACGCGCGAGCGGGGCCCACCGGGAGACGGTGAGCCCCGCTCCCCGGCCTCACAGCCACACGTTGTCGTTGACCGAGCCCAGGCCCGTGCCGGACAGCCGCCGGTGCAGGGCCAGTGCCTGATCCTCGGTCAGCGAGGCGACATGGTCCGCGGCGGCCCGCAGCCGGTCGCCGTGCAGCGCCAGCTCCTCGGCGCGGTCCGGCGGCAGCAGCTCGGGCGCGTCATGGCTCCAGCGCAGCAGCTCGCTCACCACCCGCCGCTTGCCGTGCTGCTGGGTGGCCAGCGCCGGGCGGTCGATGACGTAGCACCACACCAGCTCCTTGAGCAGATCGCAGGCGGCCCGCCGGTCCGCCGGGATCACCAGCTGCGCCCCGTAGCGGATCGCCGCGGGGCCGCCCACCTCCAGCTCGATGCCCCGGGTGAAGTACGAGATCAGATCCGCGGTGCGGCGATTGACCGCCACCGCGTCCTCATGGCTGCCGCTGTACGGGGCGGGCACCGCCAGCCGCTTGCCGATGTCCTCCATCATCACCAGCGCGGCCGCCCGGTCGAAGTCCTCGCCCGCCCGCGCCCGCTTGGCCTGCACATAGTCCAGGAAGCGGCAGGTCTCCCGCTCGGTGTCGCTGCCCGCGGCGCCGTCCGGCGGGAACAGCGCGGCCAGCGGGATCAGGCCCGTGCGATAGAAGTCCTCGACGTCATGGCAGGCGTAGGTGACATCGTCCGCCCAGTCCATGACCTGTTCCTCGACCGGTACGGCGGTGTCCGTACGGCCGGCCCGCACCCAGGAGAACGCCTCCCGGTCGGCGACGTACACGCCCCACTTCACATGCCGCGCCGGATCCTGGTCGACGGGCGCCCGCTCCCAGGGGTATTTCGTGGCGGCGTCCAGACAGGCGCGGGTCAGATGCAGCCCGCGGTGGCCCGGGTATTTGTGGGCGGCGAGGAAGGTCAGTACCCGCAGGGTCTGCGCATTGCCCTCGAAGCTGTCGAGGACGCCGTCCGCGAAGTGCAGTTCGTCCATCGTGGCGCGCAGCGCCATCTCACCCGCGTGCCCGAAGGGCGGATGCCCGATGTCATGCGCCATGCACGCCGCCTCGACGAGCGCCGGATTCGGCCCGCCGTACTGCCGCTCCAGCCGCTCCGCCATCCGCCGGCCGAGCTGCGCCACCTTCATCGAGTGCGTCAGCCGGGTGTGGTACGCACCCAGCTCTGCACTCGCCACCACCTGGCTCTTGCCGGCCAGCGCCCGCCACTGCGTCGAGTACAGGATCCGGTCGACGTCATGCTCGAACCCGGACCGCTGCCCGTCGTCGGGCACCCGTCGCCGGAGGGAGTGCTGCTCTAGATCCTCATCGCTGTATCTGGCAGGTCGCATGCGCGGATGGTAGTCCTGCCCGCCCACCGGGCCCGTTCCGGGCCCGCACCCCCACCGGTGCTAGGCGCTGAGGCGTCGCCGCCAGCGCGGATGGGGGCGGGCATACGGGCGGGCGTGCGGAGGGTGGGCGTCCGCCCGGCGCCGGCGGTCGTTGCAGAGCAGGCATTTCCCGTAGCCCGGCGGAAGGGGATCTTCCGGGTCGCCGTACAACGGGTCGACCGCACCGTGCGGATGCAGGGCGCAGCCGGTCGGGCCGGTCTCCGCACCCAGCGAACTGGCGGCGGTCAATGCTTGGCGGAGGACATCGACGAGCTGGTCCGCGTCACGCCGGGTGGGCGCGGACTGCATGGCCGAGGCAAGGTCGGAGGCGGTGGTCAGCGCGGTCTGGAGTTCGCGCAGGTTTGCGTAACCCATGCCCCGGAGCGTAGGCGGACCCACTGACAGTTGATCTTCCGATCGCACTTCGCGGCTTCCCATGGCCGCATGCATGCCCGCTCACACCCACGATTTAGCACCGGGATGATGACGGTCCCCTAGCCGGGCCATGACATGACGGGGTGGGGAGGGGCGCGTCAGGGAGGGGCCGGGCGGGACGGGGCGGGCCGGGAGGCAGAGAGCGGGACGGGGAGGCCGGGGGCAGGGCGGGCCGGGCGGGCCGGTGAGGTGCCGCTGCCGCGGCTCTGCTCCCCCCACCCCCGAACCCACCCCCGCCCCCTCCCCCGAAGGGGGAGAGGGGGAGGGGGCGGGGGAGAGCTCCGGGGCCCGCGCGAGCGGGTCTCCGACCCCGCCCCGCCCCGCCCCCGGAAACGTTCCCTCAAGGCGCGATCGGCAGTGCCCGCTTGTGCTCTGTGAGGTGGTAGCGGCGGACGATCGCCTGGGCGGCGGCGTCGTCGACCGGCTTGCCCTCCAGGAAGTCGTCGATCTGGTCGTAGCTCACGCCGAGCGCGTCCTCGTCCGGCTTGCCCGGGTCGAGGGTCTCCAGGTCGGCCGTGGGCACCTTCTGGACCAGCTCCGCCGGGGCGCCCAGTGCCGCCGAGACGGCGCGCACCCGGCGCTTGGTGAGCCCGGTGAGCGGTACGACGTCGGCCGCGCCGTCGCCGAACTTGGTGAAGAAGCCGGAGACCGCCTCGGCCGCGTGGTCGGTGCCGACGACCAGGCCGTCGTGCGCACCGGCGACCGCGTACTGCGCGATCATGCGCTGCCGGGCCTTGATGTTGCCCTGGACGAAGTCCTGGTGGTGGGCGTCGCGGAAGGTGAGCCCGCCGTCCAGCGCGGCCTGGAGCGCCGCATCGCTCGCCGGGCGGATGTCGACGGTCAGCTCCCGGTCGGCGCGGATGAACTCCAGCGCCCGCTGGGCGTCCTTCTCGTCCGCCTGGACGCCGTACGGCAGCCGCATCGCGTAGAACGTCGCCTCGTGCCCGGCGGCGCGGGCCCGCTCGACGGCGAGCTGGCAGAGCCGGCCGGTGGTCGTGGAGTCGACGCCGCCGCTGATGCCCAGGACCAGCGAGCGCAGGCCCGTGGAGGTCAGCCGCTCCGTGAGGAAGGTCACCCGGCGCTCGATTTCCTGCTCGGCGTCGAAGGACGCGGTCACCTGGAGATCCCGGGCGATCTCCTGTTGCAGGGCCTTGGGCGCCGGGTCGGTCACGACTGCTCCTCTGGTTCTCGTGCCGCGTCGTGCGGTGGCGGTGACGCGCTGTTCCTGTGTTCCGTACGCAGCGTTTCTCCGCCGCCCGCGTGCGGTGCCTGGCGACGCGAATCGGCGTGCCGGTAGGAAACCTTATGCCGGGTGCGCCCACTTCTTGAGGGCGGCCTTGCTGGAGAAGTCCGCGACGTCCTTGTCCAGCGGGTCGTCGGTGTACTGGTGGATGCGCCACTTCGCCTTGATCCGCGGGTGCCCGGCGGTGACGTAGTCGGCGATCCACAGGCCGTCGGCCGCGTAGGACGTGCTGTCGTGGTTGAGCCAGAAGTCGCGGTTGCAGTAGAGCATCACCCGGTGGGTGGGCCGCAGCTTTTTCACCTCGCGCAGGAACTGGTCCTTCTGCGCATTGCTCGCATAGGTGCCCTCGCCGGTGCGTTCCCAGTCGCAGGCCAGAATGTCGCCCTGGACCGAGGCGCACTTCTTCACGAAGTATTCCGCCTGGGCGGCGATATTTCCCGGCCACAGAAAGTGGTAGAAACCGACCACGCAGCCCGCTTTACGGGCCTTTGACGCCTGCGCCGACTGGTGCGGATTGATGTAGGAGCGGCCTTCTGTGGCCTTGACGAAAACGAAGTCCAGCCCTGCGGTGGAATACGAGGTGTTGTAGGAGCTGACATCGACACCATGCAGCATGAGCGGCCTCCTGCCCTCGGACCTGCGGATTCGAAGCGTCAACTGCTCGAAGCGCCAACTGCGTTGCCGTGTTCCGGGCGTTCCGTGATCGGCAATTCGGTGATCCGGTGGTGATCCGGTGCTGTGATCCGGCGATTCTGCGTTCCGTGCGATTCCGTTTCGTTTCCAGCAGTTCAGCATGTTCGCTACCGGGGACGCCAGACAAGAGGCGGGAAGTTCCTTGTGCCGAAGTCAAGTTGAGGCCGGACCGGTCCCGCCGACCGGTCCGGCCCCGCCGTCCGTGGGCGGTCGATTCAGCGCCGCAGGGCGCGTCGCAGCAGCCGTCGTGCGCGGGCGCGGATCCGCGCCATGGCGCGCTGCCGGGCCCGCCGTGCGCGCGTGGACCGCAGTTCCCCGAAGAGGAGTTGATAGCGCTCGGCGATCGGCTCCGGGTCGTAGCGGTGCGAGCTCTCCCGCGCGTTCCCGGCCATCGTGCGGCGGCGCTCAGGGTCCTCGATGAGGGTGAGCAGGGCATCGGTCAGCGCCGGGCCGTCGCCGCGCGGCACCAGCAGCCCGTTCGTGCCGTCGTGAATGATCTCGGCCGGGCCCAGGGGGCAGTCGGTGCTGACGACGGGCACCCCGCAGCGCATCGCCTCGACGAGGGTCATGCCGAACGACTCGGCGTCCGAGGCCGAGGCGACGATCGACGCCTTGGCGAACTCCGCCTCGATCGGTGAGCGCGGCCCGGTCAGCTCCGCCTGCCCGCCCAGCCCGAGCCCGTCGATCAGCCCCTGGAGCTGCGCCCGCTCGGCGCCGCCGCCGTGTATCCGCAGCCGCCAGTCGGGGTGCTTGGCGGCGACCCCCGAGAACGCCTCTATCAGCAGGTCGAAGCGCTTACCGCGGACCAGCCGCCCGGCCGCCGCGATCACCTTCGAGGTGCCGTCCGACGGCGGACCGGCCGGCGCGGGCACGATGTTGGGCACCGCCAGCACCCGTACGCCGGGCAGCGGCATCCGTGCGCGGTAGACGGCGGCGTCCGCCTCGGTGGTGGTGACCACGGCGTCCAGCGTCCGGTAGTGGCGGGCGAGTTCGGCGCGCAGCCGCTTGCTGTGCGCGTCGTGCCGGAGGTGTTCCTGGGCGATCCGCAGTGCCCGGCGGGGGCCGAACCGGGCCAGGTAGACGTTGATGCCGGGCCGGGTGCCGATCAGTACGTCCGCGTCGGTGGTCCGCAGCAGCTCCGCGGCGCGGACATCGACCAGCCGGCTGTACTGGTGGTGCCGCTTCTCGGCGAGCGGGAAGTCCTGCGCGGGCTCACCGAACAGCGGGTCCGCCATGTCCTCGCTGCCGACCCGGGTGTCCACCAGCGGGATCAGCCGCACCCGGGGGTCCACCGTGAACCGCGGGACCTCGCGGTGCCGCAGCATCGAGACGATCTCGACGTCGTGCCGGTCGGCGAGCGCGGCGGCGAGGTTGAGGGTGGTGCGGACCGTGCCGCCGATGGCATAGGCGTTGTGCAGCAGGAGGGTGATCTTCATGCGGTGTGGTGTCTTCCCCGAGGTGTGCCGAATCATTCCGACCGGCCGGTACCTGCGCGGCGGGGCGCCGCGACCGGCCCGTCCGGCACGGGGCCACCGTGTCGCCACGGGGTAAGCCGAGGGCGTGGCCCGGGTGAGAGCCCGGTAAGAACCAGGGGTGAGATCCGGGTAAGAAAGCCGCCGCCCCACCGGCCACCTGTCTTCGCACCGCCGGGCCCTTGGCAGACTTGCCGGGTGACCCATTCCGTACTGCTCGCCGAGGACGACCGCCCCATCCGGACCGCGCTGGAGCGTGCCCTGACCCTGGAGGGATACCAGGTCACCGCCGTCGCCGACGGCATCCAGGCGCTGGCCGCCGCGCACCGCGAGCGGCCGGACGTGATCCTGCTGGACGTGATGATGCCGGGGATCGACGGGCTCCAGGTGTGCCAGGTGCTGCGGGCCGAGCAGGACCGCACCCCGATCCTGATGCTGACCGCCCGGGTCGACACCGCGGACCGGATCGCCGGTCTGGACGCCGGGGCGGACGACTATGTGGTCAAGCCGTTCGAGGTCGAGGAGGTCTTCGCCCGGCTGCGGGCGCTGCTGCGGCGGACGACGGCGGGCGGGGCCGGGGCGGCCGGGGCGTCCGGGGCGGAGGACGGCGGCGCGCCCCACGCCGCGGGGACCGGTCCGGACGCCGCCGAGGAGCCCGGCGAGACGGGCGGGGGCGCGGAAACGGGCGGGGCGTACGACGCCAGGGTGGCGGACAGCGGTGTCGTCGAGGCCGCGGATCTGCGGATCGACGGCCCTTCGCGCCGGGCCTGGCGCGGCGATCGGGAGCTGGAGCTGACCCGGACCGAGTTCGAGCTGCTGGAGCTGCTGGCCCGCAACGCCGGGATCGTGCTGGACCATTCGACGATCTACGACCGGATCTGGGGCTACGACTTCGGGCCGGGCTCGAAGAACCTCGCGGTGTACGTGGGCTACCTGCGCCGCAAGGTCGACGTCCCGGGCAGCCGCCCGCTGATCCACACGGTGCGTGGCGTCGGTTACGTCCTGCGGGAGGACTGAGATGCCCGGACCCTCCGACCGTGCCGGGAGCGGCACCCGCGCCGGCCGCCGCCGGCTGTGGGTCCGGCTGTGCGCCCGGCTGCGGTCCTGGCGGCGCGGCGGATCGGCGGCCTGGGTACGCACCCGCAGGCCCGCCAGTCTGCGCACCGCCTTCGCGGTGGCGTTCGCCGCCGGGGCCGCGGCGGTGACCGTTCTCGTCGGGTTCCTCAGCTACGACGCGGCGGCCCGGCTGGTACGGGTCGATGAGAAGTCGGTGTTCTCGCAGGTCGTACGGGACCTGCGCACCCAGGTCCGGGAGAAGCCGTTCTGGCCCGCCGACTACGCGACCGCCGACCCCGACCACGACGGGCCGCGCGACGACCTCACCCGGCCCAGCCGTACCGAGGTGCAGATCCTGGGCGCCGGCGGCCAGATCGTGGAGCGGGGGCGCCCGGCGCTGCCGGCCGGTGCCGCGGAGCGCCGGATCGCCGGCGACGACCGGGCGGGCCTGCACGCGGAGCGGGAGGCGGACATCGGCGACGAGGAGTACCACGTCGCGACCGTCGCGCTCGGCGGCGGCCGCGGGGCGGTCCAGGTCGCCCAGAAGTTCAGCGAGACCGAGGATCTGCTCTCCGCGCTCCAGCAGCGCACCGCCCTGCTGGCCGCCGCGGTCATCGCGCTGGCCGGTGCGGGCGGCTGGTGGCTGGCGCGCCGGATCACCGGCCGGCTGGTGCGGCTGACCGCGGTCGCCGAGAGCGTGGCGGAGCACGGCCGGCTGGACGTCCCGGTCCCGGTGGCCGGGCGCGACGAGGTCGCCCGGCTCGGCCGGGCCTTCGACGACATGCTCGGCCGGCTGGCCAGCGCCGTCCAGGACCAGCAGCGCCTCGTCCAGGACGCCGGCCATGAGCTGCGCACCCCGCTGACCTCGCTCCGTACGAACATCTCGCTGCTGAAACGGTTCGAGGAACTGCCGTCGGACGCCCGCGACGAGCTGCTGGCCGATCTGGCGGGCGAGGCCCGGGAACTCAGCGATCTGGTCAATGAGCTGGTGGACCTGGCCGCCGGGCAGCGGGACGACGACCCGCTCGCCGAGGTGGGGCTGGCCGAGGTCGCGGAGAAGGCGGCCGCCTCGGCCCGCCGCCGCACCGGCCGCGAGATCACCGTACGGAGCGTGCGCCCGGCGGTGGTCGAGGGCCGGCCCGCCGCGCTGCACCGTGCGCTCACCAACCTGCTGGAGAACGCCGCCAAGTTCGACGCGGGCGGCACGGCGCCGATCGAGGTCGTGGTCACGGGCGCCCGGGTCGAGGTCCTCGACCGCGGCCCCGGGATCGAGGACGCCGATCTCACCCGGGTCTTCGACCGCTTCTACCGCGCCGCGGCCGCCCGTGGCCTGCCCGGCTCCGGCCTCGGCCTCGCCATCGTCCGCGAGATCGCCACCGCCCACGGCGGCCACGCCTTCGCCACCCACCGCCCGGGCGGCGGCGCCACCCTGGGCTTCACGGTCGGCACCGGGACGGGGACGGGGAGCGGTGCGGGCTCCGGCGGCGGAGCACATACGGAGACCGGGCCGGGGTCCTAGGCCCCCGGACCGTCCCCCACACCGGGCTGCGGCCCCCCGCGCACACCGTCCCCCGCCGCTCCGAGCAGATTCCGCAGCAACTCCTCGTCCTCGCGGGTCAGTTGGGAGACGAAGCGGGCGAGCGCGGTGCCGCGGTCGTGCTGCTTGTCGAGCTCATGGCGCATCCGCCGGGCGGTCAGCCCCGCGGAGTCCTGTATGGGCGAGTACGCGAAGCCGCGGCCGGCCCGGGAGCGGGACACCGCCCCCTTGTCGTGCAGCCGGGTGAGGATCGTGGTGACGGTGGTGCGCGCGAGCCGCCCGCCCAGGGCGCTCTGCACCGCGGCGGCGCTCAGTGGGCCCTCGGCCGCCCACAGTGCCGCGAGCACGCTCGCCTCCAGCTCACCGGCCGGGCGCCGCCGCACAGGTGATGTCTCCGCCATGGCACGCCCTCCACCTGTTCGTCGTCTACAGTGCCGTAGACCGTCTATGTGACGGTAGTCGGTCGGGCCGGTCGCACGGCAGGCCCGCAACCCATTATCAAAGGGGCCGCCGACATGGCCGTAGCCGCCGCCTTTCCGCAGGTGAGAAGGCTTGCCCAGGCCGTGAACGAGTGCGATGCCGACTCCCTGCCCAGACAGTCCGGAACGCGCGGCATCGCCGTCGCCCCGTGCGCCAGGACCGGCCTCCGGGCCACCCGGCCGCCGCACCCCCCGGAGGCCGCGCGGTGACCGCCTCGGGACCGGAACCGGGACACGAACGGCGACCGGAACCAGGCCCGGCGGCGGAGGAGCCACGGCCGGAGCCGGCGCCGGTCCCGCGCCGCGATACCGCCGCCCTCCGCACCGTCGCCGGGACCTGCGCGGCGCTCTTCGCCGCCACGGCCGTGACCGTGTCCGTACGGCACGGGGCTCCGCTCGCCGCCGAACAGGCCGCCGTCCGCTGGTCCATCGCGCACCGCGGGGAGCCCGCGCACTCCATGGCCGGGGCGCTGACCGCCACCGGCAGTGGCGCCGTCCCGTATCTGATGGCGGTGCTCGCCGGTCTGCTGGCCGGTCGGCGGGCGCGCGGCCGGATGCGCGCGGTGTGCTGTGCCGTCGTCGTCCTCGCCGTCGGCCAGGCGATCCGTTACGGCCTGATGGAGCTGCTCGCCCGCCCCCGCCCGCCGGTCGCCGACTGGACCGGTTCCGCCTCCGGATACGCGTTCCCCTCCGGCCACGCCACCACCTCGGCGCTGGCGGCCGGAATCCTGGCCTGGGGCATCGCCCGGCGCGCCCGCCCCGCCGTGGCCCGCACCTGGTGCGTGGTGCTCGCCCTGTGGGCAGCCGGAGTCGGCCTCACCCGTGTCTACCTGGGCGTTCACTGGCCCGGCGATGTCCTTGGCGGCTGGTTCCTGGCGGCCGGACTGCTCGCCCTCGCGCTGCTTCTGGAGCCGTTCGCCCTCCGCCGGCCGGACCGCTCCTGACCGGGCCGGTCCGCGACCCCCGGGGCACCCATTCCCATGAATAGCTGACGATCGGACCAGGTCTTCCCCAAGGCGGCATGGACGTGTCCCGCGCCGAGCAGCACTGTCCTGGGCGCCGGGACGGCGAAGCGATTCCGCCACGGCGCCGCTCACGGCACGTACCACCGCACCACCAGGGGGAACGCACCGATGAACCAGCCACTCGACACCCCGCCGCCGTGGCGCACCACCGGGGCGCACACCGCGTCCCACGGGCGCTGTCCGGCCGCCGCCGCCAAGGACCCCACACCGTGCGAGGGACCACGGGACGCGGCCACCATCGTCGACCGCCACGGCCGGGAGTCCGCCGGCTGTGTCCACCACTGCGCCCGCCTGCTGGCCGGCCTCGAAGGTGCCCGGGTCCACCCCTTCGTCCCCGCGCCCCAGGCCCTGGACATCTACTCCAGGGCCCGCGAACTTCCGCCCTTCGCCTGGGAGATCGGCAGATAGACCCGGGGGCGCCGCCCTGGCCGCATCCGGCCCCCGGCCGCTTCCGGTCAGGTCCTACGCCTCGGGGCGCCGTATCCACATGGGCACGGCGCCCCGATCCGAGTGCCGGGCCGGGGCGCGGTCATCGACGACGCGCGGCCGGGCCCGGCACCCCCTCAGCACTCGATGATGTTGACGGCCAGCCCGCCCCGCGCCGTCTCCTTGTACTTGACGCTCATGTCGGCGCCGGTGTCCTTCATGGTCTTGATGACCTTGTCGAGGGACACGTGGTGGCGGCCGTCGCCGCGCAGCGCCATCCGGGCGGCGGTGACGGCCTTGACGGCGGCCATGCCGTTGCGCTCGATGCACGGGATCTGGACGAGGCCGCCGACGGGGTCGCAGGTCAGGCCGAGGTTGTGCTCCATGCCGATCTCGGCGGCGTTCTCGACCTGCTCGGGGGACCCGCCCAGGACCTCGGCGAGACCGCCGGCGGCCATCGAGCAGGCCGAGCCGACCTCGCCCTGGCAGCCGACCTCGGCGCCGGAGATGGAGGCGTTCTCCTTGAAGAGCATGCCGATGGCGCCGGCCGCGAGCAGGAAGCGGACGACGCCGTCCTCGTCCGCGCCGGGCACGAAGTTGATGTAGTAGTGCAGGACGGCGGGGATGATGCCGGCCGCACCGTTGGTGGGGGCGGTCACCACCCGGCCGCCGGCCGCGTTCTCCTCGTTCACGGCCATCGCGTAGAGCGTGGTCCACTCCATCGCGCGGGCGGTGGCGTCGCCTTCGGAGCGCAGCTGGCGGGCGGAGTGGGCGGCGCGGCGGCGGACCTTCAGCCCGCCGGGCAGGATGCCCTCGCGGCTCGTCCCGCGGGTCACACAGGCCTGCATGACCTGCCAGATCTCCAGCAGCCCGGCGCGGATCTCGTCCTCGGTGCGCCAGGCCTTCTCGTTCTCCAGCATGAGCGCGGAGATCGACAGGCCGGTGTCCTGGGCCAGCCGCAGCAGCTCGTCGCCGGTGCGGAAGGGGTGGGTCAGGACGGTGTCGTCGGGCACGATCGGGTTCTCGCCGGCGACGGCGTCCTCGTCGACGACGAAGCCGCCGCCCACCGAGTAGTACGTCTTCTCCAGCAGGGGGGCGTTCGCGGCGTCGTAGGCGAAGAGCGTCATGCCGTTCGCGTGGTACGGCAGCGCGCGGCGGCGGTGCAGGATCAGCTCGGCCGATTCATCGAAGTCGATCTCGTGGGCGCTGCCTATTTCGGCGCCCAGCAGCCGCAGCCGCTTGGAGGTGCGGATGCGCTCGACCTCGGCGTCGGCGGATTCGACATCGACGGTGCGGGGGGAGTGGCCTTCGAGGCCGAGGAGGACGGCCTTGGGGGTGCCGTGGCCGTGGCCGGTGGCGCCGAGCGAGCCGAAGAGCTCGGCGCGGACGCGGACCGTCTGGGAGAGCAGGCCGTCCTTCTTGAGGCGTCCGGCGAACATCCGGGCGGCGCGCATCGGGCCGACGGTGTGGGAGCTGGAGGGGCCGATGCCGATGGAGAAGAGGTCGAAGACGGAGATGGCCACGGGGGCGGACTCCCTTGTCTGCTCGTGGTGGACGGGTGGAGCAATGGGGCAGGAGGGGGGTGTTTCTGCGCCGTTTGTCGAGCGTAACGCGGACGCGGCGCAGCGCCGTCGGACGGAAACCCTCGGGCGTCCGTCGTCAGCGGTAACAGTTGGTGTCGGGGTGGATACGGAACCGGAAGGCGGCCGTCCGGGGGCCGGGCGGTCGAGGGCCCGGTGGCCAGGTGGGCGGGGCCCGGCGTCCGGATCCGGGTGCGGGCCGGGGCCCGGTGGACCGGTCCTGTGGCGGGGCTGTCGCCGTCCGCCGTGCCGGTGCCGTGTGCCGCAGGTCTCACCGGAGCCGCCGGGACCTGCGGGAGGGGGAGGAGCGGGCCGGCGGCCGTGAGCCCGGGGCGGTCGGCCCCGGGCTCACGCTCCGTGGCCCGTCGCCCGCCGGATGGCGGCGGGCGGGGGTTCAGCGGAGGTGACGCGTCACAGCGACGGGTAGAGCGGGAACTTGCCCGCGAGCGCGGTGACCCGGGCCTTGAGGGCGTCGGCGTCGTAGCCGGGCTTGAGGGCCTCGGCGATGATGTCGGCGACCTCGCGGAAGTCCTCGGCCTGGAAGCCGCGGGTGGCCAGGGCCGGGGTGCCGATGCGCAGGCCGGAGGTGACCATCGGCGGGCGGGGGTCGTTCGGGATGGCATTGCGGTTGACCGTGATGCCGACCTCGTGGAGGAGGTCCTCGGCCTGCTGGCCGTCCAGCTCGGAGTCGCGCAGGTCGACCAGGACGAGGTGGACATCGGTGCCGCCGGACAGGACCGAGACGCCGTGCTGCTTGACGTCGTCCTGCATCAGGCGCTCGGCCAGGATGCGGGCACCGTCCAGGGTGCGCTGCTGGCGCTCCTTGAAGTCGTCGGAGGCGGCGACCTTGAAGGAGACGGCCTTGGCGGCGATCACGTGCTCCAGCGGACCGCCCTGCTGACCGGGGAAGACCGCGGAGTTGATCTTCTTGGCGAGCTCCTGGGTGGAGAGGATCACACCGCCGCGGGGGCCGCCCAGGGTCTTGTGGGTGGTGGTGGTGACCACGTGGGCGTGCGGCACGGGGGAGGGGTGCAGGCCCGCCGCCACCAGACCGGCGAAGTGCGCCATGTCGACCATGAGGTAGGCGCCGACCTCGTCCGCGATGCGGCGGAAGGCGGCGAAGTCGAGCTGACGCGGGTAGGCGGACCAGCCGGCGACGATCAGCTTGGGGCGGTGCTCCTTGGCGAGGCGCTCGACCTCTTCCATGTCGACCAGGTTGGTCTTCTCGTCGACGTGGTAGGGCACCACGTTGTAGAGCTTGCCGCTGAAGTTGATCTTCATGCCGTGGGTCAGGTGCCCGCCGTGGGCGAGGTTGAGACCCAGGATGGTGTCGCCCGGCTTGATCAGCGCGAACATGGCCGCGGCGTTGGCCTGCGCACCGGAGTGCGGCTGCACGTTGGCGGCCTCGGCACCGAAGAGCGCCTTGATGCGGTCGATGGCGATCTGCTCGACCACGTCGACGTGCTCACAGCCGCCGTAGTAGCGGCGGCCGGGGTAGCCCTCGGCGTACTTGTTGGTGAGGACGGAGCCCTGGGCCTCCATGACGGCGACGGGGGCGAAGTTCTCCGACGCGATCATTTCGAGGGTGGACTGCTGGCGGTGGAGCTCGGCATCGACGGCGGCGGCGACGTCGGGGTCGAGCTCATGGAGGGAGCTGTTGAGAAGCGACATGAGAGTTCCTGGGGAGTCAGGGGCGCGAGGGGCCTCTCCGGACGGGGTCCGGGGGAGCTTCCGCGCGGGCGGTGGCGGTCGGGGCTCCCGTCCGGGCGGGCCCGGGAGCGGGGGAGAGCCGGGGGCTCAGCTCTGGATGAAGGCGGCGTACTCGTCGGCCGAGAGCAGGTCGCCCGGCTCGCCGCTGATCTTCACCTTGAACAGCCAACCGCCCTCGAACGGGGCGGAGTTCACCAGCGAGGGGTCGTTGACGACGTCCTCGTTGATCTCGGCGATCTCACCGTCGACGGGCGAGTAGAGGTCGCTGACCGACTTGGTCGACTCCAGCTCACCGCAGGTCTCGCCCGCCGCGACCGTGGCACCGACCTCGGGGAGCTGCACGTAGACGACGTCGCCGAGCGCGTTGGCCGCGTGCTCGGTGATGCCGACCGTCGAGACGCCGTCCTCGGCGCCCGACAGCCACTCGTGCTCCTTGCTGTAGCGCAGCTGCTGGGGGTTGCTCATGGCTCGATTCTCCTGTACGCGAGGGTGTGATCGTGAAGGGGGGCACCTCCCGGACGAAGTCCGGGGGCACGTCTTGCGCAGTGAGACGCGCGGGCGCGCGCCGCCGCCTGCCGTCGGTGAACGGTTACTTCTGCCGCTTGTAGAACGGCAGCGCGGTGACCTCGTACGGCTCATGGCTTCCACGGATGTCCACGCAGACACCCTCCGTGCCCGCGGTGGCGTAGGCCGCGTCGACATAGGCGATGGCGATCGGCTTGCCGAGCGTGGGGGACGGGGCCCCGGAGGTGACCTCGCCGATGACCGTGCCGTCGGCCGTGACGACCGGGTACCCGGCCCGCGGCACCCGGCGGCCCCGGGCGATCAGCCCGACCAGCTTGCGCGGCGGCCGGGCCTCGGCACGCTCGGCGGCCTCGGCCAGGGCCTCGCGGCCCACGAAGTCCCCGCCGTTGGTGGTCTTCTCGAACTTCACGACCCGGCCCAGACCCGCGTCGAACGGCGTCGTCGCGGTGGTCAGCTCATGCCCGTAGAGCGGCATGCCCGCCTCCAGGCGCAGGGTGTCCCGGCAGGACAGCCCGCAGGGCACCAGCCCGGCGTCCTTGCCCGCCTCGGTCAGCGCCTCCCAGAGGGCGACCGCGTCCGCCGGCCGGACGAACAGCTCGAAGCCGTCCTCACCGGTGTAGCCGGTACGGGCGATCAGCGCCTGCACCCCGGCGACCGTGCCGGGCAGCCCGGCGTAGTACTTGAGACCGTCCAGATCGGCGTCCGTCAGCTTCTTGAGGATGCCGGGGGACTCCGGGCCCTGCACCGCGAGCAGCGCGTAGGCGTCCCGGTCGTCGCGGATCGCGGCGTCGAAGCCGCCCGCTCGCGCGCTCAGCGCGTCCAGCACCACCTGGGCGTTGGAGGCGTTGGCGACGACCATGTACTCCTGGTCGGCGAGGCGGTAGACGATCAGGTCGTCGAGGATGCCGCCCTTGTCCTCACAGATCATGGTGTAGCGGGCGCGGCCCGTCTTCACGCCGCCGATGTTGCCGACCAGCGCGTAGTCGAGCAGGTCGGCGGCCTGCGGCCCGGTGACGGTGATCTCGCCCATGTGGGAGAGGTCGAAGAGGCCGGCGCGGGTACGGACGGCGACATGCTCATCCCGCTCGCTGCTGTAGCGCAGCGGCATGTCCCAGCCGGCGAAGTCGGTCATGGTCGCGCCGAGCCCGCGATGGGTGGCGTCCAGCGCGGTACGGCGGGGGGCATCAGTCATGGTTCCGGGCTCCCAGGCAGGGGTGACAAGACGTTCTCCCCATCTGTCATCGGAACCTGAGAGGTTCACCGGTATCCCGCGAACGGACCCGGTTTGCACCTTGGGTGGAGCCGGCCCGTCAGCCGGGCAGCGGCTCGCTTTTCAGATCTGCCTCGCCCGTGCGGTATAGGGGCCTGAGAGATTCAAGGGAGGACTTGCTCCTTCGGCGCCCCGCCGTGGCGGCCGGGGACTCTCCCGCGCGGGTTCAAGCGGCCGGTATGCAGTTGGCGGTGCACAGGTGAGCTGTGATGTGCACGTGGCGGCCACATCATTGCACGGGATCGCCGGATAAAGGAGCCCCCTCCGCCGCCCCGCCCACGACGTGGGCAGATCGGACAATCGCCTTGATGGGCATTACCTTTTCTTGACACTCTGCGGGTAGGGGACGGACTCGAACCGGACCAGAACGGGCGGGGAGGGCGATCACGGTGCACAGCGAAGCGGCATTCGGGGCGACTTCAGGGGTCGTGCCCCCGGACGTCGTGCCGACGGCGCCGTCCGCCGCCATGTCCCGCACCGGCCGTACGCGGCGGGCCGTCATCCGGCCCGGACGCCGCACCGCGGTCGTGGACCTGCGGGGCGAGCGGCGGCCGCCCGGCGCCACCGAGCTGCGGTTCCCGGCCGGCGACCTGGTGGTGGTCTCCGGGCTGCCGGGCAGCGGCAAGAGCACCCTGATGCACCGGGTCGTGCCGCCGCTGGACGGGCACGGCGCCGTCGTGCACCGCATCGATTCGCAGGACGTCCGTGAGCGCTGGGAGCACGGCAGGCTGCGCCGGCTGCCGTACGGGCTCTACCGCCCGCTGGTCCGGGCCGCCCACTACCTGACCCTGGGCCGTGCGCTGCGCTCCGGTGACAGCGTGGTGGTGCACGACTGCGGGACGCTGGCGTGGGTGCGCCGCTGGATCGCGCGCGCGGCGCGGCGCGGCGGCCGCGGGGCGCATCTGGTGCTACTCGATGTGGCGCCCGAGGTGGCGCTTTCCGGCCAGGAGTCACGGGGCCGCGGGGTGTCGGGGTACGCCTTCGCCCGGCACCGCGGGGCGGTGGGCCGGCTGGTCGGCGCCGCGGAATCGGCCCGGCTGCCCAAGGGCTTCTGCTCTGCCGCCCTCCTCGACCGGCGGTCGGCGAGAGCCCTGGAGACGGTCACCTTCCATTAGTCGCCGGGCACGCCCCCGCACGCCGCACCGCGCGCCGTCTCGTCTAGGGTCTTTGGCCAGATGGCGCGGTTTGGAACGGGTGGGACGAATGACATTTCCGGAGCAGGGGATACCGCAGCTGGCATGGCCGGCGAACGAGCTCGAAGAGGTGCTGTCCGCGTCGGTCGGACACCCGGGCGCCGGCGGCCGGATCGTCGAGGTCCTCGGCCGTAGCCGGCTGTGGGTGCCGCTGCCCGAAGGCGGCGGTCCGGAGAGCGCGGGTCCCGGCACCCGCGGCCTCGATCTGCCCACCGTGGAGCTCGACGGGGCGCACTACGTCCCGGTCTACAGCTCCGAGCAGGAGTTCCTGCGGGTGATCGGCTCGCATATGTCCTTCACCGTCGCCCCGGCCCGGGAGTTCGCCCGCGGGCTGCCGCCGCAGATCGGCATCGCGGTCAATCCCGACGGCACGGTCGGCGTCCCGCTGCCGCCGCCCGCGGTGGCCGAACTGTGCCGGGAGCGGCGGCCGGGACAGCCGGAGTTCGACGGGCTGCCGAGCGGCGGCCGGGTACGGCTCTTCGAGCCGGACTGGCAGGACGAGCCGGTGGACTTCCTGGCCTCGGCCGGGCTGGAGTTCTCCGGCGCCGGAATTGTCCTGAGTGCCCGGCGTGCCCTGGCAAGCGTCGAGGGCGACACGCCCGCGCTGTTCGTCGGTGTTCAGGTCGCGGCGGATGCCCTCGCGCTGCACGACGGCACCGCCCGCGAGACGGTACTCTCAGCCCTCGGACGTGCGCTCGGCGCAGTACCGCTGCCCTGGCCCGTACAACTCGTCATGCTCGACCTCGCCCAGGGCGACCCGGTCGCCGACTGGATGCTGGAGCGCGTGCGGCCCTTCTACAGTCGTGACCACTCGTAAGGGCTTGCCGATGGGCCAGGACCGGTCCTGGCCCATCGGCAAGCCCTAAGCTGGTTGGATGACAGGCGGGCGCACCCTCACGTGCCCTGCTGAGAGAAGGGACGGACCACGTGAGCGCGGGTGCGCATCAGGGGCCGGCGGCGGCCGGACAGCTGGAGCAGCTGCTTCAGCAGGTCTCGCCCGGCCGTTACGACGCCTATGAGGCGCTGCTGCACGCGCTCGCCGCGGGCCAGGTCTGGATGCTGCTCTGGCAGGGCCGGGCCGGTATGCCCGATGCGCAGTACGGAAACATGGAGGTCGAGGGCCTCGGCTATGCGCCGTGTGTGACCTCGGCGCCCGAGCTCGCCGCCTCCGGCTGGAACCGTGACCACGAGGTGGTCACCGGTCCCGAAATCGCCGCCGCGCTCTTCCCTGACCGCTGGGGCCTGTGGCTGAATCCGCATGCTCCCGGCGGCGGCGTCGGCATTCCCTGGCTGGATCTGCGTCGTATCGCCGGCGGCCTCGACCGGCTGCCCGCCGGGCCGCTGCGGATCTCGGAGCCGGTGATCGACATCCCGCAGTTCTACGCGCTGCTCGCCCAGAACGCGCACCGGACGCCCGCCGTCCGGTCGCTGCGCCGGGCCTGGGTGCAGCCCGCGCTGGGTGCCCCGTATCTGGCGATCGGTCTGGATCTGTACGACACCGGCCAACAAGCGGTGGATTCGGTGCGGTTGATGATCCAGCAGTCGATCGGTGCCGTTCCGGACGGTCTGCCCGTCTCCACGGTCGCGATGAACGACGAGTTCGACCCGGTCGGCATGTGGATGCGGGCCTCCACGCGCCCCTTCTTCGACCGTGACGGCTACGTCCAGCCGCAGGCTCCCGCGCCCTCGTACGGCTACGGCTACCCGCGTCCGTACTGACGCCCGGCGCGCCGCCCCGGCGCCGGGCTTGGGGGGAATTCGCCCCATGTGCCCCGCAGTTGAGCCCCTTTCTCACGGGTATACACACCGCTCAGCTCCCACTTTTGTCCGTATAACGGAATGCCGCGGATCACATCACAGTTACGCATCCTTTCCCCTTCAGGGCTGGTGACTGATCGCGAATCGGATGAAGACTCCGGCAGCAGAGGGCCATCGGTCCTTTGTACGAGCGTCATCCGAGAACGGCGTCGCGCACCTTTTGAATTTCCATAAAACGCGAACTTCCGCGATGCCTGCATGACTTGCACCAGTGATGTGAAGAAGGCCGCTACCGCGGCGGGGCATGGGCCGGCCACTGTCGGCCGAGAGGGGTCAAAGGCACCGTGACCGCACCGATCGAGACCACCGGAGCAGCTGCTGAGGCGCAGCCGGAAGCGGTGCTGAAAGGCGTGGAACAAAAGCGGATCGAGGGGCGTTCGCTCGGTCAGATCGCCTGGCTGCGCTTCCGGCGGGACAAGGTCGCGGTGGCCGGTGCCATCGTTGTCATCCTGCTCATCGCCGTAGCCGCGCTCTCCCGCCCGATCCAGTCGCTGCTGGGGCTGGACCCCAACAACCCCAACCAGTCGCTGATCGACCCCAACACCACGCTCCCCAAGGGCGACTTCGGCGGGATGAGCGGGGACCACCCGCTGGGCGTGGACCCGAAGTTCGGCCGCGATCTGCTCGCCCGGATCCTGGAGGGCTCCTGGGTGTCGCTGATCGTGGCGTTCGGCGCGACCCTGCTGTCGGTAGCCATCGGCACCGTCCTCGGGGTGGTCGCCGGCTTCTACCGCGGGCGGGTGGATGCCTTCATCAGCCGGATGATGGACGTCTTCCTGGCTTTCCCGCTGCTGCTGTTCGCCATCGCGATCTCCGCCTCGCTCCAGGGCGGCGCCTTCGGCCTGGAGGGTCTGCCGCTGCACATCTCGGTGCTGATCTTCGTGATCGGCTTCTTCAACTGGCCGTACATGGGGCGGATCGTGCGCGCGCAGACGCTGTCGCTGCGCGAGCGGGAGTTCGTGGACGCCGCCCGCGGCATGGGGGCACGCGGCCCGTTCATCCTCTTCCGGGAGCTGCTGCCCAACCTGGTGGGTCCGATCATCGTCTACTCGACGCTGCTGATCCCCTCCAACATCCTCTTCGAGGCGGCGCTGAGCTTCCTGGGCGTCGGTATCCAACCGCCCCAGGCGTCCTGGGGCGGCATGCTCAACCAGGCGGTCAAGTACTACGAGGTCGACCCTCAGTACATGATCGTCCCCGGCCTCGCGATCTTCGTCACCGTGCTGGCGTTCAACCTGCTCGGTGACGGTCTGAGGGACGCGCTGGATCCGCGCAGCCGCTGATGGCCGTGCCTGGCACCCGCTCAGAAGTCTCACCAGCGTTTTTCGCAGTTCTGTAGCTCTGACATACCGAGGTACCGACGTACCGACGTATGGACGTTTCTCGACGAACGAAGGGGACACCGACCAATGCGAAGGTCAGTTCCGGTCGCGGCTGTCGCGGCCATCACCAGTGCGGGCCTTTTGCTGGCCGGCTGTAGCGGGGGCAAGGGTTCCGCGGAGGGCTCGGGCGAGGCGAACGCCGCAACCAAGGGCATCGTCAACGCCTCGGACGCGAAGGGCGGCACGGTCACCTACGCGATCAGCGACGCCCCCGAGTCGTTCGACCCGGGCAACACGTACTACGCCTTCATCTACAACTTCAGCCGGCTCTACGCACGCCCGCTCACCACCTTCAAGCCGGGCCCCGGCCCCAAGGGCAACGAGCTGGTCCCGGACCTCGCCGAGTCGATGGGCAAGCCCAGCGACGGCGGCAAGACCTGGACGTACAAGATCCGCAAGGGCGTCAAGTACGACGACGGCTCCACGGTGACCTCGCAGGACGTCAAGTACGCCGTCGAGCGCAGCAACTTCGCGCGCGACACCCTCTCGCTGGGCCCGAACTACTTCCAGCAGTTCCTCAAGGACAACGACGGCGGCTACAAGGGTCCCTACAAGGACAAGAGCAAGGCCGGTCTGAAGTCCATCGAGACGCCGGACGAGCAGACGGTCGTCTTCCACCTGAAGAAGCCGTTCGCCGAGTTCGACTACCTGGTGAGCGCCCCGCAGACCGCTCCGGTCCCGCAGGCCAAGGACAAGGGCGCCGACTACACCAAGTCCGTGCTGTCCACCGGCTCGTACAAGTTCGAGAGCTACGAAGAGGGCAAGAAGCTCACCCTGGTCCGCAACCCGCAGTGGTCGGCGAAGACCGACCCGCTGCGCAAGCAGCTGCCGGACAAGATCGTCCTGAATCTGAAGGTCGCCCAGTCGACGATCGACAAGGACCTCAAGTCCGGTAACACCCTGGTGGACCTGGCCGGCCGCGGTGTCGACGGGCAGACCCAGGCGCAGCTCCTGACCGACCCCAAGGAGAAGGCCAACACCGACAACACGCTCGGTCAGCGGCTGGTCTACACGGCGCTCAACACCAAGGTGAAGCCGTTCGACAACATCGAGTGCCGTAAGGCCGTCGAGTACGCGATCGACAAGAAGGCCGTACAGACCTCGCTCGGCGGTCCGATACGCGGTGAGCTGGCCTCCACGGTCCTGCCGACCGACATCGACGGCTACCAGAAGTACGACCTGTACCCGCAGAAGTACGACGGCGACAAGCTGGATCTGGCCGAGGCCAAGAAGCACTGGGACAAGTGCGGCGCCGGCAAGACCACGACCACGATCCTGGCCCGCAACGACCGCCAGGACGAGGTCGACGCGGCCACCACGGTCATCGACTCGCTCAAGAAGATCGGTGTCACCGCCAAGATCCAGTCCTACCCGACCAGCAAGTACTTCTCGGACTACGCCGGTGTGCCGAAGTTCAACAAGAAGAACAACGTCGGTCTGATCATGATGCAGTGGGGCTCGGACTTCCCGACCGGCTACGGCTACCTCCAGCAGATCCTCAACGGCAAGGCGATCAGCCAGTCCGGTAACACCAACCTGTCGGAGCTGGACGACCCGGAGATCAACAAGCTGCTCGACAGCGCCATCGCCAACACCGACAAGGCGGCCCGCGAGAAGGCGTACGCCGAGATCGACAAGAAGACGATGGAGCAGGCGGCGATCGTTCCGCTCACCTACTTCAAGGTCCTGATGTACCGCTCGCCCAAGGCCACCAACCTGGTGTCCACCTCGGCCTTCAGCGGTCAGTACGACTACCTCAACATCGGCGTCAAGAAGTAGCAGCCCTGGAAGGCAGGTGAAGGCATTGGTGTCCGCGGGCCGGCTTCGGCCGGCCCGCGGCGCCGACGCCGCATCCCCGTGTTCTCGTACATCATCCGCAGGTTGATCAGCGCAGTGGTTCTGCTGCTGATCGTCAGCGCGGTCACCTTCGGCATCTTCTTCCTGCTGCCGAAGCTGGCCGGGCAGAGCACCGACCAGCTTGCCCAGCAGTACATCGGAAAGGCCCCCACGCCCGCGGACATCGCCGCGGTCAAGAAGAATCTCGGCCTGGACAAGCCCGTGTACGAGCAGTACTGGGACTTCCTCAAGGGCATTTTCGTCGGCGTCGACTACAAATTCGGTCCGGAAGCGGCCCAGTGCCATGTGCCGTGCTTCGGATACTCCTTCAAAACGCATATCGAGGTCTGGCCGGAGATCCAGTCCCGGCTCCCGGTGACCCTTTCGCTCGCCGCCGGTGCGGCCGTGCTGTGGGTCGTCTCCGGTGTCGCCACCGGTGTGCTCTCCGCGCTGCGCCCCGGCTCGCTCTTCGACCGGATGGCGATGGGTGTCGCGCTGGCCGGTGTCTCCCTCCCGATGTTCTTCACGGGAGCCCTGGCCCTGGCGCTGTTCACCTACCAGTGGCCGATCTTCGAACGCAGCGACTACATACCGCTGATGGAGGATCCGTTCCTCTGGGCCCGGACCCTGGTCCTGCCCTGGGTCACCCTGGCCTTCCTCTACTCCGCGCTCTACGCCCGGCTCACCAGGGCCGGGATGCTGGAGACGCTGAGCGAGGACTACATCCGTACCGCCCGCGCCAAGGGCCTGCGGGAGCGCAAGGTGGTCGTACGGCACGGTCTGCGGGCCGCGCTCACCCCGATCATCACGGTCTTCGGCATGGACCTGGGCCTGCTGCTCGGCGGTGCGCTGATCACCGAACAGGTCTTCTCGCTCAAGGGAGTCGGCGCCTTCGCCGTCGAGGCGATCAACGCCAACGACCTGCCGAACATCCTCGGCGTCACCTTGCTCGCCGCGTTCTTCATCGTCATGTGCAATCTGGTGGTGGACGTTCTGTACGCCGCCGTCGACCCGCGGGTGAGGCTCTCGTGACCGACTCCTCCGAGGACAAGACCGAGACCGCGGCGGCCGGGTCCGCCGCGGCCACCACCACCGGGAAGGCGCCGGCGCCGTTCCTCCAGGTGCGGGACCTCAAGGTGCACTTCCGCACCGACGACGGGCTGGTGAAGTCCGTCGACGGCCTGAACTTCAGCCTGGAGAAGGGCAAGACGCTCGGCATCGTCGGCGAGTCCGGCTCCGGCAAGTCCGTCACCTCGCTCGCCGTGATGGGCCTGCACCGCGCCTCGCGCCAGCAGCGCAGCAAGGTGGACATGTCCGGCGAGATCTGGC
This sequence comes from Streptomyces platensis, assembly GCF_008704855.1. Taxonomy (NCBI): domain Bacteria; kingdom Bacillati; phylum Actinomycetota; class Actinomycetes; order Kitasatosporales; family Streptomycetaceae; genus Streptomyces; species Streptomyces platensis. The sequence goes on from NZ_CP023691.1 coordinate 6,107,962, forward strand.
TGGACGGCAAGGAGCTGGTCTCCGCCGATCCGGACCAGGTGCGCCGGCTGCGTGGCCGCGAGATGGCGATGATCTTCCAGGATCCGCTGTCCGCGCTGCACCCCTTCTATTCGGTCGGCAGCCAGATCGTCGAGGCGTACCGCGTCCACAACGACGTGGACAAGAAGACCGCGCGCAAGCGGGCGATCGAGATGCTCGACCGGGTCGGCATCCCGCAGCCCGACAAGCGGGTCGACGATCATCCGCACCAGTTCTCCGGCGGTATGCGCCAGCGCGCCATGATCGCGATGGCGCTGGTGAACAACCCCGAGCTGCTGATCGCGGACGAGCCGACCACCGCACTGGACGTCACCGTCCAGGCGCAGATCCTGGACCTGATCCGCGATCTCCAGAAGGAGTTCGGCTCGGCGGTCATCATCATCACCCACGACCTCGGGGTGGTCGCCGAGCTCGCCGACGATCTGCTGGTGATGTACGGCGGACGGTGCGTCGAGCGTGGACCGGCCGAGAAGGTCTTCTACGAGCCCCAGCACCCCTACACCTGGGGTCTGCTCGGGTCCATGCCGCGTATCGACCGTGAGCAGACGGACCGGCTGATCCCGGTCAAGGGCTCGCCGCCCAGCCTGATCAACGTCCCGTCCGGCTGTGCCTTCAACCCCCGCTGCCCGTACGCGGATGTGCCCAAGGACAACCTCACCCGTACGGTCCGCCCCGAACTGCGCGAGGCCGGCAGTGGGGGCACCCCCGCCAATGGGGGCGTAGCCGACGGGGGAGGGCACTTCTCCGCCTGCCATATGTCGCAGGAGGAGCGGGAGCGTATCTGGACCGAAGAGATTGCGCCGAAGCTGTGACCGAGACGACTGACGACCAGAACAAGAAGATCCCGCTCCAGAAGGGGGCGGAGACCTCCGCCGACGCCTCCGCCGACGCCCCCTCCGCCGCCGAGCCCCTGCTCAGGGTCCGCGGTCTGGTCCGGCACTTCCCGATCACCAAGGGCCTGCTCAAGCGGCAGGTCGGCGCGGTGCAGGCGGTCGACGGCATCGACTTCGACGTACGGCCCGGGGAAACCCTCGGCGTCGTCGGCGAGTCCGGCTGCGGCAAGTCGACGATGGGCCGCCTGATCACCCGGCTCGACGAACCGACCGGCGGCTCCATCGAGTTCCAGGGCCAGGACATCACGCATCTGTCCCAGGGCCGGCTGCGGCCGATGCGCCGGGACGTGCAGATGATCTTCCAGGATCCGTACGGTTCGCTGAATCCGCGGCACACCATCGGCGGGATCGTCTCCACCCCCTTCCGCCTCCAGGGCGTCGAGCCCGAGGGCGGGGTGAAGAAGGAGGTGCAGCGGCTGCTGGAGCTGGTGGGCCTGAGCCCGGAGCACTACAACCGCTATCCGCACGAGTTCTCCGGCGGTCAGCGGCAGCGCATCGGCATCGCCCGGGCGCTGGCGCTCAAGCCCAAGCTGGTGGTCGCCGACGAGCCGGTCTCCGCGCTGGACGTGTCGATCCAGGCCCAGGTCGTCAACCTCATGGACGACCTCCAGGAGGAGCTGGGCCTGACGTACGTCATCATCGCCCACGACCTCTCGGTCATCCGGCATGTGTCGGACCGGATCGCGGTGATGTACCTCGGCAAGATCGTGGAACTGGCCGACCGCAAGGCGCTGTACGAGTCGCCGATGCACCCGTACACCAAGGCGCTGCTGTCCGCCGTCCCGGTGCCCGATCCCAAGCGGCGTACCCAGCGCGACCGGATCCTGCTCAAGGGCGATGTGCCGTCGCCGATCAACCCGCCGTCCGGCTGCCGGTTCCGTACCCGCTGCTGGAAGGCGACCGAGGTGTGCGCCACCACCGAGCCGCCGCTGGTCACGCTGCGAACCGGTCACCAGGTGGCCTGCCACCACCCCGAGAACGCACCCGACCCGGCGCCGGCCGCCGGGGCGTCCGGCGGGGCCGGTCAGGAGCCAACCGGTAAGTAACACCGAGGAATTGGCAAAGTCCCGGGCAAGACGGAGCGGGAGGGTGCAGAGTCGGCGCGATTGTTCCTCATTCGCCCGTGTGTCCGAAAGGACGGCTCATGGCACTCTCCCGTTCTGTGCGTCGCACCTCCCGCTGGCTCGCCCTGGCCACCGCCGTGGCCTCGGCCGCCTCCATCGCCGCCGCTCCCGGCGCCTCCCCCGGCGCCCCCGGCGTCGGTGATTCCTACTTCCCCCGCCTGGGCAACGGCGGCTTCGACGCCCTGCATTACGACCTCGGCGTCAGTTATCAGCCCAACAGCGGCCGGCTCGACGGCCGGACGACACTCACCGCCCGCGCCACCAAGAACCTCTCCGCCTTCGACCTCGATCTCCAGAAGCTGACGGTCGACAGCGTGCGGGTGAACGGCCGGCGGGCCCACTTCGCCAGATCCGGTGACGAGATAACCGTCCGCCCCGACTTCCCGCTGCGCCACGGCAGGAAGTTCACCGTCACCGTCGCCTACCACGGTGTCCCCAAGCCGCTGAGCGGCCCGATCGTCTTCGGCTCCGAGTACGGCTGGATGAAGACCAAGGACGGGGTCTTCGTCGGCTGCGAGCCGAACGCCGCCTCGACGTGGTTCCCCTCCAGCGACCACCCGGGCGACAAGGCGACCTACGACATCCGCATCGACGCCCCCAAGGGCCTGACCGGCGTCTCCAACGGGCGGCTCGTCGGCTCCGGGGAGCGGCACGGCCGGTCCTGGGCCCACTGGCGCGAGAAGCGCCCCATGGCGACCTACCTCGCCACCGCCACCATCGGGAAGTTCGACGTCCGTACGGGCACCACGCCCGGCGGCATCCCCATCTACGTCGCCACCGACCCCACGCTGCCCACCGGCAGGGTCGACGTCTACGGCCTCACCGCCGAGGCCACCGACTACTGGTCGACGGTCTTCGGCCCGTACCCCTTCGAGGAGACCGGCGCCATCGTCGACGACATGCCGCAGGCCGGCTTCTCCCTGGAGGTGCAGTCCAAGCCGGTCTACTCGGGCGTGCGCAGCGAGTCGACCATCGTCCACGAGCTGGCGCACCAGTGGTTCGGCGACTCGGTCTCGGTGAAGAAGTGGCAGAACATCTGGCTCAACGAGGGCTTCGCCACGTACGCGCAGTGGCTGTGGAGCGAGCACCGCGGCACCCGCAGCGCCCATGACGCCTTCCGTGCGGCGTACGCCGGCGCCCCGGCCGACAGCGCCTTCTGGAAGGTGAAGGTCGCCGATCCGCAGCGGGACACCATGTTCGCCGACGCGGTCTACGAACGCGGCGCGATGACGCTTCAGGTGCTGCGGGAGCGGATCGGCGACAAGGCGTTCTTCAAGCTGCTGCCGGCCTGGACCGCCCGCCACCGCTACGGCAACGCGGAGACCTCCCAGTTCATCGCGCTCGCCGAGAAGATCTCCGGGCAGCAGCTGGACGACCTCTTCGACACCTGGCTGAACACGGACAGCAAGCCGGCGCTGCCCGAGTAGGTCCGGGCCCCGCGGTCAGTCGGCGTCCGGCCGGCCGCCCCGGGGGCGCAGCTGCTGCGGCCGCGGCAGATGCAGCCCGAGGTAGACCGCACCCATCCGCAGTCCGAAGACCACCCCCGCCGAGATCCCGGCGGCGGGGGTGGCTCCGGTGCCGAGGTTGTACAGCAGCAGATAGCAGCAGGCGCCGGCCAGCGCGGCGATCGCGTAGACGTCCTCCCGCAGCAGCAGCGGCGGGAACTCCCCGCACAGCACATCGCGGATGACCTCACCGGCGACCCCGGTCAGCACCGCCAGGATGATCACTGCGAGCGGGGTGGCGCCCGCGTCGATCGCGGCGCGGGCCCCGATGACCGTGACCACGGACAGTCCGATCGCGTCGACCACCAGCAGCGACTTGTGCGGCAGCTGCCAGAACCGCAGATAGATCATGGTGCCGACGCCGACACAGATGATCACGGTGAGCAGTACCCAGTCGTGCGTCCAGTACAGCGGGCGCCGGTCGAGGATGAGATCGCGCAGCGTGCCGCCGGAGATGGACGCGGCGAAGGCGAGCACCAGCCCGCCGAAGGGGTCCATGTTGGCGCGATAGGCGGCCAGCACCCCGCTCGCCGCGAAGGCCGCGACACCCACCAGGTAGAGGACGTGAAGCATGGCGCACATCATCGCAGGCGCGGAACGAGTCGTTCCGCCCGAGGCGGTAAAAACTGACACTACCGGTCGGTAACCATCCCGTGTAGCGTGCAACCCATGGCTCTGGCGACCCACCGCACCAGCGAGTTCGACCGCGATACGGCGGTCACCCGCCGCGCACCCGGCGTCTATGACGCCCACCTCTCCGCCGGCTGGACGATCATCCAGGCGGTCAACGGCGGCTACCTCCTCGCCCTCATGGGCCGCGCCCTGGGTGACGCCCTCCCGCACCCCGACCCGATGTCGGTCACCGCGCACTACCTGACCGCCTCGGTCCCGGGCCCCGCGGTGATCCGCACCGAAGTGGTCCGCACCGGCCGCACGATGTCGACCGGCACCGCCACCCTCGTCCAGTTCGCGGAGGACGGCAGCGAGGTCGAGCGGCTGCGCGTGCTGGCCGCGTACGGCGACCTCGGCGCGCTGCCCGACGACGTCCGCACCACCGCCAAACCCCCGGCCATCCCGCCGTACGAGCACTGCCTGTGCACGGACAGCGCCCCCGACGGCCGTCCCGCGATCCCCGGCAGCACCGCCATCGCCGAGCGCCTCGCCCTCCGGCTGGACCCGGCGACCGCGGGCTGGGCCGTCGGCGCCCCCTCCGGCAAGGGCGAGATGCGCGCCTGGTTCGGCCTGGCCGACGGTCGCGAACCCGACCCGCTGTCCCTCCTGCTGACCGTCGACGCGCTGCCGCCCACCGCCTTCGAGATGGGCCTGTCCGGCTGGGTCCCCACCGTCGAACTGACCGCCCACATCCGCCGCCGCCCGGCCCCCGGCCCGCTGCGGGTCGCCATCACCACCCGCAACCTCGCCGGCGGCTTCCTGGAGGAGGACGCCGAGGTCTGGGATTCCGAGGACCGACTCGTCGCCCAGTCCCGGCAGTTGGCGCGCGCGGTGCTCCAGGACTAGCGGACCTATGCCGCTTCCGTACCTTTTCGCAGGTGGCTGCGGGTGCGGAAGCGGAAAAAGGGCAGGAAAGTGCGGGCGGTGGCCAGGCCGCTCATGTCAGACTGACCGGCATGGGGGATGTGGCTCTCAGAATCGATGAGGCGACCGTCGTGTGGCTGCGGGCCGAGGAGCCGGCCGCCACCGGCCGGCCGGGCCCGCACGAACACTCCGGCGCACAACCGCCGCCCGAAGGTGACCGACGGCAGCAGCCCGGCACCGACGGTGAGTTGGAGCTGCCCGAGGAGTTCGGCTCCGCCCAGCCGGTCAGTGTCGACAGCCGGGTGGCCCGGGCGCTGACCCGCGGCGGGGAGGCCCTCGAAGAGGCCCTGCGGCCGCTCGGCGGCGTCCTCGGCCAGATTCACCGCTCGATCGCCGCCGGCAGCCACCGCCCCGACGAGGTCACCGTGGAGTTCGGGGTCACCCTCGGCTCCGATCTGAGCCTCGGGGTGTTCTCCGGCAAGGGAGACGCGAGCTTCAAGGTCTCGGCCACCTGGAATCTCGGCCAGGGCACGGGGGAACCCGGCGGGACGGCCCCGTGAGCGCAGGCGCAGGCCCGGACACCCCGCTCCAGCAGTCCTTCGCCTCCGTACGCCATGGCGACCATGCCATCGGCGCGGGCGTGCTGGTCGCCGAACGGCTCGTACTGACCTGCGCCCATGTCGTCAACAGCGCACTGGGCAGGGACCGTTTCGCCCAGGAGCCCCCCGGACCCGGCGACACCGTCACCCTCCGGCTGCCCCATGTCGCGGCCGGGCGCGACCTGGCCGCCCGGGTCTTACGGGAGATGTGGGTGCCGCCGCGGGCCACGGCGGCCGGGAGTGCGCCCGTCGAGCCCGGCCGGGTGCCGTACCACGGCGATCTCGCCGTCCTGGAGCTGACCGGCGCCGCACCCGACGGCGCCGAACCGGCCCCGTTCCTCCAGCACAACTACGCCAACGAGACCATCGCCTTATGGGCCAGCGGCAATCCGCTGCCCACGGTGCGCGCCGTGCCCCGGGTCTCCGCGCCGCCCTGGATCGCGCTGGACGTGCTCGGCGGTGCGCAGGTCACCGAGGGCTTCAGCGGCGGGCCGCTGTGGGACCGCGAGCGGCAGGCCGTGGTCGGCCTGGTCGCGGCCGTGCACCGGGCCCCGGACGGGGCCGCCCCCGGGGCCCGGCCGACGACGATGTACGCCATCAGCGTCCCCGCCATCGAGGCCGAACTCCCCACCCTGCCGCCCTCGGCGGTGCCCACCGCCCGCCGCGGGGTCCAGCAGCTGCTCACCGCGCTGGAGCGGGTACTGAAGGGCCGCGAGGCGGTGCTCGCCTGTGAGGAGCGGCTCGCCGCCCGGCTCGGCAGGCCCTCCGCGGGCCCGGCCGCCGACCTGGAACGGCTGGTCGGCCTGGCGGTCAGCGTCCGCCGCGGTATCCCCGAACTCCTCGACCTGGTACGGGACCACGAGCCGCCGGTCGCCGACCCGTACGACCCGCACGCCCGGCCCGGCCTCTACGGTGCCCGCGAGGACTGGGAGCGCCTGCGCCGCGCCGCCCGTACGGTCCGCCCCGCCGAATGCCTGACCACCCGCCAACGCCGCGACCTCTCCGGCCTGTTGGCGCACTGCACCCGCACCGATCCCCGCACCCTCCTGGAACGTGTCCTGCCGCACGCCCCGGAACTGCCCGCCGTCACCGGCCTGGCCGACGCGATGGACGCCCTGGAGGGCTTCAGCTCCACCACCGGGGCGCCGGTGCCGCCGCTGCTCCAGGGCGTGGTGCGGATCAGCGTCGACGAACGCGCGGCCGGGGTGTACCCGGCCGAGGACCTCGACGCGTGGGTCGAGCGCGTCGCCGCCCGGTCGGGCGTCGACGAAGCGGCGGTCTGCCAGTTCCGCGCCGATGTCACGGCCGCCGCGGCCCCGGTCCGCACCCCGGTCCCCGTCCGGCCGGCCACCGGCACCCCGGCGGCCCTCGCCCCCCGCGTCCAGGTGGAGCTGCTGCCCACCGCGACCGGACGCCGCTTCACCTACCAGATCTGGACCTTCGCCGACCGCCAGCCGCACCGGCTCGCACTGGTCCGCGATGCCGAGGCGGGCAGTGAGCAGGTGGTCGACGACATCCGCCGGGTGCTGCGCACCGAGGTCCGGGAAGACCCGGAGACCGCCCTGGTGGAGTACTTCCTGCCGTCCGCCTGGCTCGGTCTGGACGTCGACTCCTGGGAATCGCCCGACAGCGACGAGGACGGGCCGTTCGCGCCCGGGATCACCCGGCGGGTGGTGGTGCGCACCACGGAGCGCTCCCGGGAGAGCTACGCCGGCTGGAAACAGCGAACCGCCGCCCTGCCGCACGCCAAACGCCTGGTCCTCGACCACCGGCACACCGACCGCAAGGTCGCCCGCGCACAACTGGAGGTGCACCGCGATGCCGGCACGGTCATCGTGTGCTGCGAACCGCACCACCACGGCACGCTGTTGCGGCAGTGCGTCCAGGCGGGCGTCCACACCGTGCTGTGGCACCGCGCCGAACACGGCGAGCACATCGCCCAGGACCTGCTGGCCCTGGTCGACGGCACCGACCACGCCGAGGTACCCGAAGCGGTGCGCCTGGAACGGGCCAGGGCGATGGCCGAGCCGGACCGCGACACCCACCACGGCCGCCGGCTGTCCCTGCTCTACGACGCGCCCGACCACCGTCCCCCACAACTCGCCCCGGACGCCTGGGTGCTGACCCAGCCCTGAGTGCCGGATCCTGGACGCAGTAATGAACGAGGAGAACGTGCGGTGACCGGACAGAGCGCAGCAGGCGCACACGACGACCCGGCGGCGGCGCCGGAGGACTGGTGGGTGTTCCGCGGCCCGTCACCGCTGCCTGCCCCGCCGCCCTGGCGCCACCTGCCCGCCGGCCGAGGGGAGACGCCCCGGGCGCCGTACCTCCTGGAGCGCAACGAGATCTCCGTCATCAACGCCGCCCTGCATCTGCACCGGCCGCTGCTGGTCACCGGCCGCCCCGGCGCCGGCAAGAGCTCGCTGGCCCGCGCCGTCGCCGAGGAACTGGGGCTCGGTGACGTCCTGCGCTGGTCGGTCAACAGCCGCTCCACGCTCCAGGACGCCCTCTACCGCTACGACGCCGTGGGCCGCCTCCGGGAGGCCTCGCTGCGCCGGGAGCGCGAGGCCCCGCACGGCTCCGCGCGCCGCCCCCGGGTCCGGCGCGCCACCGGGGCCGGCGACATCGGCCAGTACCTGCGCCTCGGCCCGCTCGGCAGCGCCCTGGCGGCCGGCCGCCCCCGGGTCCTGCTCGTCGACGAACTCGACAAGGCCGATATCGACCTGCCCAACGACCTGCTGGTGGTGCTGGAGGAGGGCGAGTTCGAGATCCCGGAACTGGCCCGGCTGCCCGAGCACCAACAGGAGGTCCAGGTACTGCTGAGCGGAAGCCGGGAGCGGGTCGCGGTCCACCGCGGCGTGGTCCGCTGCACCCACTTCCCGATCGTCGTGATGACCAGCAACGGCGAACGGGACTTCCCGCCCGCCTTCCTGCGCCGCTGCGTACGGCTGGATCTGCCGGAGCCGACCGGCGACCGGCTGCGGAAGATCATCGAACACAACCTGGGGGAGCAGGCGGTCGCCGCCGCGGAGGACCTCATCGAGGTCTTCCACCAGCGCGCGAAGACCCAGACCCTGGCCACCGACCAGCTGCTGGCCGCCGTCCATCTGCGCATCAGCGGCGCCGACCTCACCAAGGAAGAGCTCCTCGCCGCCGTACTGCACCGCCTCGACGAGTCCATGTCGCCATGATCGACCGACTGCGACAGGCGATGTCGGCCGCCGGCTACGACCTCGGGGCCACGGAACTCCTCGATGTGCTGTGGCTGTCGCGGGCGATGGAGGGGCGTACGGCGGCCGGGACGCCGGGGGATACGGGGGATACGGGGGAGTCGGGGGACTCGGTGGAGCGTGTGGGTGGGACGGGGAGTACGAGCGGGGTCGGGGACGGGGCCGGGGACGAGGGGGCTGACGGGGGTGGAGAAAGTGGCTTGGCCGGTGGGGCCGGCGGGGCTGCGGAGGCTGCGGAGGTCGAGGCGGCCGAGTTGGATGCGTCCGAGGTGTCCGGTGGGGCTGATGCGGGAGCGGAGGGTGCCGATGGTGCCGGTCGTCTCGACGGCCCCGTTCGGCCTGGTGAGTCCTCGGGGGGTGGGGGACCGTCCCGCCGTACTGGGGGCCGCGCCGATGGCACAGGCCCTACGGACCGCACCGCTCCCGCTGTCGCCGACGCCACCCCCGCCGCCCCTGACGGCGGCCCCCGCTCCGCGCCCTGCGACCCGCTGACGCCCGCCGTTCCGCCCCGTCGCGCGCTGTACGCCATGGGCAGCCAGGGCGGCGGGACGGGCGGGGAGCGGGCCCGTCCCGCGCGGGTTCCCGGCGGGCGGGCGCTGCCCGATGCCCAGCAACTGGGGCGGGCCCTGCGGCCGTTGCGCCGGTCCCGGGACCACCCGCACCGCACCGTCACCGATATCGAGGCCACCGTCCGGCTCGCCGCCGAGACCGGCTTCCTCGATGTCGTCTCCCGCCCGGAGCAGGAGCGGTGCCGGTCGGCCGTGCTGCTGGTGGACTGCTCGCCGTCCATGCAGGTGTGGGGCCCGCTCGCGGCCGAGCTGCGCGCGCTCCTCGCCCGGAGTACGGTCTTCCGTTCCGTCCGCATCCTTCCCGTCGATCCCCAGGATCCGAGCGGCCCGGCGGGGCGCCGGCCGTCCGCGGGCGCGGCGGTGACCTTCCTGCTGACCGACGGTACGAGCCCGGGATGGCGCAGCCCGCAGGCCGTACGCGCCCTCGCCGCATGGGGCCGCCGCGGTCCGCTGGCCGTACTGAACCCGCTGCCCCGGCGGCTGTGGCGGGGCACCGCCCTGGATGCCCGGCCCCGGCTCGTGGCCGCACCGGGCGAGTTCGACCCCCTCGGCCGGCTCATCGTCTGCGATGCGCTCAGTGGCGAGCGCGACCCGGAGGCGGACGGCCTCCTCGCGCTGCCCGTATTGCACCCGACCGCCTCCGCGCTGGAGCAGTGGGCCGGGCTGCTCACCCGCCCCGGAGTGCCGCATCTGATCGAAACGGCGCTGCTGGACGAGGCGCCTGCCGCGTGCGCCGGGCCCGCCGTACCCCAGGGCACGGCCGAGGAGTTGCTGTCCCACTTCAGGGGGGCGTTCTCGCCCGAGGCCTACCGCCTCGCCGTCCGCCTCTCGGCGATCCGCCCCCTGACCACGCCCCTGATGCAGCTGGTGCGCGCCGCCACGATGCGGGACGCCGGGCCCACCCATGTCGCCGAGATCCTGCTCGGTGGCCTCCTGGAGCGCACCGACCAGGCGCGGGACGCGGCCGCCGCCCACACCCTGGACCGTGCCCTGGGCGCGCCGGCACCGGGCCATCTCGTCCACCCCGTCTACGACTTCCGCCCCGGTGTACGGGAGCTGCTGTCCAGCGGACTCGGCGCCGAAGAGGCCGTGGAGGTCGTCGAGGCCGTCGGCCGGTCGCTGGAGCCGTACATGGGGCAGCTGCCGGACTTCCCGGTCCTGATGGGGGACGCCGAGGGGGAGTTGCGGCTACAGGCGTCGGCGCGGGCCTTCGCGGTGCTGGCCAGCCCGGTGCTGGAGCGGATGGGGGGTGTGGTGCCCGAGCTGACCGACCACCCGGTGCCGGCCCAGCGCCGTGCCGTGCCCATGCCCCCGCGTTTCGGTGTCCTCGGGCCCGTCCGCGCCTGGCGCGGGGCGACGCCGCTCGCGCTGGGCGGCCCGGAGGAACAGGCGCTGCTGGCCGCCCTGTTGCTGCGTCCGGGCCACTCCGCCGCCGCGACCGAGCTGATTCCCGACCTCTGGGGCGCCGCGCCGCCGCGTCACGCCCTCACGTCGCTGTACGCCTGCGCCGCCCGGCTGAACGCGGCGCTCGGCGCCGACAGCGGGGCGGGTGCCGGCGCTGATCCCGGCGCTGATACCGGTCCGGACCTCCTGGTCAGGGAGCAGGGCGGGGGCTATGCCCTGCGCCGCCCCGACGGCAGCGCACCGGTCCTCGACCTCGATCTCGACCGGGCCGAGCAACTGGTCGGCCGGGCCCGCCGCGCCGAGGATCCGGCCGTGGCCCGCCAACTGCGCGACCGAGCACTCGCGTTGTGGGACGGCGAGTCACTCGCCGGGCTGCCGGGGCCGTTCGCCGCGGCTCAGCGCGCCCGGCTGGAGCGCTGGCGCAGCGACCTCGCGAACGGGCACCACCGCCCCCTCGCCGAGGAGCCCGCACCCGATCCGGCCGGTCCACGGGCCGACGCGGTGGCCCTGCCACCCGAACCGGAGCCGTTCGCAGGGCGTGCCGAGCACCTCGCCCGTCTGGCCGCCGGATTGACGGGCGGTACGAGCGACGCCCCGCCCTGCCACTTCATCCACGGACCGGCCGGGGTGGGCAAGACAGCACTCGCGCTGCGCGTCGCCCACGAGGTGGCGGAGCACTTCCCGGACGGACAGCTCTTCCTGGATCTCCGCGGCAGCGCCGCCGAGGCCGAGGACCGGCTGACGGCGACCGGCGCCCTCGAAGCGCTGCTGCGCGCCCTGGGCGTGCCGGCTGGCCACATCCCCTTGTGGCGCGAGGGGCGGGCGGCCCTCTATCGCTCGCTGCTGGCTGAACGGCGGGTCCTTGTGGTGCTGGACGATGTGCCTGCCGGCGAGGCGCTCGGCGCCGTTGTCGACGGGTCCGCCGGCATCGATGCACCCGCGCCCGCCGATGCACCGTTCGCCGCAGGATCCGACGCGCCCGACGCCGCCGCTTCTGCCCCACCCGCCACCGAGACACCTGACCCCCGCGACGGATCCGCCGCTTCTGACGCACCCGCCGCCAGTTCCGACGCGGCCGCCACCTCCGCCACCTCCGCCACATCGCCCCTGGCCCCCCTGCTCCCCGGCCGTACGGGCGCACCGGGAGCCCGGGGCGGCGGCAGCGCCGTCCTGATCACCGGCCGCGGGTCCCCGCCGCTCGCCCCACTCGCACTACCCACCGAAGCCGTCGAGCTGGCCGCGCTGACCCCTGCCGAGGCGCAGGAGCTGTTCACCGACCCCGACACCGGCCCCGCAGCGCTCCGGTGGCTCGACGCCCAGCTCTCCCCGGCGGCGCGCCGGGCCTTCCGCCTCCTCGCCGTGGCGGACACCGCCGGGGCCTCGTCCGCCGACCTCACGTCCGGCGCCGCGGCCGCCCTGCTCGATACCACGGCGGAGCGGACCCACTCCCTCCTGGACGAGCTGTGTTCCGTCGGCGCGCTCCACAAGGCGGGCGCCGGCCGCTATCGCTATACGGGCCAAGTGCGCCGCCTCGCCTGCCGGTCCGCCGATCAGGAGCTGTCGGAGGCGGCCCGCGACGAGGCCCTGGTCCGGCTGCTGACCTGGTATCTGGCCATGGGGCGGCAGGTGCACGCCCTCCGCTGCCCGGGCGACCGGATGCTCCACGACCTCGCCCGCGTCCCCTCCGACGGCCCCCGGCCCGTCGCGAAGGACCGGGACCGCGCCCTGGCCACCTGGGCGGAGGAGACTCCTCGGCTGCTCGCCCTCGTCCGCCGTGCCGCGCTGCGCACCCCGGGGATCGTCCGCCAGGCCGCCGATCTCCTGCTGCTCGCCCAGGTGACGGCGGACTCCGGGGCGCTGTCCGCCGCGTACGAGCCGGCTGCCCGGACGGTGGCGGCGCGGGCGGCCCGGGACGGTGACGCACGGGCGGAAGGCCGGGCCCGGGTCGCGCTGGCCGAGGCGTACCTCACGCTGGGCAAGTGCGCCGAGGCCGAGCGCGAGGCGCGGCGCGCCGAGCAACTGGCCGACCGCTCCGGCGATTCCCTCACGCGGTTCCGCGCCCCGTATGCGCGCGGCCTCATCGCCCTCCACCAGGGGGAGTACGACATCGCGGAGCGGCAGCTCACCGCGGCCTGGGAACAGTGCCGCCGCCGCAACGACCAGCTGGGCGAGGCCGATGCGCTCGCCGCGCTGGCCCGGCTGTGGGCGGCGACCGGCAACAGCGGCGACGCCGTCCTGTTCGCGGAGCGGAGCGTGGGCGTCCACCGCCGGCTCGCCGACGGCACCGCCCGGCTCGCGCACGGCCGGTACGCCCTGGCCGAAGCGCTGTCGGCCGCGGGCCGGCACACCGAGGCGCTCCGCGAACTCTTCCAGGCCCTGCCTCTCTTCGAGGAGGACCGCCAGCTTCTGTGGGCGGGGCGGACCCGCTGCCGGACGGCCGAGGCGATGGTCGCCCTGATCCGCCCCGGCGAAGCGGTGACCGCCGCCGAGGACGCGGCGAAACGGCTGCTGGTGCCGGGCGGCGAACGGTGGCGGGCCGACGCCCTGACCGCACTGGGCCACGCCGAGACCGCCCTGGGCCGCAAGCAGAGCGCCCAGGCACACTGGCGCGAAGCCCTCGCCGTCCACGAGGAGTTCGGCACCCCGGGAGCCCACCCCCTCCGCGCACTCCTACGCGACAGGGAGGGCGGCACCCCCACGTCCGGCCGCCCCCGCAGGCCCGGCCCCTCCCGCACCGCCGACCTCGCACGCACCGGCACGACCCTCCGCGACCTGACCGCCGCCCTCCGCACCCTGACCGACCACCTACGCCTCCAGCCCCCCACCGACAAGCCGGACGACCACCCCTCCGGTCCGCCCACCCCCTCCACACCCTCGAATCCCTCGACACCATCGAGTCCGAACTCACCACCACGCTCACCGACTTCCCCCACCACACCCGCCCCCGCGCACCACCCTCCACCACCTCCGCACCTCCCTGGAATCCCTGACCTCCCCTCAGTCCCTCCCGCCCCCGTCACCCGCCATCGCCGAGGCAGCGGCAGCGGTCCGCGAGCTGGCACGGCGGATGGCTCCGTAGGCAGAAGGCTCCGCCGTCGGAACGCTCAAGTCGGCGTCCACGTGAGGTGGTTGAGCGCGAGGAGATCCGCGGCACTCCACAAACAGTTATTCGCAAAGAAGTCTTCGCAAAGAATTGTTTGCAGTTTAGGCTGCGCGTCATGACTGACCTCCACGGCATGACCGACCCGCAGGAGAAGCCGCCCGGTCCGGACGCAGGGGCGAACGCGGCCGTACTGGACTCGAAGGGGCTGCGGGCCCTGGCGCACCCGCTCCGCCTTGAGTTGGTCGGGCTGCTGCGGCAGCACGGCCCGTCCACGGCCACCCGGCTCGCCGAGCGGCTCGGCGTCAACTCGGGCTCCGCCAGTTACCACCTGCGCCAGTTGGGTGCGGCGGGATTCGTCGAGGAGGACGCGGAGCGCGGGAACGCACGGGAGCGCTGGTGGCGTTCGGTGCATCAGTCCACGTGGTTCAACGACCCGGAGCTGGCCGAGCGGGAGCCCGAGGCCGCACTGGCCTATCTGCAATCCGTCGCGGCCCGCTACACCCTGCGTACCCAACGCGCGCTCGGCGAGCTTCAGACGATGCCCCGCGCCTGGCGGGACACGTTCGACATGAGTGATTGGCCGCTGCGGCTCACGCCCGCGGAAGCGGCGGCGCTGCACGACGAATTGCGGGACGTCGTCTCCCGGTACCGGCGGGATACACCGGAGGGGGCGACCGAGGCTCCCGACGGCGCGGAGCGCGTCTCCGTGATCACACAGATCCTGCCCGAACCCGGGGAGCCCTCCGCGCCCGACGGCCGCCCCGGCGCCGGGGGAGCGGCAGAGGCGCAGACCTCGTGACAGCCAAGGCCCCGGGCGGCGACGGCTTATCCGGCAGGCGGTCCTTACGGCCGCTCGGCGGGTTGCTCGCGGCGATGGCGGTATCGCTGACCGGCACCCGGGTCTCGGCCATCGCGCTGCCCTGGTTCGTGCTTGCCACCACCCACAGCGCCACCTGGACCGGGCTGGTGGGCTTCTGTGAGATGGCGCCGTACGTCGTGGTCAAGGCGCTCACCGGGCCACTGGTGGACCGGGCCGGACCGCGGGTCATCTCCTGGTCCACCGACCTGGTCAGCGCGGCCGCCGCCGGTGCCGTTCCCTTGCTCCATACCCTGGACCTGCTTCCGCTTCCGCTGCTTCTGGCGCTGGTCGCGCTGATCGGCGCGGCGCGTGGCCCCGGTGACCTGGCGAAGGAGGTCATGGTCCCGGAGGCGGCCGAGCGCAGCCGGGTGCCGCTGGAGCGGGCCACCGGCCTGTCCGGTGTGACCGAGCGGCTGGCGACCACCCTCGGTCCCGCTGTCGGCGGCGCCCTGGTGGCGCTGCTGGGGCCCCTGGCGGGACTTGCCGTCAACGCCGCGAGCTTTGCGCTCGGTTCGGTGATCATCGCCCTGGCGCTGCCCCGCGGGATGGGGCGGGCGGCCGAAGACGCCCCGTCTGTTGAGGGCGAGTTGGTTCCGCGCTACTGGCGGCGGTTCGGCGCGGGCTGCCGGTTCCTGCGCGGTGAGCCGCTGCTCCTCACCGTCCTGGTCATGGTCGGAGTCACCAACCTGCTGGACGCGGCGTTCACCACGGTGCTCGTGCCCGTGTGGGCCGAGGAGTCCGGCAACGGACCGGCCGTGATCGGGGTGAACAGCAGCGTGGGGGGAGCGGCCGCGGTCGCCGGGAGCCTGGTCGCCGCGGCGATCGCGCACAGAATGCGGCGCCGGGTGGTTTTCTTCGCCGGGTTCCTGCTCGCCGGGGCGCCGAGGTTTCTGGTCCTGGCCTGCGACGCGCCGATGTGGGCGGTGCTCCTCGTGTTCGCCGCCGGCGGGTTCGGAGCGGGCTTCCTCAACCCGATTCTGGCGGCGCTCTCCTTCGAGCGGGTGCCCCGTCCGCTGCTGGGGCGGGTCAACGCGCTGGGCGGTGCGCTGGCCTGGGCAGGTATTCCGCTCGGCGGGCTGATCGCCGGAGCGGCGGTCACCTCGTTCGGACTCGTGCCGGTGCTGCTGCTCGGCGGGGCGGCGTACTTCCTCACGACGAACCTGGCCGGGCTGCGACCGGAGTGGCGCGAGATGGACCGCCACCGAGGCCGAGGCCCCCGGGAACGCCACCCCGGAGCGGACGCCCCCGCGACCGACGGCAGCCTCACCGGATGACCGCAGGTGTGCCCCCTCTTCACGGTGGTTCCCAGCCGTCAGCCCCGGCGGGCGCAGGACGTGAGGCGATCGGCGAGGGCTACGACGAGGTCGCGCAATTCAGCGGGGCGTTCGATGACGAACGGCCGGTCGATCGAGGCGAGTGCCGGAGGCAGCCAGTCGAGTCGCTCGGCCCGTAGGTGGACGCGTAGCCAGCGCTCGGGGTCCGGGTCCGGGTCTGCCGTCGGCTCGTACTCCTCCAGGCTCGCGACACCGGCGGGAAGGTGGGCGCGGATCTGCTCGACGGTCCCATGGATGCGCAAGGTCACCTCGTGCCGGTACTCCGCCGTGGCGAAGCCGGACAGCACACGCTGGGCCGGGCCGGGACCCTCGGGTACCTCGAACGAGCCGGGCAGGGTTCTGGCGTCTGTGAGGCGATCGAGCCGGAAGGTGCGGTCCTCGCCGATGCCGGCGTCGGTGCCCGTGACGTACCACCGGCCCGCGTGGGCGACGATCCCGTAGGCGTGCAGGGTGCGTTCGCTGGGCCGGCCGTTGCGGTCGGTGTATCTGAGGGAGACCGGTCGGCGGTGGCGTACCGCATCGGCGAGGGTGAGCAGGACCCCCGCATCCGGGGCGGCGAACTCGCCGGGCTGTTCCGTGAAGGCGAGCGACTCCAGGAGTGTGTCGAGCCGGCGGGCGAGGTGCTGGGGCAGCACCCGCCGGATCTTGGCCGTCGCCGTCTCGCTCGCTGTGCGCTCCGTCGTCCGCAGCCCCGTACGGCGGCCGGCGATCAGGCCGAGCAGTACGGCCAGCGCCTCGTCGTCGCTGAGCATGAGCGGAGGCAAGCGGTACCCGGGGGCGAGCCGGTAGCCGCCGTACCGGCCGCGCACCGACTCCACGGGCACGTCCAGGTCGATGAGTTGGTTCACATACCGCCGCACGGTGCGCCCCTCGACGCCGAGCCGGTCGGCGAGTTCGGCCACCGTCCGGGTGCCGCCCGACTGAAGCAGTTCGAGGAGTGTCAGCACGCGGCCGGTGGGGCGAGACATGTCCACAGGTTAGGGCGAATAGAGGACCGATTCTGTCCACTATTCCTCCTAACCTGCGAAGTCCCGCCACTCCAGCAACCTGAGGAGATCCCCATGGACTTCGTCTCGATCCGCATCATCACCGGCGATGTCGCGCGCCTCGTCGAGTTCTACGAGCGCGCCACCGGAGTGCCGGCGGTGTGGGCCACCGAGGACTTCGCCGAACTCAAGACCCCGCACGCCACCCTCGCGATCGCCGGCACCCGTACCGTCCCGCTGTTCGCTCCGGGCTCGGCCCGCCCGGCCGAGAACCGCAGCGTGATCACCGAGTTCCTGGTCGACGACGTGGACCATGTGCACCAGAACCTGGCCGGTTTCGTCACCGACTTCGTCACCGAGCCCACCACGATGCCCTGGGGCAACCGGTCGCTGCTGTTCCGCGACCCGGACGGCAACCTCGTCAACTTCTTCACCCCGGTCACCACGGCGGCCATCGAGAAGTTCGCACGTTGATGTTGACGGTGACGGTGAGGGTGACGGGGACGCTGACGCGGTGCACGGCCGAGTTCGGGGCGCGAGTGTCCTGAGACACCACAACACACCGAAGGGCGAGCCCCACGCCTCACCCACCGCCCGCCAGGAACTCCCCCAGTACCGCCGTGAGTTCGGCCGGTGCGTCCTCCTGGACCCGATGGCCCGCGTCCTCGGTGAGGTGGAGACGGGCGCCGGGGATACGGGAGGCCAGGTCGTGTCCCTTCGTGGGAGGGATCCAGGTGTCCTGGGTGCCCCAGCAGACCGGCGTCGGGAGGGCGAGTTCGCCGTGGCGTTCCTGGATCTCGTCCGTGGAGGTCCGGTGGCAGCCGGCCGAAGACGTCGGGGTGCGCGGCCAGCAGGTCCTGTCCAGAAGCCACCTCTGTCATGACCATCAGGCTAGTGACTCCTTACGTGGGGTGTCGAGAGACCGGGCGGGCCGTCCCGCGGGCCGCCCGGGGGAGGCGGCCGGTGGCCCGTCCCCGGGCATTCGGCGTACGGCGCTCCCACGCGCTGCGCATGCGCCCCCGGAGCCCACCGCGCCGACTCGTAGAATCGTGCGCACCATGGTTTACCTCGACCACGCCGCCACCACCCCGATGCTCCCGGAGGCGGTGCAGGCGATGACCGCCCAGCTGACCGTCACCGGCAATGCGTCCTCGCTGCACGCTGCCGGCCGGCGGGCCCGGCGTACCGTCGAGGAGGCGCGCGAATCCCTCGCCGCCTCCCTCGGCGCCCGCCCGAGCGAGATCGTCTTCACCGCGGGCGGCACCGAGGCCGACAACCTCGCGGTCAAGGGCCTGTACTGGGCCCGCCGGGCCGCCGACCCGGCCCGTACCCGCCTGCTCGCCAGCCCCGTGGAGCACCATGCGGTGCTCGACGCCGTCGAGTGGCTCGCCGAGCAGGAGGGCGCCCGCGTCGAGTGGCTGCCGGTCGACAGCTACGGCCGGGTGCACGCCGAGGCGCTGCGCACGGAGATCGCCCGCAACCCCGCCGATGTCGCGCTGGCCACCGTCATGTGGGCCAACAACGAGATCGGCACCGTCCAGCCGGTGCGCGAACTGGCCGAGGTCGCAGCGGAGTTCGACATTCCGCTGCATGCCGACGCGGTGCAGGCCGTCGGCCAGCTGGAGGTCGACTTCGCCGCCTCCGGGCTCGCCGCGATGACGGTCTCCAGCCACAAGATCGGCGGCCCGTACGGCATCGGCGCGCTGCTGCTGGGCCGGGAGTACGCCCCGGTGCCGGTGCTGCACGGCGGCGGCCAGGAACGGCATGTCCGCTCCGGCACCCTCGACACCCCGGCCATCGCCGCCTTCGCCGCCGCCGGCCGGTACGCCGTCGCCCACCGCGAGGACTTCGCCCGCGACGTCGGCGCACTCCGCGACGACCTGGTCAAGGCCGTCCGGGCCGCCGCGCCGGACGCCGTCCTCGGCGGTGACCCGGACCCCGCCGGCCGCCTCCCCGCCAACGCGCACTTCTCCTTCCCCGGCTGCGAGGGCGATTCCCTCCTGCTCCTCCTGGACGCCCAGGGCATCGCCTGCTCCACGGGCTCCGCCTGCACCGCCGGCGTCGCCCAGCCCAGCCATGTCCTGCTGGCCACCGGCATGTCCCCGGACCTCGCCCGCGGCACCCTGCGGTTCTCCCTGGGGCACACCTCCACCGCGGAGGACGTGGCGGCACTGGCGGAGGCCATCGGCCCGGTCGTGGAACGGGCGCGGAGCGCGGGGCTGAGCTGAGGCCGCCCGTCCGGCGGAGCCACCGCGCCCGTCGGGACGGCCCGCGCCTCAGGCCTTCCGTACGGGCGGGCTTTCCCGCGGCCGTACGGGCTTGCGCAGCTCGGCCCGTACGAGCCGCAGATAGCGGTCCCAGTCCCAGTGCGGCCCCGGATCGGTGTGATCCGTCCCCGGCACCTCAACATGCCCGACGAGGTGCTCCCGGTCGGCGGGGAAGCCGTACCGCCGGCATATCCCGGCCGTCAGCCGCGCCGACGACGCGTACATGGCCTCCGTGAACGACTCCGGCCGGTCCACGAAGCCCTCGTGCTCGATCCCGATGCTCCGCTCGTTGTAGCCGCGGTTGCCCGCGTGGAAGGCCACATCCAGCTCGCGGATCATCTGGGCGATATGCCCGTCCTTGCGGATGACGTAGTGCGCGCCGGCCTCGTGCTCCGGGTCCCGGAAGACGTCCAGCGCGGTCGCGTAGCTGCCCTGGACGACATGGATGACCACCCGGTCGATCCCGCAATCCGCCGGCCGGTCGGCCGGCCGGTAGTTCGCCGGGGACGCCGCGACCCACTGCGCGCCCCGATAGTCGACCGCGCCGGGCGTGCGTGGCTTCTCGTTCCCCGGCAGCCGCCACCACAAGTGGGCCAGCTCCTCGCGCCCCGCGAACGCCGCTGCCCCGGCGGCCACGGCCCCGCCGCCCCCGATCCACAAGGCCCGTCGGCGCGTGATCCCGGCCGGAGCCTCCTGGCCGCCGTCCTTTTCCCCGTCCCTCTTCCCCATGCGCTGCATAACGCTTTCGGCCCTGTCGGTGGTTCCGTCTACCCTGGACTGGCTATGACTGATGACGCCCCCCGCCGCCTCCGTGTGCTCGCCGCCATGTCCGGCGGCGTCGACTCCGCCGTTGCCGCCGCCCGCGCCGCCGAGGCCGGCCATGACGTGACCGGCGTGCATCTCGCGCTCTCCGAGAATCCGAAGTCGTTCCGCACCGGTGCCCGCGGCTGCTGCACGATCGAGGATTCCCACGACGCCCGCCGTGCCGCCGACGTCATCGGTATCCCGTTCTACGTCTGGGACCTCGCCGAACGTTTCCGTGAGGACGTCGTCGACGACTTCATCGCGGAGTACGAGGCCGGGCGCACCCCGAACCCCTGCCTGCGCTGCAACGAGAAGATCAAGTTCGCCGCGCTGCTGGACAAGGCGCTGGCCCTGGGCTTCGACGCCGTCTGCACCGGCCACTACGCCACGGTCGTGCTGCGCGAGGACGGCTCCCGCGAGCTGCACCGCGCCTCCGACATGGCCAAGGACCAGTCCTACGTCCTCGGTGTCCTCGACGACCGCCAGCTCGCGCACGCCATGTTCCCGCTCGGCGACACCCTCACCACCAAGGCGGAGATCCGCGAAGAGGCCGCCCGCCGCGGCCTGTTCGTCGCCAAGAAGCCGGACAGCCACGACATCTGCTTCATCGCCGACGGCGACACCCAGGGCTTCCTGGCCAAGCGGCTCGGCACGGCCCCCGGCGACATCGTCGACGAGTCCGGCGCGGTCCTGGGCACCCATGAGGGCGCGTACGGCTTCACCATCGGCCAGCGCAAGGGCCTGCGCATCGGCCACCCGGCCGCCGACGGCAAGCCGCGCTATGTCCTCGACATCTCCCCGGTCGACAACACCGTCACCGTCGGCCCCGCCGCCTCCCTCGACGTCATGGCGCTGACCGCGATCCGCCCCCGCTGGTGCGGCCGCCCCCCGACGGCCGGGCCCGCGACGTACACCGCTCAGCTCCGCGCCCACGGCGGCGAGACCGAGGTCACCGCCGAGCTGATCGGCGACGCCGAGCTCCAGGTGTCCTTCACCGAGCCGGTCCGCGGCGTGGCCCCCGGCCAGGCGATCGTGCTCTACGACGGCACCCGTGTGGTCGGCTCGGCCACCATCGCCACCACGGAGCGGGCGGCGCGCGCGGAGGCGTAGCCGCCCTCCCGGAGGTGCTCCGGAGACGCGCGGCGCACCACGGTGCGCCGCGCCGATCTGACAAATGTCATGGCGATCCCAGGACAGCTGGAACTGTTGCCGGCCACGGCTGTGCCCGAAGCTGAAGGCACCGCAGGAAGCAGCAGTTCACCGCAACATGGGGGAGTACGCCGTGCGCAGGAAGCAGTCCGTGGCCGAGTCCGCAGCCGAGGGGGAGCGCGGCAATGCGCTGGCGAGCTTTGTGCCGCTGATCGTGGACGCGGGGATCCCGATGGCCTCGTACTACCTCCTCAGCGACGGCTTCGGCTTCAGCACGGTGGCCGCACTGGGCTGGAGCAGCGTGGTGCCGGCGCTGCGGACGGTGTGGGGGCTGGTCCGCAGCCGCAGTGTGAACGGCCTGGCGCTGCTGATGCTGGTCGTCAATGCGGTGGGCCTGGCGCTGAGCGCGGTGGCCGGTGATCCACGGCTGATGATGGCCAAGGACAGCGGGGTGAGCAGCGTGGTCGGGATCGCGATCCTCCTTTCCGTGCGGACCAGGCGGCCGCTGATGACGGCGGGGCTCAAGCCGTGGGTCACCAAGGGGAGCGCGGCCGGGAACGCCGCCTGGGACCGGCTGACGGCCGGCTCGGAGCGGTTCCGGCGGGCCGAGCGGCGGTTCTCGGCGATATGGGGGACGGCGCTGCTGACCGAGTGCGTGGTCAAGGTCATCGGCGCCTACACCGTGCCGGTGGACACCATGGTCTGGCTGGGCACGGTGCTGACGGTGGTGGCCATCCTGGCGGCGATGGTCATCGCCGGGGGAAGCTGCGCCGAACCGATGGAGAAGATGGTCGCGGCCGAGGCCGAGCGCACGGCTGACGCGGGCGGGGCGGACGCGGGGAGCGGCCTGCCCGTCGGCGCGGCGGCCGGGTCGGCGGCTGCGGTCGCGAGCTGAGGAGCGGGCCGCGGTGCGCGGAGTGGCCGGCGGCGAGGGGAGCCGGGCGGGTGCGTCGCGCGGGGCGGACCAGGGCGGGTCAGCTGGTGGGGCGCGTGGGGCGGGCCAAGACCGCTGGTCAGCTGTGACCTCCCGCACAGCGGCCGGTGCGGGCGGCCGGTGCGTCTGAGCCGTTACCGGTGCGCTGACCTGCGGGCATACGGCGGGAGAGGGCGGGCGGGGGGAGTCGGACGATTGCGTACGTGAACGACGTGTCGTATATCCCACAGTCGATCGGCGGGGTGCCGCCAAATAGGGTCGGGAAAGCGACGGGACGTCAGCGGCTGTCGGGGCGAGAAATGGTGACGCTAAGGACTGACAAGGAGTTGTAGGCCTTGTGAGGACTCGTCAGGGTCCGGACCGCAGGCGGCCTTTCCGCGGCCACGAAAGGGAACGGAAGTCATGTCGACTGTTCAATCTCAGGTCAAGCCCGGCGTTCATTCGGCCGGGCCGGCATCCCTGTACGCCGAGCTGGTCCGGCGAAACCCCGGGGAGCCCGAGTTCCATCAGGCGGCACTTGAGGTGCTGGAGACGCTGGCCCCGGTGCTGGCGGCCCGCCCGGAGTTCGCCGAGGCGAAGATCCTGGAGCGGATCTGCGAACCGGAGCGGCAGATCATGTTCCGGGTCCCCTGGCAGGACGATTCCGGGGCGATTCACGTCAACCGCGGTTTCCGGGTGGAATTCAACAGTGCCCTCGGCCCGTACAAGGGCGGTCTGCGTTTCCACTCGTCCGTGAATCTGGGGATCGTTAAGTTCCTCGGCTTCGAACAAATCTTCAAGAATTCCCTTACCGGGCTCAGCATCGGTGGCGGTAAGGGCGGCAGCGATTTCGATCCGCACGGCAAGTCGGACGCCGAAGTCATGCGATTCTGCCAGTCGTTCATGACGGAGCTGCACCGTCATCTCGGCGAGCACACGGACGTACCGGCCGGCGATATCGGCGTCGGCGGCCGCGAAATCGGCTTTCTCTTCGGCCAGTACCGGCGGATCACCAACCGCTGGGAGGCGGGGGTGCTCACCGGCAAGGGGCTGTCCTGGGGCGGCTCCAAGGCCCGTACGGAAGCCACCGGTTACGGCAATGTGCTCTTCACCGAGGAGATGCTCAAGCAGCGCGGCGAGGAGCTGGACGGGCAGCAGGTGGTGGTCTCCGGGTCCGGCAATGTCGCGATCTACACCATCGAGAAGGCCCAGGCGCTCGGCGCCAACGTGCTGACCTGCTCGGACTCCGGCGGCTATGTCGTCGACGAGAAGGGCATCGACCTGGCTCTGCTGCGGCAGATCAAGGAGGTCGAGCGCGGCCGGATCAGTGCGTACGCCGAGCGGCGCGGGGTGTCGGCCACCTACGTGCCCGGTGGGCGGGTGTGGGACGTCGCGTGCGATGTGGCGCTGCCGTCGGCGACCCAGAACGAGCTGGACGCGGACGCCGCCCGGATCCTGATCCGCAACGGCGTCAAGGCGGTCTCCGAGGGCGCCAACATGCCGACCACGCCGGAGGCGGTGACGCTGCTCAAGTCGGCCGGTGTGGCGTTCGGTCCCGGCAAGGCCGCCAACGCGGGCGGAGTAGCGACCAGCGCGCTGGAGATGCGGCAGAACTCCGCGCGCGAGGCATGGGCCTTCGAGCGCACGGAGGGCGAGCTCGCGGCCATCATGCGCGGGATCCACCACCGCTGCTACGAGACCGCGGAGCGCTTCGGGCAGCCGGGCGACTATGTCGCGGGCGCCAACATCGCCGGCTTCGAACGGGTCGCGGAGGCGATGCTGGATCAGGGGCTGATCTGATCCGGGGTGGGTGAGGGGCGGCGTCGCGCCTGCTGCGTTCGCGGCGCGGCTTCCCCCCCCACCCCCGAACCCACCCCCCGCCCCCTCCCCCGAAGGGGGAGAGGGGGAGGGGGCGGGGGAGAGCCTTCCGGGGCCCTTGCCCAGAGCTTCGGCCCCCGCCCCCGGCCCCAAGCCCCGCCCCCGTCCCCACCCCACCCGCTCGTAAAGTGACCGCATGAATATCTGCGTTTTCTGCTCCGCCGCCGATCTCGACGACCGTTATGTCACCGCTGCCCGTGAGTTCGCCGAGCTGATCGGCCGGGGTGGGCATGCGTTGGTCTGGGGCGGTTCGGACACCGGCCTGATGAAGGTCATGGCCGACGGGGTGCAGGAGGCCGGCGGAAAGCTGATCGGCGTTTCCGTGGAGTTCCTGGCGCACAAGGTGCGCGAAGGCGCCGATGAGATGGTCGTCACCAAGGACCTCGCCGAGCGGAAGGCGCAGATGCTGGTGCGCGCCGATGCCGTCGTCATCATGGTCGGCGGTACGGGCACCCTCGACGAGGCCACCGAGATCCTGGAGCTGCGCAAGCACGGGATGCACAGCAAGCCGGTGGTGCTCCTCAACACCGCTGGTTTCTACGACGGGTTGAAGCAGCAGTTCCAGCGGATGGAGGCGGAGGGCTTTCTGCCGCTTCCGCTCACCGACCTGGTCTTCTTCGCGGAGGACGGCGTCGGCACGCTGGCCTACCTGGAGGAGAAGGCGGGTATCCAGGGCTGAGCCGCCGGGCCCCCGCGTCCGGCCGTCCCGCTCGTTAGGATCGGGCCCATGGGTACGCACTTGATCACGGGCGCAGGGTCGGGCATCGGAGCGGCGGTCGCACGGCGGCTCGCGGACCGCGGGGAGGACCTGTGGCTGCTGGCGCGCAACGCGGTCCGGGCGAAGGAGCTGGCCGCGCAGTTCCCCGGCGCCCGTACGCTCGTCGGTGATCTCGCCAACCCCGAAAAGCTGTCTTGGGCCTTCGGTCAGCAGCCGCTGCCGGACCGGATCGACTCCCTGGTGCACAGCGCGGGCGTGATCGAGCTGGGGGCGGTCGCCGATCTGCCGGCCAAGTCCTGGCAGCGGCAGCTCGCCGCCAACCTGGTCGCACCCGCCGAGCTCACCCGGCTGCTGCTGCCGCTGGTACGGGTCGCCCAGGGGCACGTCGTCTTCGTGAACTCCGGGGCCGGGCTGAGCGCGCGTGCCCAGTGGGGCGCGTACGCGGCGACCAAGCACGGTCTGAAGGCGCTGGCCGACTCGCTGCGGGCGGAGGAGCACGACAACGGCGTCCGGGTCACGTCGGTCTACCCGGGGCGTACGGCCACGCCGATGCAGGAGAGCACCCACCAGCAGGAGGGCAAGGAGTACGACCCGGCCCGCTGGATCGACCCGGAGTCGGTCGCGACGGCCATCCTCACGGCCATCGATCTGCCGCGGGACGCGGAGATCAACGATGTGTCGGTGCGGCCCGGCCGCTGAGGTCCGGGGCCGCCCCGTCGGCGGTTGTCCACAGCTTTCGTCCGCGCACCGCTGCTTTCCGCCACGGCGACGTACGCTGCATGAGTGACCATTGAAGCGAAGGCGACCGCGGCGGCGGGGTGCGGGTTCCGGGAGATACGGGGGCTCGTGACGGAGCTGAGCCGCCGGCTCGACGCCCATCAGCGCAGCCGGGTCGCCGAGCTCGATCTGACGCCGACGCAGGCCAAGGCACTGGAGGAGCTCGGCGAGCCGAAGACGGCGCGGGAGCTGGCCGCGGTGCTGTGCTGTGAGCCGCCGAATGTCACCTACGTCATCTCCAAGCTGGAGAAGCAGGGCATGGTCGTGCGCCGGCCGCATCCTCTGGACGGGCGCGCCAAGCAGCTCGTACTCACCGAGGCGGGGCGGGAGTTGCGGCTCGATCTGCTGCGGCGGATGGGGACCGCCTCGCCGCTCGATCATCTTTCGCACGAGGAGCGGGCCGCGTTGCGCGACGACCTGCTGAGGGCGCTGGGGCGGGGCGACTGACCGCTCGCGGGGGACTTATTGCGCCCACCGCCGGGGCCCCGGGATGTGCAACGACGCATCCCGGGGCCCCGGCGGTTTCGTATGTGTTCAGCAAAGTTATAGCTGTAACTATTGCCCGCGAAGATAGCTACAGCTTTAACTAAATCCGTGATCAGTGAGAAGGCCGCGCCGTACGCGCCGGCACGCGAGGACGGGACGGTCACCCCAGGTCAGGGCCAGGGCCGGCCGCAGGGCCAAGCCCAGCCACAAGGTCAAGCCCAGGACCGGACACCACCGCCCCGCCGATCCCGCGACGCTGCCCAACTCCTCGTCCTGGCCCTCGGGTTCGTGATGGCGAGCCTGGACACCGGCATCATGAACGTCGCCGCGAACGATCTGCGGGCCCGGCTCGGACTGACCATGTCCGGCCTCACCTGGGTCGTCGACGGCTATGTCCTCGCCTTCGCCGCGCTGCTGCTGCTCGCCGGCTCGCTGGCGAAGCGGTTCGGCGCCCGCCGGATCTATCTCCTCGGGCTTGCTGTGTTCACCGCCGCGTCCCTGCTGGGCGCCGTCGCGCCGAACGGTGCCGTCCTGGTGGCGGCCCGCTTCGTCCAGGGGGCGGGCGCGGCGCTCTTCATGCCCAGCTCGCTGTCGCTGCTGATGCACGCGTTCCCCGAACCGGCGCGCCGGGCGAAGATCCTCGGCATCTGGTCGGCGGTCGTCTCCACCTCCGTAGGGCTGGCGCCCACCATCGGCGGCGTACTGGTCGGCACGCTCGGCTGGCGCAGCATCTTCCTCGTCAACCTCCCCGTCGGGCTGGCCGGCCTGCTGCTGACCCGTCGGGTGATCGCGGCGGTCCCGGCCCGCCGTTCGGCGCTCGGCGGCAGTGGCCATGTCCTGGGGCTACTGGCCCTCGGGGCGCTGAGTTACGCACTCATCGAAGGACCCGGAATGGGCTGGTCCGCGCCGTACGTCCTGGGGGCGTTCGCAGTCGCGGCGGTCGCACTCGCCGGCTTCCTCATCCGTGAACGGGCCGCCCGCACCCAGGTCCTGCCGGTCTCGCTCTTCGCCGACCGCGGTTTCACCGCGGCCAATGCGGTCGGCTTCCTCTTCAACTTCGCCTTCTACGGGGCGCTGTTCGTCCTCGGCCTCTTCCTCCAGGGCGCGCGCGGGGCGAGTCCGGTGACGGCGGGGCTCCAGATGCTCCCGGCCGTCCTGGTCCTCCCGTTCGGCAACATGCTCTACGCCCGGATCGGGCCGCGGATCGGCGACCGCACCGCGCTCACCGCCTCTCTGGCGCTCTCCACCGCCGGTTACGTCCTGCTGTTCCTGCTCCTCGCGCCCGGCCTGCCGTACTGGGTGCTCGCGGTGGTGCTCGCGGTCGCCAACGTCGGCAGCGGGGTCAGCTCCCCGGCGCTGACCGGGGTCCTGATGGCAGCCGCCGGCCGGGAGCACGCCGATATCGGCAGCGCGACCCTCAACGCCAACCGCCAGATCGGCTCCCTGGTGGGGATCGCCGGTATGGGGGCCGTGCTGACAGGGGCGGGCGGCGGCTACCAGGGCGCGGGCTACGCCTTCGCCCTGACGGCGGGCGCGCTGGCGGTCGCGGTCGTGGTCGGCCGGACGGGCATACGCACCCGGACGTGAGCGGCGTCCACGGCCCGGCGTGCGGGACGTACCCGGACGGGTGGGGCGGGGCGTACGCACCTGAGCGTGACCGCCGTACGCATCCGGGCGGGGGGCGGCCCGCGGCGCCGGGGCCGTCCCGGGCGCGCACACCTGGCGCACCCGGCTCAGCACACCGGCGCATACCCTTCCTGGGTGAGCGAGAACAGCACGCAGAAGTGGACCGCGGGCGCGGCGACCGGGATCGGATCGATGCCGGGCGGTGACGCGCGGGAGGCGGCCAGGACCGTCACCGGATCGCTGGAGACCTTCCCGTATCTTCCGGAGCTCCCGGCCCGGGGGCCCGGCGCCGACATGATCGGCCGGACCCTCGGGATGCTGGTCGAGGTCTACGGCCATGTGGAGCCCAGCGGCTGGCGGATCAGCGACCGGCCCGGCCGGGACACCCGGCGGGCCCACTCCTGGCTCGGCGAGGACCTCGACGCCCTGGAGGAGTTCACCCAGGGCTACGAGGGCCCGCTGAAGGTCTCCGCGGTCGGGCCGTGGACCCTGGCCGCCGCCCTGGAGCTGCGCAACGGCGAGGCGGCCGTCGGCGACCCCGGGGCCTGCCGGGATCTTGCGGCGTCCCTGGCGGAGGGGCTGCGCGGCCATCTCGCGGACGTACGGCGGCGGGTCCCGGGCGCGCGGGTCGTGCTCCAGCTCGACGAGCCGTCGTTGACGGCGGTGCTCCAGGGCCGGGTGAAGACGGCGAGCGGCTACCGCACCCACCGGGCGGTGGACCGCGCGGTCGTCGAGGGCGGGCTGCGTGATCTCGTCGGGGCGGCGGAGGGCGGCCCTGTGATCGTTCATTCGTGCGCGCCCGAGGTGCCCTTCGGGCTGCTGCGGCGGGCCGGTGTCACCGGCGTCTCGTTCGATTTCGCACTGCTCACCGAGCGTGAGGAGGAGACGATCGGAGAGGCCGTCGAGGGCGGTACGACGCTGTTCGCAGGCGTGGTGCCGGGCGTGGACAGCCGATTGTCAGACCCTGCCGGTAGCGTCATGGGTGTCAGGACGCTGTGGCGCAGGCTGGGGCTGGCGCCGGGGACTCTCAGCGAGTCCGTGGTGATCACTCCGTCGTGCGGTCTGGCGGGCGCTTCGCCCGCTTATGCCCGCTCTGCTCTCGCCCACTGCGTCCGGGCGGCGAGATCACTCGCAGACAACCCTGAGTGACCGCACTCAAGGACCACGGGAGGACAAGACGGTGGCTGGCGAACACGCAGCGGAATCCGGGGTGCCCGCAGCGGCGCGGGAGAAGCACGCGCAGCTCGCTGAGCAGATCGAGGAGCATCGCTTCCGGTATTACGTGAAGGATGCCCCGGTCATCAGTGACGCGGAGTTCGACAAGCTGCTGCGCTCCCTGGAGGCCCTGGAGGACGAGCACCCCGAGCTGCGCACCCCCGATTCCCCGACCCAGAAGGTCGCCGGGGCCTATGCCACGGAGTTCACCGAGGTCGAGCACCGCGAACGGATGCTCTCGCTCGACAACGCCTTCGACGACGAGGAGTTGGCGGGCTGGGCCGAGCGGATCGCCGGTGAACTGGGCGGCGACCCCAAGAGCGCCAAGTACCACTTCCTGTGCGAGCTGAAGGTCGACGGTCTCGCCGTCAACCTCACCTACGAGCAGGGCCGGCTGACCCGCGCCGCCACCCGCGGCGACGGCCGTACGGGCGAGGACATCACCCCCAATGTCCGTACGATCGCCGAGATCCCGCACCGCCTGAAGGGCGACCGGATCCCGGACCTGGTCGAGGTGCGCGGGGAGGTCTACTTCCCGATGGAGAAGTTCCTCGACCTCAACGAGCGGCTGGTGGCCGACGGCAAGCCGCCGTTCGCCAACCCCCGTAACGCCGCGGCCGGTTCGCTGCGCCAGAAGGACCCCAAGGTCACCGCCGGCCGCCCGCTGCACATGGTCGTCCATGGCGTCGGCGCCCGCGAAGGCCTGGAGATCGACCGCCAGTCGGAGGCGTACGACCTGCTCAAGGAGTGGGGCCTGCCGACGGCCACGCACAACCGGGTCGTCGACTCCCTGGAAGCCGTACGGGAGTTCATCGACCACTACGGCGACGCCGAGCGGCGCCGCACGGCCGTCGAGCACGAGATCGACGGCGTGGTCGTCAAGCTGGACGAGATCCGGCTCCAGGGGCGGCTGGGCTCGACCTCGCGGGCGCCGCGCTGGGCGATCGCCTGGAAGTACCCGCCGGAGGAGGTCAACACCAAGCTGGTCGACATCCGCGTCGGCGTCGGCCGTACGGGCCGGGTCACGCCGTATGCCGTGGTCGAGCCGGTGACCGTGGCCGGCTCGGAGGTGGAGTTCGCCACTTTGCACAACCAGGACGTGGTCAAGGCCAAGGGCGTGTTCATCGGGGACACCGTCGTCATCCGCAAAGCCGGCGACGTCATCCCGGAGATCCTGGGCCCGGTCGTCGATCTGCGGGACGGCAGCGAGCGGGAGTTCGTGATGCCCGCCGAGTGCCCCGAGTGCGGGACGGCGCTCCAGCCCGCCAAGGAAGGCGATATCGACCTGCGGTGCCCCAACGCCCGCGCCTGCCCCGCCCAGATCCGTGAGCGGCTGTTCTACCTCGCCGGCCGCAAGTGTCTGGACATCGAGAATTTCGGCTATGTCGCGGCGACGGCACTCAGCCAGCCGCTGGAGCCCGCGGAGCCGCCGCTGAAGGACGAAGGCGATCTTTTCGGCCTTTCCATCGAACAGCTGCTGCCCATCAAGTCGTATGTCCTCGACCCCGATTCCGGTCTGCCCAAGCGCGACCCGAAGACCGGCGAGGAGAAGGTCGTCACCTTCTTCGCCAACCAGAAGGGCGAGCCCAAGAAGAACGCCCTGGCCATGCTGGAGAACATCCAGGCGGCCAAGCAGCGCCCGCTGGCCCGGATCATCACCGGGCTGTCGATCCGGCATGTGGGCCCGGTGGCGGCAGAGGCGCTGGCACGGGAGTTCCGCTCGATCGACCGCATCCGGGAGGCGGACGAGACGGAGCTGGCCGCCGTCGACGGTGTCGGGGGCACCATCGCCGCCTCCCTGAAGCAGTGGTTCGCCGTGGACTGGCACCAGCAGATCATCGAGAGCTGGCGGGCCGCGGGCGTCCGAATGGAGGAGGAGCAAACGGGTGAGGAGGGCCCGCGGCCACTGGAAGGCGTCACCGTCGTGGTAACGGGCACACTTCAGTCACACACCAGAGATGGCGCGAAAGAGGCCCTCCAGAACCTCGGAGCGAAGGTGACCGGTTCCGTTTCGAAGAAGACCGGATTCGTAGTGGTGGGCGACAACCCTGGTTCGAAGTACGACAAGGCCATGCAGTTGAAGGTCCCCGTGTTGGACGATGATGGCTTCGCGGTGCTGCTGGAGCAGGGTCCTGACGCAGCGCGAGACGTAGCTGTCACTCCACCTGAGGAGGAGTGAGGTGTCACCTCATCGGCGCATACCAGATTGATCCGCGACGCCGGGTCGCATTCGGGCAACCGTCGTGGATGGCTGCCCGTCGCGGCCTTCCGCGGCCTACTGTTGAGGAGTGCGCCTGCCGTGGCGCGGGCACAGCCGGCTGTGAGAGGGATCGGAATGAAACCGACCGACAGCGCCGCTCCGGCGTCGCGGCTCCGGCGGCTCGTCGTGCCCGCGCTGCCCGCGACCATCGTCACCGTGGCGGGCCTCGCGCTCGCCACGGGCGTCATCGTGACCCTCGGCGAAGGTGACGCTCTCTTCCCCGGCCGATCCGTGGGCTGGTCGCTGGCCATCCTCACGGGCATCATCGTCGGCCACCTGGTAGCCCTCGGCCGGGACCGCTGGTGGGGCGGCACGGGTTCCGGCGCCGCCCTCGCCCTCGCCGTCCTGCTGCTCTACGGCTGGGTGCCCGCCGTCCTCGTCAGCCTCTCCGTTGTCGTCCTGGTCGGGGCCGCCCGGCGGCACCGCTGGCGACAGGCCGTGGTGCACGGCGCCGTGGACATCCTCGGTCTCGGCACCGCGGCGCTCGGCCTCGCCGCGTTCGGGGTGGCCTCCAGCGTCCGCCACCCCTGGGCCCCGTCGTCCTGGAACCTCGCCGTCCTCCCCGAAGTCGTCGTCACCGCCGCCGGTTACCTCCTGGTCAGCCGCGGCCTGCTCTGGGTCAGCCTCACGCCCCGCACCGGCCAGCTGCCCGCCATCCCCCGAACGGCCGTGGTCCGGCAGGCACTCGTCGGCATCGCCCTGCTCGGGATCTCGCCGCTGATCGCCGTCTGCGCCATCCACGCCCCCCTGCTGCTGCCGCTGTTCGCGGTCCCGCTGATCGCGCTGGACTCCACGCTCTGGATAGCCCGCGCCCGCGCCGAGGAGCAGCTGCGCGACCCGCTCACCGGCCTGCCCAACCGCCAGTGGCTGCTGGAGCGCACCTGGACCGCCCTGGACGACGCCGAGCGCGTCGGCGCCCGCTCGGCGCTGGTCCTCATCGACCTGGACCGCTTCCGCTCCGTCAACGACACCCTCGGCCACCTCGCCGGCGACCGCCTGCTGCTCCAGATCGCCGACCGGCTGCGGCACGCCCTCCCGCGCGGCGCCGAGGCGGCCCGGCTCGGCGGCGACGAGTTCGCCGTCCTGCTGCCCACCACCGACTCCCTCACCAGCTCCCAACGGGCGGCCCGTCATCTCGTCGCCGCCCTGGGCTCCCCGCTGGACCTCGACGGACTGACCCTCGTGCTCGAAGCCAGCGCGGGGGTCGCCGTCTTCCCCGACCACGCCCTCGACGCCGAGGGGCTGCTGCGCCGCGCCGATGTGGCGATGTACCAGGCCAAGCGCGACCGCAGCGGTGTCGAGCTCTACGAGGCCAAGCGGGACGGCAACACCCCTGACCGGCTCGGCCTGTTGGGCGATCTGCGCCGGGCCCTGGACGCCGGCGACGTCGAGCTGCACTACCAGCCCAAGGTCGGCTTCGACGGGCATGTCGCCGGACTGGAGGCGCTGGTCCGCTGGGTGCACCCGGACCGCGGCCGGGTGCCACCGGACGAGTTCATCGCCATTGCCGAGTCCTCCGGGCTGATGCCCCGGCTGACGGAGTACGTCCTGGAGACCGCGCTGGCCCAGGTGGCGCGCTGGCGCGCGATGGGCCTGGAGGTGCCGGTCGCCGTCAACGTCTCCCCGCGCGATGTGCACTCCCCGGGCTTCGCCGGAGCCGTCGCCGCGCGGCTCGCCCGGCACCGCGTCCCACCCGGCGCCCTCCAGCTGGAGATAACCGAGCATGTCCTCCTGGAGGACCCGCAGCGGGCCGCCGACACCCTCGCCGGGCTCACCGCGCACGGCGTCAAGATGTCCCTCGACGACTTCGGGACCGGCTACTCCTCCCTCGTCCACCTCCGGCGCCTCCCGGTCAGCGAGCTCAAGATCGACCGCTCGTTCGTGGCCCGGCTGGCCGTCGACACCGAGGACGCGGAGATCGTCCGCTGCACCCTCGACCTCGCACACTCCCTCGGCCTCCTGGTCGTCGCGGAGGGCGTGGAGGACGACGAGACCTGGGAGCGGCTGCGTGACCTCGGCTGCGACGCCGTACAGGGCTGGCTGGTGGCCGCGGCGATGCCACCGGACGAAACCACGGCCTGGCTGAGAGCCCGCGGCGAACGCGGCTGGCAGCGCGAATCGGAAACGGCCGCCCTGGCGGCGGAGAAGGCCGCCGAGCGCCCTTCGGGACAGGTCCTGAACTGACCCGGCCACCGGCCGCCCCTTGTCCCCGCTCCGAAGAACAACCCGTGCCGGCCCTCCCGGAGGCTGCGGAACCGTCCGCGGCGCCGGATCACGGTGCGAAGCCCACCGATCCCGACGGCGACGAGCACGACGCCGACGTGCCCGAGGCCACCGATGCCGATGGCAGCGAGCGCGACGCCGACGTGCCCGGGGGCAAGACCGCCGACCCCCCGGCCGGCGATCCCGGCGCCGCCGACGCACGCCCGGAGCCCGCTGCCCCTGCCACACCGATGCCGGACGGGCCCCCGCCGGACCGGCCCGCGCCGCCCGGCCCCGGGACTCAGGTGCCCCGCCCCGCCACACCGCGGGCCGATGAGCGCTCGCCCGGCGGCTCGTCGCCCGGTGACCCGTCCTCCGGCGACCGCTGACCGGCCGCCGCGCGACGGGCCACCGGCGGGCCCGATGCGCGGCGGAAAGGCCCTGCGCAATTCCCATGCAGGTACGCAAGGGGAATGCGAATAGGATTGGGCCCGCATATACAGCCAAGAACACTCCGAGAACCAGCAGAGGATCGCTGCATGCCTGGCATCACGCGCGAGGAGGTCGCCCACCTCGCCCGGCTGGCACGTCTGGAGCTGAAGGCCGAAGAGCTCGACCACTTCGCCGGACAGCTCGACGACATCATCGGCGCGGTCGCCCGCGTCTCCGAGGTCGCCGATCAAGACGTACCGCCGACCTCCCACCCGCTGCCCCTGACCAACGTCATGCGGCCGGACGAGGTCCGTCCGTCGCTGACCCCCGAGCAGGCGCTCTCCGGCGCCCCGGCCCAGGAGCAGCAGCGTTTCAAGGTGCCGCAGATCCTGGGGGAGGAGTGACCGACATGGCAGACCTGATCAAGCTCACCGCCGCCGAGATCGCGGCGAAGATCGCCGCCGGCGAGATCACCGCCGTCGAGGTGACCGAGGCCCACCTGGCGCGCATCGAGGCCGTCGACGAGAAGGTGCACGCCTTCCTGCACGTCGACCGCGAGGGCGCCCTCGCCCAGGCCCGCGCCGTGGACGAGAAGAAGGCCCGCGGCGAGAAGCTCGGCCCGCTGGCCGGTGTTCCGCTCGCGCTCAAGGACATCTTCACGACGGAGGGCATGCCCACCACCGTCGGCTCGAAGATCCTCGAAGGCTGGCTGCCGCCGTACGACGCGACGCTCACCAAGAAGCTCAAGGCCGCCGACGTCGTCATCCTCGGCAAGACCAACATGGACGAGTTCGCCATGGGGTCGTCGACGGAGAACAGCGCCTACGGGCCGACCGGCAACCCCTGGGACCTGACCAAGATCCCCGGCGGCTCCGGCGGCGGCTCCAGCGCCGCCCTCGCCTCCTACGAGGCCCCGCTCGCCATCGGCACGGACACCGGCGGTTCCATCCGCCAGCCCGCGTCCGTCACCGGCACGGTCGGCGTCAAGCCCACCTACGGCGGCGTCTCCCGCTACGGCATGGTGGCGTTCTCCAGCTCCCTGGACCAGGGCGGCCCCTGCGCCCGTACGGTCCTGGACACCGCGCTGCTCCACGAGGTCATCGCCGGGCACGACCCGCTGGACTCCACCTCCATCGACGCGCCGGTCCCGCCGGTCGTCGAGGCGGCCCGCAACGGCAGCGTCGCGGGCATGCGTGTCGGCGTCGTCAAGCAGTTCCGCGGTGAGGGCTACCAGGCCGGTGTCCTCCAGCGCTTCGACGAGTCGGTCGTGCTGATGAAGGAGCTGGGCGCCGAGATCGTCGAGCTGGACTGCCCGTCCTTCGACCTCGCGCTGTCCGCGTACTACCTCATCGCGCCCTCGGAGTGCTCCTCCAACCTGGCCCGCTTCGACGCCATGCGGTACGGCCTGCGGGTCGGCGACGACGGCACCAAGTCCGCCGAGGACGTCACCGCCCTGACCCGTGAGGCCGGCTTCGGCCCCGAGGTCAAGCGCCGGATCATGCTCGGTACGTACGCGCTCAGCTCCGGCTACTACGACGCGTACTACGGCTCCGCCCAGAAGGTGCGGACGCTGATCACCCGCGACTTCGAGAAGGCCTTCGAACAGGTCGACGTGATCGTTTCGCCGACCACGCCGACCACCGCCTTCCCGATCGGCGAACGCGCCGACGACCCGATGGCGATGTACCTCGCCGACCTGTGCACGATCCCCACCAACCTGGCAGGCAACGCGGCCATGTCGCTGCCCTGCGGTCTGGCTCCCGAGGACGGGATGCCGGTGGGCCTTCAGATCATCGCTCCTGCCATGGCCGACGACCGGCTCTACAAGGTCGGTGCCGCGGTCGAGGCCGCGTTCACCGCCAAGTGGGGCCATCCGCTGCTCGAGGAGGCACCTGCACTGTGACCGCCATGACCAAGAAGGCCAAGAACTTCAAGAAGTCCAAGTCCGGTCTGTACCTGTCGATCGGCAGCACCGCGTTCGGCGCCATCAGCGTCGCCAAGCAGGCCAAGCTGGCCCGCAAGGAGAACGACACGCTCCGCCTGATCGATGCCGCCGTTTCGGCCGCGGCGATCGTCACCGGCCTGGCGATCCTCTACCGCGAACTGAAGCGCCTGGGCGACGACGACGTCCTGCTGGGCTGAGAGGGAAAGTTTCACCGTGACTGTCACTGACCTGGTGTCGTACGAGGACGCCCTCGCGACGTACGACCCCGTCATGGGCCTGGAGGTCCATGTCGAGCTCGGCACCAACACCAAGAT
Organism: Streptomyces platensis; assembly: GCF_008704855.1. Classification (NCBI taxonomy): domain Bacteria; kingdom Bacillati; phylum Actinomycetota; class Actinomycetes; order Kitasatosporales; family Streptomycetaceae; genus Streptomyces; species Streptomyces platensis. Next base: position 6,144,129 of record NZ_CP023691.1, read on the forward strand.
GTTCTGCGGCTGTTCCACCGCTCTCGGCGCGGACGCCAACTCGCAGACCTGCCCGACCTGCCTGGGCATGCCCGGCTCGCTGCCCGTCGTCAACGCGATCGGCGTCGAGTCCGCGATCAAGATCGGCCTGGCGCTGAACTGCTCCATCGCCGAATGGTGCCGCTTCGCCCGGAAGAACTACTTCTATCCGGACATGCCGAAGAACTTCCAGACCTCCCAGTACGACGAGCCGATCGCCTTCGACGGCTACCTCGACGTGCAGCTGGAGGACGGGGAGATCTTCCGGGTGCACATCGAGCGCGCCCACATGGAGGAGGACACCGGCAAGTCCACCCACATCGGTGGTGCCACCGGCCGTATCCAGGGTGCCCGGCACTCCCTCCTGGACTACAACCGCGCCGGCATCCCGCTCATCGAGATCGTCACCAAGCCCATCGAGGGCGCGGGCGAGCGGGCCCCCGAGGTCGCCAAGGCGTACGTCGCCGAGCTGCGCGAGCTCATCAAGGCGCTCGGCGTCTCCGAGGCCCGGATGGAACAGGGCCAGATGCGCTGCGACGTGAACCTGTCGCTGCGCCCCAACGGCACCGAGACGTTCGGTACGCGTTCGGAGACCAAGAACGTCAACTCCCTGCGTTCCGTGGAGCGTGCGGCCCGCTTCGAGATCCAGCGGCACGCCGCGGTGCTCTCGTCCGGCGGCACGATCATCCAGGAGACCCGGCACTTCCACGAGGAGGACGGCTCCACGACGGCCGGCCGCATCAAGGACAACGCCGAGGACTACCGCTACTTCCCCGAGCCGGACCTCGTGCCGGTGGCCCCCTCGCGTGAGTGGGTCGAGGAACTGCGGGCCACGCTCCCCGAGCTGCCGCGGGTCCGCCGCAACCGGCTGCGCGAGGAGTGGGGCATCTCCGAGCACGACATGCAGTCGATCCTCAACGCGGGCGCGGTCGACCTGATCACCGCCACCGTCGACGCCGGCGCGGACTCCGCCTCGGCCCGTAAGTGGTGGATGGGCGAACTGGCCCGCCGCGCCAACGAGGACGCCGTGGAGCTGGCCGCCCTGCCGATCACCCCCGAGCAGGTCGCCCGGGTCACCGCGCTGGTGACCGACGGCTCCCTCAACGACAAGCTGGCCCGCCAGACCATCGAGGGTGTGCTGGCCGGCGAGGGCGACCCGGACACCGTCGTCGAGAAGCGCGGCCTGAAGGTCGTCTCCGACGAAGGCGCCCTGGGCACCGCTGTCGACGAGGCGATTGCAGCCAACGCGGGCATCGCCGACAAGATCCGCGGCGGCAAGGTGGCCGCGGCCGGCGCCCTGGTCGGCGCGGTCATGAAGGCCACCCGCGGCCAGGCGGACGCGGCCCGCGTCCGCGAGCTCATCCTGGAGAAGCTGGGCGTCGAGGGCTGACGCGCCACTTCTTGTGCACGACGGTGAGCGGCCGTCCTTCCCGAGGAATCACTCTTGGGGAGGGCGGCCGCTTTCTGCTCAGCAGGGCGAGAACGTCTGTCTGCCCGCCCCCGTGTGGCGCCTCACCGGGCGGCCGTCACTCCGCGAAGAGCCAGCCACCACCGAAGGCCGCGACCAGCAGCCCGGCACACGCGGTGAACGTCATCCACGCCCTCTCCTTGCGCCACCCGACGACTGCCAGCAGGGCGCAACACACCAGGAACAGATCTGTCACGAGGAGCTCCACGCGGGGCGCACCTTTGGCGACGCCGACGACGGCCGCCACCGTGACCAGCAGCGCAAGTCCGCTGGTCCCCAGCGCGATACGGCGCGGGTAGTCATTCCTGATCAACACTGTTCGGGATCCTTCCCGGGGTGGGTGGCGGGCGCGGCCCGCAGGCCGTCCCCTCCTGATCCCGGCTCAGTGGCCCAGGCGTTCCAGGGCGGCGAGCGGATAGCGTTCCCCCGCCACGGCGCCGTCGGGCACGGTGGTGCGGAGCAGGGCCAGCTGGTCCGGGCTCAGCTTGATCCCGGCCGCCGCCGTGTTCTCCTCCAGGTAGGTACGGCGCTTGGTGCCGGGGATCGGCACGATGTCCTCGCCCTGGCCGAGCAGCCAGGCGAGGACGGCCTGCGCCGGGGTGCAGCCGATGGACTCGGCGGCGGCGCGCACGGCCCGGACGAGGCGCAGATTGCGGTCGATGTTCTCCTCGGCGAACCGCGGCCACCGCCGTCGGGTGTCCTCGGCGGTCAGCTCGTCCCGTGCGGCGAGCGCGCCGGTCAGCATGCCGCGCCCCAGCGGTGAGTACGCCACGATGCCGATGCCGAGTTCCCGGCAGGTCGCGAGCATCTCGCCCTCCACGACCTCGCGGGTGAAGAGGGAGTACTCCAGCTGTATGGCGCTGATGGGGTGGACGGCGTGCGCCCGGCGCAGCGTCTGCGGGCTGACCTCGCTGAGGCCGAGGCTGCGTACGGCACCGTCGGCGACCAGCTCCGCCATCGCGCCGACCGTCTCCTCGATGGGGACGGCCGGGTCGCGGCGGTGCAGGTAGTAGAGGTCGATACGGTCCGTGCCGAGGCGGCGCAGCGAGGCGTGACAGGCCTCGCGCACCCAGGCGGCGGAGGAGTCGACCGCGTTCACCCGCCCGGTGGCGGCGTCGTGCCGCAGCCCGAACTTGGTCGCGATGACGAGCCCGTCCCGCAGCGAGGCCGTACGGCTGTGCAGCCAGCGGCCGAGGAACTCCTCGTTGGCGCCGCGCCCGTAGGCGTCCGCGGTGTCGAGCAGGGTGACACCGAGCTCGGCCGCGCGATCGAGGGTGCGGAGCGACTCGGCGTCGTCCGGGACGCCGTACGAGGTCGACATCCCCATACAGCCGAGGCCGAGGGGGGAGACGGCCGGGCCGCCGTGTGCGCCCAGCGTGCGGGGCTTCATGTCCCCTTCCGCGCTGGTCACTTGGTGACCGAGGTGAGGAATGTGGACCAGGCGGCGGCGCTCAGGGTGAGTATCGGGCCGCCGGGGTTCTTGGAGTCACGGATGTGTACTGCGTGGGGGCAGGTGGCTACCTCAAGGCAGTCGCCGCCCGCACTACCGCTGTAGGTGGACTTGTGCCAGTCGTAGGCGACCTCGACGCAGTTGCCGCCTTCGCTGGCGCTGTGGCTCGACTTCCGCCATTCGTAAGCCACTTCGATGCAGTTGCCGCCTGCACTGCCGCTGTAGCTGGACTTGAACCAGTTCAGTCCGTGAGAGAAGCGCTGGGCTGCTGTGCTGGTCATGACTCTCCTAGCAAGTCGTCCAGCAGGCTCTTCGTCTCCTCAGGGGTGAGGGCCTGCGACCGCAGCATCCCATATGCCTGTTGATACACGCTGACCTTATCCGGGTCGTCGACCAGGAAGCTGATCCGTTGGGCCTCGATGTAGGCGAGGTACTCGTGGTCGGGGGTCTCCAGCAGGACCAGCGGCCCGTCCAGCGAGGCATGCGTGCGACGGGCCGTCGGCATGACCTGGAGTCCTAAGAAGGGGAGTTCGGCGCACGCACGGAGATGGCGGAGCTGGGCGCGCAGGATCTCCGGGCTGCCGATCGGCCGGTGGAGCACCACCTCCTCCAGGACGAAGTTGAGCATGGGCTGAGGCTTTTTGCGCTCCAGCAGCTTCTGTCGGCTGAGACGTCCCGAGAGCCACACCTCTACCTCATCTTCGTCGAGCGGCGGGTAGAGGGAGTCGAAGGTGGCTTGCGCATAGGGCTCGGTCTGCAACAGACCGGGCACCACCTGGTTTTCGTACGACAGAAACGTAAGCGCCGCCTCCTCATGCTCCACCAAGTCCTGAACGAACGCCGGCAGCTTCTCCCTCTCCGGGACCTTTGCCACCGCGACCGCCAACGCCCCCTTGGTGTCGAGGATTTCGTCCAGCGTCTCGGCCAGGTCGAGCTTGAGTGGTCGGCGGCCCTGCTCGATGGAGCCGATGGTGTCCTCGTGGAGTCCGACCCGTTCGGCCAGTTCGGGCTGGGTGATGTGGGCGGCCCTGCGGAAGTGACTCAGTAGGGCGCCGATCACATGCCAGGACGTGATTTTCTTCGGTTTGTTCGCCGGTTGCATGCGCTCTGCCTTCCCCTCCCTGTGACGGCATGACAAGCCAGAAGTCGTACAGCGGATCTGTACGACCTGACACTGTGGTCCAGAATAGTTACGCACTGTGACAGTGGCGCCAGGCAAAAGGAGATCCAGACGCTCTGTGCCCGTACGGTGTGCTACCGGCGGGAGCGCCGATCCGTGGCGCTGGCCAGGGAGTTCGCCCGTACCGCGCTCGTCGAATGGGACCTGGAGCGACGGGCGGACGAGGTGCTGCTGTGCGTCAGTGAACTGGCCACCAATGCCCTGCTGCACGGCGTGCCGCCCGGTCGTGAGTACCGGCTGCGGCTGGTGCTGGGTGAGGACGGGCTGCTGCGGGTCGAGGTGCACGACAGCGGGGCGGAAGCGGACTGGGGGCGGGGGCTGTTGCTGGTGTCCGCGCTCGCGGACAAGTGGGGGGTGGGGGAGCGCGCTCCAGGCAAGATCGTGTGGTGTGAGTGGTGGCCGGACTTCTGGAGCGGCCCACGGTGACCGGGGCGGGCGGCCGTCGCGGGCCGGCGGCAGCCCGTGGTGGCGGCGGCCTTGGTCGGCACGCCGTGTTTCCCGAAGTTGTCACCCTGTTGCCTATCGCCGGTCACGGGAGTCCATTAACGTCCCGGTCGCACCATCTCAATGGGCTGATTGCGGACCATTGAAGGGTCTGTGGCTGCCGTGGACGGACAACCGGGAGGTCGGGCGTGGCACCGGAGGTATCTCGTAGACGCGTACTGGGAGTAGGAGCGGCCGCGGCGGGCGCGGCGATGGCCGGGTCGCTGCTGCCACCGTCGTTGCAGCAGGCGCTGGCGGACGACGCGGCGCGGCCGGCGCGCGGCGGGGGGCTCGCGGACATCCGGCATGTGATCGTGCTGATGCAGGAGAACCGCTCCTTCGACCACTACTTCGGGATGCTGCGCGGGGTGCGCGGCTATGCCGACCGCAACGCGATCGAGCTGCCCGGCGGCCGGAGCGTCTACGAGCAGCCGGGGCTGCTGGGCGCCGGGACCGTGCTGCCCTTCTCGGTGCGCGAGGCGGCCGCCGCGCAGAAGAAGGACCGGCAGTACATCGGCGCCCTGGACCACGGCTGGGACGGCGGGGCACGGGCGTGGAACGGCGGCTGGATGAACAACTGGGTCACCGCCAAGACCGCGGCCACCATGGCCCACTACGATCGGCAGGACGTCCCGCTGCACTACGAGCTCGCGGACACCTTCACCGTCTGCGACGCGTACCACTCCTCGATCCACTCCTCGACCAGCCCCAACCGCAACCACCTGGTGAGCGGTTGGACGGGCTACGAGCCCAACGGGAAGCGGGCGGTGGGCAATGACGCCTACGAGGAGGACACCCACCCCGGCTACACCTGGACCACCTACGCCGAGCGGCTGGAGAAGGCCGGCCGCAGTTGGCGCGTCTATCAGGAGTGGGACAACTTCACCGACAACAACCTGGAGTTCTACGCGCGCTTCAAGACGGTCGCGAAGAAGGCCCTGGCCAAGGTGGACGGGGTGCGGAACATGACCGCCTTCTACATGACGCTGGCGGGCGCCGACGAGGCCGGGCGCACACGGCTCAAGGGGCTCCTGGAGGAGGGCGTCAAAGGGCTGAGCCGCGCGGAGCGGAGTCTGTTCGAGCGGGCGCTGCGGCGGGGCGAGCCGGACACCCTGGCGGCCGCGTTCGCCGCGGACGTGGCGAGCGGCAGGCTGCCCGAGGTGTCGTACCTCGTGCCGTCCGCGGCCGATTCCGAGCACCCCGGTTCGTCCTCACCGGTCGAGAGCGCCACCCTCGTCTACCAGGTGCTGGACGCGCTCGGCCGGAACCCGGACGTCTGGCGGCACACCGCGCTCTTCCTGACCTATGACGAGAACGACGGGTTCTTCGACCATGTGCCGCCCCCGGTACCGCCCGCCGGGACCGACGGGGAATTCTGGGACGGCCGGCCGACCGGTCTGGGTATCCGGGTGCCGATGCTCGTCATCTCGCCGTGGACGGTCGGCGGCCACGCCTGCTCCCAGGTCTTCGACCACACCTCGATCACCCGCTTCCTGGAGCGCTGGACGGGGATCGAGGAGCCCAACATCAGCGCCTGGCGGCGCACCGTCTGCGGCGATCTGACCGCCGCCTTCGACTTCTCCCGTGGGCGGCGGCAGCCGTCGGTGCGGCAACCCGGCGCGATCCCGGCGTTCAGCGGGCGCTGGGCACCGCAGCCGCCGGTCCGGCAGGCGCTGCCGCAGCAGGAGCGCGGCGTCCGGCCGGCCAGGGCGCTGCCCTACCAGCCCGACGCCGACGGCGGCTTCGATCCGGGAGCGGCGGTCTTCCGGATGGCCGTCCGTAATACCGGCCGGGCCTCCGTCCATCTGGCGCTCTATCCGTACGCGAAGGAATTCGATGCGCCGCAACACCGGGACGTACGGGGGAAGGGGCGGTGGGAGGTGCCGGTGAAGGACGGTGTGTACCGCTTCACGGTGACCGGGCCGAACGGGTTCCGGCGGGAGTTCGCCGGGACCGGGCAGGGCGCCGCCGCGGCCGTCACGATCAGTACGCGGATCGACGCCGGGCGGCAGGAGCTCCATCTGACCGTCACCAACCCCGGCCGCACCGAGCTGACCTGCACCCTCACGCCGCTGGCCTATACGGACAGCGCGCCGCGCACGGTGCGGGTGAAGGCCGGCGCCAGCCGCACCGTCGCGTATCCCGCCGCGGCCGCGCACGGCTGGTACGACCTCCGCCTCACGGTCGCCGAGGACCCGTCCTTCCACCGGCGGCTCATGGGGCATGTCGAGAACGGCAAGGAGTCGGTCACCGGCTGAGACGCGGTATACGGGGGCGGGGCCCGGGGCGGGACGGAGTTCCCTATTCCCGGCTCTTTGTGGGGAATTCCACAAAGAGGTCAAAGGATCTTTTCCGGCTGACATCCTGCCCCGGGGGTGGACCGAGCGCTTCCGCTTGTGCGGGTGCGACGGCCTGCCCCGTCCCCGTACATCCGCGTTCGGCACCGCCCGCCCCCGGGAGATATCGACGCCCAACCCGGGAAGCAGACGAGGTCCGTGACCGCTCTGGCTCGGTGGTGTCTCCGGCGCCGCATCGTGGTGATCGTGCTCTGGCTCGCCGCCTTCGCGGGGGTCGCCGTCGCGGCGGGGGTGACCGGGGCCGCGTACTCGAACAACTACGAGGTGCCGGGGACCGAATCCGGGCAGGCGAGCGCCCGTATGGCGAAGGCCTTCCCGGACCGCTCCGGGGACGGCGACACCCTCGTCTGGCACACGGCCTCCGGAACGGTGCGCTCCGGCGCCGTCGAGAAGACGATGCGGCACACCCTGAAGGAGATCGCCCAGCTGCCCGGCGTCTCCGAGGTGCAGAGCCCCTACGGCAAACACGGCGCGGGCGGCGACGGCACGCGGCAGATCAGCAGGGACGGGCACACCGCCTACGCTTCCGTGATCTTCGACCGGCCCACCGACGAACTGAACGCCGCCCAGGTCCGGAAGGTCGTCGACACCGCGCAGCGGGCGTCCGGCCGGGGCCTCCAGGTCGAGCTGGGCGGCGCCGGGATCGCGCTGACCGAGGCGCCGCGCGCCCAACTGGCGGAGATCATCGGGCTGGGCGCCGCGGCCGTGGTGCTCTTCCTCGCCTTCGGCTCGCTCGCCGCCACCTTCCTGCCGATCGTCACCGCGCTCGCTGCCGTCGGCACCGCCTCGGCCGGTATCACCCTGCTCAGCCACGCCATGACCGTCGCCGACTTCGCCCCGATGCTCGGCATGCTGATCGGGCTCGGCGTCGGCATCGACTACGCGCTGTTCATCGTCACCCGGCACCGCAAGGGCCTGCGGGCGGGCCTGCCGGTCGAGGAGGCCGCCACCCGGGCCGTCGCGGTATCCGGGCGCGCGGTCGTCTTCGCCGGTGCCACGGTCTGTATCGCGCTGCTGGGCATGCTGATCCTGCGGCTGAGCTTCCTCAACGGCGTCGCGCTCGCCGCCTCGCTCACCGTCGTCCTGACCGTGGCCGCCGCCATCACCCTGCTGCCGGCGCTGCTCGGGCTGATCGGGATGCGGGCGCTGAGCCGTCGCGAGCGGCGCCGGCTGGCCGAGCACGGACCGCGGCCCGAGCGGCCCACCGGGATCGCCGCCCGTTGGTCCGGCTTCGTCGAGCGGCACCCCAAACTGCTGGGCACCCTCGCGGCGGCCGTCATGCTCGTCCTGGCACTGCCGACCTTCGGCCTCCATCTGGGCAGCTCCGACCAGGGCAACAACCCGGCCACCTCGACCACCCGCAAGGCGTACGACCTGCTCGCGGGCGACGGCCACGGGAGCGGCTTCGGCCCCGGCTTCAACGGGCCGCTGACGCTCGTCGGCACCCTGGACGGCGCCAAGGACCGGGTCGCGTTCTCGGACCTGCCGGACCGGCTGCGGGACACCCCGGGCGTCGCCCAGGTCAGCCGTCCCGCGTTCGACGGCAACCACAGCACCGGCGTGATCACCGTCGTACCCACCACCTCACCGCAGTCCCGGCAGACCTCCGACCTGGTGGAACGTCTGCGGACCGAGGTGCTGCCGGAGGCCGGGGGCACGAGCACGCTGCGCGTACAGGTCGGCGGGATCACCGCGAGCTACGACGACTTCGCGTCCGTCATCGTCGGCAAGCTGCCGCTCTTCATCGGCGTCGTGATCGCGCTGGGCTCGGTCCTGCTGCTGCTCGCCTTCCGCAGCATCGGCATCCCGCTCAAGGCCGCGCTGATGAACGTCGCCGCCGTGGCCTCGTCCTTCGGGATCGTGGTCGCGGTCTTCCAATGGGGCTGGGGCAGCGAACTGCTGGGACTCGGCAGCGCCGGCCCGGTCGAACCCTTCCTGCCGGTCATCATGGTGTCGGTGCTCTTCGGCCTGTCCATGGACTACCAGGTGTTCCTGGTCTCCCGGATGTACGAGGAGTGGCAGCTGACGCACGACAACCGCCGGGCGGTACGGGTCGGCCTCGCCGAGACCAGCCGCGTGATCAACTCGGCGGCGGTCATCATGATCGCGGTCTTCGGGGCCTTCATCCTCAGCGGCGACCGGATCATCGCGATGTTCGGCATCGGCCTGGCCGGCGCCGTCGCCCTGGACGCCTTCGTACTCCGTACGCTGCTGGTGCCCGCCCTGATGCATCTGCTGGGCGGCGCCAACTGGTGGCTGCCGTCCTGGCTCGACCGGTGGCTGCCCCGGATCAGCATCGAGCCGCCGCCGGAGCCGGGCGCGGTGCGGCTGCCCGGCCCCCAGGACGGGGAGAAACCGCTGGTGGGGGTGTAGCCACCGGCCCCGGGCCGGCCCCGAGCCGCCTCCGGGCGCCGCCCCCGCGGTCGGCGTGTCGCCGTCCGCCGCGCGCTCGGCGCCGCGGTTCTCATCCGACTCTCAGACGGGACGCCTACGGTCGCGCCCATGGGTACCAGGACGACCGAGAAGCGAACCGACGACGAGAAGACCGTGCCGGCGCAGACCGCCACGGAGACCGCCGAGATTCCGGAGGCCACCGAGGCCGAGGCGGCCGGCAAGGCCGCCGCCAAGGCCGACGAGCAGGCCGATGACAACGCCGCCCTCGCCGCGCAGGACGAGGCCAGTGACCTCGGCGCGGACGACGGCACCGACGAGCCCGTCGACGGCACGGACACCGCGCCCGTAGTGGCCTCCACCGGGATCGCCGCCGGTGCCGGTGCCGTCGTCGCCGCGGGGCTCGGCCTCGCGTCCGTCACCGGCACCTGGCTCGGTACGACGATGGCCGAGCGGGCGAACCTGATGGGCCAGATCAAGCTCCAGTCGGGCAAGGCCAGCGACCAGATCGCCGCCGTCTACGGCGCCTCCTGGCACACCAACGCCATGGTCAACGGGGTCTTCGCGCTCCTGGCCGTGATCGCCGCCGCGGTGGCGCTGACCCGCAGCCGCGCCACCTGGGTGCGGGCCGTCGCCTTCGGCGGACTGGCCCTGGGCGTGCTGGGGATCCTGATCTCCGCGGGCATGTACCTCGACCTGTTCGGCAGCATGCCGACCGTGCCCAAGGCCCCGCCCGGCGGACCCGCCGCGCCGTAGGGCACCGCAACCGACCTCCGTCGAAGACCCACCGGTCCGTCCGGTGGGTCTTCGGCGTTGGTGGGGGGCGCGGTGGCCCCGCCGGGTCCGCTCCCGGCGCATCGGCAGCGGCTGCCGTGCGTCGTCCACAGCGACTGCCGCGCGTCATCCACAAATTCCGCAAGTCGATTGAGCCCTCGTGGTCACGCATCTAGCATGGACAACTACCGTGCGTAGATCATTAGTTAGACCTTTGAGGTGAGATCCGCGAACAACTCCGTCGAACCCTCCTCCTTTCCTGACGATGCCGGTGCGGACCACTTCATCCGTGAGTACCGCACCGCCGTGAACCCCGCCCGTCGGGAGCTCCTGGAGAACAAACCGCCCCTGCTCATCCTCTGCACCCCGGCGGATGCCCCGGAGTCCCACACCCACCGGGTCCTGGAAGCCCTGCGCTGGGCTCTCGGTCCCGAACACAAGCGGGTTCCCCACACCGTGCTGTACGCCGAGGACGAGACGCCTCTCCTGAGCGTGCAGGCGGGGGCGGGACTCGGATTCGACATCCCCCGGCGCTCGGCACCCGACCGGCTCCCCAACTTCTGGCTGATGGCGGACGTCGTCGCCCAGATACAGGAAGGCCGTCCGGGCACCGGCGGCCTCGGGGCACGGAAGTTGCGCGACCATGTCTACCGGCAGCGGGCCGAACGGGGCGGCTTCCCCGGCCTGTTATGGCACATGGGCGGCACGGACACCGCACCGATCGGCGGGGTGCGGGCCTTCTTCGTCGGCCTCGTGTGGCACTCCCTGACCCGGACGCTGCCCCGGTGGATCTGGACCCTCCGGCAGAACCGGCGGCTCATCAGGTCCAAGCGGAGCGGCTGGCTCGGCAAGCACCTCAATGCGACCGCCGGCGCGGCGCCGGTGTTCGAACTCCTCGACCAGGTGGGCGCCCGCCAGTCGCCCCGGCTGAGCCTGGAACCCGACCACCCCCGGCACAAGGAGGGGCTCGCCGCCCTCGAAGTCCTGCTGCTGCGCGCCCTGCTGGAGGATCTGCGGAAGCCCGCCGTCGGGCGGCTGCTGCCCAAGCGCCGCCGCCGGGTGGCACGCCCCGCACTGCTGGTGGAAATCCCGCCGGAGGGCGCCCCGGGGGCCGACGCGGCGGAACGGCTGCTGCGCGCGTTCCACACCCTGCAAGCCGGCCTGGACGGGCCGGGCCCGCTGGTCATCGCGGTAGGCAGGCCCTCCGGGTCCCTCCAGTCGGACCTGGGGGTGGAACGCACCAACCTCCGCCGGGCGAGCAGCCTGCTCCACTCCAGCAATCCGCGGCCGGTCGTGGTGCCACTGGAGGAGGAACCCTTCGAGCGCCCCGGGTTACAGATCCCCCCGGTGCAGCCGCGGCAGTTCCTGATGGGCTGGCGCGCCGTGACCGCGGTGGAACTGGCCGCGCTGACCGCGGTCCTGGTGGGCGGCGCCACCGCTCCCAGCCTCTGGGACACACCGCCGGACACCCGGTGCGTCGGCGGGGACCGGCCGGTCGCCGCCGACGGTCAGAACAAGAGGGTCGAGGTCAGGCCCACGGAGTGGTACCAGGACGTGCTGCGCCGGATCAAGAAGCAGAACGGGCAGGCCGAGAAGTACGCCAAGGACCGGGCGGTGCGCACGGTCGTCCTCTTCGAATCGGACCCGCCGACGGACGCGGAGGACACCATCTTCGACGGCTCGATCCCCGAGCTGCGCGGGGTGGCCCTGTGGCAGCAGCAGCTGATCGACGATGCCGCCTCGGACTCCTCCCGGGTACCGCTGCGGGTGGAGGTACGGCCGGTCGGCGCAGGCTTCCACAAGGTCGTCCCCGCCGTGCGTGACCTCATCCAGGAAGTCGAGCGGGAGGACTCCGGAGAGGAGTACGAGAAGATCGTCGGCGTCCTGGGCTTCGCGCAGAGCACCAAGGAGACGCAGGAGGCCGTGGCGCTGCTGGGCGGGGCGGGGATGCCGATGGTCGGCACGACCGCGACCGCCGACGAGATGCAACGGAGCGAGAACTACTGGCCCTTCACCCCGGACAACAGCGAGGAGGCCCGTGTCGAGGCCGCATTCGCCGCCCGCTCCCACATCGTGGTGAAGGCCGGGCAGGCCGAGCCGGATGCGCCGATGGAATGCGCTCCCGCCCGGAACACGGTGATCGTACGGACCCCCGGCGACCTCTACAGCGAGAGCCTCGCCGACAAGTTCCACCAGTCCTTCCGGGGCGACAAGACCGTCATCAGCTTCCGTCAGGGAGCGCAGCCCTTCCCCACGCCCCCGGGCACCCAGAAGTCGACCACGGCGGACCAGCTGGTCGGCCAGGTGTGCCAGGCCCTCCAGGCCGAGCCGGACACCGCCGTCTTCTGGACCGCGCGGGCCCGGGACTTCACCGCCTTCGTCCGCGCCATGGACGCCAACGGGACCTGCACCGAGAAGGGCCTCACCGTCCTCGGCGGCAATGAGCTGACGAATGTGGCGCTCACCGGCCAGTTCGCCGACAAGCCGTGGCTGCGTCTGTACCACTCCGCGCACCGGCTGCCCGAAGGGGACAAGCGCGCCAGCCAGAAGACCCAGCAGTTCGTCCGCCTCTACAACGGGAACTACCCGCGGGACCCGTGGCGGCAGGACGGCCACTCCGCGGTCTCCTACGACGCCTTCCATGTCCTCTCCAGGGCGGTGGACGAGGCACATACGGGCAATGGCGTGCGCCGGGAGTCCGTGGTGACCGCGCTGAAGAACGGCATCAGCTTCGACGGTGCCACCGGCTTCATCCGGTTCTCCGAGTTCAGCAGCGGTCCTCCGGTGAACAAGACACTGGTGATCCTCAGGCAGTCGGACGGCGAACCCACGGCGGTGGTCGCCTGCGGCGCGTACAGCCAGCAGGCGGGGAAGGAGAAGAACCAGGGGCCGCCCTGCGCCGACTGACGGTGCTTACGGCGGGAATCCGGGGGCTCTACGGCCTCCGGGCCCCGTCCCTACGCCTCCGGACGCCGTCCCTAGGTATCCCCCCGCCCGCCGGTACCGCTTCCTAAGGGCCGGCCGGGCACGTAGATCGGGAACTCTCCCGATGTGGCGGACCCCCCTGGGAGGCGAGGCTGGAGCCACTCGATGAACCGTCGGGGGCATCACCTCACCACCATCAGGGGAGACACCATGTTCCACTCCGAGCTGGAGTTGCGGGTCCGCTACGAAGAGCTGCGCCGCGAGGCCGACCGGCAGCGCATGCAGCGCGAGGCGACCGGGGCCGCGCGTGCCGGACGCCGCGGCGCCGCCCGCTCCGGGGCCGACGAACCCGGGGGGCGGGTGAGTACCCGGGGCCGGTGGGCACGGATCCGCCGTGCCACCGCCTGACCGCACGGCCCCCGTGCCCTCCGCCACGCCGGCCCCGCGGCCGGCCCGGCCGCCGCACGTCCGGCCCCAGGTGCTCGCCGCACCGGGCCGGGCGTTCCGCGTACCGGGTCACGCATTCCGCGCAGCGAAACCCCCTGCCGGATTGTCAGACCCCTGTGCGATGCTCAGCGGCGTGGAGACCAGGTCCGTCAGTCCCGTGTTCGTCGGCCGAGCGGCCGAACTCGCCGCGTTGGGGGACGCGCTCGACCGCATCGCGGTGTCCGGCGAACCCCAGGCCCTGCTGATCGGAGGTGAGGCAGGGGTCGGAAAGACGCGTCTCATCGAGGAGTTCGCCGAGTCCGCGCGGGCCCGGGGCGCGCTCGTCGCGTGCGGCGGCTGCATCGAGATCGGCTCCGAGGGCCTGCCCTTCGCCCCGTTCTCGGCGATCCTGCACACCCTCAACTGGCATCTGCGCGACGAACTGGCCGCCGCCGTCGCCGGCCAGGAGGGCGAACTCTCCCGCATCCTGCCCGAATTGGGGGAAACCCCCGGCGAGGCCCATGACGAGGAGATCGGCCGCGCCCGCCTCTTCGAGCTGACCGCCCGCCTCCTGGAGCGGCTCGCCACCGACCGCACCCTCGTCCTCGTCATCGAGGACCTCCACTGGGCCGACCGCTCCACCCGCGAACTGCTCGCCTACCTCCTGAGGACGCTGCACGACGCCAATGTCCTCCTGGTGGCCACCTACCGCTCGGACGACATCCACCGCCGCCACCCCCTGCGCCCGTTCCTCGCCGAGATCGACCGGATGCGCACGGTCCGGCGCGTCGAACTGGCCCGCTTCAACCGCGAGGAGGTCCGCTCCCAGATCGCCGGGATCAACGGCAGCGACCCCGGAGAGGACACCGTCGACCGGGTCTACAAGCGCTCCGAGGGCAACGCCTTCTTCGTCGAGGAGCTGGCCCGCGGCCTCGCCGAGGGCGCTCTGCACGGCCTCAGCGACCCCCTGCGCGATCTGCTGCTGGTCCGCGTCGAGGCGCTGCCCGAGGACGCCCAGCGGGTGGTGCGCACGGCCGCCGAGGGCGGCTCCACCGTCGAACACGAACTCCTCTCCGCCGTCTGCCGGATGCCCGAGGACGACCTCATCGAGGCGCTGCGGGCGGCCGTCGGCAGCAACACCCTCGTGCCCACCCAGGACGGCACGGGCTACCGCTTCCGGCACGCCCTCGCCCGCGAGGCGGTCGTCGACGATCTGCTGCCCGGCGAGCGCACCCGCCTCAACCGCCTCTACGCCGAAGCCCTGGAGGCCAGCCCCTCCCTGGTCCGCGCCGAGGTCTGCGCCGCCCGGCTGGCCAGCTACTGGTACAAGGCCCATGACGCCGCCAAGGCCCTGCCCGCCGTCCTCGCCGCCTCCGTCCAGGCCCGCCGCCGCCATGCCTACGCCGAGCAACTGCGGCTGCTGGACCGCGCCCTGGAGCTGTGGGACGACGCGCCCCCGGAGGTCCGCCAGGGGGTGCGCCCGGTCGACTACGCCGAGGCGTATCCGGCCTGCGGCTGCCATGACGGCGACGCCCTGCGCTTCCTCGACCTGCTCGCCGAGATCGCGGTGGCCGCCCGGCTGTCCGGCGACATCGAACGGGCCTTCACGATCACCAAGCGCGCCCTGCGCTCACTGCGCAGCGAGACCGACCCCCTGCGCACGGCGTGGTTCCTGGTACAGCGCTCCCGCCTCTGCCAGAGCACCGGCCGCGGCAACGGCTGGGAGGATCTCGGCACCGCACAGGAGCTGGTCCGCGGCCTGCCGCCGTCCTCCGTGCACGCCGAGGTGCTGGCCGCCGTCGCCACCTGGGAGATCCTGCACGAACCGGGCCCGGGCACCTTCGCGACGGCCGAACGGGCGGTGGAGCTCGCCCAGTTGGTCGGCGACGAGGAGGCCGAGCTCAACTCCCGGCTGACCCTGGCGGGGCTGCGGGTCGACGCCGGCGCCGTCGACGAGGGCATCGCCGAGTTCCGTACGAGCCTGGAGCGCGCCGTCGACCGCGGCTACTTCGCCGTCATCGGCCGCGGCCAGATCAACCTCGCCTCCGCGCTGGAAGGCGTCGGCCGCTCCCGGGAAGCGGTCGAGGCCACCGACCAGGGCGTCGAACTCACCACCCGCTACGGCCTCAAGGACACCACCAGCTGGGTGCTGGGCAACCGCGCCGAATCCCTTCAGTCGCTGGGCCGCTGGGAGGAGGCCGGCCGGGCCGCCGCCGACGCCCGCCGCCTCGCGCAGAACCCCCGCGCCATCGCGCTGGCCGCCAGCCGCCGCACCGACCTCGCGCTGGACGAAGGAGACCTCGCCGAGGCCGAACGCGAACTGGCCGTCGCCCAGGAGTACTACGGCACCCACGACCCCCAGCCGCAGCACGCCCTCGTCATGGCGCGGCACGCACTGCGCATCGCCGCCCGCCAGGGCCGCCTCCTCGACGCCCGCAGCATCCTCCAGCAGACCCTGGACGCCGGCTTCCCGCCCGGCACCCACCGCTACGCCTGGCCGCTGCTGTGGTCGGCCACCACCGCCGAGGCGGATGCCCGCGGACTGCCCGCCGCCGAGCCCGGCCGGCCCGCGATCCTCGCCCGCATCCGGGACGCCGCCAAGCGGCTGCCCCAGCTCTGCCCGGTCTGGTCGGCGTACGGCCACGCGGTCGACGCCGAACTCCGTCGTGCCGAGGGCCGCGAGACCCCCGACGCCTGGGCCGGGGCCGTCGCCGCTTTCGAGCCCCTGGAGCGCCCGCACGAACTCGCCCGTGCCTGCTACCGCTGGGCCGAATCACTCCTCCACGGCAGCGAGCGGGCCACCGCCGGACTGCACGGCCGTACCCCGCGTGAGGCCGCCGTCCTCCTGCTCACCCAGGCGCACACCGCCGCCGTCACGATGGGCGCCCGCCCGCTCGCCGACGAACTCGAACTCCTCGCCCAGCGGGCCCGTGTCCCGCTGCCGGGCCTCATACCGGACTCCACGGCCGGGACCGCCGCCGGCGGCACCCGCTCCACCGCTGAGGCACCCGCAGTCGCCGCCCCCGCCGAATCCCTCGGCCTGACCCCGCGCGAACGCGAGGTGCTGCGCCTGGTAGCCGACGGCCGCAGCAACCGTCAGATAGCCGACGCCCTGTTCATCTCCCCGAAGACCGCCAGCGTCCATGTCTCCAACATCCTCGCCAAGCTGGGCGTCTCCGGCCGGGGCGAGGCGGGCGCGGTGGCGCACCGCCTGCGCCTCTTCGGCGAACCGGCAGCAGGCTAGGACCCGTTCGGCTGTCCGGCGTCCGGCTGGGACACGTGCGGCGAGCCGGCACGCGGCTGGGACACGCCCCGGGACGGCTCGGCGTCCCGGTCCTGCCGCGGTGGCGCCGTCCGGACGACGACGGTGCCCGAGGCGAGATCGATCGGGCCCTTGCCGGGGTCGGCGTCGCCCACGTCATCGACGACGAGCGACATCCGCTGCCGCTCCTCGTCGGTGTTTTTGCGCCCTGGTGCGAACAGTTCTTCCGCGATGTTGAACATGGTGCCCTGCCCCCTCTTCGGTGTGCGCGCACCCGTCCCCTGCCCCCGAGTCTAGGCAGGACACCCGAAAAGGGGATCTGCCGGATCAGCTCACCTTGAGGCGGAGAATCCGGTCATCGCCCTTGTGCGGGGTGCCCCGTCCGTCCGTGTTGCTGGTGACCAGCCACAACGTGCCGTCGCCGGCCGCCACGACGGTCCGCAGCCGTCCGTAGGTGCCCTTCAGGAAGGCCTGCGGAGCGGCCACCGGCTTCGTCCCGTCCAGCGGGATCCGCCACAGCCGTTCGCCGCGCAGCGACGCCATCCAGACCGAGCCCTTGGCGAAGGCGATACCGCTGGGCGAGGCGTCCGCGGTCTTCCACTGCTCGACCGGATTCACGAATCCGGCGCCCTTCGACCCGCCCTTGGCCTTGCCCTCGACCTCCGGCCAGCCGTAGTTCTTGCCCGGCTCGATGAGATTGAGCTCGTCCCAGGTGTCCTGCCCGAACTCCGAGGCCCACAGCCGCTTGCCGTTGTCCCAGGCCAGCCCCTGCACATTGCGGTGGCCGTAGTCGTACACCACCGAATCCGCCTCGGGGTTGCCGTGCGCCGGCTCGCCGTCCGGCGTCATCCGCAGGATCTTGCCGGCCGGGGAGTCCTTGTCCTGCGCGAGCCCCTTGTCGCCGGTCTCGCCGGTGCCCGCGTAGAGCATCTTGTCCGGGCCGAACGCGATCCGCCCGCCGTTGTGGATCTGCCCCTTGGGGATGCCCTTGAAGAGGGTGTCGGGCGCGCCCAGCTGATTGCCCGGCGGGCGCTTCTCGTCGTAGTTCATGCGGGCGATGCGGTTGTCGGACGCGGTGGTGAAGTACGCGTACACCTGGTGGTCCGCGCCGAACGCCGAGGACACCGCGATCCCCAGCAGCCCGCCCTCGCCCCCCGGGTCCACACCCGGCACCGACCCCAGCTCGGTCTTCTTGCCGCTGTCCGCCGCGATCCGGACGATCTTCCCGGTGTCACGGGAGGCGACCAGCAGATCCCCGCCCGGCAGCACCGCCACCCCCCACGGTGACGTCAGCCCGGTCGCCAGGGTGCGGGTCACCTTCACCGAGCCCTTGGCGGGCGGTGCGGTGGACTCCGGTGTGGCGCCCGGCGCGGCGGCGCTCTTCGACGGGGCCGCCGAGGAGCCGCCACCGCCCTCGGGCTGTGCGCCGCCGGACGAGCAGCCCGCTGCCAGGAGCAGCGAAGCGGCGGCCAACACGGCGGTCTGGGAACGGCGTTGCACGGCAGGGTCCTCTCGTCGGCAGGGCGTGGACAAGAACACCACATCGCGCGCTGCGGCGCCGCGCCTCACACGCTCCGGAGCCACTCCCACCTGCCATGATCCGGCGCGGACGGCAGGGCCGCGAGCGGGCCGGGCGGGCCTGGCCTAATACCAGGACCCGCGCGCCGGCGGCAGCGCGGCGATCTCCGCCAGATCCTCGCGGGTGAGCGTCAGCTCCACGGCCTTGGCGTTCTGCGCCGCCCAGCGCTCCTTCTTCGTCCCCGGCACCGGGACGACATGCCGGCCCTGCGCCAGCGTCCACGCCAGCGCCACCTGCCCCGGCGTCGCCCCGTAGCGGGCACCGATCCGCCGCAGCCCGGCCACCACCGGCTGGTTCGCGGCCATCATCTCGGCGGTGAAGCGGGGGTGGCGGGCCCGTAGGTCCTCCGGTTCGAAGCCCTGCCCCGGGGTGAGGGTGCCGGTCAGATAGCCGTTCCCCAGCGGCATCGCCGCCAGGAAGCCCACGCCCCGCGACTCGCACCACGGCAGCAGCGCCTCCAGCGGCTCCGGCGACCACACCGACAGCTCGGCCTGCACACTGCTGACCGGGAACACCTGCTGGATCCGCTCCAGTTGGGCCAGCGTCCCGTCGTGCATCCGGGACCGGGGACGCGCCCGCCCGCCCGGCCGCCGCTCCGTACGGGCCGCGCGGGCCGGCCGGACCGCCCGCGCGCCCACCGCGCACAGCCCCAGCGACCGCACCTTCCCGGCGGCCACCAGCTCCGCCATCGCCCCCCAGGTCTCCTCGATGGGCACCTCGGGATCGGGACGGTGCAGCTGGTAGAGATCGATACGGTCGGTCTGAAGCCGGCGCAGCGAGGCATCACAGGCCCGCTTGACGTATCCGGGCCGCCCATTGGCGACGATGTGCTGCTCACCCACCAGCAGCCCGCACTTGGTCGACACGAAGGCGTCCGCCCGCCGTTCCTTGAGCACCCGCCCCACCAGCAGCTCATTGGTGAACGGGCCGTACATGTCGGCGGTGTCCAGCAGGCTGCACCCCCGGTCCAGCGCGGTGTGCACGGCCCGCAGCGAGCTGTCCAAGCTGCGCTGCGACTCGGTGTACCCCCAGCTCATCGGCATACAGCCGAGCCCGATGGCCCCCACGTCAAGGGCCGCCGCACCGATTGTCCTGCGCTCCACCTGGTTGTGCCTCCGTCCCCTCGCCCCCGGTCAAGGGCCTGACCAAACTAACGTCTGAACAGAACGTCTCTTCGCATAGCCTCGGGGCATGGCAACAGCGGACCAGCACACCGACCCGCACGACGTATGGCTCCCGATCCCGCCCGACGAGATCGAGGGACTCCCCGACGGGCTCCACTACGTCCACTGGGACGCCGGCCCCGACTATCCGGCCGACCCCGCCCGCTGTGTCTTCTACGCCGTCCCCTACATGAAGAGCGCGGAGATCCTGCTGCGCCCGCTGCCCCGGATGAGCCGGGTACGGGTGGTGCAGACGCTCACCGCCGGCACCGAGAACATGCTCCCGGGGCTGTCCGACATGCCGTCCGGTGCCCGGCTGTGCAACGCCCGCGGGCTGCACGACGCCAGCACCGCGGAGCTGGCGCTCACCCTGACCCTCGCGGCGCTACGCGGCATCCCGGGCTTCGTCCGGGCCCAGGACGCGGGGGAGTGGCGGCCGGACCTCCGGCCGGCGCTGGCCGACAAGTCGGTCCTCATTGTGGGCTATGGTTCGATCGGCAGTGCCATCGAAGACCGGCTCACACCTTTCGAGTGTGCGCGGGTCGTGCGCATCGCACGCACCGCCCGTGACACAGTGCGCGGTCCTGTGCATCCACTCTCCGACCTGTCCGCCCATCTGCCCGAAGCGGACGTCGTCGTGCTCGCGACTCCGCTCACCGACGCCACGCGTGGCCTGGTGGGAAGCGGTTTCCTGGCGCAGATGAAGGACGGCGCACTGCTGGTGAACGTCGCGCGCGGCGGCGTCGTCGACACCAAGGCACTGCTCGCCGAGCTGGAATCCGGACGGCTGTACGCGGCGCTCGATGTCACCGACCCGGAACCCCTGCCCACCGGACATCCGCTGTGGCACGCTCCCGGCGTACTCATCACTCCACACGTCGGTGGCCCCAGCTCTGCCTTCCTGCCCCGTGCGAAGCGGCTGATCCGGGACCAGTTGACGCTCTTCGCGGCCGGCGAGCCCCTGCGGAACGTGGTCGCCACCGCCGAATGAAAGCGCTTGCGCGTAGCGCTACGAGGCCGTACGACTGCAAGGAGTGTTCGCCATTCGCTCGTAGTCACGCTCCGTAGAGACGCTATGTCCCTGAGTGACGGAACTGGTGTATCGTCCGAGCGGGGACGACGCCGGGAACGACGCGGCGCGTGCGAACGATCCGGGACTCGAGGGGGGCGACGGGCGATGTACGGCCGATGGACGAGTGGCGAGAAGCACGATCCACGAGCGCCCGCGGGAATACTGCGCGGCCCCCAGGAGCATCGCTCGCGGCGGCGCCCGGTGCGGGTGAGCGGGAGAGTCCGGTGAGCGCCCCCGGGGCGATGCTCTCCAGGTCGCCGGCGCCGGCCGGCAACCCGCCGAGTGTCGCGCCGCAGATCGTGCTGGCGGTGGTCTGCGGCGGCTATGCCGTCGGCGCCGCGTTCGGCTGGGGATCGCCCGAAGTCGCCGCGTTCATGGGGGACTTCGGCCTCAGCTTCGCGGCATTTCTGGCCGCCGTCTCCTGCGGGCTGTACGCCCGCAAGCGCCGCAGCCGGTTCCGCCCGGCCTGGATGCTGTTCGCCGCGTCCTCCGGGATGGCCGGCCTCGGCAACGGCGTATGGGGCTGGTACGAGGTCATCAAAGGGGTCGCGGTACCCAGCCCCTGCCTGGCCGACTTCTGCTTCCTGCTCTTCGCGCCGCCGGCCATCGTCGGCCTGCTGGTGCTCGCCAAGAGGCCGGTGACCAGGGCCGGTTGGGTCTGTCTGGGTCTCGACTCCTGGCTGATCGCCGGATCGCTGGTCACTCTCTCATGGAGCCTCGCGCTCGCGCACACCGCCCACTTCCAGGGCCGCAGCGTGGCCCAGAGCGCCCTCTCGCTGGCCTACCCGCTGCTGGACATCGTGCTGGTGAGCATGGTGCTCGCACTGCACTTCCGGCGCTCCTCGGTGCACCGCTCGGCCATCAACACCGCGGTCGCGGCACTGGCGTTGACGGTGCTGTGCGACGCCCTGTTCAGCTCCCCGCTGCTGCGCGAGCACTACCGCTCCGGCCAGATCCTGGACGCCGGATGGTTCGCCGGCTCGATGCTGCTCGCCTACGCGCCCTGGGTCGCCCGCCGCGCGGGGGAGGAGAGCACCGAGGAGGACCTCAAGCCCGCCGCCCGCCGGGTCCAGCCGCACGGCAGCCGCCCCATCGCGGGCTCGCTCGCCGCACTGACCCCGTATCTCGCCGCCGCCGTCTGCACGCTGGGCATCCTCACCAACGTCCTGGACGGGCGGCGCATCGACCGCGTGGTGCTCTTCACCGGCTGCACGGTCGTCCTCGCACTGGTCGTCCGCCAGGGCATCATGCTGCTCGACAACATCACCCTCACCCAGGAGCTGGCGCAGAAGGAGAACCACTTCCGCTCCCTGGTGCAGGGCTCCAGCGATGTCATTATGATCGCCGCCCCGACCGGTGTGCTGCGCTATGTGAGCCCGGCCGCCGCCGGTGTCTACGGCCGTGACGCCGAAGAACTGGTCGGCTCCGAGCTGGCCTCGCTGATCCACCCCGAGGACCTGGGCCGCGTGGTGCACGAGGTCCGCAGATTCCTCGCCGCGGCCCCCGAGGACGAACCGACCACCCGTATCGAGTGCCGCTTCCGCGCGGGTGAGCGGCGCTCCGGCGGTGACGGCTGGCTGAACGTCGAATCCACGGTCAACCGCCACCACGGCGGGTTGATCTTCAACTCCCGCGATGTCACCGAACGCGTCCGCCTCCAGGCCCAGCTCCAGCACAACGCCTCGCACGACGCGCTCACCGACCTGCCCAACCGCGCGCTGTTCACCGAACGCGTCACCCAGGCCGTCACCGGCCGCCGGGCCAGCGACCACGACACCGCAGTGCTCTATATCGACCTCGACGGCTTCAAGCAGGTCAATGACACCATCGGCCATCAGGCGGGCGACGAACTGCTGATCCAGGCCGCCCGGCGGCTCGGCGACTCGGTGCGCTCCGGCGACATAGCGGCACGGCTGGGCGGCGACGAGTTCGCCGCGCTGATCACCGGCGACGGCACGCGCGACCTCGCCGCCCGCGAGTTCCGTATCCACGAGATCGCCGACCGGCTGCGCATCAAGCTCTCCGAGCCGTATCGCATCGACGGCCGGGAGGTGCGGGTGGCGGCCAGCATCGGCGTCGCTTTCGCCGAGCCCGGGGTGAGCCCCGCGGGCCTGCTGCGCAACGCCGACCTCGCGATGTACCGCGCCAAGCAGGCCGGCAAGGGCCGGGTGGAGCTGTACGCACCTCAGATGCAGGACGAGGTCGCGCACCGCGCCGAGCTCGTCGGCAAGCTCCGTACGGCCCTGAGTGACGGCGCCTTCGCGCTGCTGCACCAGCCCGTCGTGGAGCTGGCCACCGGACAGATCACCGCGGTCGCGGCACACGCCCGCTGGCGCTCCGCCCAGGGGATTCTCTTCACCCCGGCCGAATTCCTGCGGGTCGGCGACCGCGGCCGGTTCACCGATGACGGCGACCGCGCCGCGGAGCTGGACCGCTGGCAGCTGGAGGAGGCCGTCGAGCAGGCCGCGGCGCGCCACCGGGCGGGCTATCCGGTGCCGGTCGCGGTCCGGCTCTCCGCCCGCCGGCTGCTGGACCACGCGCTGTCCCCCAAGGGCGTCGAGTCGCTGCTCACCCGGCACAACCTCCCCTCGCGCGCGCTCGTGGTGGAACTGTCCGAGAGCGACCCCCGCCTCCCGCTGGACGACCTGGAGCGCCGGCTGATCGCGCTGCGCCGACTGGGCGTACGGATCGCCCTCGACGGCTTCGGCAGCGGGTACGCCGCCATCAGCGCGCTGCGCCGGCTCCCGGTCGACGTACTGCGGCTGGACCGCGGGCTGGTGGACGGTGTGGTGGAGTCCGCCCGGCTGCACAAGATCACCGCAGGGCTGCTGCGGATCGCCGGTGACCTGGGCATGCAGTCCGTCGCGGACGGCATCGATCTGCCCGAACAGGTCCTCGCCCTGCGCTCCATGGGCTGTACGCACGGCATGGGCACGGCCTTCTCCGGGCCGCTCGACGAACACCGGCTGCGGCGGTCCCTGACGCACGCCCAGTACCCGGTACCGGACCTGGCGGGCAAGGGCCGCGCGGTGGTGCTCACCGGCAGCGGTCTGCCGGCCCGGCAGGGCGGTCCGGTGGGTCCGGAATCGCTCGTGCATCCGCCATTGCGCTCAAATAGTGAGACCTCCGTCCCACCCACTTGACACTCGGTGCACGGCGGGGGGAGGGTCAGTGCCATGCGCACCCGAATTCTCGTACTTGGAAAGCGCGTCGGCTGAAGCCGGGTCCTGACGAACCCGGCTCATCGCACCGACGCGCTCCCCTCGCTTGCCACCTGGCACGGGGGGTTTTTTGTTGCACAGCAACCTCACAAATCCCGTCAAAACCCTCAGCTTCGAGAAGAGACGCAGATGACCGAGCAGGCCTCCGGGGCCCACCATCCGCAGCCGCGGGCCCGTACCGCCGGCGGACCGCAGCAGCCCGCCGCCGTCGAGCACGTCACGGGTGCGCAGTCCCTCATCCGTTCGCTCGAGGAGGTCGGGGCCGACACCGTGTTCGGCATTCCCGGCGGTGCGATCCTTCCGGCGTACGACCCGATGATGGATTCCTCGAAGGTCCGGCACGTCCTGGTGCGCCACGAGCAGGGCGCCGGTCACGCCGCCACGGGATACGCGCAGGCCACCGGCAAGGTCGGCGTCTGCATGGCCACCTCGGGCCCGGGTGCCACCAACCTCGTCACGCCCATCGCCGACGCCCACATGGACTCCGTCCCGCTGGTCGCGATCACCGGTCAGGTCGCGTCCAAGGCGATCGGCACGGACGCCTTCCAGGAGGCGGACATCTGCGGCATCACGATGCCGATCACCAAGCACAACTTCCTGGTCACCGACCCCACCGAGATCCCCCGGACGATCGCCGAGGCGTTCCACATCGCCGCCACCGGCCGTCCCGGCCCGGTCCTGGTCGACATCGCCAAGGACGCCCTCCAGGCGCAGACCACCTTCACCTGGCCGCCGCAGACCGACCTGCCCGGCTACCGCCCGGTGACCAAGCCGCACGCCAAGCAGATCCGCGAGGCCGCCCGGCTGATCGTCGAGTCCAAGCGCCCGGTGCTCTACGTCGGCGGCGGCGTGATGAAGGCCGGCGCCACCGCCGAGCTCAAGGTGCTCGCCGAGCTGACCGGCGCCCCCGTCACCACCACGCTGATGGCGCTGGGTTCCTTCCCCGACAGCCACCCGCAGCATGTCGGCATGCCCGGGATGCACGGCGCGGTCACCGCCGTCACCGCGCTCCAGAAGTCGGACCTGCTGATCACCCTCGGCGCCCGTTTCGACGACCGGGTCACCGGCAAGCTGGACTCCTTCGCGCCGTACGCCAAGGTCGTGCACGCGGACATCGATCCGGCGGAGATCGGCAAGAACCGTGCCGCGGACGTCCCGATCGTCGGTGACGCCCGCGAGGTCATCGCCGACCTGATCGTCGCCGTCCAGGCCGAGCACGACGCCGGCCACAAGGGTGACTACACCGCCTGGTGGAAGGACCTCAACCGCTGGCGGGAGACCTACCCGCTCGGCTACGACCTGCCGGAGGACGGCACCCTCTCCCCGCAGCAGGTCATCGAGCGGATCGGCAAGCTCGCCCCCGC
Source organism: Streptomyces platensis (assembly GCF_008704855.1). NCBI lineage: Bacteria > Bacillati > Actinomycetota > Actinomycetes > Kitasatosporales > Streptomycetaceae > Streptomyces > Streptomyces platensis. Next base: position 6,169,262 of record NZ_CP023691.1, read on the forward strand.
CGACACCATCTACGCCGCGGGCGTCGGCCAGCACCAGATGTGGGCCGCCCACTTCATCGGCTACGAGCAGCCCTCCACCTGGCTGAACTCCGGCGGCGCCGGGACGATGGGCTACGCCGTCCCCGCCGCGATGGGCGCCAAGGCCGGGCAGCCGGACCGTACGGTCTGGGCGATCGACGGCGACGGCTGCTTCCAGATGACCAACCAGGAGCTGGTCACCTGCGCGCTGAACAACATCCCGATCAAGGTCGCGATCATCAACAACGGCGCGCTGGGCATGGTCCGCCAGTGGCAGACCCTCTTTTACAACCAGCGCTACTCCAACACCGTGCTGCACAGCGGCCCCGAGTCCAACGGCCTGGTGACGGCGGGCAAGGCCAGTGGCGGCACCCGCGTTCCGGACTTCGTGAAGCTGTCCGAGGCGATGGGCTGTGTCGCGATGCGCTGTGAGGACCCGGCGGAGCTGGACGCGGTGATCGCCAAGGCCAACGCCATCAACGACCGCCCGGTCGTGATCGACTTCATCGTCCACGAGGACGCCCAGGTGTGGCCGATGGTCGCCGCCGGCACCTCCAACGACGAGGTCATGGCCGCCCGGGGCGTGCGTCCCGACTTCGGCGACAACGCAGACGACTGAGCCCAGGACGTCACGGACGCACGGAAGAAGAGAGAAGACCATGTCCAAGCACACGCTCTCCGTCCTGGTGGAGAACACCCCCGGCATCCTCGCCCGGATCGCCGCCCTGTTCTCCCGCCGCGGCTTCAACATCGACTCCCTCGCGGTCGGGGTCACCGAGCACCCCGACATCTCCCGCATCACCATCGTCGTCAGCGTCGAGTCGCTGCCGCTGGAGCAGGTCACCAAGCAGCTCAACAAGCTCGTCAACGTGCTGAAGATCGTCGAGCTGGAGCCCGGCTCCGCCATTCAGCGCGAACTGGTCCTGGTCAAGGTCCGCGCCGACAACGAGACCCGCTCGCAGATCGTCGAGATCGTCCAGCTCTTCCGCGCCAAGACCGTGGACGTCTCGCCCGAGGCCGTCACGATCGAGGCCACCGGATCCAGTGAAAAGCTGGAGGCGATGCTCAAGATGCTGGAGCCGTACGGCATCAAGGAACTGGTGCAGTCCGGAACCATCGCCATAGGCCGTGGCGCCCGGTCCATCACCGACCGCTCGCTGCGCGCACTGGACCGTACGGCCTGACCGCCGCGGTCCGACCGGACCGCATGGCGAGACCCACCGCCCTTCCCCACCCCGCCCGACGTACTGTGTGGGCACCCGCTAGATCCAAGGAGATACCCGAAGTGGCCGAGCTGTTCTACGACGACGATGCCGACCTGTCCATCATCCAGAACCGCAAGGTCGCGGTCATCGGCTACGGAAGCCAGGGCCACGCCCACGCGCTGTCGCTGCGTGACTCGGGCGTCGATGTGCGGGTCGGTCTGCACGAGGGCTCCAAGTCCAAGGCCAAGGCCGAGGAGCAGGGTCTGCGCGTGGTGACTCCGGCCGAGGCGGCCGCCGAGGCCGACGTCATCATGATCCTGGTGCCGGACCCGATCCAGGCCAAGGTCTACGAGGAGTCCATCAAGGACCACCTGAAGGACGGCGACGCGCTGTTCTTCGGCCACGGTCTCAACATCCGCTACGGCTTCATCAAGCCGCCGGCCAACGTGGACGTCGCCCTGGTGGCCCCAAAGGGCCCGGGCCACCTGGTCCGCCGCCAGTACGAGGAAGGCCGCGGCGTGCCCTGCATCGCGGGCGTCGAGCAGGACGCCTCGGGCAAGGCCTTCGAGCTGGCGCTCTCCTACGCCAAGGGCATCGGCGGCACCCGCGCCGGCGTCATCAAGACCACCTTCACCGAGGAGACCGAGACCGACCTGTTCGGTGAGCAGGCCGTGCTCTGCGGTGGCGCCTCGGCGCTGGTCAAGGCCGGCTTCGAGACCCTGGTCGAGGCGGGCTACCAGCCCGAGATCGCGTACTTCGAGTGCCTCCACGAGCTGAAGCTGATCGTGGACCTCATGTACGAGGGCGGCCTGGAGAAGATGCGCTGGTCGGTCTCCGAGACCGCCGAGTGGGGCGACTACATCACCGGCCCGCGGATCATCAACGAGAACACCAAGGCCGAGATGAAGAAGGTGCTCGCCGAGATCCAGGACGGCACCTTCGCCAACAACTGGATGGCCGAGTACAACGCCGGTCTGCCGAAGTACAACGAGTACAAGAAGGCCGACGAGGATCACCTGCTGGAGACCACGGGCAAGAAGCTCCGCAAGCTCATGAGCTGGGTGGACGACGAGGCGTAAGCCCGGTGACAGGGGGTCGCGGCGATGCCGCGGCCCCCTCGTCCATGGCGCCCCGCGGCGCCTTGTCCGCCGCGTAGAACCACGCACGGGTGATCCTTCCGCATCGGCACAGGACGCGCCCCCCACCGCCACTACACTGCCAAGCACAAGCGCGTCAGGCTCACAGCGTCGTGCGTCTTCCACGCGGCATCCCCCCTTCACCGCCTTCGGCCGTCGGGACGGCCGTCCGCGAAGGACAAGTGAGGACTGAAGACCACGTGAGCTCGAAACCTGTCGTACTGATCGCCGAAGAGCTGTCGCCCGCCACCGTCGACGCCCTCGGCCCGGACTTCGACATCCGGCACTGCAACGGCGCGGACCGCGCCGAGCTGCTCCCCGCCATCGCCGACGTCGACGCCGTCCTCGTGCGCAGCGCGACGAAGATCGACGCCGAGGCCATCGCCGCCGCCAAGAAGCTGCGGGTCGTCGCCCGCGCGGGCGTCGGTCTGGACAACGTCGATGTCTCCGCCGCCACCAAGGCCGGCGTGATGGTCGTCAACGCCCCGACCTCCAACATCGTCACCGCCGCCGAGCTGGCCTGCGGTCTGCTGGTCGCCACGGCCCGCAACATCCCCCAGGCGAACACCGCCCTGAAGAACGGCGAGTGGAAGCGCAGCAAGTACACCGGCGTCGAGCTCAGCGAGAAGACCCTCGGTGTGGTCGGCCTCGGCCGGATCGGCGTCCTGGTCGCCCAGCGGATGTCGGCGTTCGGCATGAAGGTCGTCGCCTACGACCCCTACGTCCAGCCGGCCCGTGCCGCGCAGATGGGCGTCAAGCTGCTGACCCTGGACGAGCTGCTCCAGGTCTCGGACTTCATCACCGTGCACCTCCCCAAGACGCCGGAGACCGTGGGTCTCATCGGGGACGAGGCGCTGCACAAGGTCAAGCCGTCGGTCCGGATCGTCAATGCCGCGCGTGGCGGCATCGTCGACGAGGCGGCGCTGGCCACCGCGCTGAAGGAGGGCCGGGTGGCCGGCGCGGGCCTGGACGTCTACGCCGTCGAGCCCTGCACGGACTCCCCGCTCTTCGAGTTCGACCAGGTCGTCGCCACCCCGCACCTCGGTGCGTCGACGGGTGAGGCGCAGGAGAAGGCCGGTATCGCGGTCGCCAGGTCGGTGCGGCTGGCGCTGGCCGGCGAGCTGGTGCCGGACGCGGTCAACGTCCAGGGCGGCGTGATCGCCGAGGACGTCAAGCCCGGGCTGCCGCTGGCCGAGCGCCTCGGCCGGATCTTCACCGCGCTGGCCGGCGAGGTCGCCATGCGCCTCGATGTCGAGGTGTACGGCGAGATCACCCAGCATGACGTCAAGGTGCTCGAACTCTCCGCGCTCAAGGGCGTGTTCGAGGACGTCGTGGACGAGACGGTGTCCTACGTCAACGCCCCGCTGTTCGCACAGGAGCGCGGTGTGGAGGTGCGGCTGACGACCAGCAGCGAGTCGCCCGAGCACCGCAATGTGGTGACCGTGCGCGGCACCCTCGCGGGCGGCGACGAGGTGTCGATCTCCGGCACGCTGGCCGGCCACAAGAACATCCAGAAGATCGTCGCGGTCGGTGAGCACTCCATCGACCTGTCGCTCGCCGATCACATGGCGTTCCTGCGCTACAGCGACCGCCCCGGTGTCGTCGGCACCGTCGGCCGGATCCTGGGCGAGGCGGGCATCAACATCGGCAATATGCAGGTCTCGCGGGCGGATGTCGGTGGTGAGGCGCTGGTCGCGCTGACCGTCGACGACACCATTCCGCCGAACGTGCTCAGCGAGATCGCCGACGAGATCGGCGCGACCTCGGTGCGCGCGGTGAACCTCGGCGACTGACCGCCAGGTCTTCGCAGGTCAACGGGCCCGGGCCCCGCTCTTCGCGGGGGCCGGGCCCGTTTGCGTGCCCGCATCGTACGGGTGCCGGCGCGGTCCGCGAGCGGGCGTCCGGCGAGGTCGCATCCTTCCGGCATTCACCCGAATGGCGTATCCGGGGGTGGGTGCGCGGGGGCCGTCGGCGCCGTCGTGGGGCCGCCTCGGCCGTCGGGCGCCGGTCCGCCCGATTCGCAGCCGAGATGTTCGCGTCGCGCAATGGGAACTGCGCGTGCCCCCGCCGGTGCGTGCGGAAGGAGAGACGCCATGAATGCACCCCTGGGTGATGCCCCGCAGAGTCTGACCGGGTTGCACGTGGTCGACGCGGACGGCGCGAAGGTGGGCAAGGTCCAGCAGGTCTACCGGGACGATGCCACCAACGAGCCGGAGTGGATCACGGTGCGGACCGGGCTGTTCGGCATGAAGGAGACCTTCATCCCGCTCGCCGGGGCCCGGCGGACCGGCGACGAACTGCATGTTCCGCACGCCAAGGAGACCATCAAGCACGCGCCGCGGATCGACGCCGACGGCCATCTCGACCCCTCCGAGGAGGCCGAGCTGTACCGCCATTACGGGATGGCCCGGCCGGGCACCCCCGATCCGGGCGATGCTGGTCCGGGCATCGGCGAGCCGGGTGGTCCCGCGGCGCGGACCGGTCCCCGGGCGGCGGGGGAGGCCGCACCTCCCACCGCCGTGCCCGGCGAGCGCGACCGGCTGGTCGGCGGGCCGATGGCGGGCGCCGGTGCCGGTACGCGGGCGGGCGAGACCGGCGACGCCGGGCGCGGCAAGGAGCGGGAGCAGCGGGAGATCGGCACCGAGGAGGGCGAGGGCGGCCGGTCCGACCTGCGCGGGCGGGAAGGGCGGCCGGGCGACGGTACGGGGGGTGGCCGCGAGGGGCCGGACCGGCCGCGGTGAGGGAGCGCACCCCAGGGGGCCGTATACGTACGTTTAAAACGGGTGTCTGGTACGAGCGTATGTGTGGCGATAGGCTGCCCCTATGGGACACCGTGAAGATCTTCTGGAGGGCGCCAAGCGCTGTCTCCTGGAGAAGGGATATGCGGGCACCACCGCCCGCGACATCGTGGCCGCGTCCGGCGCCAACCTCGCCTCCATCGGATACCACTACGGCTCCAAGGACGCCCTGATGCGCCAGGCGATCATCGCGTCCAGTGAGGAGTGGGGGACCGGGGTCGCCCAGGTGCCGGCCGGCGGCGAGGCGGTGCCGGCCGACGCCGAGCCGCTGGAGCGGTTCGCCGCGGTGTGGGACCTGTTCCTGCAACGGATCGCCACGGAGCGGGAGTTCATCGCCGCGCAGGTCGAGGTGCTGGGGCTGCTGCCGCGTGACGCGGCCCTGCGCGAGGCGATCGGTGAGGTGCTCCCGGAGGGCGGCGAGGGGCTCGTCGCGATCTTCGAAGGGGTGCCGGACACCGAGGTCGACGCGGAGGCCGCCCGCGTCGTCGGCCCCTTCTACCAGGCCCTGCTCACCGGCCTGATGGTCCAGTCGCTGCTCACGCCCGACCGGATGCCCACGGGCCGGGACCTGGCGGCCGCGCTGCGCCGGGTCACCGCGGGCGAGGTGCTGGGGAAGGCGGAGTGACCGCCGCCCGGCGCCGTCCGGTGGAGATTTGCGGCGGCCTGTGCGGCGTGCTGTCCTGAAATGAAGAGGTTGCGCAGTCGACGCCTGCGGGCGTGGCGACAGGTTGAGCGGCCGTCAGGAAGAGGCCGGCCGTTCGTCCCGGCCGGTGCCCGTGGGGGCTGACGGGCGGATCCACCATGCACGGCACGCCAGTTCCTGCTCGCTGGATGCCGGTGACGAAGGACCTGCGCATGACCGAAAATCCCCACGATGCGGCGGAGCCGAAAAGGGCGGAGCGGTCGAACAAGGCGGAGCGGTGGAAGAAGGCGGAGCAGCCGCCGCCCGGTCCGCGGCCCGCACCGCGCTGGGCACAACGGGGACCGGCTTCCGCACGTGCCTACGCCCCCGCCTCGGCGCCCACCGTGTGCCCGGTCTGCCGGGGCCCGGTGGAGGGTGAGCTCACCTGCCAGTTCTGCGGGCAGGTCATGGTGCTGCCGACCGGAATCCATCTGTCCACCGTGGGGCTCCGCCTCGGCGGCTTCCTGCTGGAGAACCTGCTGATGCTCTGCACGCTGTACATCGGCTGGCTCATCTGGGCCTTTCTCGTCTTCCCGCGGGGGCAGACCCCGGCCAAGCAATTGCTGCACATGCGGGTCATCTACATTCCGGAGGCCCGCGCGGCCCGCTGGTGGCGAATGTTCTTCCGTGAATTCATCGCCAAGGGGATCATCGGCCTGCTCGCCGCCGTCACCCTGCTGATCCCGTACTTCTGGCTGCTGTGGGACCGCAACCGGCAGGAGCTGTGGGACAAGATGGCCACCACGCTCGTCGTCACCGACCCCGCTGACCGGCTCCGCCCGTCCCCTCAGCCGCCCGCCGAGCTCCCCGGGGGATGGAGCTGACGATCCCGGCCCGGCGCGCCCTTCACAGTCGCGCCGCCTTGAGCGCCATGTGCAGCAGCAGCCGGTGCTCGCCGTCGTCCAGATCGAGGCCGGTCAGCTTCTCCACCCGGCCCAGGCGGTAGTAGAGCGTCTGCCGGTGGATACCCAGGGCCTGGGCGGTGCGGCTCGCCTGGCCGGCGCAGTCGAGGAACACCTCGGCGGTGCGCGCGAGTTCGGCGTGCGCGGGGGCGAGCAGCGGGCCGATGGCCGGGTCGGGCGCGGTGGCCGGCAGGGCGGTCAGCATGCGGTACGGGCCGATGGCGTCCCACTGGGTGATCGGGCCCAGCCGGGGCTCGGCGTGCGCCGCGCGGGCCGCGTCCAGCGCTTCCCGCCAGGTGGCCGGAAGGTCGGTCAACTCCCGTGTACCGGCACCGATTCCGGCGGCGCCCGGCCGGGGCGGCGCGGGGTGCCCGGAGCTGCCGCGTGGCGCCTTCCCCTCGGCCGGTGCGGCGCCCGCCCGGGGGGAGCGCAGCAGATGCTCGGCCACCGTATGGGCCGGGCCGGGCGCCCCGGACGCACGCAGCCGTACGAGAGCGGCCAGGGCGGGCACCGGCGCCGCGGGCTGCGGCCGGGCGGCGGACCCGGTGCGTCCGCCGCGACCCGCGCCCGCGGCGGGCTCCGCCTCGTCCGCCCCCACGGCCGGGCCGTCCGCCGGGCCGCCGCCCGCCGGCAGCGCACAGGCCGCGAGCAGACCCGGCAGGCTCGGCAGCGGCGCCGCGCCGGTGTCCGAGGTGTCCCAGGGCAGCACCGCGACCAGGGTGAGCGGGGCGCCCGGGGTGAAGCGCAGGCTGTCCCGCAGCGCATCGCGCAGCGCGGCCGCCGCGGCCGGCTGCCCGTCGGGCGCCGCGAGCAGCAACTCCCGCAGCAGATCGCCGAGTTCGGCCCCGGCGCGGGCCTCGTCGGCCAGCAGTGCGCCGATCCGGGCGGCGGTCTCCATGGCCTGCGCGATCCGCGGGTCGGGCGGTGCGCCCCGGGTGCCCAGTTCAAGATCGGTCAGATGGCCGTCGTCCAGCAGCCAGACGTAGCCGTGCACGATGCCCCGGTGGCGTACGGGCAGACAGATACGGCCCCGGAAGACCCCCGCGGCCGGGTCCGGCGGGATGCGCAGCGCGGTCTTGGCGCGGGCGATCCCGAACGCCTCGAACCAGGCCCGGACCGCCGCAGAGGAGCGGCGCTGAAGGATCGAGCGGGTACGGACCGGGTCCATCACCTCGTCGTCGTCGCCCTCGTGCGCGCCGAACGCAATCAGTCCGAAATCCCGGTCCTCCAGCGTCGCCGGTGCGCCGAGCGCCGCCGAGATCTCGTCCACGAGCTGCTGGTAGTCGCCCCGCATCGGCCGCCCGGCTCCTCTCCTGTCGTCTCACCACCGGCACCACCGGTGACTGGGACACCTCTCACACCACGGTCACCACTGGCACGGTCACCTCACCCTTATTCTCATACATCTGTCTGAGATCCCGGCCACGAAGGCGTGACAGCTGTCGATGGCCGGGAAGTGGCGCGATCCTTAAGTTTCAGGTGGCTCAATATTGCCGACGCGTTCGCCCGCCCGGTGTCCGCCCGGTACTTGTCACCCTGAATCCTGGAGGTGCCCATGCTGGGTCCCGTGCTTCTGGCCGCAGCGCGCAGTGACAGCATCCGCCGGATCGTGGCGGCCGCTCCGGTCACCCGGCCCGTGGTGGAGCGTTTCGTCGCCGGCGAGCGCCTGACCGAGTCCATGGCGGCCGTGCGGACCCTGGCCGCGCGAGGCCTGGAGGTCACCCTCGACCACCTGGGCGAGGACATCACCGACCCGGCCGAGGCGCTGCGCAATCGCGACGCCTACCTTCAGCTGGCCGCGGCCCTCAAGGAGCACGGGCTCGGCGTCAAGGCCGAGATGTCGGTCAAGCTGTCCGCTTTCGGGCAGGCGCTGGCCGGCGGCCACGAGCTGGCGCTGAAGAACGTCACCCCGGTGGTCGAGGCCGCTGCCGAGGCCGGGACGACCGTGACCCTCGACATGGAGGACCACACCACGGTCGACTCCACCCTCGCGATCCTCGCCGACCTGCGGGAGCGTTTTCCCCAGACGGGCGCGGTGCTCCAGTCCTACCTCTTCCGTACGGAGGACGACTGCCACGCGCTCGCCGGGGAAGGCTCCCGGGTGCGGCTGGTCAAGGGTGCGTACAAGGAGCCCGCGACCGTCGCCTTCCAGGACAAGCGGGAGGTCGACAAGGCCTATGTGCGGTGCCTGAAGATCCTGATGGCGGGGGAGGGCTACCCCATGATCGGGTCGCACGACCCGCGGATGGTGGCCATCGCCCAGGAGCTGGCCCACCGCAACGGCCGTAAGCCGGCCGACTACGAATTCCAGATGCTGTACGGCATCCGCGAGGCCGAGCAGCAGCGGCTGGTCGCCGAAGGACACCGTATGCGGGTGTACATCCCCTATGGCACCGACTGGTACGGCTACTTCATGCGCCGGCTGGCCGAGCGCCCCGCGAACCTCGGGTTCTTCCTGAGGTCGCTCGCCACCCGCGGCTGACGCCCACGGCAGGCGGCGGCCCACGGCCGCCGGCGACCCGCGGCTGACCGGCCCGCGAAAGGCCGGTACGGGTGGATGCTGGAAGCCGGGGGATGTTCCCGGACGGCGCCGCCCGCAGCCGCCCACCCGAAGCGGCCGCGGCCGCACCACCGACGTACGAAAACCGACGAGCGAAATCGAAGGAGACACGGCCGCTATGGACGCTGTGACCCAGGTCCCCGTGCCGGTTAACGAGCCGGTCCACACCTACGCCCCCGGCAGCCCGGAGCGTTCCCGCCTGGAGGCCAAGCTCAAGGAGCTGGCCGACAACCCGATCGAGCTGCCGATGACCATCGGCGGCGAGCACCGGATGGGCGGCGGCGAGCGCTTCGACGTCGTGCAGCCGCACAACCACGCCTCCCGGCTCGGTACGTACGCCAACGCCACCGTCAAGGACGCCCAGGACGCGGTCGACGCCGCGCTGGCCGCCGCCCCGGCCTGGCGTGCGCTGTCCTTCGACGACCGCGCCGCGATCATCCTCAAGGCCGCCGACCTGCTCTCCGGCCCCTGGCGCGAGACGATGGCCGCCGCCACCATGCTCGGCCAGTCCAAGACCGCCCAGCAGGCCGAGATCGACACCCCGTGTGAGCTCATCGACTTCTGGCGCTTCAATGTGCACTTCGCGCGCCAGATCCTCGCCGAGCAGCCCCCGGCGAACTCCCCGGGCGTCTGGAACCGCTCGGACCACCGCCCCCTCGAAGGCTTCGTCTACGCGATCACGCCGTTCAACTTCACCGCGATCGCCGGCAACCTCCCGACCGCGCCCGCCCTCATGGGCAACGTCGTGGTCTGGAAGCCCTCCCCGACGCAGACCTACGCCGCCGTGCTGCTGATGCAGCTGCTGGAGGAGGCCGGGCTGCCCAAGGGCGTCATCAACCTCGTCACCGGCGACGGCAAGGACGTCTCCGAGGTGGCGCTGACCCACCCGGACCTCGCGGGCATCCACTTCACCGGTTCGACCAAGACCTTCCAGTACCTGTGGAAGACGGTCGGCAACAACATCGAGAACTACAAGACCTACCCGCGCCTCGTCGGCGAGACCGGCGGCAAGGACTTCATCGTCGCCCACCCCTCGGCCGACCGCGCCGTGCTGAAGACCGCCATGACCCGTGGCGCCTTCGAGTTCCAGGGCCAGAAGTGCTCCGCGGCCTCCCGCGCCTACGTCCCGGCCTCGCTGTGGAACAACGGCCTCAAGGAGGAGTTCGCGGCCGAGGTCGACGCCCTGTCCATGGGCGACGTCTCGGACCTGTCGAACTTCATGTCCGCCGTCATCGACGAGCGCTCCTTCGCCAAGAACAAGGCGGCGATCGACCGCGCCAAGGCCGACCCGACCATCGAGGTCGTGGCCGGCGGCACGTACGACGACAGCGAGGGCTACTTCGTCCGCCCGACGGTCCTGGTCTCCACCGACCCGGAGAACGAGATCTTCAAGGACGAGTACTTCGGCCCGATCCTCGGCGTCTACGTCTACGACGACGCCGACTACGACGCGATGCTCACCCAGATGGAGTCCGCCTCGGCGTACGGCCTGACCGGTTGTGTCATCGCCCAGGACCGTGCCGAAGCGGCCCGCACCTGCGAGCTGCTGCGCTTCGCGGCCGGCAACTTCTACATCAACGACAAGCCGACCGGCGCCGTCGTCGGCCAGCAGCCCTTCGGCGGCGGCCGCGCCTCCGGCACCAACGACAAGGCCGGCGCCAAGCAGAACCTGATGCGCTGGACCTCCACCCGCTCCATCAAGGAGACCCTGGTCCCGCCGACGGACTACCGCTACCCGCACATGGGCTGACGCCCGCGTGCACCATGACGGCCCGGCTCCCCTCTCCCCGGGGGAGCCGGGCCGTCGGCGTGCTCCGCGGTTTTTCGCAGCGGTCCGTGAGGGCTTCGCCGAACGCCCCCGACCTGCACATATCCGGGGAGCACTCGTTCGAGCGCACGCTCGCCGTCTCAGATAGTAGGAAGCCCAAGTAATTGTGCAGACATCACGGCCGAGCTGTCCTAGCGTTGTAGGAAGCCGAACGTAACGCTCCATCGAGCGCGTGCGGATGCGGCCCGGTGCGTGAGCGCAGGTGATCCCTGTGAGTGCCGTGGCCCCCGCCCCTTCCGGCCGCATCTGGATCGACGCATCCCATTTGTTCTCGGGGCTTTGGCATTGGAGACGTGAATCATGGCCGAGACTGCCGTCCGCAGGACCCGTCACTCCGTCCGTACGACCAACGAAGCCGACCGCCGGAACGCGGCCGCCGCCCTCCAGCGCGCCCTCGACCGCCGGGACAACGGCGGCTCGACCGGGCACTGACATGCTGCGCGTACGAAGCGGGGCCGTCCTGCCGAGGCAGGCGTCGATGCCCTGCCGCTGCTGCTGGCGGATCCGGCTGTCCGTGGCCCGGTGGCTGTTTCTGTCCTGAGCTGTCCTGAGTGCGCGGGGCACCCGGCTCGTGCCGGGTGCCCCGCGCGCCGGAGCCTGCCTCAGTGTGAGCGGGCCACCTCGAAGTGGTCGATGCGCTCGCCGGACTCGGCGAGGGCGGTGACCTTCATCCGGGGGTGGCTGCCCGGGGTGACCTCGACGGCGATGAAGGAGTAGCCGGTGTAGCGGACCCGGGACCACTCGACGGTTTCCTTGGTCTTCTGCCGGCCCTTGGACCAGTGGTAGGTGTCCACGTGGTCGAGGTCCTTGACGTGCCCCTCGTAGCTGTCCGGCACCGGGAAGTCGTAGAGGGCCCGGCCGGCGCCGCCCGCGGTGACGTACACGATGCCCTCGCGGGTGGTGTCCACGCTCGCGCCGATCGGCATCTTCTTGGCGACCCGCCCGCTCTTGAGGGCGTCGGTCCGCTCGTAGACGTGGTTGTGGCCGTTGACGACCAGGTCCACCTGGTGCTTCTCGAACAGCGGCAGCCAGGCGTCGCGCACCGCGCCGTCGGAGGCGTGCGAGTTGGTGGTCGAGAAGGCGCAGTGGTGGAAGAAGACCACGATGAAGTCGATGCCGTCCGCGGCGCGCAGCTCGGCCAGCCGGCGGTCCAGCCAGCGGGTCTGCCGGCCGTCGGTGTAGCCCTGGTTGGCGGGGATCTCGTAGGAGATGTCGTTGGCGTCCAGGGCGACGACGGCGGTGTTGCCGTAGGTGAACGAGTAGACGCCGGGGGCGTTCTCGGCGTCCGGGCCGTTGCCGGGCAGCGACCAGCGGGCGTTCTGGCCGCCGTAGCCGTTGGGGGAGTACCAGGCCTCCATGTCGTGGTTGCCGGTGGTCACCATCCACGGCACGGACTTGGCCACCGACTCGGTCTGCGCGAGGAACTGGTCCCAGACCCGGGCGTCGTAGGCGTCGTGCTCGGAGCCGTCGCCGTCGGTGTCCGCGTAGCAGATGTCGCCCGCGTGCAGGTGGAAGGACGGGTTCTGACCCAGGATCAACTGGTCGTTGGCGAGGGCGTGGTAGCTCACGCCCTGGTCGCCGAAGGCGGTGAAGACGAACGCCTCGGGACGGGCCGGTGCGGTACGGAAGGTGCCGACGGTGGAGAAGTGGCGCGGGTCGGCCGGGTCGAAGCCCTCGTGGCCGACGCCGTAGTAGTACGTGGTGCCCGGGCGCAGCCCGTCCAGCGCGGCGTGCAGGTAGTACTGCTGCACGGCCGGCAGCTTCGCGGACAGCGACGGGGTGTGCAGCGGCCGGACCTCGGCCTCGATCTTGCGCCCCAGGTCCCACGGCTTCAGACCCACCCGCAGATACGGCCGCTTGACCGCGAGCGGCACCTGCCAGCTCACCCGCATCTGGTGCCTGGGGTCGGCGCCGAAGGCCAGATGGCGGCCGAACGGGGCCACCAGCGAACCGTCCACGGCGGCCGTCGCGGGCGAGGACAGCAGGGTGGGCGAGACGCCCTGGGCCGAACCGGCCAGCAGCCCGGAGCCCGCGACCACTCCCGCGGTGGCGGCCGAGGTGCGCAGCAGACCTCTGCGGCTCAGCTTGGTACGGAGGTAGTCATGCTGCTCCGGCATGCTCATCCGGGCCGCCAGCTGCTCCGGGATGCCGACGCGCGGGGTGTGCGAGGGCCGGGCGGCCCCCCGGGAATTTCCAGTCATGCCCCGAATTTCCCAGCGCGACCCGACCGTTGTGGGGACAGCGGGTGAACGCCGGCTGACCGCCTCCCCATGTGTCCGTATGGCGGACGTTACGTGTCAATCCATGGGACGGAGAGTAGGGTCCAGACATGTCTCGCAGCATTCGCCTCGCAGTGATCCCCGGTGACGGTATCGGCCAGGAAGTCGTGGCCCAGGGCCTCAAGGTCCTGACCGCGGTCCTCCCGCAGGACGTCAAGCTGGAAACCAAGGAGTACGACCTCGGTGCCCAGCGCTGGCATGCGACCGGTGAGACCCTCCCCGACGCGGAGCTGGAGTCGCTCAAGCAGCACGACGCGATCCTGCTCGGCGCGATCGGCGACCCGTCCGTACCCTCCGGCGTGCTGGAGCGCGGTCTGCTGCTGAAGCTCCGCTTCGCCTTCGACCACTTCGTCAACCTGCGCCCGTCGAAGCTCTTCCCGAACACCTCCACGCCGCTCGCCGGCCGCCCCGACATCGACTTCGTGGTGGTGCGTGAGGGGACCGAGGGCCCGTACACCGGCAACGGCGGCTCGCTGCGCACCGGCACGCCCGCCGAGGTCGCCACCGAGGTCAGCCTCAACACCGCCTACGGCGTGGAGCGGGTGGTCCGCGACGCGTACGAGCGGGCCAACTCCCGCCCCCGCAAGAAGCTCACGCTGGTGCACAAGAACAATGTGCTGGTGTACGCGGGGCACATGTGGAAGAACATCTTCGACAAGGTCGGCCAGGAGTACCCCGAGGTCACCACCGACTACCTGCATGTCGACGCCGCGACGATCTTCTTCGTCACCCAGCCCGAGCGGTTCGACGTGATCGTCACCGACAACCTCTTCGGCGACATCCTCACCGACCTCGCCGCGGCCGTCACCGGCGGTATCGGCCTGGCCGCCTCCGGGAACATCAACCCGACCGGCGACTTCCCCTCGATGTTCGAGCCGGTGCACGGCTCCGCGCCGGACATCGCGGGCACCGGCAAGGCCGACCCGACGGCGACGATCCTCTCCGTCGCCCTGCTGCTGCGCCACCTCGGCTACGAGCAGCAGGCCGCCCGCATCGAGGAGGCCGTGGCCGCCGACCTGGAGGCCCGGGACGGCTCGGCGCGGAGCACGGACGAGATCGGTGACGCGCTGGCCGCACGAGTAGCGGGCTGAGGCCCGCCGCGCAGACACGCACCACCCACAGCGCCGGGCCGCCTCCATGGGGCCCGGCGCTGTGCGCGTGGGCCCCGCCCGGCCGCCGCCCCGGTTCCGGCCGTACGGAACCACGGGCGATAATCGGACGTGGCATCCTTGCCCGCGAGGAAACTCGGACGTCCCAGTAACGACCGGTACGTTCAAGTCCCCTCGTAGGCGCGGCAGCCACCGCACCGGTGCCGCAAGGTGGGGGACCGAACCCCTTACCCCCGGCCGGAGGGCTGGGCCGGTGATGCTCCCCAGCACACGCTGGGAGGTACCCCCCGGTATCGCACACGCAGTGAAGGACATGCACCCATGACGACGCCCACGATCGAGCTCAAGCCCTCCTCGCATCCGCTGTCCGACGCGGAGCGGGAGCAGATCCTGGCCGCCCCCGGCTTCGGCCGCCACTTCACCGATCACATGGTGACGATCAAGTGGACCGAGGGCCGCGGCTGGCACGACGGGCAGCTCGTGCCGTACGGGCCGCTCTCCCTCGACCCGGCGACCAATGTCCTGCACTACGCCCAGGAGATCTTCGAGGGCCTCAAGGCGTACCGCCGGCCCGACGGCTCCGTCGCCACTTTCCGTCCGGACGCCAACGCCCGGCGCTTCCAGGCCTCCGCGCGCCGGCTGGCCATGCCCGAGCTGCCCGTCGAGACCTTTATCGAGGCCTGTGACCTGCTCGTTCAGCAGGACAAGGGCTGGGTGCCCGCGCACGGCGGCGAGGAGTCGCTCTACCTGCGCCCGTTCATGATCGCGACCGAGGTCGGCCTGGGCGTGAAGCCTGCCAACGAATACCTCTTCGTCGTCATCGCCTCGCCGGCCGGCGCGTACTTCGCCGGCGGCGTCAAGCCGGTCTCCATCTGGCTGTCCGAGAACCGGGTGCGGGCCGTCCCCGGCGGTATGGGCGACGCCAAGACCGGCGGCAACTACGCCGCGTCGCTGCTCGCCCAGGCCGAGGCCGCCGCGCAGGGCTGTGACCAGGTCGCCTACCTCGACGCCGTGGAGCACAAGTGGGTCGAGGAGCTCGGCGGGATGAACCTGTACTTCGTCTACGGCGACAAGATCGTCACGCCCACCCTGACCGGTTCGCTGCTCGCCGGGATCACCCGTGACTCGCTGCTGTCCGTCGCCCGCGACCTGGGCTACGCGTCCGAGGAGGCCCGGGTCTCCATCGACCAGTGGAAGGCCGACACCGCGGACGGCACCCTCACCGAGGTCTTCGCCTGCGGCACGGCCGCCGTGATCACCCCGGTCGGCACGGTCAAGAGCGCGGGCGGCGAGTGGACCCAGTCCGACGGCGAGCCCGGCAAGGTCACGCTGAAGCTGCGCGAGGCGCTCCTCGACATCCAGCGCGGTATCGCCGAGGACAAGCACGGCTGGATGCACGAGCTGGGCTGAGCCCGCCACCGCGCATCGCCCGGACCTGATCGAGGCCGCCCCCGCACGTGCGTCGGGGGCGGCCTCGGTCGGGTCCGGGCCGGCTCAGCCGGCCTCCGCGGGGGCTTCCGCCGCCGGGGCCGGGGCCGGGGGAGTGGGCGTGGGCGGCAGGGCGCGCAGCGCCGCGACCGGGCGCGGATCCCGGACCGTGAGGACCAGATACGCGATCCCGCCCACGGCCGCCGCGAGCAGGAAGCTGAGGTCGATGCCGCCGCTCAGGGGGAGCAGCGGCCCCTGGTAGAGCGGGGTGTCCACGCCCATCAGGCCGACCGCGGAGCCCAGCGCCCAGGCCAGCGTCGCCCGGACGTGCCAGCCCGCCCGGTACCAGTAGACGCCGCCGCGCGTGCCCCGGTTGTAGACCTGGAGCGACTCCGGGTCGTAGGCGCCGCGGCAGCGGACGAAGCCGATCACGGTGATCACCGCCCAGGGCGTCCCGACGGCGGTCATCAGCAGCACGAACGAGGTCATCGCGTCCTGCGCCGCCCACAGGAAGTGGCCGGCGTAGACGAGCGTGGTCGCGAGCGCGGCGACGACGTAGGTGGCCTGGGTGCGGGTCGCGCGCGGCAGGATCGCGTCCAGGTCGAGGCCCATGCTGTAGAGCATCAGACCGGAATTGCCGACGGAGCCGGCCGAGGCGTTGAGCAGCAGCAGCGCCAGGTAC
Organism: Streptomyces platensis; assembly: GCF_008704855.1. NCBI lineage: Bacteria > Bacillati > Actinomycetota > Actinomycetes > Kitasatosporales > Streptomycetaceae > Streptomyces > Streptomyces platensis. The sequence continues at coordinate 6,185,889 of NZ_CP023691.1, forward strand.
CAGAACGGTGCGCCGGCCACCAGCGGCCCCGCGTAGTCCGCGCCCGCACCGACCGCGAGCGCGGTGAACGTACCGAAGAGCTGCGGCACCAGCAGGCCGGCCACCAGGCCCAGACAGGTGGCGCCGAAGACCTTTCGGCCGCTGTGCCGGCGCGGGGAGATGTAGCGGCTGTAGTCACCGAGCAGCGTGATGAAGGCGATGGGGCCGCTCAGGCCCGCGGAGACGGCGGCCAGCAGCCAGGTCTGCCAGAAGCCGCCGAGCAGGTAGGAGCTGCCGGGTGGTGCGGCGGTGGTGAAGGTGTCCGCGTAGGCGACGATGCCGACGGCCAGCAGGACGGTCAGTCCGATGGCCAGCACCTTGCTCAGCCGGAGCAGCACCCGGTAGCCGTAGACCGCGCCGACAGCGGTGGCGCCCGCCAGCAGGGCGTAGACCAGGGCATAGGTCGCGCCGCTGGACGGCAGCCCGGTCAGCCGGTGCAGCGTGCCCACCACCGCGTCGCCGCCGACCCACAGGGTCAGCGCGGTGTAGCCCAGCGACAGCAGCAGGCCGATGACCGAGCCGATCAGCCGGCCGCGCACACCGAAGTGGGCGCCGCTGCTGGTGGACAGGTTGGTGGCGCTGCGCAGCGAGACCAGGGCGAGCGGGGCGGTGAGCAGGGTGCCGACGAGGGTGCCGGCCACCAGGGAGGTCACCGAGGGCCAGAAGCCGAGCCCGAAGGAGACCGGGAGCCAGCCGAAGATCACCACACCGAGGGCGAGGTTCGACCCGAGCAGGATCGAGATCAGATCGCGAGGGCCGCTGGTGCGTTCCTCGTCCGGGATGGTGTCGACTCCGCGTTGTTCGATCGGCATGAGGGCTCCCCTGAGAGGCCGGACAACAGTGTGCGAGCAGCGCTCGGGGCAGTGCTCCCTGCTGTGCTCCGTGCAGTGGACGGTGCGCACGAGGCGGCGCTGCCGCGCTGCGAGATCATTTAGAGCGGCGTTCCATCGCGCCGCATTCTTAGAGCAGCGCTCAATGTGACCCATGCCTGTGCTCTCGGTCAATGCTTTCCCATTGACGATTTTCGTGGTTAGAGTGTTGCTCTAATCGAGCGGGAGGTGTGGACGGGATGCGGTTGACCCCGACGGAACGCGACCGGCTGCTGCTGTTCGGCGCGGCCGAACTGGCGCGGACGCGCCGGGCCCGTGGGCTGAAGCTGAATGTGCCCGAGGCGACCGCGTTGATCGCGGACACAGTCTGCGAGGCGGCGCGGGACGGGCGCCGCCTCGCTCAAGCCATCGAGGCGGCACGCGGCGTGCTCGGCCCGGACGATGTGCTGCCGGGCGTGGTCGACGTGGTCACCGAGGTGCATGTGGAGGCCGTCTTCGACGACGGCTCCCGGCTCGCGGTGGTCAGCGACCCGATCGGGGCCCGGCCGCCGGCCGGCGGGAGCGACGAGGCTCCGGCGCCCGGCGCGGTGCTCCCCGGCCCGGCCGGCGCGGAGCCCGCGCCCGCGGTGGTGCTGACGGTGCGCAACACCGCGACCGTGCCCATCAGCGTCACCTCGCACTTCCACTTCTTCGAGGCCAACCCCCGGCTGGACTTCGACCGGGCCGCCGCGTACGGCATGCGGCTGTGCGTCCCGGCCGGCTCGTCGGTGCGGTTCGACCCCGGCGGCGCCGAGGAGGTCGGTCTGGTCCCGATCGGCGGTGACCGGATCGCGATCGGCTTCGCCGGGCTCGTCGACGGCCCGCTGGACGCGCCGGGCGCCAAGACGGAAGCGCTGCGGCGGGCCGCCGCCTGCGGCTACCTGGGAGCGGAGGTACAGGAATGACGGGCAGCATCGATCCCCACGAGTACGCCTCGGTGCACGGCCCGCGGGCCGGCGACCGGGTCGTCCTCGGCGACTCGGGCCTGGTCGTCCGGGTCGAGTCCGACGCCCAGAAGCCCGGCGACGAGTTCCTGGCCGGCTTCGGCAAGACCGCCCGCGACGGGCTGCACCTCAAGGCCGCCGCGGTCCGCGAGACCTGCGATGTGGTGATCAGCAACGTCCTGGTCATCGACGCGGTCCAGGGCATCCGCAAGGTGTCCATCGGCATCCGCGAGGGCCGGATCCACGCGATAGGGCGGGCCGGCAACCCCGACACCCTTGACGGGGTCGATGTCGTCGTCGGCACGGGCACCTCGATCGTCTCCGGCGAGGGCATGATCGCCACCGCGGGTGCCGTCGACACCCATGTCCATCTGCTCTCGCCGCGCGTCATGGAAGCCTCGCTGGCCTCCGGCGTGACCACGATCATCGGCCAGGAATTCGGGCCGGTCTGGGGCGTCGGCGTCAACTCGCCCTGGGCGCTGGGGCACGCCTTCAGCGCCTTCGACGCCTGGCCGGTCAACATCGGCTTCCTCGGGCGTGGTTCCTCCTCGGGCGACGCCCCGCTGGTCGAGGCGCTCGCCGAGGGCGGCGCCTGCGGCTTCAAGGTGCACGAGGACATGGGCGCCCATGCCCGCGCCCTGGACACCGCGCTGCGGGTCGCCGAGGAGCACGATGTCCAGGTCGCGCTGCACAGCGACGGCCTCAACGAGTGCCTCAGCGTCGAGGACACCCTGCGCGTCCTGGACGGCCGGACCATCCACGCCTTCCACATCGAGGGCTGCGGCGGCGGTCATGTCCCCAACGTCCTCAAGATGGCCGGTGTCCCCAACGTCATCGGCTCCTCCACCAACCCCACCCTCCCCTTCGGGCGGGACGCGGTCGCCGAGCACTACGGCATGATCGTCTCGGTCCACGACCTGAAGACCGATCTGCCCGGTGACGCCGCCATGGCCCGCGACCGCATCCGGGCCGGGACGATGGGCGCCGAGGACGTGCTGCACGACCTCGGGGCGATCGGCATCACCTCCTCCGACGCGCAGGGCATGGGCCGCGCGGGCGAGACCGTCCGCCGCACCTTCGCGATGGCCGGGAAGATGAAGGCCGAGCTGGGCCCCATGGAGGGCGACGGCGCGCACGACGACAACGCCCGGGTGCTGCGCTACATCGCCAAGCTCACCATCAACCCGGCCATCGCGCACGGTCTCGCGCACGAGATCGGGTCGATCGAGGTCGGCAAGATGGCCGATGTCGTGCTGTGGAAGCCGCAGTACTTCGGTGCCAAGCCGCAGCTGGTGCTGAAGTCCGGATTCCCCGCCTACGGCGTCACCGGCGACCCGAACGCCGCCACCGACACCTGCGAACCCCTGGTGCTCGGCCCGCAGTTCGGGGCGTACGGCGCGACGCCCGCCGAGATCTCCGTCGCCTTCGTCGCGCGGGCCGCGGCCGAACAGGGCGGGGACGGTATGCCCACCCGACGGCGCCGGGTCGCCGTCCGCGGTACCCGCGGCATCGGCCCCGGCAGCCTCGTCCACAACTCCCGGGTCGGGCAGGTGCAGGTCGACGGGAGCAGCGGACTGGTCACCCTGGACGGCGCTCCGATGCGCTCGGAACCGGCCGACTCCGTCTCGCTGTCCCGGCTCTATTTCCTGTGAGGGCGGCGCCTCGGGGCGACTCCTTGCGGCCACGCCCCGGCACCACCACCCCCTGCGACCACGCCCCGCGGCCACTCCTGGTGAGTGCGCCCCGATGGCCGACCAGCGCGAACCCCTTGCCTGTAACACCGATACAGACCCTGAGGACCCCGCATGAACACCCCTGTCGCCGACGGCTTCCGTATGCCCCCGGAGTGGGCCCGGCACGAGCGCACCTGGATGGCCTGGCCAGGACCCAGCTTCACCTTCGGTGAGGAGGGCGGCGAGACGCTGGCGGAGGCCCGTCGCGCCTGGGCGGCCGTCGCCCGTGCGGTCCGCCGCTTCGAGCCGGTCACCGTCGTCGCCGGAACCGGCCAGTCCGAGGGCGCCCGCGCGCTGCTCGGTGCGGACATCGAGATCGTCGAGCGCCCGCTCAACGACGCCTGGATGCGCGATATCGGCCCCACCTTCCTCACCGACGGCGCGGGCCGACTCGCCGCAGCCGACTGGGTGTTCAACGGCTGGGGCGCGCAGGAATGGGCCCGCTGGGACCTCGACGAGAAGATCGCCGAGCAGGTCTGCGGGCTGGCCGGCGCCCGCCGCTACGCCACCCCTCTGGTCAACGAGGGCGGCGGCATCCACATCGACGGCGAGGGCACCGTGCTGCTCACCGAGACCGTCCAGCTCGACCCGGGCCGCAACCCCGGCCGTACGCAGGAGGAGGTCGAGGCCGAGATCCACGCCCACCTCGGCACCACCAAGGCGATCTGGCTGCCGCGCGGTCTGGCCGCCGACTACGGGCAGTTCGGCACCCGCGGCCATGTCGACATCGTCGCCGCCTTCGCCCGCCCCGGCACCGTGCTCGTGCACACCCAGCCCGACCCCGACCACCCCGACCACGCCATCTGCCAGGAGATCGGCAAGATGCTGCGCGCTTCCACCGACGCCCGGGGCCGGCAGCTGGAGGTCATCGAGGTGCCCGCCCCGACGGTCATCGAGGAGGACGGTGAGCTGGTCGACTACTCCTACATCAACCACTACCTCTGCAACGACGGCGTGGTGCTGTGCGGCTTCGACGACCCGCGCGACGAGGAGGCGGCCTCGATCTTCCGCCGGCTCTTCCCCGACCGGACGGTGACCCTCGTGGACGCCCGTACGATCTTCGCAGCGGGTGGCGGTATCCACTGCATCACCCAGCAGCAGCCCAAGGTCTGATCCGCAGACCTGCCCCAGCCGACCCGGAGGTCCCTGTGCCCGGTCCCGCGCGCCGTCCCAGGCGCCGGCTCAACCAGCCCCGCGAGCAGGTCCTGGCCGCGGCGATGGCGACCATCGCCGCCGAGGGCCTGGACCGGCTGACCATGGCCGGACTGGGCCGCGAGGTCGGCATGAGCAGCGGCCACATCCTCTACTACTTCGGTACGAAGGACGAGCTGCTGCTCCAGACCCTCCAGTGGAGCGAGGAGCAGCTCGGTGCCGAGCGCCGGGCCGCCCTCTCCCGCCGCGTCCCGGCCCGGGAACGGCTGGACGCCCTGGTCGACCTCTACCTCCCCGAAGGCCACCGCGACCCGCGCTGGACGCTGTGGCTGGAGGTGTGGAACCGCTCCCAGAACGCCGACGACGAGACCCGGGAACGCCAGCTGGAACTGGAACTGGCCTGGCACCGCGACCTGGTGGCCCTGCTCGTCGAGGGCATCTCGAAGGGCGAGTTCCGCCCCGTCGACCCCGAACGCTTCGCCACCCGCACCCGCGCCCTCCTCGACGGCTTCGGCTCCCAGCTCGTCGTCGGCCTCCCGGGCACCGAGCGGGCAGAAGTGGGGGACCACGTACGGGAGTTCCTGGACGAATCGCTGTCCGTCCCCCAGGGCTGACCGCGGCGGGCCGGGCGCCGCCGGCGCGGCCCCGGCACGTCCTCCCGGCGCCTACGCCCCCGGAAGGAAGCGCCGGCGGTACATCTCGACGGCCTGCTCCGGCGGGTAGTTGGGCAGCGCGCTGACCGCCCCGTCCGCCTTGGAGATCACGATGTGCGAGCCGCCCGGATCACGGGGATAGGCGGTGGGGTCCGTCCTGGGCGGGAAGACCGGGTAGACCAGATAGCCGATGTCGAATGCGTGGACGTGCAGCGCCGGTTCGTCCCCGTCCGGCCAGACGCGGGGGAAGTGCCCCCGCCCGATCTCCAGCGCCTCCGCGGCGCTGGTGGGGATCGGCCGGTGCCCTGCTTGCGGTTGCGGTTCGGACATCTCGCTCCTTTCTCTTCTCTCGCCCGGCCCGGGCCGCACACGGTGACCGGGGCGGTGGCGCCTCGCGGCTTCGAGGGCGACCCTATGCCGTAGAGGGCGTGCTGCTGCGGCTGTGCCAGGGGACGCCACCCGCCTCCCGCGTGACCACAACGCACGTAAGTACCTGCGATCGTTGCCGCCCGCTCCCTTGCCGCCGGCCCCCGGTTCCGCGACCGTAACCGGCTATGGGACGAGAGCAATGGAAGAAGATCTGGGTCGGTTCGGCCGGCAACATGGTCGAGTGGTTCGACTGGTTCGTGTACGCCAGTTTCGCGGTCTACTTCGCGGATTCGTTCTTCCCCAAGGGGAATGACACCGCGAACCTCATGAACACCATGGGCATCTTCGCGGTGGGCTTCTTCATGCGCCCGGTGGGTGGCTGGGTGCTCGGCCGGGTCGGCGACCGCCGGGGCCGTAAGGCGGCGCTCACGCTGACCGTCACCCTGATGTCCGCCTCGGCGATCCTGATCGCCGTCGCGCCCACCTACGGGGTCGCGGGCTACGGCGGAGTGGCCGTGCTGCTCCTCGCGCGGATGCTCCAGGGGCTCTCGGTCGGCGGGGAGTACGCGGCCAGCGCGACCTACCTCACCGAGGCCTCCGCGCCCGGCCGCCGCGGCTTCGCCTCCAGCTTCCAGTACGTGTCCATGACCGCGGGCCAGCTGCTCGGCCTCGGCCTCCAGATCGTGCTCCAGCGCACCCTGTCCGAGGACGCCCTGCACAGCTGGGCCTGGCGGATCCCGTTCATCATCGGTGCGCTGGGCGCCGCCGTCGTCTTCTACCTGCGCCGCAACATGCTGGAGACCGAGGTCTACGCCGAGGACGACAGCGCCCACGCCGACCCGGCACGCGGCACCATCAAGGCGCTGCTGGCCCACAAGCGCGAGGCGTTCCTGGTCATCGCGCTCACCATGGGCGGCACGGTCGCGTACTACACCTACACGACCTACCTCACCAAGTACCTCTCGGGCAGTGCCGGTCTGTCCAAGCCGACCGCCTCCCTGGTCAGCTTCTGTGCGCTGTTCCTCTTCATGTGTCTTCAGCCGCTGGCGGGCCGGCTCTCCGACCGGATCGGCCGCCGTCCGCTGCTGATCACCTTCGCGGTCGGCTCGACGTTCCTGACCGTGCCGATCATGACGCTGCTCAAGCACGCCGGCAGCTTCTGGCCCGCCCTCGGGCTCTCGCTGCTCGCCCTGGTCGTCATCACCGGCTACACCTCGATCAACGCCTGTGTGAAGGCCGAGCTGTTCCCGACCGGCATCCGCGCGCTGGGCGTGGCCCTGCCGTACGCCATCGCCAACGCGCTGTTCGGCGGCACCGCGGAGTATGTCGCCCTGTGGTTCAAGAAGGGCGGCATCGAGTCCGGCTACTACTGGTACGTCGCCGGCTGCGCCGCGGTCTCGCTGATCGTCTACATCACCATGCGCGAGACCCGGTCCATCGACCTGCACCGGGTCGGCAAGGAGGACGCGGGCGCGGGGGCCGGCCGGACGCGGGTGGGCGAGCCCGTCGCCGACTGAGGCCCGTCCTGGCCGGAACCGGCCTTCGCCGCCCGCGGCAGGGCCGGTTCCGGGATAGGCGCGTGCGGCGCCGGCTGGTTGGCTGGACGGCATGAAGATCACGAGACAGTTATGCCTGCCGCTGCTGCTCACCGGCCTGCTGGCCTCGGCCGTCGCGGCCCCGGCCACGGCGACGGCCCGGACCGGCGGGGCACACCCGGCCACGGCCCCGCCGGCCACGGTGCGCCCGGCCGCCGACGACATCCGGGCCAGGCTCGCGGCCGTCCCCGGTATGCGGGTGGTCAAGGAGAACCCGGCCCCCGCCGGCTACCGCTCGTTCGCGCTGACCTACCGCCAGCCCGTCGACCACCGGCACCCCGGCCGGGGCACCTTCGCGCAGCGGCTGAACCTGCTGCACCGGTCCACCGCCCGGCCGATGGTGCTCCACACCAACGGCTACGACCTCAACTACCAGACATCCGACTACCGCGCCGAGCCGACCGAGATCCTCGACGGCAACCAGATCAGCACCGAGCAGCGGTACTTCGGCACCTCCCGCCCCCGTCCCGTCGACTGGACCAAGCTCGACATCCGGCAGGCGGCGGCCGACCACCACCGGCTGGTCCAGGCGCTCAAACCGCTCTACCCCGCCCGGTGGATCTCCACCGGCGCCAGCAAGGGCGGGATGGCCACCGTCTACCACCGGCGCTTCTACCCGCACGACGTGGCCGGCTCCGTGGCGTACGCGGCCCCGAACAACACCGACGACCGGGACGACGCCGCCGTGGACCGCTTCCTGGCGCGCCGGGGCACCCCCGCCTGCCGGGCCGCACTCACCGCCGTGCAGCGCGAGATCCTGGGATCCCGGCGGGCGGAGATGGCCGGCCGCCTCTCCCGCTGGGCCGCGCGCGAGGGCCAGACCTTCCGCACCATCGGAAGCGTCGACCGCGTGCTGGAGCTCACCGTTCTTCAGCTGCCCATGCTCTTCTGGATGCGCGACGGCGAGGCGGGCTGCGACGGTATCCCCCGGCCCGCTGCCGAGGGCGATGCGCTGTACACCTGGTTCGCCGACATGGTCCAGCTGCCCGGCTACGCCGACCGCAACCTGTTGCCCGTGACCGCGTCCTTCTACCAGCTGGGCACCCAGCTCGGCTTCGTGGAACTCGCCGCCCCGCAGCTGGCCGGAAAGCTGCGCTACCCGGGCATCCAGACGATGCGGACCTATGTGCCCCGCACGATTCCGCTGCGCTTCCAGCCCGGCGCCATGCCCGATATCGACCGCTGGGTCCGGCACCACGGCAGCGAACTGAGCTTCGTGTACGGCGCGAACGACCCCGCGGGGGCCGAGCCGTTCCGTACCGGCAAAGGCAGCCGGGACGCGCACGTCTACCTGGCGCCGCACACCAGTCATGTCGTGAAGATCGCCGACCTGGCGCCCCGGGACCGTGCCCGGGCCACCGCCGCGCTCCGCCGCTGGGCGGGGGTGGACGGCCCGCCCGCATCGTGAGACGTCCCGTGGTGCCACCCGGGGTTGTGGCACACTGCGGACCGTGCTCTCGTTCGCCATGATTATTGGCAGCAGGCGCGCCGGTCCGCAGTGACCGCCCCGTACGAACCGAGTGCGGCGCGGCCACCGTCGTCCCAGACCCGCGCGCAGACCTCTCGCACCCGCGAGAGGTTTTTTCGTTTCCGGCCCACATCTCACCGGAGGCGGAGCGCGAGGGAACATGGAGGGGCGGTGGAACCGGTTATTCCGGTAGACCGAGATCCCGACAGGAGCCAGACCAGCATGACGGACGCAAACTCCCACCCGTCTCCCGCCACCACCCCGGCCGGAGCCGCTGCGCGGCGCCCCTCCCTGAATGCGTCGCCCGCCCCCCGGCCCGCCGACGCGGTGTCCGACGACTTCCATGTCTTCGACACCACGCTCCGCGACGGCGCACAGCGCGAGGGCATCAGTCTCACGGTCGCCGACAAGCTGACCATCGCCCGGCACCTCGAAGAATTCGGGGTCGGCTTCATCGAGGGGGGCTGGCCCGGCGCCAATCCGCGGGACACCGAGTTCTTCCAGCGGGCCCGCGAGGAGATCGACTTCCGGCACGCCCAGCTGGTCGCGTTCGGCGCCACCCGCAAGGCCGGGGTCCGCGTCGAGGACGATCCGCAGGTCGCCGCGCTGCTGGAGTCCGGGGCCCCGGTCATCACGCTGGTCGCCAAGTCCCATGTCGGGCATGTGGAGCTGGCGTTGCGCACCACCCCCGAGGAGAACCTCGCGATGGTGCGGGACACCGTCCGCTACCTGCGCGACCAGGGCCGCCGGGTCTTCCTCGACTGTGAGCACTTCTTCGACGGCTATGCCCTGGACGCCGTCTACGCCAAGCAGGTCGTCCGCACCGCGAGCGAGGCCGGCGCCGATGTCGTGGTGCTCTGCGACACCAACGGCGGGATGCTCCCGGCGCAGATCACCGCCGTCGTCCGGACCGTCCTCGCGGACACCGGGGCACGGCTGGGCATCCACGCCCAGGACGACACCGGCTGCGCCGTCGCCAACACCCTGGCCGCGGTGGACGCGGGCGCCACCCACGTCCAGTGCACCGCCAACGGCTACGGCGAGCGGGTCGGCAACTCCAACCTCTTCCCGGTCGTCGCCGCCCTGGAGCTCAAGTACGGGCGGCAGGTGCTGCCCGAGGGCAAACTCGCCGAGACCACCCGGATCTCGCACGCCATCGCCGAGGTCGTCAACCTCACCCCCTCCACCCACCAGCCCTACGTCGGAGTCTCCGCCTTCGCCCACAAGGCCGGACTGCACGCCTCCGCCATCAAGGTCGACCCGGATCTCTACCAGCACATCGATCCGGCGCTGGTCGGCAACAGCATGCGGATGCTGGTCTCCGACATGGCCGGCCGGGCGTCCATCGAGCTCAAGGGCAAGGAGCTGGGCATCGATCTGAGCGGCGACCGTGCGCTGGTCGGCCGGGTCGTCGAGCGGGTCAAGGAGCGGGAGCTGGCGGGGTACACGTACGAGGCCGCCGATGCGTCCTTCGAGCTGCTGCTGCGCGCGGAGCTCCAGCGGGCGGAAGGGGGCCGGCCGCGCAGTTACTTCACGGTGGAGTCCTGGCGGGCGATCGTCGAGGACCGCCCGGACGGGACGCACGCCAACGAGGCGACCGTGAAGCTGTGGGCCAAGGGGGAGCGGATCGTCGCCACCGCCGAGGGCAACGGCCCGGTCAACGCGCTCGACCGGGCGCTGCGGGTGGGGCTGGAGCGGATCTATCCGCAGCTGGCCCACATGGAGCTGGTGGACTACAAGGTCCGCATCCTGGAGGGCGCCCTGGGCACCGGCTCGATCACCCGGGTCCTGGTCTCCACCAGCGACGGCCGGGGCGAGTGGTCCACGGTCGGTGTCGCGGAGAACGTGATCGCCGCGTCCTGGCAGGCGCTGGACGACGCCTATGCGTACGGGCTGCTGCGGGCCGGGGTCGAGCCGCAGGAGTGACCGCCGCGGCGACGCCGCGACCGCGGCCCCGCACGGCCCTCGGGGGAGAGGCCGGCGCGGGGCCGCGGTCGTAGGGGGGAGCGGCCGGCTCAGGCCTCCGGGGCCGCCTTGACGGCCGAGATGTCGAAGGTGAGCTTGACCTTGTCGCTGACCATGACGCCGCCGGTCTCCAGCGCGGCGTTCCAGGTCAGGCCCCAGTCGGAGCGCAGGATCTCGGCGCTGCCCTCGAAGCCGACCCGCTCGGCGCCGTAGACATCGGTGGCCGAGCCGTGGAACTCCAGGTCGATGGTGAGCGGCTTGGTGACGTCCCGCAGGGTCAGATCGCCGGTGATGCGGTAGCGGTCGCCGCCCACGCGCTCGGCGGCGGTGCTGCGGAAGGTCATCAGCGGGAAGGTCTCGGCGTCGAAGAAGTCGGCGCTGCGCAGATGGCCGTCGCGGTCCGCGATCCCGGTGTCGATGCTGGCGATCGTGACGTCGAGGGAGGCGGTGGAGCGGGCCGGCTCGGACCCGTCGAGGTGCAGCGAGCCCTCGTACACCCCGAAGGCGCCGCGGACGTTGGTGACCATGGCGTGCCGGACGGTGAAGCCGATGCTGCTGTGGGCCGGGTCGATGGTGTAGTCGCCGGTCAGCGCCGCGAACCCGGGGTCCGCGTCGAGGACGGCAGCGGTGGCGGGGGCGGTGACGGCGGTGTCGGCGGTGCGCTTGCGGTTGAACAGAGCCATGGCTCCTCCTCAAAGACGGTGCACTCGGCGTGCGCGAAGTTTTGTTTAAGCTTCAACGAGATGCACCGTAACCCCATCTGGTTCAACATTCAACCTCTTGGTTCGAAAGGGCTCCGCCGGCCGGGTGGCGGTCGGCGTTCCGGCGCGGTCATTGCCGCTCGCCGACGGCCCGTGCTAGACCATCGGGAACTCCCAAGTGCGCAGCGCCACCCCCCAGTTGACGCCCTGGAGAGGACCGACCGTGTCACCAGTCCCCGCCCTGCCCGTCTGGTCACGCAGAGGATTTCTCGCCGTCTCCACCGCGGGTGCGCTCGGCCTCGCCGCCGGCCCCGCGCACGCCGTCCCCGGGCCGGCCGCCCCCGCCGACGAGTTCACCGCCCTCCGCCGCCGCTGGTGCGAGCTCACCCTGGGCACCGGCTTCGACCCCACCGCCCCGCCCTACGCCGCCGCCCTCCAGGAGACCGGCGCCCTCGCGAGCACCTTCCAGGCACGCATGCGCCCGGCCGCCGGCTCCCTCTGGCCCGACTGCCGCTACGACCCGCCGTCCGGCATCACCCAGAGCTACAGCCGGCTGCACACCATGGCCCAGGCCTACGCCCAGCCCGGCACCGGCCGCACCGGCGATCCCGCCCTCGCCCAGGCCCTCGTCACCGGCCTCGGCCACCTCGAAGCCACCGTCTACCGCACCGCCACCACCCGCTACGGAAACTGGTGGGAGTGGCAGATCGGCAGCCCCAGACTCCTCCTCGACACCCTCGCGATCCTCGACGAGCGGCTGCCCGACGGCAGTGGCGTGCCCGACGCTCTGCGCACCCGCTGTCTGGCCGCCGTCGACCACTTCGTGCCCGACACCATGCTCGGCGACTACACCGGGACCAGCACCGGCGCCAACCGCGTCGACCTGTGCCGGGTGGTCGCGCTGCGCGGGGTCCTCGGCCGCGCCCCCGACAAGATCGCGTTGGCCCGCGACGCACTCTCCCCGGTCTTCCCGTACGTCACCGCCGGCGACGGGCTCTACGCCGACGGCTCCTTCGTCCAGCACATCTGGGTCGCCTACTCCGGCACCTACGGCTATGTCCTGCTGGACGGGCTCGGGCGGCTGTTCGCGCTGCTCGGCGGCTCGTCCTGGCAGCTCACCGACCCGGCCCGGCAGATCATCTTCGACAGCGTCGAACGGGCCTATGCCCCGCTGCTCCACAACGGCCTGATGATGGACTGCGTCAACGGCCGCGCCATCAGCCGCGGCTATCTCCGCAGCGACGAACGGCACATCCTGCGCAGCGACCACTACCACGGCCATGCGCTGATCGCCGCCGTCGCGCTGCTCGCCCGGAGCGCGAGCAGCGCCGAGCGGGACCGCTGGCACGCCATGATCAAGGGCTGGATCGCCCGCGACCGTACGCTGCCGGTCCTCACCGACCGGCAGTACCCCGTCGCCGACCTCGCCCGGCTCGGCGAGGTCGCCCGGAGCCCCGCGGCCCCCGCCCCCGAACCCGTCGGCCACCGGCTCTTCCCCGCCATGGACCGTGCCGTGCACCGCCGCCCCGGCTGGGCCGCCGGGCTGGCCATGGCCTCCGACCGGATCGCGTACTACGAGAACGGCAACGGCGAGAACCCGCGCGGCTGGCACACCGGCGCCGGCATGCTCTCCTGGTGGGGCGCGGATTCCGGCGGCGACCAGTACACGGACGCCTTCTGGCCCACCGTCGACCCCTACCGGCTCCCCGGCACGACCGTCTCCACCAAGCGGCTGGCCGACAACGAAGGCGGCGGCTGGGGCGAGCCCAAGCCCGCCGCACGCTGGGTCGGCGGGACCACCGACGGCACCTACGCCGCCCTCGGCCAGGACCTGCGCGGACTGGCCTCCACCCTCACCGCCAGGAAATCCTGGTTCGCGCTCGCGGACTGCGTCGTCTGCCTGGGCGCCGGCATCACCGCCCGCGACGGCGTACCCGCCGAAACCGTCGTCGACAACCGCTGCCTGGGGGAGTCCGGCACCGCGACGCTCACCGTCGACGGCGTCCCGCAGCCCGGCACCCTCGGCCGGACCACCGCCTTCCGCCGCGCCCACTGGGCCCACCTCGCCGGCCACGGCGGCTATGTCTTCCCCGGCGGCGCCCCCCTCACGGCGCTGCGCGAGGCCCGCACCGGCTCCTGGCACGACATCAACACGACCTCCTCCACCGAGCCGTTCACCCGCCGCTATCTCACCCTCTGGCACGACCACGGCACCGATCCCACCAACGCCTGCTACGCCTACCTCCTGATGCCGGGCGCCACCCCCGGCACGCTCGCCGCCCGCGCCGCCGACCGGCGCTGGCTGACCGTGCTCGCCAACGACGCGGGCCGGCAGGCGATCGCCGTCGACCCGCTCGGCGTAACCGCCGCCAATTTCTGGCGGGCGGGCCGCGCGGGGCCGCTCACCGCCGACGGCCCGGCGAGCGTGCTGGTACGGGAGCGCCGACGCGGGCGGCCGGCGGGCCGCGGCGGCAGCGCGCGGCTGTGCGTCGCCGCCCCCGAGCGCACCGGCGATACGCTGGAGATCACCTGGTCACGGCCGGTGCGCGCGGTGCTCACCCATGACCCGGCGATCGAGGTGCTGACCACCGGGCGGGCCCTGCGGCTGCGCGTGACCCCCGGCACGAGCTGTGCCACCCACAGCTGCACCGTGCGGCTGGGCTGACCGGAATCCGGCCCGCCGGACCAGTCGGTCACCACAACATCGCTCCGCGTCTGTTTGTCGGGCCCATACAGCCGCCGGATGAGCCCGCCACCCGAACGGACGCCGGGACGCGGGGCGCGTACAGCACGGTTCTGTACTGCCTGCCCACCAAATCGCATGCGACGTTGTACGAAACCGACATCGGTGCGGGGCGCCTCGCCCACGTACCGTCGATACATGACCACTGTCGAAGATGTGCCCGCCGGCGCCAACGACGCCCGCGGGCGCGTCGCCGAACTGCACGCCATCCGTGAGCAGGTTCGGCGAGGCCCCAGCGAGCGTGCCACCGAAGCGCAGCGTGCCAAGGGCAAGCTGACGGCCCGCGAGCGGATCGAGCTGCTGCTGGACGAGGGTTCGTTCAACGAGGTCGAGCCGCTGCGGCGGCACCGGGCGACGGGCTTCGGCCTGGAGGCGAAGAAGCCCTACACCGACGGCGTGATCACCGGCTGGGGCACCGTCCACGGCCGGACCGTCTTCACCTACGCGCACGACTTCCGGATCTTCGGCGGCGCGCTGGGCGAGGCCCACGCCACCAAGATCCACAAGATCATGGACATGGCCATCCAGGCCGGTGCGCCGCTGGTCTCGCTGAACGATGGCGCCGGCGCCCGCATCCAGGAGGGTGTCTCCGCGCTCGCCGGCTACGGCGGCATCTTCCAGCGCAACACCAAGGCCTCGGGTGTCATCCCGCAGATCTCCGTCATGCTCGGCCCCTGCGCCGGCGGCGCCGCCTACTCCCCGGCCCTGACGGACTTCGTCTTCATGGTCCGCGAGACCTCGCAGATGTTCATCACCGGCCCCGACGTGGTGCGCGCGGTGACCGGCGAGGAGATCACCCAGAACGGCCTGGGCGGCGCCGATGTGCACGCCGAGACCTCCGGTGTCGCGCACTTCGCCTACGACGACGAGGCCACCTGCCTGGAGGAGGTCCGCTACCTCCTCTCGCTGCTGCCCGCGAACAACCGCGAGAACCCGCCGACGGTGCCCTGCGAGGACCCCGCCGACCGCTCCGGTGACGCGCTGCTCGACCTGGTCCCGGCCGACGGCAACCGCCCGTACGACATGCGCAAGGTCATCGAGGAGATCGTCGACGACGGCGAATTCCTGGAGGTCCACGAGCGCTGGGCGACCAACATCATCTGCGCGCTGTCCCGGCTCGACGGCCGCGTGGTGGGCATCATCGCCAACCAGCCGCAGTCGCTGGCCGGTGTGCTGGACATCGAGGCGTCCGAGAAGGCCGCCCGCTTCGTCCAGATGTGCGACGCCTTCAACATCCCGATCGTCACCCTGCTCGACGTCCCCGGCTTCCTGCCCGGCGTCGACCAGGAGCACGGCGGCATCATCCGGCACGGCGCCAAGCTGCTCTACGCCTACTGCAACGCCACCGTCCCGCGGATCTCCCTCGTCCTGCGCAAGGCCTACGGCGGCGCCTACATCGTCATGGACTCGCAGTCCATCGGCGCCGACCTGACCTATGCCTGGCCCACCAACGAGATCGCGGTGATGGGTGCCGAGGGCGCTGCCAACGTCATCTTCCGCAAGCAGATCGCCGAGGCGGACGACTCCGAGGCCATGCGGGTGCGCATGGTCAAGGAGTACAAGTCCGAGCTGATGCATCCCTACTACGCGGCCGAGCGCGGCCTGGTCGACGACGTCATCGACCCCGCCGAGACCCGCCACACGCTCATCCGTGCCCTGGAGATGCTGCGCACCAAGCACGCGGACCTGCCGGCCCGTAAGCACGGCAACCCGCCCCAGTAGCCACCCACCGCACCCGCCACCGGCACCACGCCCACCGCGACGACGGAGACCACACCGTGAACACTGCCCACCGCACCGACTCCATCCGCGTGGAGAAGGGCCAGGCCAGCGAGGAAGAGCTGGCCGCCCTGACCGCGGTCCTGCTGGCCCGCGCCGCGCACCGGCCGGCCGCCGCACCCGCGCGTCCGCACGCCACGGCTGCCCGCTGGCGGCGGCTGGAGCGGCAGAACGGCTTCCATGGAGCGACCAGCTGGCAGCGGTAACGCTTCGCTGAGCTGCCGACTTGGGGCCCCGCCTGTTGCGGGGTCCCTTGGTCTTTGTCTGCGGGTTTGTTGTGGCTGGGCGCGCCGTTCCCCGCGCCCCTGTGGGGGGGGACCGTGGCGTTTTCGCTGCGGTGGCGTTGTGGCTTGCGCCTTGCGGGTTGCGTGGTTGCCGCGGGGGTCGGAGGGGACGCACCGGGGCCCGTCCTCGGCGCGGGCGACGCGGCTACGTGCGTTTGATTGCCCCGGTGTTTGCTCCGGTCCTGCGGGCGGGCCCCGGTACATCCCCTCCGACCGTCCCCCGTTGCCGACCGCGGCCCGGTGGCACCGTCCGTCACAGACCCCACGATGGCCCGCGCCCGGCCTGCGGGGACCAGATGTCCGCCAAGAGATGCCGCTGCCTTGCCGTAACGGTCATCGGTACGGCGGGTCGGCCGCGTACGGACGGTGGTCGGAGGGGATGTCCGGTGCCCCGCCCGCAGGACTGGAGCGAACGCCGGGGTGCCTTACCTCTGGGACCAGGGCCGCCCGCGCCGAGGACGGGGTACCGGGCGTCCCCTCCGACCCGCCACCCACCCGCCGAAGGCGAACCGGCGCCAACCCCCACGTGTTCCGGTTTGGCATGGCGTGTCCGGATCAAGGCGTAGGTTCGCCTCAACCCTGGGGAGCAGAGCTGTTCAAGCGGTGATCCCCATGCTGGCATGCGCTCGTCATCCCTTCTCCTGGTGTTCCCGCATCGCGGGCCTAGGACGACCGGAAGGAAAGCCCATGCTCAGCACGCTCAGTGCTGGTGCCGCAGTGGCATCGTTGCTCCTCGCCGGATCGGCATCCCCCACCGCCACCGCCCGGTTCGGCGATGATCCGCCGACCGGCAAGATCACCATTACCGTCGCCACGGTCAACGGTTCGGGGTGCAGACCCGGCAGCGCCGCAGTGGCCATCGCGCCCGACAACACGGCCTTCACCGTCACGTACAGCGAGTACCTCGCCCAGGCGGGCAGCGGCAGCAAGCCCACCGACTCCCGCAAGAACTGCCAGATCGCGCTGAACGTGCATGTCCCGCAGGGCTTCACGTACGCCATCGCCCGGGCCGACTACCGGGGTTACGCCTCCCTGGCGCCGGGGGCCAGGGGGCTGGAGACGGCCGGCTACTACTTCCAGGGCCAGCAGCAGACGGCCCGTAAGAGCCACACCTTCAGCGGTCCCTACGACGCCAACTGGCAGACCGCGGACGAGACCGACATCGACGCGCTGGTGTACGCCCCCTGCGGTGAGGAGCGCTACTTCAACATCAACACCGAGATGAGGGTGGACGCCAAGTCGGCGGACCCCAAGTCCACCAGCTACATGGCCATGGACTCGACCGACGGCAGCATCAACACCCTGTACCACTTCGCATGGAAGCAGTGCCCCGAGCGCCGCTGACGCCGGGAAGCCGTACCGGGGGCCCGTAGACGGGTGCGTACGGGCTCCGGGGACGACGAAGGCCCCCGCACCTGAACGGTGTGGGGGCCTTTCGTCGTTGCGCGCGTGCGGGCACGGGGGCCCGGACGCGTCCTAGCGCAGGCGCGCCATCAGCGCGTGCTCCACGAGCGTGATGAGCGCGCTCTTGGCCTCGCTGCGGTGCCGCGCGTCGGTGATGATGATCGGCGCGTCCGGGCCGATCTGCAGCGCCTCACGCACCTCGTCGGGCGTGTAGGGCTGGTGTCCGTCGAAGCCGTTGAGGGCGATGACGAAGGGCAGTCCGCTGTTCTCGAAGTAGTCGACCGCGGGGAAGCAGTCGGCGAGACGGCGGGTGTCTACCAGCACCACGGCGCCGATCGCGCCGCGGACCAGGTCGTCCCACATGAACCAGAAGCGGTCCTGGCCCGGCGTACCGAAGAGGTACAGGATCAGGTCCTGGTCCAGGGTGATCCGGCCGAAGTCCATGGCCACGGTCGTGGTCGTCTTGTCCGGCGCGTGCGTGAGGTCGTCGATGCCCGCCGAGGCGGAGGTCATCACGGCTTCGGTGCGCAGCGGGTTGATCTCTGAGACGGCCCCGACGAACGTGGTCTTGCCCACGCCGAAGCCGCCCGCCACCACGATTTTCGCGGAGGTGGTGGAGCGGGCTGCACCGCTAGAGCTTGCGAAGTCCACTGAGCACCCTTTCGAGCAGTGTCACATCTGGCTGTCCGCCGGCGGTCTCGTCCCCGCCGGGCTGATGGATGGCGACGAGTCCGGCCTCTGCCAGGTCGGCGACGAGGATCCGGGCGACGCCGAGGGGGATGGAGAGAAGCGCGGAGATCTCGGCTACTGACTTGATCTCACGGCAGAGGTGGCAGATGCGCTGGTGCTCCGGCAGCTGGCCTTGCAGCTTGGAGGGGTCGGCGGTCGTGCTGACCAGCGCCTCGATGGCGAGCTGGTAGCGCGGCCGGGTCCGGCCTCCGGTCATGGCGTACGGGCGCACCAGCGAATTGTTCGAGCCGGTGGAGGCGGGCTCGGGCGCGCGCCGTTGCGGCTGCACCGGCTGGATGCGCGGTGCCTGGGGCTGGTCGTACACCGGCGGCTCGTACGGCTGGGAGTCGTACGGCCGGGGCTGCTGCTGGGGCCGCTGCGGCCGGCGGCTCGGCGCAGACGGGAAGTTGAAGCGGTTGTTATGGGTCTCGCCCACAGGCCCGGACTCCTGTCCGGAACCGTACGGGTATCCGCTCGGGGGCGTTGCCACGTCTCCTCCTCCAACTTGCCTGTCTGACGCCGGTCGCGCCACCGAACCATAAGGCGCGGTGGCGGGAAACGCACTGCCTGTCTTTTAGTTGAGAAGACTTCCCTGAAGTTCGGCGCGCAGATCCGGCGTCAGCACCGTGCCCGCGCGGTCGACCAGCAGGGCCATCTCGTAGCCGACCAGGCCGATGTCGCACTCGGGGTGCGCCAGCACGGCCAGCGACGATCCGTCGGAGACGGACATGATGAAGAGGAAGCCACGCTCCATCTCCACCACGGTCTGGTTGACGCTACCGCCCTCGAAGATGCGGGACGCGCCGGAGGTCAGCGACGTCAGGCCGGAGGCCACCGCCGCCAACTGATCGGCTCTGTCACGAGGGAAGCCCTCGGACATGGCGAGGAGGAGACCGTCCGCGGAGACCACGACCGTGTGGGACACCCCAGGGGTGTTGTCCACGAAGTTGGTGATCAACCAGTTCAGATTCTGCGCCGCCTGGCTCATCGGGCTCACACTAACGCTCCTGATCGTAGGTGCTGCCGGGGCCGAAGCCCTGTTGGTCATTCTGGGGGACCCCGGAGGGGTCCGTGCCGACGTTGCGTCCCTGCTGGACACCGCGGCGCAGGTTACTCAGCCTGCCGCGGACGTCCTCCGGGGCGCGGGAGACCTGGGGGCCGCCCTGCGGGGTCTGCTCCGCGGCACCTTCGACCAGGTTGGCCTTGGGCACCCGCCGGGGGAGGCCGGAAGAGGTGACTCCGCCCGCCTTCGGCTCGCGCAGCTGCTCCGCCCGCTCCCAGCGCTCGTCGTTGGAGCTGCGCCAGTCGGTGCCGTCCTGGCCGGTCTCCGGCGGGCTCCCCTGCTGCGGCACCTGCGGCGCCTGCTGGTCGCGGCCTCCGCGGCGCGGAAGGCCGGCGTCCGTCAGCGGGGGGGCATCGCTCGGTGTAGGGCCCGGACGCTCGAATGGTACGCGCTCAGCGGCGTCAGCGGGAGCGGCAGTTGCATTCCGGTCAGATTCCGCTTCGGTGCCGAAGTAGCCCTCGAACGCGGTGCGTTCGGCCCATTCGTCCGGCTGTGCCGCCTCGTGGGAGACGTATGGCTGCTGGCCCGTGGTCTCCGCGAAGCCGGGCTCGCCGAACGCGTGGCTGCCGTGCGACCGGTCGTCGTAGAGCGGTTGATCGGCTTCCGCATATCCCTGGGCCGGGAAGTCCTGGTACGCGCCGCCGGACGGCACCTCGTCACGGAAGAGCGGACGCTCGTCCTGCGGGTACCCGGGTGCCTGCTCACCGGAGGTCTGGGCCTCGAGTGCCGCCCGGCGCTCCTCGCGGATCAGCGAGCGGCCCACCATGTCCAGGTCACCGGAGTCCGGCCGGCCGTAGCGGCTGTCGTCGAAGCCCAGCTCGGCGGCGGTGCGCTGATGGTTCTCGTACGCCGTCTGCTGCTGCTCCGGCACGATCCGGGAGACCGTGAAGTCGTCGTCGAACTGCTCGTCGCCGCCACCACCGTGGGTGATCGCCTCGGGCAGCATGACCAGCGACGTGGTGCCCGCCTGCTCGCCGGAGGGGCGCAGCTGCACCCGGATTCCGTGCCGGTCGGCCAGCCGGCCGACCACGAACAGGCCCATGCGCTGGGAGATCGCGGCATCCACGCTCGGCGGGTTCGCCAGCTTGTGGTTGATGTCCGCGAAGTCCTCGGGGGTGAGCCCGATGCCCTTGTCGTGGATCTCGATCATCACCCGGCCGTCGGGCAGCCGGGTCGCGGCCACCCGCACCTTCGTCTGCGGGGAGGAGAACGTGGTGGCGTTCTCCAGCAGCTCGGACAGCAGGTGCACGAGGTCGGTCACGGCGGTGCCGTGGATCTCGCTCTCGGGGACGCCGGTGAGGTCTATTCGCTCGTAGGACTCGACCTCACTGATCGCCGCCCGCAGGACGTCGACCAGCGGCACCGGCTGGTTCCAGCGGCGGCCGGGCTCCTCGCCCGCGAGGATGAGGAGGTTCTCGCCGTTGCGCCGCATACGGGTGGCGAGGTGGTCGAGCCGGAAGAGGCTCTCCAGCTGGTCCGGGTCCGCCTCGTTGTTCTCCAGGTCGGTGATCAGCTCCAACTGGCGCTCGATCAGGCCCTGGTTGCGGCTGGAGAGGTTGGTGAAGATCGCGTTGACGTTGCCCCGCAGCAGCGCCTGCTCGGCGGCGAGCCGGACGGCCTCGCGGTGCACCTGGTCGAAGGCGCGGGCGACCTCGCCGATCTCGTCGGTGGTGGAGATCGGGATGGGCTGCACACGGGTGTCGACCCGGCCCGGGTCGGTCCGCGAGAGCTGGTCGACCAGCATCGGCAGCCGCTGCTCGGCGATGCCGAAGGCGGCGGTGCGCAGCTGGCGCATGTTGCGGCTCATCCGGCGGGCCATCAGGCCGGCCACGACGAACGCGATGATCAGCGCGGCCACCGCGATGCCGGAGTCGATGAAGGTCGACTGGCGGGCGTCGTCGGCGATCTGCGCCGCCTCGTTCACGGCCTTGTCCGCCAGGTCCTTCTCGATGGACCGGTACATGTCGAACTTGCCGGTCGCGGCCGCGAAGTAGCTGTCGGAGGTGATGCCGCGCAGCCTGAGCGACTCCGGCGCGGTGCCGGTGGCGATCTGGGCGGACATCTGGTCGATCGACGGCGGGGCGCGGAACGGCCGGCCGGCGGCCTGCGCCTGCTCCTTCGCCCGCGCGATCTTCTGCTGCGCGGCCTGCTTGAGCCCCGCGGCGTCCTTCTTGAGGCGCTCGACGTCCTCGGGCGTACCGCCGGAGGTGTACTCGCCGATGGCGATGCCCTCCAGGTAGCGGTACGACGCGAAGGCCGTCAGCTGAAGCTTGTGCTCCTTGCCGCCCTGCGGGGACGCCGGGTCGACCAGGAGGTGGGTGCCGATGGAACGCTCCAGCGACTCCGCCGCCTTGGCCAGCGCGACGGCGTAGACCGTGCGGCCGTAGGAGGTGATGTTGCCGGTGCCCAGGCCGAGTTCGTTGGCGAACTCCATCAGCGGGTGCTGGACCGCGACATAGCCCTCTTCGGTCTGCACACCGCGCAGCTTGGAGGTGTAGGCGGCCTGGCGCAGCTGCTGGAGCTTGGGCTCGGCCTTCTCGAACGAGGCGAGACGGCGCTTGAGGCCCGGCTTGTCCGGCATGGCCTTGGCGGCCTGGTGGAACTTGTCGGCGGCGGCGTCGGTGGCGTCCCGCGCCCCCAGCACGGCCGGGTCGTCCTGCTTGCCCTTCAGCAGTGGCGCCGCGGTGCGGTCCCGCTCGTCGATCAGGGCATTGCTGTAGGAAAGCGCGGCGCGAACGAGCTTCGCGGTGTTCTCCGCGTCCTGGGCTTCCTGCCAGGTGGCGAACGAGCTGTCCACCCGCAGACCGCCGAAGACCAGGGCGAGCCCGACGGGGATCAGCAGAATGGCGTTCAGGCGGGTCGCCACGCGCCAGTTGCGCGGGGAGTACTTACCGCCACTGACCGGAGGCTTCGCGGCCGAATTTTCGGGCGCGTCAGAAGCCGGTAGGCCACCTCTGGGTGGCGGTGTGAAGTTGCCCCGCCGCGGTTCCTGCGGCTCGGGGCTCGCCTTGCTTCGCCTCACTCGACCAACAACCTCTCGGCGCCGGCACTGACTTGCTGTGCCGTTTCTTCTGGGCGTTCCTACTCCGGAGTTCAGCGAATTTCAGCACGTCAGGGCGGTGCGTTCCAAACACTGGGTAATGCCGGAGCGGGCGTGAAAGGGCCCAAGATAAAAGGGGCGTTAAGGGCGAGCCGCGCCAAAATGCAAGAGAATTGTGAGCGCAGCGAAGCCGGGCATGCGCGCGGGGTGTCGAAAGCCCGCTGATTCACTGTCGAAACGTTATGAAGCAAAATTGCGGGCGTGTCGAAGGACACAGATCGACTCAGGGATGCCGGAATCCGGTCCGGGGCAGGAGGCGCGCCCCCGCCCTTCGACAACTGCCGTCCGGCCCGCGCCGGACGGCGGCGGGCCGGTTTCGACGGGCTACTGGAGGCGGGCCATCAGCGCGTGCTCCACGAGCGTGATGAGGGCGCTCTTGGCCTCGTTGCGGTGCCGGGCGTCGGTGGTGATGATCGGCGTCCCCGGGCCGATCTGCAGCGCCTCACGCACCTCGTCGGGCGTGTGGGGCTGATACCCCTCGAAGCCGTTGAGGGCGATGACGAAGGGCAGGCCGCTGTTCTCGAAGTAGTCGACGGCCGGGAAGCAGTCGGCGAGACGGCGGGTGTCGACCAGCACCACGGCGCCGATCGCGCCGCGGACCAGGTCGTCCCACATGAACCAGAAGCGGTCCTGGCCCGGCGTACCGAAGAGGTACAGGATCAGGTCCTGGTCCAGGGTGATCCGGCCGAAGTCCATCGCCACGGTCGTCGTGGTCTTGTCCTGGACGTGGCTGAGATCGTCGACGCCCGCCGAGGCGGAGGTCATCACGGCCTCGGTGCGCAGCGGGTTGATCTCTGAGACGGCCCCGACGAACGTGGTCTTGCCCACGCCGAAGCCACCCGCCACCACGATCTTGGCGGAGGTCGTGGCGCGCGCCGTAGTCCCGTCCGAACCGCTGTCAGAGCTTGCGAAGTCCACTGAGCACCCTCTCGAGCAAGGTCACGTCGGGCGTGCCACCGGCTTCACCGCTGCCGCCCGGCTGGTGGATCGCCACCATCCCGGCCTCTGCCAGGTCCGCGACCAGAATCCGCGCCACACCCAGCGGGATGTGGAGCAGGGCGGAGACCTCGGCGACCGACTTCACCTCACGGCACAGGTGGCAGATCCGCTGGTGCTCGGGCAGCAGCCCGGGCAGCTGAGAGGGGTCGGCGGTCGTGCTGACCAGCGCCTCGATGGCGAGCTGGTAGCGCGGCCGGGTCCGGCCTCCGGTCATGGCGTACGGGCGCACCAGCGGCTGGTCACCTTCGTTCCCGTACGGCGCTTGACTGTAGGCGCCGTACGGGCCGGAAGTGGCAGGTGGCGGGGTCATGGGTCCTCCGGGCGGGACAACTGACTGTCGTCGGGTTGGGCCGGTGGGGGGTGCGGCACATGGATGGTTGGTGCTGTACGGAGCGGCGCTGCGGGCGCCGTTCAGTGCAGCAGGCTGCCCTGAAGTTCGGCGCGCAGATCCGGTGTCAGTACCGTGCCCGCGCGGTCGACCAGCAGAGCCATTTCGTAGCCGACCAGGCCGATGTCGCACTCGGGGTGCGCCAGCACGGCCAGCGACGATCCGTCGGAGACGGACATGATGAAGAGGAAGCCACGCTCCATCTCCACGACGGTCTGGTTGACCGTCCCGCCCTCGAAGATGCGGGACGCGCCGGAGGTCAGCGAGGTCAGGCCGGAGGCCACCGCCGCCAACTGATCGGCACGGTCGCGAGGGAAGCCTTCGGACATGGCGAGGAGCAGACCGTCCGCGGAGACCACCACCGTGTGCGACACCCCGGGGGTGTTGTCCACGAAGTTGGTGATCAACCAGTTCAGGTTCTGCGCCGCCTGGCTCATCGGACTCAACTAACGCTCCTGCTGGTGAGTGGGATCGACAACGCCGTGAGTGCCGGTGGACGACGTCCCGGCCTGCCGGCCTTGCTGAATACCCCGACGGAGATTGGTCAGCCGCCCGCGCACCTCACTGGGCGCACGCGAGACCTGGGGACCGCTCTGGGTGGACTGCTGCTGTTGCGCGGTGCCCGCGACGAGGTTCGCGCGCGGGACCCGGCGGGGCAGTCCGGAGGTGGTGACACCGCCCGCGGCGGGCTGGCGGATCTGCTCCGCCTGCCGCCACGTCTCGTCGTTCGGCGAGCTGCGCCACTGGCCGGTGGCCTCGGCCGGCGCCGGGCGGCGCGCACCGTTGACCGGTGCCTCACCGCGCGCGTCGTTGCGCGCCTCGCCGCGCTGCGGGCCGTCCTGTGCTGCCGCGCGGCGCGGCAGCCGCGGGGCCTCGGGCTCGGCGTCGCCCTGGGGCGGTACACCGGCAGCGGCGGCCGCCGGGTGGTTGAACCAGTTGGACTCGATGGTGTCGAAGATCGGCGTACGGCCGTCACCGGGACCGGCGTCCGCGTCACCGAGCACATCGGCGGACGGCGCACCGCTGTCCTGCGACCGCTGCACCGGGAACTGCCCGGTGCCCTGCGACTCGTCGGCGTACGCGGCACGGTCGGCGTCCGGCCGCTGGTACTGGCCGGTCTCGAACTGACCCGTCTCGTACTGGCCGGTGTCGCTGTCGGGCCGCTGGTACTGGCCGGTGTCGCTGTCGGGGCGCTGGTACTGCCCGGTGTCGCTGCCCGGGCGCTGGTACTGCCCGGTGTCGCTGTCCGGGCGCCGGTACTCGCCCGTCTCGTAGCGGCCGGTCTCGTACTGACCCGTGTTGCCGCCCGGCATGGGGAACTGCCCGGTGTCAGCGGGGCCGTTGCCCGCACCCTGGCCCGGACGCGCGCCCTGCGGGCGGGACCCGCGCGGGGTGCCGTCAGCGGCGGGCGGCGGACCGTTGAAGTCGGGACGGGCGAACGCCGCGGTGTCACCGGGGCCGCCGCTCGGCGCGGGCCGCTCGAAGCTGCCGGTGGTCTCCGGCTCCTCGTGGCCGCGCGGGCGCTCCTGCGTCTCACGGGGCGTCAGCGGCCAGTCGTCGGAGCCGCCGCGCTCACGGCGCGCGCCCCAGCTCGTACCGCCGGGCTGCTGAGTGCCCTGGCCGCCACCCTGCCCGCCGGCGGGCGGACCGCTCGGCAGCTCGGCCGCGGGGCCACGGGCGGGCAGCTGCGGACGCTCCTCGCGGCGCGGGGCGCCGGCCGGCGGGGCGACGGTGGGCGCCGGGCCGTTGTCCGCGCCGCGGGTGGGCAGCGAGGGACGCGCGCCGCCGGGACGGCCGGCGGCCGGGCGGGCGTCGCCGCCCTGCGCCGGGGCGCCGGGGGCGCCCGCACCGGGCGGGGCCGTGCGGCCGGCGGGTGCCGAGGCACCGAAGGCGTTGGGCGCACCGCCGCCGGGGCCACCGCGGCCGGGCAGCGCGGGACGCCCGCCGGCCGAGGGGCCCGATCCGACCTGACCGCGCGGCTGGAGCCCCGCGAGCCGGCTGGACGGCGTGCCGCCGTGGTCACCGCCGCCGCCCTTGGCGTTGCTGGGCGCCGGCTTCTTGCCGCCCTGGGCGAGATCGACCGGCAGCATGACCAGCGCGGTGGTACCGCCGGAGTCGGAGGGCCGCAGCTGGATACGGATGCCGTGCCGCAGCGACAGCCGGCCGACCACGAACAGACCCATCCGCCGGGACACCGAGACGTCCACGGTCGGCGGGCTGGCCAGCCGCTCGTTGATCGCCGACAGGTCCTCGGGGGACAGGCCGATACCGGTGTCGTGGATCTCGACCAGCACCCGGCCGTCGGGCAGCGCGTGACCGGTGACCTTGACCTTGGTCTGCGGGGAGGAGAACGAGGTGGCGTTCTCCAGCAGTTCGGCGAGGAGGTGCACGAGGTCGTTGACGACCCGGCCGGCGACCTCGGTCTGCGGTACGGCGTTGAGCTCGATCCGCTCGTACTGCTCCACCTCGGAGGCGGCGGCACGGAGCACGTCGACCAGCGGCACCGGCCGCGTCCACCGGCGCCCCGGCTCCTCACCGGCGAGGACCAGGAGGTTCTCACCGTTACGGCGCATGCGGGTGGCGAGGTGGTCGAGCTTGAAGAGGGAGGACAGCTGGTCCGGGTCGGCCTCGCGGGACTCCAGTTCGGAGATCAGCGAGAGCTGGCGCTGGATCAGACCCTGGGAGCGGCGCGAGAGGTTGGTGAACATCGCGTTGACGTTGCCCCGCAGCAGCGCCTGCTCGGAGGCGAGGCGGACCGCCTCGCGGTGCACGTCGTCGAAGGCCGCGGCCACCCGGCCGATCTCGTCCCGGCTGTGCACACCGACGGACTCGACGGAGGTGTCCACGTCCTGCGGGTCGGACTCGGACAGCTGCTTGACCAGCTCGGGCAGCCGGTCCTGGGCGACCTTCTGCGCGGTGTCCTGGAGCCGGCGCAGCGAGCGGACCATGGACCGCGCCACGACGAACGCGCCGACCAGCGAGACGCCGAGGACGAGCAGGATCAGCGCACCGCTGATGATCGCGGACTGGGTGGCCTCGTTGCGCAGCTGGCGGGACTTCTGCTCCATCTCCGAGAGCAGCGTGGTCTCGATCCGCGACATCTCGTCGATCTTGACGGTGTCGGAGTCGTACCAGTCGAGGTAGCGGTAGTCCTGGCTGCGGATGCCGGAACCGCTGGCGAAGGCGCGGTGCGCGAACGCCACCGCGGCCTTGATCTCGTCGTTGTTGCCGTCCAGACCGCGGGTGAGCGTGCCGGCGCTGTTCTCCCCGTTGCTGGTGTAGATCTGCGAGAAGCGGTCGCGGGCCGCCTTCTCGTTGTTCTCGGCGTTACGGCCGGCCAGCCGGTCGTTGGAGGACAGCTGCGGGCCGCCGTCGTGGGCGAGGCCGGCACTGACCAGGGCCCGCTGGATCGACGCGTACTCCTTGGCCGACGAGAACGCCGCCAGCGCACGGGTACTGCGGATCATCTCCGGGTTGCTGGTCGCCTGCGCCATGTCCTGGGAGAGCGACAGCAGCGAGTTGATCAGCTGGTTGTAGCTGGTGACCGTCCGGGTCGAGTTGTCCGCGTCCTTGTAGGCGTTGTTGCGGATCTCGTTGAGGGTGTTGAGCTGGCGGGTGATCTCCAGGACGGTCGCCCGGACACCGGTCATCGTGGCGTCCTGGCCCCGGATGTCATCGGTGGCCTGGTTGAACGACAGCCGGGCGCGGTCGGTCGACTCGCGGGGCGCGACGACGTTGGCGTCGTCCTTGACGTTCCCGCTGCCGGCCAGCGGACCGGCCGACTTGTCCCGCTCCACCTGCAACGCGTCGGCGAGCTCGGTCGCCTGCCGGGTCATCTCGGTGAGCAGCTGCATCTTGTCGAGCTGGTCGATGTTCTCCAGCGACGTGCCGATGCGCATACCGCCCAGCGTGGTCGCGGCGACCACGGGAAGCGCTAGCAGGGAGACCAGACGGGTGCTGATGCGCCAGTTGCGCAGCGCTATTCGCGAACCGGGGCCACTGGGCCCCTTCGACGCCTTGGACTTACCGCTGTCCGCGGCGTCATTGCCCGGCGCCTGGCCGCCCCCGTCGACGGGCAGCGTGCTGCCCCCGGCGGAACCGTTGCCCTGGGCGCGCTGGGGCGAGGAGGCGCGGTCGGTTCCGCCGCGCAGCTCCGGGTCCGCCGCAGCGCTGCCATCCCTCTTGAAACGTCCCTGCACTAGCGTCGCAACCTCTGGACCAGGCGTCCCACCTCGGCGGGACGGTGTCGAGTCGTATGGGGACCGCTAAGTCCCCCCATGGCGGTCGTGATGACCGGCGGGCTGTCCTCTCGGTCGGAGTGGACGGCACCGCCGCGCGGCGCTTCGTTGCGCCCTGCGCGCCGGCTCAAACATGCGGCGGTCCGTGGAATTCCAGCACAGTGCAGGATCTCCAACAAGAGCGGAGCCCCGCACTGTGACTTGGGTGACGCAATGTACGGAAGGCGTCACGACGTGTCGAAGATTTCACCGTCGATAACGGACTTTTATCCGCGAGTCGGCTGCCTCTCGGAGCTGTCCCAGGTGCGGTGATCGGGAGCGGAACGTGCACTTCAATCCGCCATTGTCCGATTCGCCCAGGGTTGTTGATCATGGGATATGCGGCATTTGTCACACACTTCGTGAGCAAACTCACAGGAAGATCATTGAGTCCCCCGGCACATCGCAGGGAATAGCCCGCTTAGCCTGACGCTTTACATGGTTGCCGAGAATGACAAGGCAGCTTTCCGCAAGCCCTTTCCCGACTTCGATGACGCGAGGCATGCAGCAGTGAAGACGACGACGATGTTCCGCAACATAGCCAACCCGCGGCGCACCACCCTGGCCCACCTCACCGACGCCGAGGAGCTCGGCACCGAGGCCCCGGAGCACACCGTCGACCTGCCGGCCCAGACCGCCAACCCTCGCCGTACGGTCCTGATGACCGCCCCCGAGCAGGGCGTCCCGGCCTGATCAGCGACGGACCGGCAGCAGCCCCGCGATAGCCTGGAGTGTCAACTCCGGCCAGTGATCAATGAGGGGCGACGGCAACCCGTGCGCATCGCAAGATTCTCCATCGACGGCAACGTCGGCTTCGGCGTCCTCGAAGACGGCGAACTCGACGTCATCAAGGGGCATCCCTTCGCGGAATTCGAGCGCTCGGGCCAAAAGGTCCCCCTCGACAAGGTCCGGCTGCTGCCGCCGGTCCTCCCCAACAAGGTCGTCGCGATCGGCCGCAACTACGCCGACCACGCCGCCGAGCTGGGCAACGCCGTCCCGGACGTCCCGGTCACCTTCTTCAAGCCGTCCACCTCGGTGATCGGCCCCGGTGACCCCATCGCGTACCCCTCCTTCTCCCAGGAGGTGCACCACGAGGCGGAGCTCGCCGTCGTCATCGGCCGGATGTGCCGTGAGGTGCCGCGCGAGCGCGTCAAGGACGTGATCCTCGGCTACACCTGCGCCAACGACGTCACCGCCCGCGATGTGCAGCAGCGCGAGAAGCAGTGGGCGCGGGCCAAGGGCTTCGACAGCTCCTGCCCGCTCGGCCCCTGGGTCGAGACCGGGCTGGACCCCGCCGACATCGCCGCGGGCCTCGCCATCCAGTGCACGGTCAACGGTGAACAGCGCCAGCTCGGCCGCACCAGCGACATGGTCCGCCCGGTGGAGGACCTGATCGTCCACATCACCGAGGCCATGACCCTGCTCCCCGGCGACGTCATCCTCACGGGCACCCCGGCCGGAGTCGGCCCGCTCAACGTCGGCGACGAGGTCGCCGTCACCATCGAAGGCATCGGCACTCTCACCAACAAGGTGATCAAGCGTGGCTAACGCGACCCCCGTCCGCGTCCGTTTCTGTCCCTCCCCGACCGGTAACCCCCATGTCGGCCTGATCCGTACCGCCCTGTTCAACTGGGCCTACGCACGGCACAACAAGGGTTCCCTGGTCTTCCGGATCGAGGACACCGACGCGGCCCGCGACTCCGAGGAGTCCTACAACCAGCTGCTGGAGTCGTTCCACTGGCTCGGCTTCGACTGGGACGAGGGCCCCGAGGTCGGCGGCCCGCACGCGCCGTACCGCCAGTCGCAGCGCATGGACCTCTACAAGGACCTCGCCGACAAGCTCCTCGCCGCCGGCCACGCCTACCACTGCTACTGCACCACCGAGGAGCTCGACGAGCGCCGCGACGCCGCCCGCAAGGCCGGCAGGCCCTCCGGCTATGACGGCACCTGCCGCGAGCTGACCGCTGAGCAGAAGGCCGCGTACGACGCCGAGGGCCGGACCTCCATCGTCCGCTTCCGGATGCCCGACGCGCCGATCACCTTCACCGACCTGGTGCGCGGCGAGCTGACCTTCACCCCGGAGAACGTCCCGGACTACGGCATCGTCCGCGCCAACGGCGCCCCGCTGTACACCCTGGTCAACCCGGTCGACGACGCCCTGATGGGGATCACCCACGTCCTGCGCGGCGAGGACCTGCTCTCCTCCACCCCCCGCCAGATCGCCCTGTACAAGGCCCTGATCGAGCTGGGCGTGGCCAAGGAGATCCCGGCTTTCGGCCACCTCCCGTACGTCATGGGCGAGGGCAACAAGAAGCTCTCCAAGCGCGACCCGCAGGCCAACCTCAACCTCTACCGCGAGCGCGGCTTCCTCCCCGAGGGCCTGCTCAACTACCTCGCGCTGCTCGGCTGGTCCTTCTCCGCCGACCAGGACCTCTTCTCGGTCCAGGAGCTGATCGAGAAGTTCGACATCGCGGATGTCAACGCCAACCCGGCCCGCTTCGACCTGAAGAAGGCCGAGGCGATCAACGCCGAGCACGTCCGCCGGCTGGACGTGCAGGACTTCATCCAGGCCTGCGAGCCCTGGCTGAAGGCCCCGTACGCCAACTGGGACCCCGATGACTTCGACGAGGCCGCCTGGCGGGCCATCGCCCCGCACGCCCAGACCCGCCTCACCGTCCTCTCCGACATCACCGCCAACGTCGACTTCCTCTTCCGCAAGGAGCCCGTCGAGGACGAGGCGTCCTGGACGAAGGCGATGAAGGGCGACCCGGTCGCGCTGCTCACCACGGCGCGCGCCAAGCTCGACGCCGCCGACTGGGCGTCCGGCCCCGAGCCCCTCAAGGAGGCCGTCCTGGCCGCCGGTGAGGAGCACGGCCTCAAGCTCGGCAAGGCCCAGGCCCCCGTCCGGGTGGCCGTCACCGGCCGCACGGTCGGCCTGCCGCTCTTCGAGTCCCTGGAGATCCTCGGCAAGGAGCGCACCCTCCAGCGCATCGACGCGGCCCTGGCCAAGCTGGCCGGCTGACCGCCACCGCGCCCAGGGGCCCGGACACCGCACGGTGTCCGGGCCCCTCGCGTATCCGGCCCCCTTCGCTAGATTGCCGGTATGCCCCTGCGCGCCGTCCTGTGGGACCTCGACGACACCCTCTTCGACTACACCGGGTCGGACCGGGCGGGTGTCCTGCGGCACCTGCGGACCGAGGGACTCCTCGATGCGTACGGCGGCGAGGAAGCGGCCCTGGAGCGCTGGCGGACGGCCATGGAGACCGAGTTCGCCCGCTTCCTCGCCGGTGAGGTGGGCTTTCTCGACCACCGCAGAGGCCGGGCCCGGACATTCCTGGGGACCCCGCTCTCCGACACCGAGGCGGACGCCTGGTTCGGCCGGTACCTCGCGCACTACGAAGCGTCCTGGACGCTCTTCCCGGACTCCGCGCCCGCCCTGGCAGCCCTGGCCCCCCTGATACGGCAGGCGGTGCTGTCCAACGCCACCACCGCCAACCAGGAGCGCAAGCTCACCGCCCTGGGGATCCGTAACCGCTTCGAGGCGGTGTTCTGCTCCGACGAGCTGGGGTGCGCCAAGCCCGCCCCGGAGGCGTTCACCGGCGCCTGTCAGGCGCTCGGCCTAACCCCCGCCGAGGTCGTGTACATCGGCGACAAGCTCGACATCGACGCGCTCGGCGCCCGGGACGCCGGGCTCACGGCCGTATGGCTGGACCGTACGGGCACCGGCGAGGAGCTGCCCGCGGGGGTGCGTCGGATCGTGAGCCTGGCGGAGCTCCCCGAGCAGTTGCGCGGAGTTATCGGTTTTGGTGCGCCGTCCACGATCAGGTAATGTTCTTCCTGCGCCGCCCGAGAGGGCCGAGAGGCCCGGCCGGGAGGCGCAGTCAAAATAAAACCCCCTACGGGGGGTTGCGCTTTGATGGCCTATGGTGTAATTGGCAGCACGACTGATTCTGGTTCAGTTAGTCTAGGTTCGAGTCCTGGTAGGCCAGCTCGCAGAGCTTATCTGCAAAGCCCCCGTTGTGTAGCGGCCTAGCACGCTGCCCTCTCAAGGCAGTAGCGCCGGTTCGAATCCGGTCGGGGGTACAGATCCTTCCCAGGGAGACAGTCCGGGTCGCACCCGCTGTCACTCATGCAGGATCGCTAGGGCCCCCGTTGTGTAGCGGCCTAGCACGCCGCCCTCTCAAGGCGGTAGCGCCGGTTCGAATCCGGTCGGGGGTACTGGTCTAAACCACCATGGGCTATGGTGTAATTGGCAGCACGAGTGATTCTGGTTCATTTAGTCTAGGTTCGAGTCCTGGTAGCCCAGCGCGGAGTATCCTCGGAGACTCCCAATTGCAAGAAAACTTGCCCCCGTTGTGTAGCGGCCTAGCACGCCGCCCTCTCAAGGCGGTAGCGCCGGTTCGAATCCGGTCGGGGGTACAAGAAGAGAAGGCCCCCCGCATCATGCGGGGGGCCTTTTCGTGTCAACTGCCGCTTCCGCGGCCCCGGTTGAGCTCCTTGGGCTCCGCTGACCTGCACCGGCGGCCCCATCGCGCAGGTATTCCTTGATCGTGGCGATGGCCCCCGCTGTGCCCGCCCGGCTCCGCCGGTCGCCTCCCTCTTGCGGCTTCCATTGGGGAGTGTCACTATCTAAGTATGGATAGCGATGCTATCCGGTGTCGGAAGGGGGCCGCCATGAGCGGCAAGCCGGTGCAGGGACGGATGACGGCGGACGGTGGCCGGGAGGTGGTGGTCTTCCTCATCGGGATGCGCTTCAACAGCTGGCGGGCGGTGCGCAGTTGGCTGCCGGTGTTCCTCGCCATGCCGCGCATGATCAAGGAGCTGGCCCGGGATCCGGGCAGCGGGATGATCGGCTACCGGCTGCTTCCCGGACTGCCGAGGCACTTCGCCATCCTCCAGTACTGGGACTCGAAGGAGAAGTTGTTCGCCTACGCCACGGACCAGGGCGGCGAGCACCGGCCGGCCTGGGCGGCGTTCAACCGGCGGGTGCGGGAGGGCCGGGACAAGGTCGGCTTCTGGCACGAGACCTATGTCGTCCCGGCGGGCTCGTACGAGAGCATTTACCGCAATATGCCGGCGTTCGGGCTGGGGGAGGCGCTGGGGACGGTGCCGGTCGGCCGCCGCGGGGAGCGGGCCGCGGACCGGATGGCGGCCTGAGTGCGCGGGGCGGCCCGGTGCGGACCATCCGCACGGGACCGCCCCTTCGGCATCGTGACCGCCGTCCACCACGGCCCCGCCCCGCAGCGGGGTGCTCAGCCGGTGCGCCGCAGGCCCTCGGAGAGGCGGGCCGCCGCGTCGATGACCGCCTGGGCATGCATCCGGCCCGGGTGGCGGGTCAGCCGCTCGATCGGGCCGGAGACCGATACGGCGGCCACCACGCGGTTCGAGGGGCCGCGCACGGGGGCGGAGACCGAGGCCACGCCCGGCTCCCGCTCGCCGATCGACTGGGCCCAGCCCCGGCGGCGTACGCCGGACAGTGCGGTGGCCGTGAAGCGCGCGCCCTGGAGGCCGCGGTGCAGCCGCTCGGGCTCCTCCCAGGCCATCAGGATCTGGGCGGCCGAGCCCGCCTTCATGGGGAGCGTGGAGCCGACCGGGACGGTGTCCCGCAATCCGGACAGCCGCTCCGCCGCCGCCACACAGATCCGCATATCGCCCTGCCGGCGATAGAGCTGGGCGCTCTCGCCGGTCACATCGCGTAGGTGGGTGAGTACCGGGCCGGCCGTGGCCAGCAGGCGGTCCTCACCGGCCGCCGCGGCCAGCTCGGAGAGCCGCGGGCCCAGGATGAACCGGCCCTGCATGTCCCTCGCCACCATCCGGTGGTGTTCCAGTGCCACGGCCAGCCGGTGGGCCGTGGGTCGTGCGAGCCCTGTCGCCGCGACCAGCCCGGCGAGGGTGGCCGGACCGGACTCCAGGGCACTCAATACCAGAGCTGCCTTGTCGAGAACGCCGACGCCGCTAGAGTTGTCCATGCAACGATACTCGCGTCTCACACTGTGAAACGCAAGTTCAATTTTCCAGGGAAGTCGTCAATCTGTAGGTGTGGCCCTCGACCAGGGCCCGGCGTACGGCCCGGCAAGGGGATTTCTGCGGGCATCGCGCACGGACGAGGAAAGGCCGGCAATGCGGCCGGTCGGAGGGAAAGCGATGGGACGGACACTCGCGGAGAAGGTCTGGGACGACCATGTCGTCCGGCGCGCGGAAGGCGAGCCCGACCTCCTCTTCATCGATCTGCACCTGCTGCACGAGGTCACCAGCCCGCAGGCGTTCGACGGCCTCCGCAAGGCCGGCCGCCAGGTGCGCCGGACGGACCTGACCATCGCCACCGAGGATCACAACACCCCGACCCTCGACATCGACAAGCCGATCGCCGACCCGGTCTCCCGCACTCAGCTGGAGACGCTGCGCAAGAACTGCGCGGAGTTCGGGGTCCGGCTGCACCCGCTGGGCGATGTCGAGCAGGGCGTTGTCCACGTCGTGGGACCGCAGTTGGGACTGACCCAGCCCGGCACCACCGTGGTCTGCGGTGACAGTCATACCTCCACCCACGGAGCCTTCGGCGCGCTGGCGTTCGGCATCGGCACCAGCCAGGTCGAGCATGTGCTGGCCACCCAGACGCTGCCGCTGGCCCCCTTCAAAACCATGGCGATCACCGTCGACGGTGAGCTGCCCGAGGGTGTCACCGCCAAGGACCTGATCCTGGCGATCATCGCCCGGATCGGCACCGGCGGCGGCCAGGGCTATGTCCTGGAATACCGCGGTTCGGCCATCGAGAAGCTGTCGATGGAAGCCCGGATGACCATCTGCAACATGTCGATCGAGGCGGGCGCCCGGGCCGGCATGATCGCCCCGGACGAGACCACCTTCGACTACCTCCAGGGCCGTGACCACGCCCCGCAGGGCGAGGACTGGGACGCCGCGGTCGCGTACTGGAAGACGCTGCGCACCGACGACGACGCGGTCTTCGACGCCGAGGTGCGCATCGACGCCTCCGCGCTCGCGCCGTTCGTCACCTGGGGCACCAACCCCGGCCAGGGCGCGCCGCTTTCGGCGAGCGTCCCCGACCCGGCTTCGTACGAGGACGCCTCGGAGCGCTTCGCCGCCGAAAAGGCCCTGGAGTACATGGGGTTGACGGCGGGTCAGCCGCTGCGGGACATCAAGGTGGACACCGTCTTCGTAGGTTCGTGCACCAACGGCCGTATCGAGGACCTGCGCTCCGCGGCCGGGATCCTGGAAGGCCGCAAGGTCGCCGACGGCGTACGGATGCTGATCGTCCCCGGCTCGGTCCGGGTCTCCCTGGAGGCCGTCGCCGAGGGGCTGGACAAGGTCTTCACCGCGGCGGGCGCCGAATGGCGGCACGCGGGCTGCTCGATGTGCCTGGGCATGAACCCCGACCAGCTGGCGCCCGGTGAGCGCTCCGCGTCCACCTCCAACCGCAACTTCGAGGGCCGGCAGGGCAAGGGCGGTCGTACGCACCTGGTCTCGCCGCAGGTCGCCGCCGCAACGGCGGTTCTCGGCCATCTGGCCTCACCGGCCGATCTGTCCGATGTCGCCGTCGCCACGCCCGCGGGAGTCTGAACCATGGAAGCTTTCACCACCCACACCGGCCGGGCCGTCCCGCTGCGCCGCAGCAACGTCGACACCGACCAGATCATCCCGGCCCACTGGCTGAAGAAGGTCACCCGCGACGGCTTCGAGGACGGGCTGTTCGAGGCCTGGCGCAAGGACCCGCAGTTCGTCCTCAACCAGGAGCGTTACCAGGGCGCCACGGTACTGGTCGCCGGCCCCGACTTCGGTACCGGCTCCTCCCGTGAGCACGCCGTCTGGGCGCTTCAGAACTACGGCTTCAAGGCCGTCATCTCCTCGCGGTTCGCGGACATCTTCCGTGGCAACTCCCTCAAGAACGGGCTGCTGACGGTGGTCCTGCCGCAGGAGACCGTCGACCGGCTCCAGACGCTGCTGGAGAACGACCCGACCGCCGAGGTGACGGTGGACCTGGTCGGCCGGCAGGTGCGCGCCGAGGGCGTCACCGCCGACTTCGAGCTGGACGAGAACGCCCGTTGGCGCCTGCTGGAGGGGCTGGACGACATCAGCCTCACCCTTCGGGAGGAGTCGTCCATCGTGGAGTACGAGGCGAACCGGCCGTCGTTCAAGCCGCGTACCATCGAGGTCTGACCTCGGGTTTTATGGCTCAAAGCTATATTGCGTACGATGCGCCCCCTGTGCAGTTGGCAGGGGGCGCATCGTCGTGTCGAGGCGGCTGTTGAGGCCCCGTGAAGCGACAACTCGCCGCAGATGGCACAATTAGCGCATGGAACGCGACGACCAACTCGAGCTCTACGGTCTCGTCGCCGACCGGCTCAAGGACGCACATACAAGAGTGCGGACACTGCAAGTCCCGGAGGGCGTACGGATGGCGCTGACCCGGAAGCTGCTCGTCATCACGGCCGCGGCTAAACACGATCTTGCGGACGCGGCAAGGCGTCTGGAGCGCTTCATGGCTGACCTCGACGAAGGTCGTTATCCCGAAGATGTGCACACCGGCGGAAGTCCGTGAAGGTCGACTTCGTTGCGGCACAAGGGTGATTAGCCCGTTTCGTGTTTGATTTGCGGTATATATCTGCCTAACGTGCGAAAAAGCTTGGAATCTTTCGTTCCAGCAATGTCTCCGAAGGGGAAGACGTGAACAAGGCGCAGCTCGTAGAAGCCATTGCCGACAAGCTCGGCGGCCGTCAGAACGCCGCGGACGCGGTGGACGCCGTACTGGACGCAATCGTCCGTTCAGTTGTCTCCGGCGACCGCGTTTCGGTCACCGGATTCGGCTCGTTCGAGAAGGTTGACCGCCCGGCCCGCTATGCCCGCAACCCGCAGACGGGTGAGCGCGTGCGGGTCAAGAAGACCTCGGTGCCGCGCTTCCGCGCCGGTCAGGGCTTCAAGGACCTGGTGAGCGGCTCGAAGAAGCTCCCCAAGGGTGGCGAGGTCTCCGTCAAGAAGGCTCCCAAGGGCAGCCTCACCGGTGGTGCCGCCATCAAGAAGGCTGCCGCGAAGAAGGCCACCGCCAAGAAGGCCGCCGCCAAGAAGACGACGGCGAAGAAGGCAGCGGCGAAGAAGACCACCGCGGCGAAGAAGACCACCGCGAAGAAGACGACGGCGAAGAAGGCTCCCGCCACGAAGGCCGCCGCCAAGAAGACCACGGCGAAGAAGACCACCGCGAAAAAGGCGACGGCGAAGAAGACCGCCCCCGCGAAGAAGACGACGGCGAAGAAGGCCCCCGCGAAGAAGGCCACGGCACGCAAGACCACCGCCAAGAAGACCACCGCCCGCAAGCGGTAATTCGGCAGCGGCGACGCCACGCGTGGGGCCGGTCTCCCTTCGGGGAGCCCGGCCCGCGGTGCGTCCGGCGCCGTTTGAGCGGGCCGCAGGGCCTTGCCGCCACCGTACGGGCGGCCGGAGGGTCCGGGGACCCCCTCGTCTAGGCTCTCTCCCATGCAGGCCACCGCGTATACGTACGACTCCGAGACCCGCTCCGGCAGTGTGCTGCTGGACGACGGCACCCCGATGCCCTTCGACGCGGCGGCCTTCGACGCCGGCGGTCTGCTGCTGCTGCGGCCCGGTCAGCGGGTCCGGATCGACCTCACCGGCGAAGGCGACGACCGCAGGATCGTCCTGATCACGCTCCAGACGCTCTGACCTGCGGCGGCGGCAGCCGCTTCGACCCCTCCGGCGCGGCCGCCCCCGCCACCAGCCGCGGTGCCTGGAGCGCCGTGTGCGGGCCCACGCCCAGCGCCAGCGCGGCCAGCAGATCCTCGCCGGTGTCCACGTCCCGGCGTACCGACGGCGCCTTCGGCCCGGTGATCTCCTGCGCTCCGGACGCCAGGTGACGGGCCCGCGAGGCGCCTCCGAATGCCGGTTCCAATTCCCGGCCGGAAGTCGCGGTCAGAAGTGTTGTCCCGATATCCGCCGCATCCGCGAGAAATGCACGGGGAAATAGCGAAGCGGAATGGAGCACCAGTTCCAGCTCGGCGGGGCGCAGTGCGGGCAGATCGGCGTTCAGCGCGGCGACCGGCGCGCCCGGACGACGCGCCCGGACCACGCCCGCTCCATGGGCCAGCGCCGCGTTGAGGCCGCGGGCCGGTGTGTCGGGCACGATCCGCGCGCCCAGCGCCGCCAGCCGCTCCGCGGCCAGCAGGTCATCCGTGACAACCGCCACATCCTGGACGTTCTCGCAGGCCAGCGCTGCTGTCACGGTGTCCAGGGCGAACGCCAGGGCCAGCCGGGGCCGGAACTCCTCGCCCGCGGCCCGGGAGAGCCTGCTCTTGGCCCGCGCCAGCGGCTTCAGCGGCACCACCAGGCTCCAGCCCACATCCGCTCCGTCTCGTCGCATCGGCGTTATTCTCACCTGCCGCCGCCGCTCTCCGGGAGCGTCGGGGTTACGGTGTCCTCGACATAGCGGGTACCTGGGGCGACACTTGTGCGGCTGCCGGCCCGCAGCAGCTACGCAGGTCCCCACAAGGAGGGTGTCCCAGTGTCCCGCCGCAGAATCGGCTTCTGGTACCGCTTGGCCGCGGTCATCTGCAAACCGCCGCTCCTGGTTCTGTTCAAGCGGGACTGGCAGGGAATGGAGCACATTCCGGCCGACGGCGGATTTATCACCGCGGTCAACCACAACTCGTATCTCGATCCGCTCTCCTATGCGCACTATCAGTACAACACCGGGCGGGTCCCCCGATTCCTCGCCAAGGCCGGACTCTTCAAGAGCGGCTTTGTCGGCCTGATGATGCGCGGCACCGGACAGATCCCCGTCTACCGGGAAACCACCGACGCCGCCAACGCGTTCCGCGCCGCCGTCACCGCCATCGAGAAGGGCGAATGCGTCGCCTTCTACCCCGAGGGCACCCTCACCCGCGACCCCGACCTGTGGCCCATGCAGGGCAAGACGGGTGCCGCGCGGGTGGCGCTGCTGACGAAGGCGCCGGTCATTCCCGTCGCGCAGTGGGGCGCCAACGACGCGATGCCGCCGTACGCCAAGGAGAAGAAGCTCCGGCTCCTCCCGCGCAAGACGCTGCGGGTGCAGGCGGGGCCGCCGGTCGACCTGAGCGCCTTCTACGACCGGGAACCGACCGCCGAGGTGCTGCGGGCCGCCACCGACGTCATCATGACCGCGATCACCGAGCAGCTGGCCGTCGTCCGCGGCGAGCCCGCGCCGGTCGAACCGTACGACTGGCGCAAGGCGATCGCCCGGGAGCGCCGCGCCGCCCGGGAAGCCGCCAAGGCCACCCAGGGCGCCGGAGCGGACCGAACCCCCGCCGAACCGGCCGCCGCCACCGAACCGGCCGTCGGCCCGCAGCAGGCCCGAAGCACCCAGCAGGCACAGGAGGATGAAAGCAAGTGACGCGCTGCGCCGTCTACGGCACGGGGTCCTGGGGCACCGCCTTCGCGATGGTGCTCGCCGACGCGGGATGCGAGGTGACCCTGTGGGGGCGCCGCGCGGCCCTGGTCGACGCCATCAACAGCGGCCGTACGAACCCCGACTACCTGCCGGGGGTCGAGCTGCCCGCGTCCGTACGGGCCACCACCGACCCGGCGGAAGCGGCGCGCGGTGCGGAGTTCGCCGTGCTGGCCGTCCCCGCCCAGACGCTGCGCGGCAATCTCGCCGAATGGGCGCCCCTGCTGCCCACCGACACGGTCCTGGTCTCCCTGATGAAGGGCGTCGAACTGGGCACGGCCAAGCGCATGAGCGAGGTCATCGAGGAGGTCGCCAAGGTGCCCGCGGAGCGGGTCGCGGTGCTGACCGGCCCCAACCTCGCCAAGGAGGTCGCCGCCCGGCAGCCCGCCACCGCGGTCGTGGCCTGCGCCGACGAGGCGGTCGCCCAGCGCTTCCAGGCCGCCTGCCACACCTCGTACTTCCGCCCGTACACCAACACCGATGTGGTGGGCTGTGAACTGGGCGGCGCGGTCAAGAACGTCATCGCGCTCGCCGTCGGCATCGCCACCGGGATGGGCCTGGGCGACAACGCCAAGGCGTCCCTGATCACCCGCGGTCTCGCCGAGACCACCCGGCTCGGCCTCGCCATGGGAGCCGACGCGCACACCTTCGCCGGCCTCGCCGGTATGGGCGACCTGGTCGCCACCTGCTCCTCGCCCCTGTCGCGCAACAACACCTTCGGCACCAACCTCGGCCGGGGGATGACGCTCCAGGAGACCATCGCGGTCACCAAGCAGACCGCCGAGGGCGTCAAGTCCTGTGAATCCGTGCTGGATCTGGCCCGCAGGCACGGTGTCGACATGCCGCTCACCGAGACGGTCGTGGAGATCGTCCACGAGGGCAAGCCGCCGATGGTCGCCCTCAAGGACCTGATGTCGCGCAGCGCCAAGTCCGAGCGGCACTGAAACGGTACGGAATGCGGCGGTCCGGCGCCGTTCGCCCGGGGGCCCGTGACGCGCGGCACCCGGGCGCGACGCCACCAACGGCCGCCGCAGCACTGACTCCGTGCCGGTCAGCAGGTACCCTCAACCCGATATGAGCAGCGAGACCTCCCACCACAAGCCCCGCGTCGCCGTCGTGTTCGGCGGCCGCAGCTCCGAGCACGCGATCTCCGTGCTCACGGCCGGCGCCGTGCTGCGCGCCATCGACCGTGAGAAGTACGACGTGCTGCCCATCGGCATCACCACGGACGGCCGCTGGGCGCTGACCGCCGACGATCCCGAGCGGATGGCCATCGCGGACCGGCAGCTGCCCACCGTGGCCGCGCTCGCCGAGTCCACCGAGGGCGCCGTGGTGCTCCCGGTCGACCCGACCAACCGCGAGGTCGTCTACAGCGAGCCGGGCTCGGTGCCCAAGGCGCTCGGCGAGGTCGACGTCGTCTTCCCCGTCCTGCACGGCCCCTACGGGGAGGACGGCACCCTCCAGGGGCTGCTGGAGCTCTCCGGGGTGCCCTACGTCGGTTCGGGCGTGCTCGCCTCCGCCGTCGGCCAGGACAAGGACTACATGAAGCGGGTGTTCACCTCCTTCGGGCTGCCGGTCGGCCCGTACGAGGTCATCCGCCCGCGGGAGTGGGAAAGCGATCCGGCGGCCGCCCGCCGGAAGATCGTGGACTTCGCCGCGGAGCACGGCTGGCCGCTCTTCGTGAAGCCCGCGCGGGCCGGCTCGTCCATGGGCATCACCAAGGTCAACGACCTCGGCGGCCTGGACGAGGCGATCGAGGAGGCCCGCCGGCACGACCCCAAGATCCTCGTCGAGTCGCTGCTGCGCGGCCGCGAGATCGAGTGCGGGGTGCTGGAGTTCGAGGACGGCCCGCGGGCCAGCGTGCCGGCCGAGATCCCGCCGGTCACCGCGCACGACTTCTACGACTTCGAGGCCAAGTACATCGACTCGGCCGCCGGGATCGTGCCCGCGCCGCTGACCGCCGAGCAGACCGCGAAGGTCCAGGAACTGGCGGTCGCGGCCTTCGACGCGGCGTCCTGCGAGGGCCTGGTGCGCGCGGACTTCTTCCTCCAGGACAACGGCGAGTTCGTGATCAACGAGATCAACACGCTGCCCGGATTCACGCCCATCTCGATGTACCCGCGGATGTGGCAGGAGAGCGGCGTGAGCTACCCGGAGCTGATCGACCGGCTCCTCCAGGCCGCGCTGCACCGCTCCACGGGGCTGCGCTGAGCCACGCCGGTTCCCGGGGCCGGTCCCGG
This sequence comes from Streptomyces platensis, assembly GCF_008704855.1. Taxonomy (NCBI): domain Bacteria; kingdom Bacillati; phylum Actinomycetota; class Actinomycetes; order Kitasatosporales; family Streptomycetaceae; genus Streptomyces; species Streptomyces platensis. The sequence continues at coordinate 6,227,826 of NZ_CP023691.1, forward strand.
CCCGCCCCGGCGGACCGGCGCCGGAACCCTAGACCCCTACGGGAACGGTCTTCTTCACGGCGTCCGCGAGGTCGGTGAGCGCATCGACCTCGGGGGCGTACTTCCCGGGCACGGTCACCTCGACATAAGCCTTGCGCAGCACGGTCGTGAAGCGGTACCCGTCGTCCTGCTTCTCGAAGAGCCAGCTGACCCCGTTGACTTCCGCCGCGTCGGCGGAGGGGTTGTAATGTTCACTCCCGTGCGTCAGGACGTCGGGCTTCGGTACCCCGCAGCGCAGTTTCACGGCAGGATCGCCCCACATGGCAGTGAAGTCGGAGACCGGCTCGGCGGTGGCCCGCTCCAGCCCGTCCACGGTCTGCGGCAACTCCGCGTGGAGCGCCTTGCAGTACCGCGCCGCCGCACCCTTGGGGGAGGGCACGGCCACGTCCTCGGAAGGGGAGCAGCTCACCGTGGCGAACAGCACGGTGAGCGCGGTGAGGGCCAGGTGCCGATGGCGTGCAGAGATCACCCGGCCGAGAATACGGGGAGCTAGAGATGCACGACCGGGCAGGTAAGGGTGCGGGTGATGCCTTCCACTTGCTGGACCTTCGCGACCACCATGCGGCCCAGCTCGTCGACGGTGCCGGCCTCGGCGCGCACGATGACGTCATAGGGCCCGGTCACGTCCTCGGCCTGAAGCACGCCTTGGATCTTGGAGATCACCTCAGCTACCGCCGAGGCCTTGCCGACCTCGGTCTGGATCAGGATGTAGGCCTGTACCACGGAACCTCCAGGGCGGCTACGAGGATCATGTGGGAAGAAGGGACGCCACGGTACCGCGTCACCGTGCGGAGCGGGGAGACCCGCGCGGTGAACTCGGCAAGTGCGGCACAGTCGTCAGCCACGTACGGACCGTCCGTACACATGGGAAGGGCAACAGCATGAAGGGCACCGTGGGCGAGCTGGGGGAGTTCGGGCTGATCAGGGAGCTCACCTCCCGGCTCACCTCCACTCCGGCCGTACGGATCGGGCCGGGTGACGACGCCGCGGTGGTCACCGCGCCGGACCGGAGGGTGGTCGCCAGCACCGACATCCTCCTGGAAGGCCGGCACTTCAGGCGCGACTGGTCCACCGCCTACGACGTCGGCCGCAAGGCCGCCGCGCAGAACCTCGCCGACATCGCGGCGATGGGCGCGGTGCCCACCGCGATCCTGCTCGGCCTGGTCGTCCCCGCGGACCTCCCCGCGACCTGGCCGACCGAGCTGATGGACGGGCTGCGCGACGAATGCCAGGTGGCGGGCGCCGCCGTGGTCGGCGGAGACGTCGTACGCGGCGAGACCATCACCGTCGCCATCACCGCGCTCGGCGATCTGCGCAACCAGGAGCCGGTCACCCGGGCCGGTGCCCAGCCCGGCGACGTGGTCGCGGTGACCGGCTGGCTCGGCTGGTCCGCCGCCGGGCACGCGGTCCTCTCCCGCGGCTTCCGCTCGCCGCGCGCCTTCGTGGAGGCCCACCGCCGTCCCGAGCCGCCGTACCACGCGGGCCCGGCGGCGGCCGGACTCGGCGCCACCGCCATGACCGACGTCAGCGACGGGCTGGTCGCCGACCTCGGGCACATCGCCGAGGCCAGCAAGGTCCGGATCGATCTGCGGTCCGCGGGCATCGACATCCCCACGCAGATGTCCGACATCGGCACCGCGGTCGGCGTGGACCCGATGCAGTGGGTGCTCAACGGCGGTGAAGATCACGCGATCGTGGCCACCTTCCCGCCCGATGTGAAGCTGCCCGCCCGGTGGAAGGTCATCGGCGAGGTGCTCCACCCCTCCGCGCTGCCCCAGGTGACGGTGGACGGCGCCCCGTGGGTGAAGGCCGGCTGGGACCACTTCGGCGACAACGGGGACGCCGACTAGTTCCGCACGGGATACGGGCGGTCCCTTACGGGCGCCCGCAGGACCGCGGGGTGCCGCCGAGTAGATTCGGCGGTATGCGCATACCTCCACGCGTCCTGACCGTCGCCGGCTCCGACTCCGGCGGCGGCGCGGGCATCCAGGCCGACCTGAAGACGATGCTGGCGCTCGGCACCCACGGCATGAGCGTGGTCACCGCCGTCACCGCGCAGAACTCCCTGGGCGTGCAGGGCGCGTGGGAGCTGCCCGCCGAGGCCGTCCGGGCCCAGTTCCGCAGCGTCGTCGACGACATCGGCGTGCAGGCGGTGAAGACCGGCATGCTCTCCTCGGCCGAACTCGTCGAAACCGTCGCCGAGCTGCTCGCCGGACTGCGGGTCCCGGTCGTCATCGACCCCGTAGGAGTCTCCAAGCACGGCGATGCACTGCTCGCCGCCAGTGCGCTGGACGCGGTCCGCGGCGCCCTGCTGCCCACGGCCACCGTCGCCACCCCCAACCTGGACGAGGTCGCCCAGCTGACCGGCGTACGGGTCGAGGGGGAGGCCGATATGCGGCGGGCGGCCGCCGCGATCCTGGACTTCGGGCCGCGCTGGGCGCTCATCAAGGGCGGCCATCTCACGGTCGGCGACGGGCCCGGCGACAGCGCCGTCGACCTGCTCACCGACGGCACCGAGGAGCACTGGCTGCGCGCGCCCCGGCACGACAACCGGCACACCCACGGCACCGGCTGCACCCTCGCCAGCGCGCTGGCCGCGCAGCTCGCCAAGGGCGACACCGTCCCGCAGGCCGCCGCGGCGGCGAAGGACTACGTCACCGGCGCCCTCGCGGCCGGATTCCGGCTCGGCGCGGGGATCGGCCCCGTCGACCACGGCTGGCGCATGCGCGGCGCGCACTGAACGGGGCCCCGGCGGCGGCGCGGTCGGACGCCGCCGGGGGCCGCACCTGTCCCCGGGAACGGCAGAAGCCGGCCCACCCGAAGGTGGACCGGCTTCACAAGCAACCGGCTGGGCTGCGCTACGGCTAAGACGTCAGCGCGAGACCTTGCCGGCCTTGATGCACGAGGTGCAGGCGTTCAGCTTCTTCGGCGTGCGCCCGATCACTGCACGAACCGTCTGGATGTTGGGGTTCCAACGACGGTTGGTGCGGCGATGCGAGTGCGAGACACTCTTGCCGAAGCCCGGCCCCTTGCCGCAGACGTCGCAGTTGGCAGCCACGGGTCACTCCAAAGACTTCAGATGCACTTACGGTGAAATCCCGACGAGCCGAGTGCATTGCCCGAACGGCACCGTCAGGAGAGGAATGGCCCGATTCTCATCGGGCAACCGGAGCAGCATACAACGACCGCTCCCGTAGAACGAAACTACCACGCACCTCCCGGCCCCCGCCCCGGCCGTCCCGCCGGAGCGCGGCTACTGTGCGGTGCATCCCGCGACCCAGGAGGACGACGTGCCGTACCCGCTCGACGCCGCCGCGGTCCGCTCCTGGTGCGGGCTGGCGCTGGAGGCGCTCGGCCGGGAACGCGAGCGGATCGACGCCATCAACGTCTATCCGGTGGCCGACGGCGACACCGGCACCAACCTCTATCTGACGCTCGAATCGGCCGCCCGCGCGGTCGAGGCCGCCTTCGACGGGCACACCTCGGCCGGCACCGCACCCCGCCTCGCCGACGCGATCGGTGCCATGGCCCATGGCGCGCTCATCGGGGCGCGCGGCAACTCCGGCACGATCGTGGCGCAGCTGCTGCGCGGGATGACGGAGGTGCTGGCGGCCGGCGACGGTTCGGCCGACGCACTGCGGCAGGCGCTGCGCCGGGCCGCCGCATCGACGTACGAGGCCGTCGCCCACCCCGTGGAGGGCACCGTCCTGACGGTCGCGACCGCCGCCGCCGACGCCGCGGAGCGGGCCGCCGCCGGGGTCGCCGGAGCCGGGGCCGCCGAGGTCGCCCGCGCCGCCCACGAGGGCGCCCGCACCGCGCTCCAGGCCACCCCGGGGCAGCTCGCAGTGCTCGGCCGGGCCGGTGTGGTGGATGCCGGCGGCTGCGGCCTGGTCGCGCTGCTGGGGGCGCTCGCCGACGCGCTGTCCGGGGAGGTCTCGGCGACACCGGTCGCCGTACGGGCCGACGCCCCGCTTCCCGAGGCGGCCGGCTGCGAGGTCGCGGGCCGGGCGGCCGCGGACGGCCGCGGTGGGCCGGAGGGGCCCGCCTTCGAGGTGATCTACCTGCTGGAGGCCGGGGACGCGGCGGTGGCGCGGCTGCGGACCCGGCTCGACGGGCTCGGCGACTCCCTGGTGGTGGTCGGCGGGGACGGCCTGTGGAACGTCCATGTCCATGTCGACGACGCGGGCGCCGCGGTGGAGGCCGGCATCGAGGCGGGCCGCCCGTACCGGGTCCGCATCACACACTTCGGCGGCGTCACCCGCGCCAAGGAGCCCGCCATGACGGCGCGGGCCGTGGTCGCGGTGGTACCGGGCCCAGGGCTCGCCGGACTCTGCGCCGAGGCCGGCGCGACACCGGTCGCCGTACGCCCCGGAGAGCCGCCCGCCAGCGGCGAACTGGTGCAGGCGATCCGGCAGGCGCACGCCCGTGAGGTGATGCTGCTGCCGAACGACGCCGACCTGCGGCACACCGCGGCGGCCGCCGCCGAACAGGCCCGCACCGAAGGCGTACGGGTCGCGCTCATCCCCACCCGCTCCGCCGTCCAGGGCATCGCGGCGCTGGCCGTGCACGAACCGGGCCGCAGCTTCGACGAGGACGTGGTCGCGATGACCGCGGCCGCGGGCGCCACCCGCTACGCCGAGCTGGCGGTCGCCGAGCGGCAGTCGTGGACGATGGCCGGGGTCTGCCAGGCCGGGGACGTGCTCGGCCTGATCGACGGCGATGTCGTGGTGATCGGCTCCGACCTCACCCGTATCGCGACGGCCGTGCTCGACCGGATGCTGTCCGCGGGCGGCGAGATGGTCACCCTGGTCCTCGGCGCGGACGCGCCCGACGGGCTCGCCGAGCGGCTGGAGCGGCATGTCCGGGCGCGCCATCTCGCCGTGGACACGGTCGTCTACGAAGGCGGCCAGCATGCGGCGCCGCTGCTCATCGGCGTGGAGTGAGCGCATCGGACCGGTGAGTGAACCGCGATTGTCACAGGCGTGGTGTGCAATGGATGCGTGGCAGCGCTCGACGAACCCCTGAAGAAAATCCTCGGTGGCACCACCGCAAAGGTGCTGGCCGAGCATCTCGACCTGCATACGGTCGGCGACCTGTTGCACCACTATCCGCGCCGCTATGCCGAGCGCGGCGAACTGACCCGCCTCGCCGACCTCCCACTGGACGAGCACGTCACGGTCGTCGCGCAGGTCGCGGACGCCCGGGTGCTGAAATTCAACGGCGGCCGGGGCCAGCGCCTCGAAGTGACGCTCACCGACGGCAGCGGCCGGCTGCGGCTGGTCTTCTTCGGCAAGGGCATTCACAAGCCCCACAAGGACCTGCTCCCGGGACGCCGCGCGATGTTCGCCGGCAAGGTGTCGGTCTTCAATCACAAACTCCAGCTCGCCCACCCCGAATACGAGCTCCTCGACCGCACGGCCGACGACGAAGGCGACGACGCGGTCAGCGCCTTCGCCAACCAGCTCATGCCGATCTACCCGGCCTGCCAGCAGATGGCGTCCTGGAAGATCGCCAAGGCGGTCGACGCGGTGCTGCCCAGTGCGCAGGACGCCGTCGACCCGCTGCCGGAGGCGCTGCGCGACGGCCGGGCGCTGGTGCCGCTCACCGAGGCGCTGCTGAAGATCCACCGGCCGGCCACCAAGGCCGATATCGCCGATGCGCGGTCCCGCCTGAAGTGGGACGAGGCGTTCGTCCTCCAGGTCGCGCTGGCCCGGCGCCGCCGCGCCGAGACCCAACTCCCCGCCGTGGCAAGGCGATTGGTCAAGGACGGCATCCTCGACGCGTTCGACGCCAAGCTGCCCTTCACGCTCACCGACGGCCAGCAGAAGGTCAGCCGGGAGATCTTCGACGACCTGGCGACCGAGCACCCCATGCACCGCCTCCTCCAGGGCGAGGTGGGCTCCGGCAAGGCGCAGCCGCTGGACGCCCTGGTGCTGACGCCGCGCGGCTTCCGCCCCATGGGGGAGATGGCCGTCGGCACCGAAGTGGTGGTGCCCAGCGGTGACCTCGCCGTGGTGGACGGTGTCTTTCCGCAGGGGGAGCGGGAGGTGTGGCGCCTCGTGCTGTCCGACGGGAGCACCGTCGAGTGCGATGACGAGCATCTGTGGATCGTCGCGACCCGCGGTGCGGGGGAGCGGGTGCTGACGACGCGTGCCCTGCGGGGTGATCTGCTGCGGGCCGACGGCCGCCCCAAATGGTCCATCCCCCCGGCCACACCGGTGGATCTGGACGGTGGTGAGGCCCGGCCGCTCGACCCCTACGAGCTGGGGAGGGCACTCGGCGGCGACGGCGGCGCCCGCCCGGCGGACCGGGTCCCGGACGCCTACCGCAACGCCCCCCTCAAGGACCGGCTGGCCGTGGTGCAGGGCCTGATGGACGCCGGCGGCAGGCCCGCGGGGGGCGCCGCGGTGTACCCCGCGGCGGCCGCTCCCCTGGCCGGTGACCTGGCCTGGCTGGTGCGTTCCCTGGGCGGCCGTGCCCGGCTCCACCCCGTACGGGACGGCGCGTACGACGTCTCGGTGGCGCTGCCGGACGCGTATCCGCCCTTCCGTGACCGGGCCCCCGAGCGTGCGGTGCCGGGCGGGTCCGGCGGCCACCCGGAGGACGGCCCCGGCTTCCGCCGCACCATTGAGGCCATCGAGTACGTCGGCCGCAAACCCGTCCAGTGCATCAGCGTCCGGCACCCCGGCCACGCCTATGTGACCGACCACTTCACCGTCACGCACAACACCATGGTCGCGCTGCGCGCCATGCTCGGTGTGGTCGACAGCGGCGGCCAGGCCGCGATGCTGGCGCCGACCGAGGTCCTGGCCCAGCAGCACCACCGCTCGATCACCGAGATGATGGGGGAGCTGGCAGACAACTGGGGCCTGCGCGAAGCGCAGTCGGCCGGGGGCGGTGGCGGGCGACGGGAGGGAGGGATGCTCGGCGGCGCGGAGCGGGGCACCAAGGTGGTGTTGCTGACCGGCTCCATGGGTGCCGCGGCGCGCCGTCAGGCGCTGCTCGATCTCGTCACCGGCGAGGCCGGCATCGTCGTCGGTACCCATGCCCTGATCGAGGACAAGGTGCAGTTCCACGACCTCGGCCTGGTCGTCGTCGACGAACAGCACCGCTTCGGCGTCGAGCAGCGGGACGCCCTGCGCAGCAAGGGCAAACAGCCACCGCATCTGCTGGTGATGACGGCGACCCCGATCCCGCGCACGGTCGCCATGACCGTTTTCGGCGATCTGGAGACCTCCGTCCTGGACCAGCTCCCCGCCGGACGCTCGCCGATCGCCAGCCATGTGGTGCCCGCCAAGGACAAGCCGCATTTCCTGGCGCGCGCCTGGGAGCGGGTCCGCGAAGAGGTGGCGGCCGGGCACCAGGGCTATGTGGTCTGCCCCCGGATCGGCGACGAGGAGGACCCGCCCAAGGGGGCGAAGAAGGGCGCGGCCGGTTCCAAGGGTGCGGCGGCCAAGGCGAGTTCACCGGAGGACGTGGCCGAGAAGCGACCGCCGCTCGCGGTGCTCGACATCGCCGACCAGCTCACCACGGGCCCGCTCGACGGCCTGCGGGTGGCGGTGCTGCACGGCCGGATGGCGCCGGACGACAAGGACGACGTGATGCGCCGATTCGCGGCCGGTGAGCTGGATGTGCTGGTCGCGACGACCGTCATCGAGGTGGGCGTGAACGTCCCGAACGCCACCGCCATGGTGATCATGGACGCGGACCGCTTCGGCGTCTCCCAGCTGCATCAGCTGCGCGGCCGGGTCGGCCGTGGCGCGGCCCCCGGCCTGTGTCTGCTGGTCAGCGAGATGCCCGAGGCCAGCCCGGCCCGCGCCCGGCTCGCCGCCGTGGCCGGCACCCTCGACGGCTTCGAACTCTCCCGTATCGACCTGGAACAGCGCCGCGAGGGCGATGTCCTCGGCCAGGCGCAGTCCGGCGTCCGCTCCTCGCTGCGGATGCTCGCGGTCATCGACGACGAGGAGGTGATCGCGGCCGCCCGCGACGAGGCCACCGAACTCGTCGCCGCCGACCCCGAGCTGGCCGGATATCCGGAGCTGCGGATCGCCCTGTCCGCCCTGCTGGACGACGAACGGGAGCAGTATCTGGACAAGGGATGAGCACCGCCGCGGCGACGGGAGGGACGCGGCGGACGGGCCCGGCGGCCCGCCGCGGGTGAGATCGATCACCGCCCGCCGTGCTCCCCGGAGGCTCCGGCCGGGCATCGGCCGTCGGCTGACCGAATATCGTGGAGGTGCGGAGCCTGCCCGGCTCCCCCTCAGTACACCGACCACGCGCAACGTAAGGACGGGCCCATGACCCGCGTGATCGCCGGTACAGCCGGCGGCCGCCGCCTGGCCGTACCACCGGGAAACGGCACCCGCCCCACCTCCGACCGGGCGCGCGAGGGCATGTTCTCCACCTGGGAGTCGCTCGACGGGCCGCTGGCCGGAGCCCGGGTGCTCGATCTGTACGGCGGGTCCGGCGCGGTCGGCCTGGAGGCCCTCTCGCGCGGTGCCGCGCACGTCCTGCTGGTCGAGGCCGATGCCCGCGCCGTACGCACGATCCGGGACAACGTCCGTACGGTCGGCCTTCCCGGCGTCGAGGTCCGGGCCGGCAAGGCCGAGCAGACCGCCGCCGCACCGCCCCCGGGCGAGCCGTACGACATCGCCTTCCTGGACCCGCCCTACGTGGTCACCGACGCGGAACTCTGCGAGATCCTGATCACACTCCGTGGTCAGGGCTGGTTTGCGGAGCAGGCACTCGTCACCGTGGAACGCAGCACCAGAGGCGGCACGTTCCCATGGCCGGACGGATTTGAAGCGATCAAGGCCCGTCGCTACGGCGAAGGGACGCTTTGGTACGGTCGCGCCGCTTCGACGTCCGCCGAATCGACGTCAGCAAGCGTGTCATGACCGGATCGGAGAGCGAGGAGACCGAGTTGCGCCGCGCCGTCTGTCCGGGGTCGTTCGACCCCATCACCAACGGGCACCTGGACATCATCGCCCGTGCCTCCAAGCTGTACGACGTGGTCCATGTCGCCGTGATGATCAACCAGTCCAAGCAGGGGCTGTTCACGGTCGACGAGCGGATCGACCTGATCCGCCGGGCCACCGCCGAGTACGGCAACGTGGAGGTCGAGGCCTTCCACGGCCTGCTCGTCGACTTCTGCAAGCAGCGCGACATCCCCGCGATCGTCAAGGGGCTGCGGGCCGTCAGCGACTTCGACTACGAGCTCCAGATGGCCCAGATGAACAACGGCCTGTCCGGTGTGGAGACGCTCTTCGTCCCCACCAACCCGACCTACAGCTTCCTCTCCTCCAGCCTCGTGAAGGAGGTCGCCGCCTGGGGCGGCGATGTCTCCCACCTGGTCCCGCCGTTCGTCCTCGAAGCCCTCACCGAGCGCCTGCGGAAGAAGGACTGAGCACCCCACCCGGCGCACCGCGCGCGAAGCCGCACTGACGGTGCGTCGGCCGGTGTCGGGCGGAGGGCCGGTGGACGTACAGTCGTCCCGTTCCCGTCGTTCAAAACCCTTCAGAGAGTGGCGAGTCCAAGGTGGACGTGCAGAAGAAGCTCGACGACATCGTCGCGACCGTCGGCGGTGCCCGGTCCATGCCCATGTCGGCCTCGTGCGTGGTCAACCGCGCCGAGCTGCTCGCCATGCTGGAAGAGGTGCGCGCGGCGCTGCCGGGCTCCCTGGCACAGGCGCAGGAGCTGCTCGGCGGGCGGGAGCAGATGGTCGAGCAGGCGCGGGCGGAAGCGGAGCGGATCATCGAGACCGCGCACGCCCAGCGCGGCTCACTGATCTCCGACACCGAGGTCGCCCGGCAGTCCCAGGAGGAGGCGGACCGGATCCTGGCGGACGCCCGCCGGGAGGCGGAGGAGATCCGCGCCGAGGCCGACGACTACGTCGACAGCAAGCTCGCCAACTTCGAGGTCGTGCTCACCAAGACCATCGGTTCCGTCGACCGCGGCCGCGAGAAGCTGCTCGGCCGTGGCCCGGGGCTCGACGAGCAGGGCTATGTGGACACCGAGGCCCCCGAGCGCAGCGGCGACCCGGAGACCCTCAAGCAGCGCGCGGACGCCTATGTGGACGCCAAGTTCGGGGCGTTCCAGGCCGTGCTGACCAAGACGCTGGAGGCCGTCGGCCGGGGCCGCGACAAGCTCCAGGGCGCCCGTGCGATCGATGAGCTGGCGATCCACCTGGCGGCGCAGGGCGATGCGCAGTCCGGCCCGCAGGCCGACGCCGACTACCTCGCCGGCCTGGCGGACATCAGCGCCGAGCAGGCCCCGCAGCCGCCCCAGGCGCCCCCGATGCCCCAGACGCAGCCCCAGCAGCAGCCCCAGGAGCATCAGCAGCCCCTCCAGCCCCAGCTTCAGCAGCAGGGCTACTACACCGACCCCGCGGCCTACCCGCAGCAGGACGTCTACGGCTATCAGCAGCCACAGCAGGCGGCGTACGCCCAGGACCCCCAGCAGCAGAGTGCGTACGGCTACGACTGGCAGCAGCAGGCCCAGCAGCAGGCCCAACAGCAGGGCTACGACCCGCATGCGTACCTCCCGCAGCAGGTGCCCCAGCAGCCCCAGCACGCCCCGCACGGCCACGCCGAGCAGCCGGGCGCGCTGGACGAGACCAGCCTCTTCGACACGAGCATGATCGACCTGGACCAGCTCCGGGCGTACGAGGAGGGGCGTCAGTAGGCGCTCCCGTCCGCAGGACCGGAGGGACGGCCGGGAGCGGATTGGGCCTATCGGGGCCCGTCCAGTATCCTGGCTCTTCGGTCGCGCGTATATCCGCGATCTCTGCTGCCCGAATCCCGCACCGCTGGAATACGGGCGGCGCGTAAACCCCGTAGAAAGCAGGAAGCCATCAACGCCCGCCTCGACCACCGTTCCCCTCTCGTGTTCGACACACGCGAGCTGGGGCGGCGTCCCGGTGCGCTCAAGAGGGTCTCCCGCTCCGTCGAGGCTCCCCGGGACCTCGGCAATGAGGTCATCGGCGTGCCCGAGGGCGCACCGATCGAGCTCGACCTCCGCCTGGAGTCGGTCATGGACGGGGTGCTTGTCACAGGCACCGGCCGTGCAACCGTCAAGGGGGAGTGCGTAAGGTGTCTGGAGCCGCTGGAGCGACAGCTCGACGCGGACTTCCAGGAGATGTTCGCCTACCCCGACGCCGACGCCCGGGTCCATGAGGACGCCGGCGACGACGCCGAGGACGAGGAGGACACCCTCTTCCTCGAGGACGACCTGTTCGACCTCGAACCCGTGCTGCGTGATGCGGTGGTGCTTGCACTGCCGATGCAGCCGGTGTGCCAGGACGACTGCCCGGGCCTGTGCTCCGACTGCGGAGTGCGGCTCGCGGACGACCCGGACCACCACCACGACGCCGTCGACATCCGTTGGGCGGCACTGCAGGGACTCGCCGGGACCGTCAAGGACGGCGAGAAGGACAACATGGGCGGCGCCGAAGCGGGCGTCGACGAGAAGCAGGAGAAGTAGCCGTGGCTGTTCCGAAGCGGAAGATGTCGCGCAGCAACACGCGCCACCGCCGGTCGCAGTGGAAGGCTGCGGTCCCCACCCTGGTGGCGTGCGAGCGCTGCCACGAGCCGAAGCAGCAGCACATCGCGTGCCCGAGCTGCGGCACCTACAACAAGCGCCAGGTCCTCGAGGTCTGAGCGGCTGGTGACAGGCTCCATGTCAGACGCCAATTCGACTTCCCGCAAACGCGGGGATGAACCGACTCCGGCGGACACAGCCTCGTCGCACACGCTTCTGGAAGGGCGGCTCGGGTATCAGCTCGAGTCCGCCCTTCTGGTGCGTGCGCTGACGCACCGCTCGTACGCATACGAGAACGGCGGTCTGCCCACCAACGAGCGGCTCGAATTCCTCGGGGATTCGGTGCTCGGCCTGGTGGTCACGGACACGCTGTACCGGATCCACCCCGATCTCCCGGAAGGCCAGCTGGCCAAGCTCCGGGCCGCGGTGGTCAACTCGCGTGCGCTTGCCGAGGTGGGCCGTGGCCTCGACCTCGGTGCCTTCATCCGCCTCGGACGGGGCGAAGAGGGTACGGGCGGCCGGGACAAGGCCTCCATCCTCGCCGACACCCTTGAAGCGGTGATCGGCGCGGTCTATCTCGACCAGGGCCTCGACGCGGCCGGCGAGCTGGTGCACCGGCTCTTCGACCCGCTCATCGAGAAGTCCTCCAGCCTGGGCGCAGGCCTGGACTGGAAGACCAGCCTCCAGGAACTCACCGCGACCGAAGGTCTCGGCGTTCCGGAGTACCTGGTCACCGAGACCGGCCCCGATCACGAGAAGACCTTTACTGCTGCCGCCCGCGTCGGTGGTGTCTCGTACGGCACCGGCACCGGCCGCAGCAAGAAGGAAGCCGAGCAGCAGGCGGCCGAGTCCGCGTGGCGTGCGATTCGCGCCGCGGCGGACGAGGCGGCCAAGGCGGCCTCCTCCGGCGACGGTGCGCCGCCGGCAGCCGAGGACTCGGCTCCGGCCGCCGGCGACGGTTCGTCGTCGGCACACTGAAGCACTGATTCTGACCCCGTCCGGGGCGACCGCGCGTCGCTCCGGACGGGGTCAGAGGTCTTTCACCCCACCGTCGTTCCCAAGGAGCCCTTCGTGCCCGAGCTGCCCGAGGTCGAGGTCGTACGCCGCGGACTGGAGCGCTGGGTCAGCGGCCGCACGATCGACGCCGTCGAGGTGCGGCATCCGCGTGCGATCCGCCGGCACACCGCCGGGGCGGCCGATTTCGCGGCCCGGCTCAAGGGGCTGCGCCTCGGGACGGCCCGGCGGCGCGGCAAATACCTCTGGATTCCGGTGACCGGCGGCGGTCCGGCCGCCCAGACCGCGGCGGAGGGCATCCCTCCGATGGTCACGCCGTCCGTCACCCACGGGCTGGCGATCCTGGCCCACCTCGGCATGAGCGGCCAGCTGCTGGTCCAGCCGCAGGACGCCGCCGACGAGAAGCACCTGCGGATCCGCGTCCGCTTCGCCGACGACCTGGCCACCGAACTCCGCTTCGTCGACCAGCGCACTTTCGGTGGCCTCTCGCTGCACGACACCGTCCCCGGTGACGCCGATCTGCTGCCCGACGTCATCGCCCATATCGCCCGGGACCCGCTCGATCCCGCCTTCGACGACGCCGCCTTCCACGACGCGCTGCGCCGCCGCCGGACCACCGTCAAGCGCGCGCTGCTCGACCAGACGCTGATCAGCGGCGTCGGCAACATCTATGCGGACGAGGCGCTCTGGCGCAGCAAGCTCCACTACGAGCGGCCGACCGCCACCTTCACCCGGCCGCGCACCGCCGAGCTGCTCGGCCACGTACGGGACGTGATGAACGCCGCGCTCGCCGTCGGCGGCACCAGCTTCGACAGCCTCTATGTCAACGTCAACGGTGAGTCCGGCTACTTCGAGCGCTCGCTGGACGCCTACGGCCGCGAGGACGAGCCCTGCCGCCGCTGCGGTACCCCGATCCGCCGCCGCCCCTGGATGAACCGCTCCAGCTACTTCTGCCCCCGCTGCCAGCGGCCGCCGCGCGCCTGAGCGCCGGCCCGCGGCCCGTTCACCGGCTCAGCCGTCGGTGCGCTGGGCGTCGTACTGCTCGCGGGCCTGCATGACCTGCGGCATCCGGTCCTCCACCAGGTCGATCAGCATCCGCAGCTGACGGGCGACCTGGTCGCCCATCGGCGTCAGCGCGTAATCGACGCGGGGTGGGTTGGTCTGCTGTGCGGTGCGGTGCACGAGTCCGTCCCGCTCCAGTGCGTGCAGAGTCTGGGCCAGCATCTTCTCGCTCACCCCGGCCACCCGGCGGCGCAGTTCGTTGAAGCGGAAGGTGCCGTCGAGCAGGGCGCCGAGGGTCAGGCTGCCCCATCGGTCGGTGATGTGCCGGAGCGCGTCGCGGGACGGGCAGTCGCGCGCGAAGACGTTGTAGGCCAGGTCGTCCGTACAGCCGGGGGTGGGCTCCCCGTCCGTCTCGCCGGTGGTTTCGGTCGCCATGAGGACACCCTACCCCCGCGCAGCGCTAACCAACGGGTTGCGCTTTCTAAAAGTTAGTGCTTCTCTTTTCCTCATCGCAGCCCGACGTTCCCGGGTGCCGGCCGTCCCGGCATGCCGTGACCCCTGAGGAGAAAACACCGTGACCACGCCTGCTCTGCCCACCCCCGTCGTCTCGCTCGCCTACCACTCCGGCTTCGGCCACACCGCCGTACTGGCCGAGGCCGTCCGGGCCGCCGCCACCGAGGCCGGCGCCACCGTTCACCTGATCAAGGTCGACGAGATCACCGAAGCCCAGTGGGCGCAGCTCGATGCCTCCGACGCGATCGTCTTCGGCTCGCCGACGTACATGGGCACGGCCTCCGGCGCCTTCCACACCTTCGCCGAGGCGAGTTCCAAGCGCTGGGCCACCCGTGCCTGGCAGGACAAGCTCGCCGCCGGATTCACCAACTCCGCCTCCAAGAGCGGCGACAAGCTGCACACCCTCCAGTTCTTCACGGTGCTCGCCGCCCAGCACGGGATGACCTGGGTCAGCCTCAACCTGCTCCCCGGCTGGAACTCCTCCACCGCGTCCGAGAACGACCTGAACCGGCTGGGCTTCTTCCTGGGCGCCGCCGCCCAGTCCCCGAATGACCAGGGTGCCGAGGGCGTCCACAAGGCCGATATCGCCACCGCCGAGCACCTCGGACGGCGGATCGCCGAGCAGGCCCGCATCGTCGTCGCGGGCCGCGCGGCACTCGCCGCCTGACCGGCACACCGCCGGGCTGTAGCGGTCCGGTACGCGAAACGCCCGCGCCGCCCCGTGACCGGTCACGGGGCGGCGCGGGCGTTCGTCCGGCCGCGGTGGTGTCACCGCGGGGCGGGCTGCCTCAGAAGCCGAAATCCTGGGTCCACCACGGGCCGCCGGCCCCGAAGTGGGCGCCGACGCCGAGGGTCTTGTACTCGCAGTTGAGGATGTTGGCGCGGTGGCCGGGGCTGTTCATCCAGGAGTCCATGACGGACTGGGCGTTGGCCTGGCCGCGGGCTATGTTCTCGCCGCCGAGGTCGTCGATGCCCGCGTCCTCGGCCCGGTCCCAGGGCGTGTCGCCGTCCGGGTCCGTGTGGCCGAAGAAGCCCCGCCGGGCCATGTCGTCACTGAAACCCTGGGCGAGACCGGCCAATTCCTGATCCGCCGTCACGGGCGAGCACCCGGCCCGGGCGCGCTCCTGGTTGACGAGCGACAGGACCTGGGACTCCGCGGACGACCGGGCGTCGGGGGTCTTCGACGCGGCCACGGTGCGCTCGGGCGCCGCGGAGCTCGGCTCTTCGGAGGGCTTGGCCGACCGGTGCGAACCGGTCGCCCCGGTGGGTGATTTGGACGGCTGGTGCGGGGCGGGGGACACCGGCCGGGTGGCGCTGCGGGAGGGGCGCCCGCTCTCCGGGACCTCGGTACGGGCTCCGCCGCGGCTCGCCTCCTGGGTGGCGCGGTCGGTCGGCGAGGCCGAGACGCCGCCCATCGGCTCGGTGGCCTCCGGCAGCGCACCGGCCCGGACCCGGTCGCCCTGCTCGCCGTCCGCACCCCCGTCGAACTGGCCGTGACCGGGGATCAGTCCGGAGGCGACCGCCACGGCTCCCATCGCCACCATCGCGGAGGCGCCGAGCAGTCCGGTGCGGACGGGTGCCCTGCCGCTGCCGCGCGCCGCGCGATGTCCGCGCTGCCGCGTCGTGGCCGCCGCGCCCGGCCGTTCGGCCGTCGGAGCGTCAACAGGCCCCGCACCGGCGGAGTCGGGGGCAAGGGGAGCAGAGCGTCGATGGCGGCCCATCCGCTGTCTTCCTTCCACCGGTGCAGGCACCGGCTCCACTGGAGCGGCTACGCCGCACCGCTTTCCTGGCGTCCAGATGACTCACCCATAAGAGTGAGCCTCGCTGCCGGGGGACTGTACGCCATGGCCTAGGAGGCAGATGTGACCACTGAGCAATTGGCCGGTTAGCGTGCACACATGAATGAAGCTGTCCGAGTGACCGCCTGGGTGCGTGGTCAGGTCCAGGGCGTCGGGTTCCGCTGGTTCACCCGGGCCAACGCCCTTCGCATCGGCGAACTCGCGGGATTTGCCGTCAATCTGGGTGACGGCCGCGTCCAGGTGGTCGCCGAGGGCCCGAAGGAGCGCTGCGATCAGTTGCTCGACTGGCTCCGCACCGGAGACACGCCCGGGCGGGTCGATGGAGTCACTGAGATCTGGGACACGCCCCGCGGCGGTTACGACGGCTTCGAGATCCGCTGATCCGGCCTGCCGGAACCGTCCGTACGGCCGTCATGAGCGATCTTGCGGATGCGTCTTTGTGAGCTGCTTACGGGAGATAAGGCCTGGTGGTTGCCAACTCGGCCGACCCGTGCAAGGCTGCCGCTGTACGGATGATCTCCACGCCCCGGCGGGACCTTTCTGGGGAGTCGGCGCAGTGCCTTCACGGCCGCGCACTCTCAGGTGCCCGAGGATACGGGGTGTGATCGTGTTGACCGTCAAACCGTTTGGTGAGACTCTGGAATCCCCGCGCACCTTAGCTGTTTGGCATTGAGTACACCAGAGAATGACAAGCACCGCGGGTGCGAATCCCTCACGACCCACACCGCTTCGGTCGGTCACTCATTGTGGAGGACCATCCATCATGGCAAAGGCGCTTCTCGGTTACGTCGGCGGCTCCGACCCCCGAGTCCTCTCCGAGATGCGACGGCTTCAGCAGCGCGTCCAAGACCTTGAATCCGAACTTATTCGGATGCAGGCCGAAAACGACATGCTGTCCGCTGCCGCACGTCGCGACGACTCGATGCTCGACATCGACGTACCCCAGGCGGAGCCCGCGCTCACCTGACCCCGACCCCAGGGCCGGTAGGGCTGCTCGCCAGCCGCTTGAGGCACCGCTTTCTTCAAGATCTGCAAGGGACGCTTCGGCGTCCCTTCGTCGTTTCCGCCTTTTCGTGCTGCGGCCTTTTCCGCGAACCACCTGGTCACTTCAGCCTTGACGGCCCTCCCTTACCGCATGATGTGCCCTGCGCTTTCTGCAGTGAAACCGAAAATGAACGGCGCGGTATACCCGGGGGCCGTACAGGGCCGGGGAGCGCCCCGGAATGTTGGGGTCACCCGCCTGGGAACGGCCGGTAGAGTCCCACGGCGTGCATCTCAAGAGTTTGACCCTGCGAGGTTTCAAGTCCTTCGCTTCCGCAACGACGCTGCGCTTCGAGCCGGGCATCACCTGTGTCGTGGGCCCCAACGGCTCCGGCAAGTCCAACGTCGTGGACGCGCTGTCCTGGGTCATGGGCGAGCAGGGCGCCAAGTCGCTGCGCGGCGGGAAGATGGAGGACGTGATCTTCGCCGGGACGACCGGGCGGCTGCCGCTCGGCCGCGCCGAGGTGTCGCTCACCATCGACAATTCCGACGGCGCGCTGCCGATCGAGTACGCCGAAGTCACCCTCACCCGGATCATGTTCCGCAATGGCGGCAGCGAATACCAGATCAACGGTGACACCTGCCGGCTGCTGGACATCCAGGAATTGCTCTCCGATTCCGGTATCGGCCGGGAGATGCATGTCATCGTCGGGCAGGGCCAGCTCGACTCCGTGCTGCATGCCGACCCGATGGGGCGCCGGGCCTTCATCGAGGAAGCGGCCGGCGTCCTCAAGCACCGCAAGCGCAAGGAGAAGGCGCTGCGGAAGCTGGAGGCGATGAAGGCCAATCTCGCCCGGGTCCAGGATCTGACCGATGAGCTGCGGCGCCAGCTCAAGCCGCTGGGGCGGCAGGCCGCGGTCGCCCGGCGCGCCGCCGTCATCCAGGCGGACCTGCGCGACGCCCGGCTGCGGCTGCTCGCCGACGACCTCGTCACCCTGCGCCGGGCCCTGCGCGCCGAGATCGCGGACGAGGCGGCGCTCAAGGAACGCAAGCAGACCGCCGAGGACCGGCTGCGCACCGCCCAGCAGCGGGAGGCGGCGCTGGAGGAGGAGGTCCGTACGCTGACGCCGCGGGTGCAGCGTGCGCAGCAGACCTGGTACGAGCTGTCGCAGCTCGCGGAGCGGGTGCGCGGCACGATCTCGCTGGCCGAGGCGCGGGTGAAGAGCGCCACGGCGGCGCCGCCGGAGGAGCGGCACGGGCGGGACCCCGAGGACATGGAGCGGGAAGCGGCCCGGATCCGCGAGCAGGAGGCGGAGTTGAGCGCCGCGCTGGAGGCGGCGAGCCGGGCCCTGGAGGACACCGTCGAACACCGTGCCGGACTGGAGCGGCAGTTGTCGGACGAGGAGCGGCGGCTGCGGGACGTGGCCCGTGCCATCGCCGACCGCCGGGAGGGGCTGGCCCGGCTGAGCGGGCAGGTCACCGCCGCCCGGGGCCGGGCCGCCTCGGCGCAGGCGGAGATCGGCCGGCTCGCCGAGGCCAGGGACGCCGCGCGGAGCCGGGCGGAGACCGCCCAGGAGGAGTACGAGCAGCTCAGGGCCGAGGTCGACGGGCTGGACGCGGATGACGAGGAGATCGCGGAGCGGCATGAGGCGGCCCGCCGGGAGCTGGCGGAGACGGAGACCGCGCTGACCGCCGCGCGCGAGGCGCTGACCGCGGCCGAGCGCGAACGGGCCGCGACCGCCGCCCGGCACGACGCGCTGGCGCTCGGGCTGCGCCGTAAGGACGGCACCGGAGCGCTGCTGGCCGCCGCGGACCGGCTCACCGGACTGCTCGGGCCGGCGGCGGAACTGCTGACCGTCACCCCCGGCTTCGAGATCCCGGTGGCGGCGGCGCTCGGCGCGGCCGCGGACGCCGTCGCCGTCACCGGCCCGGCCACCGCCGCCGAAGCCATCCGGCTGCTGCGGAAGCAGGATGCGGGGCGGGCGGCGATGGTGCTGGGGGGAACCGGGGGCCGGAGCGGGACGGGACGGGTGCCCGCGCCCGCACGGGCGGTGGAGGCCACGGAGGGCGGCGGAGCCGCGGAGGCCGTGGGGGCTGTTGATGCTGCTGAGGGGGCGGCGTGGGGTGGGGACGCAGGTGCCTCCGGTGCTGGTGGAGCTGCCGGGGTCGCCAGTGCTGCTGGGGCTCACGGGGCCGATCCGGTGCGTAGGGCCGGTGGGGCCGATGGTCTCGCCGGAGCGGCCGAGGGGACCGCGGTGGAGGTCTGTGCGGGGGCGGCCGGTGCGCCCGAGGCGGCCGTGCACCGTGTTCCCGGGCCGCGTGCCGAGCCGGTGCCGGCGGCGGAACTGGTCCGGGGGCCCGCGGAATTGACCGCCGCCGTTGCCCGTTTGCTGCGGGATGTCGTGGTGGTCGGGACGCTGGAGGACGCCGAGGACCTGGTGGCCGCGCGGCCGGAGCTGATGGCCGTGACCGGTGAGGGCGATCTGCTCGGGGCGCATTTCGCCCAGGGCGGTTCCGCCGGTGCGCCGAGTCTGCTGGAGGTGCAGGCGTCCGTCGACGAGGCGGCGGCCGAGCTGGAGGAACTGGCGGCGCGCTGCGAGGAGCTGGCGGAGGCCCAGCGGGCCGCGGCGGAGCGCCGTACGGCGGGTGCCGCGCTGGTCGAGGAGTTGGCCGAGCGGTGGCGGGCGGCGGACCGGGAGAAGTCGAAGGTCGCCGGGGATCTGGGCCGGCTCGGCGGGCAGGCGCGGGCGGCCGCGGGCGAGGCCGAGCGCTGCGAGGCGGCGGCAGCCAAGGCCGAGGAGGCGCTGCTGCGGGCCACCGAGGAGGCCGAGGAGCTGGCCGAGCGGCTCGCGGTGGCCGAGGAGGACCCGGGCGTCGGCGACGAGGAGCCGGACACCTCCGTACGGGACCGGCTGGCCGCCGACGGCGCCAATGCGCGGCAGACCGAGATGGAGGCCCGGCTCCAGGCGCGGACGCACGAGGAGCGGGTGAAGGCGCTCGCCGGGCGGGCGGACGCGCTGGACCGGGGGGCGCGGGCCGAGCGCGAGGCGCGGGCGCGGGCCGAGCGGCGGCGCGCCCGGCTCCGGCACGAGGCGGCGGTGGCCGGGGCGGTCGCCGCCGGTGCCCGGCAGCTGCTGGCGCATATCGAGGTGTCGGCCGTACGGGCCGAGGAGGAGCGGGGCGCCGCGGACCGGGCCAAGGCCGAGCGGGAGCAGGCGCTGGTGGCCGAGCGCAACCAGGGCCGGGAGCTGAAGTCCGAGCTGGACAAGCTGACGGACTCGATGCACCGCGGTGAGGTGCTGGGCGCGGAGAAGCGGCTGCGGATCGAGCAGCTGGAGAGCAAGGCGCTGGAGGAGCTGGGGGTGGAGCCGGCCGGGCTGATGTCCGAGTACGGCCCCGAGCAGCCGGTACCGCCGTCGCCGCCCGCCGAGGGAGAGGTGCTCCCGGACGATCCGGAGCATCCCCGCAACCAGCCGGTGCCCTATGTACGTGCCGAGCAGGAGAAGCGGCTCAAGGCCGCCGAGCGGGCGTATCAGCAGCTCGGGAAGGTGAACCCGCTGGCGCTGGAGGAGTTCGCGGCGCTGGAGGAGCGGCACAAGTTCCTGAGCGAACAGCTTGAAGACTTGAAGAAGACCCGGGCCGACCTGATGCAGGTGGTCAAGGAGGTCGACGAGCGGGTGGAGCAGGTCTTCACCGAGGCGTACCACGACACCGCTCGGGAGTTCGAGGGCGTCTTCGCGCGGCTCTTCCCCGGCGGGGAGGGGCGGCTGGTGCTCACCGATCCGGACGACATGCTGTCGACGGGGGTGGATGTGGAGGCGCGGCCGCCCGGGAAGAAGGTCAAGCGGCTGTCGCTGCTGTCGGGCGGTGAGCGCTCGCTGACCGCGGTGGCGCTGCTGGTGTCGATCTTCAAGGCGCGGCCCAGCCCGTTCTATGTGATGGACGAGGTGGAGGCCGCGCTGGACGACACCAATCTCCAGCGGCTGATCCGGATCATGGAGGAACTCCAGGAGAGCTCCCAGCTGATTGTGATCACGCATCAGAAGCGCACGATGGAGGTCGCGGACGCGCTCTACGGGGTATCGATGCAAGGTGACGGCGTATCGAAGGTCATCAGTCAGCGGCTGCACTGACCGCGCTCGCGCGAGCGGCTCGTGCGGCGGCCGCGGGCCGGTGCCGACGGGCGCGACGGCCGCTTCCCGGCACCGCTGATGATCGCCCGGAGTATCCGACACCCCATCAGTTCAGAACTTGAACGAATGACCACCAGGACGTCCGAGAAACAAATTCATCACGTCCTATTGACTTCGAAACTTGAAGGCATAGTCTCTGCAACGTTGCTTTTACCTTCAAGTGGTGGGTACCCCCAACCTATGCACCACTAGAAGGGCCAGCCCCCTACGCCCGGCAGCGCAGCCGGGCCACTGGAGTTCACGTTGACCAGCACCGCGCAGCCGACGGTTCCGGAAGGCCGGAAGGCCCATCCCGACCATCTCGGCCATGTCATCTTCATCACCGCGGCTGCCGCGATGGGCGGCTTTCTCTTCGGCTATGACAGTTCCGTCATCAATGGTGCCGTCGAGGCGATCCGCAGCCGTTACGACGTCGGATCCGCGGTCCTCGCCCAGGTGATCGCCGTCGCCCTGATCGGCTGTGCCATCGGCGCCGCGACCGCCGGCCGGATCGCGGACCGCATAGGCCGTATCCGGGTGATGCAGATCGCCTCGGTGCTGTTCACCATCAGCGCCGTCGGCTCCGCTCTGCCGTTCTCCCTCTGGGACCTCGCCTTCTGGCGGATCATCGGCGGCTTCGCCATCGGTATGGCCTCGGTCATCGGCCCGGCCTACATCGCCGAGGTCTCGCCGTCGGCCTACCGCGGCCGCCTCGGCTCGTTCCAGCAGGCCGCGATCGTCGTCGGTATCGCCATCTCCCAGCTCGTCAACTGGGGCATCCTCAACCTCGCCGACGGCAACCAGCGCGGCACCCTCGCCGGCCTGGAGGCCTGGCAGTGGATGCTCGGCGTGATGGTCGTCCCGGCCGTCCTCTACGGTCTGCTCTCCTTCGCGATCCCCGAGTCGCCGCGCTACCTGATCTCCGTCGGCAAGGTCTCCCGCGCCAAGGAGGTGCTCTCCGAGGTCGAGGGCAAGTCCGTGAACCTCGACACCCGGGTCACCGAGATCCAGGACGCGATGCGCCGCGAGCACAAGTCCTCGTTCAAGGACCTGCTCGGCAGCAAGATGGGCTTCCTGCCGATCGTCTGGGTCGGTATCGGTCTCTCGGTCTTCCAGCAGCTGGTCGGCATCAACGTCGCGTTCTACTACTCCTCGGCGCTGTGGCAGTCCGTCGGCATCGACCCGAGCGCCTCGTTCTTCTACAGCTTCACGACGTCGATCATCAACATCATCGGCACCGTGATCGCGATGGTCTTCGTCGACAGGATCGGCCGCCGTCCGCTGGCGCTGATCGGCTCGGCCGGTATGGCCGTCTCGCTCGCCCTGGAGGCATGGGCCTTCTCCGCCAAGACCGCGGCCGGCACCCTGCCGCACCTCGAAGGCACCGTGGCCCTGATCGCCGCCCATGTCTTCGTGCTCTTCTTCGCCCTCTCCTGGGGCGTCGTGGTCTGGGTCTTCCTCGGCGAGATGTTCCCGAACAAGATCCGCGCCGCCGCGCTGGGCGTCGCCGCCTCCGCGCAGTGGATCGCCAACTGGGCCATCACGGCCAGCTTCCCGAGCCTGTCCGACTGGAACCTCTCGGGTACGTACATCATTTACGCGGTCTTCGCCCTGCTCTCGATCCCCTTCGTGCTCAAGTTCGTGAAGGAGACGAAGGGCAAGGCGTTGGAGGAGATGGGCTAACCCCCCGCCAGTCCGTCTCCTCAGCACTGGGTACTGCCCCGGGTCATCAGGGACCCCGGGCAGTACCCCTTTTTTGTCCCCGGGTTTTCTGTGCCCGGGGCGTTCGTGCGCAGGCCGCCTTGGCGCCTCAGGCGTTATCGCCTTCTCCCCGGAAGTCCGAACCCGCCGCCCGAAGCGGTCAGTCCGTGAGGCGGGGCAGCACCCGCTCGGCGAACAGATGCAGCGAGCGCCAGCCCTCGTCGACGGGCATCCCGCCGCACAGCGGATGGAGGATCAACGAGCCCCCGGCGCCCGTCCGCCGGGCCAGCCGGACGCAGTCGTCAGGGGTGACGACGCGGTAGACGCCCTCCTCGCGCAGCGCCCCGGCGTCCCGTGCGGACGAGCGCACCGCGGAGCGGCTCCCGGCGGACTGCCAGGACGCGTACATCCGGGCCTCGTGCAGCAGATGGCTGCCGTACTCGGCCCAGGTGCGGTCCGGGTCCTCGGAGAGGTGGAGGAGCGCGGTCCGCTCCGGCGGCTGCATCACCCACCCGTCGGTGCCGTGGGCGGCGCACTGCTCCTGGTAGTAGGCCGCCAGCCGGGGGAGGCGGGCACTGGGGAAGAAGGGGAGCCCCAGGCGGGCCGCGCGCCGGGCCGCGGCCCGGGAGCTGCCGCCGATCAGCAGTGGCGGATGCGGCTGGGTGTACGGGCGCGGGGTGACCCGGACCGTACGCCCCCGATACGTGAACGGTTCCCCGGTCCAGGCGGACAGCAGGGTCTGGAGCACCTCGTCCTGGAGCGGGCCCCGGCCCGGCCAGTCCTTGCCGTGCGCCGCGTACTCCTCGGGCCGGTAGCCGAGGCCGGCGACGGTGATCAGCCGGCCGCCGCTGAGCAGATCGAGCGAGGCGAGGTCCTCGGCCAGCCGCAGCGGATCGTGCAGCGGGGTGATCAGTGCGGAGACGGTGACACCGATCCGGCGGGTGGCACCGAAGACGGCGCCCGCGAAGGTGAGCGGGGAGGGCATCCAGCCGTTGGTGGTGGCGTGGTGCTCCTCGGTCTGGACCATGGTGAAGCCGCGGTCGTCGGCGAAGGCCGCCATCTCGACGGCGGCCCGGTAGCGCGCGGACAGGGAGTCGGGCGTGGGTGCGGGGTCGACGAGGTTGATCCGCAGGACCGTGACAGGCAGAGCGGGCATCGCAGACGTCCCCTTCGCCGGGGTGGTTGGCGAAGGGGACGTTAGCTGACGATGCGTCAGATCACTAGAGGGGGAGTCCGGTCCACGGGGCCCGGGTCAGCTCACCTCGACCGGCTGCCGGGTCTCGGCCGCCTCGTCCGGGCCGGCCGCCGGGGCGGACTCCTTCGGCGTCGGCAGTGCGGCGAAGACCAGCGCGGCGATCGCGATCGTGGCCGCCCAGCCCAGGCCGTTCTCGCCGATCCAGGTGGTGGCCAGCGGGCCGGTGAACCACTGGACCTTGGTGAAGCACAGGCCCGCGGCGAGCGCGATGCCCCAGGCGGTCATGGCCTGCCAGCAGAAGCCGCCGACGTACCAGTAGCGGCTGGTGCGGCCGGTGTTCATCAGGCTGTCGGCGTCATAGCGCACCGCCAGCTTGCGCCGCCGGGCCATGTCGATGCCGTAGACGCCGATCCAGGCGGAGAAGGAGACCGCGAGCAGCGTCAGGAAGGCGATGAACTGGCCGATGAAGTCCTTGGCCACCAGCATCATGAACAGGCCGCCGACCAGGCTGATGACGGCGTTGATGCTGACCGCCAGGGCACGGGGCAGCTTGACGCCCATGGTCTGGGCGGTGAAGCCCGCGGAGTACATCGACAGGCTGTTGATCAGCACCATCCCGACCAGGGCCGTGATGAGGTACGGCACCGCGAGCCAGCCCGGCAGGATGCTGCCGAGGAACGACATCGGGTCGGTGTTCTGGCCGGCCAGCTTCGGGTTGGAGACGGCCATCACGCCGCCCATCAGCACCATGGGCAGCAGCACCAGGGCCGCGCCGGAGACCGTGGTGCCGACGATCTTCTTGCCGGACGCGGAGTGCGGCAGGTACCGCGCGAAGTCGGGGCCGGTGGGCACCCAGCTGATCCCGCCGGCCGCGATGGTGCCGATGCCCGCGATCACCATGGCGGTGGTGCCGGCCTTCTTGGCGAAGACGGCATCCCAGTCCATCGTGGCGACCAGGTAGACCAGCACCATGATGCTGAACAGGCCGAACAGATACGTCGAGTACTTGTTGCAGACGTTCAGCGCCTTGCGGCCCAGACCGCTCACCAGATACGTGACGGCCACGAAGGCGAGCAGGGTGACGACGACGAGGACGTTGTTGCTCTCGATGCCGAGCAGCAGATGCAGCACGGTCAGCACCGCATAGGCGCCGGTGACCGCGTTGATCGTCTCCCAGCCGAAGCGGGCGACCCACAGGATCGCGCCGGGGAAGT
The DNA here is from genome assembly GCF_008704855.1 of Streptomyces platensis. Classification (NCBI taxonomy): domain Bacteria; kingdom Bacillati; phylum Actinomycetota; class Actinomycetes; order Kitasatosporales; family Streptomycetaceae; genus Streptomyces; species Streptomyces platensis. The sequence goes on from NZ_CP023691.1 coordinate 6,252,994, forward strand.
AATTGCCGCGGACGCCGAAGGCGGCCCGGGAGAGCATCGCGCCGGGGGCGCCGCCCCACTTACCCGAGACCGACAGCACGCCCACCATGCCGAAGGCGACGGCCGCGGCGATCGCGGCGACCAGCAGGACCTGCCAGAAGTTCAGGCCGTTGCCGACCACGAGCGAGGCGCCCATGGTGAGCAACAACACGCTGATGTTGGCGGCGACCCAGGTCGGGAAGAGCTCGCGGACGCGGCCCTGGCGTTCGTTGTCGGGGACCGGCTCGATGCCGCGGGTCTCGACGGCGCCCTCGGTTGCGGGAGCGGAAGCGGACGTGGTGCCCATGGTGCAGGTATCTCCGAGCGGGGGATCTGGGGGCACCCCCGGGGGGAAGGGGGTGCAGGCAGCAGCTGTGGTGCCTGGCCAGAAATTGGTTGCCAGGACTCTACGCGCGTTGCGCGGCCATCCACCATCGTACTTTGATCCAACTTCCACCGGTTCGTTCCGTTGGACCCCACGACGAGGACGAGTGTCGCCGAACCTCGTCGAAGGGTCCAGTCGGGCTGCTCGGAGCCCGTCCGGAGGGGGCGGGGTCAGGACGTTCGCCCGCCTCCCCGGGGACCCCCGGTCCGTACGGCCCGGCGTCGTGCCGGCGTCCCCGAGAGGCGCCCGGCGTGAGCCCGGGCAGGGCGCCACGAGGCCCGGGCACCGCTTTCCGGACACCGCCCCTCCAGGTTCGGCGCGTGCAGTCCCCACGGGCGGAGCGTGGCTGATACTGGAGGGGTTATGGACATCGTCATCCTTGCTGTAGTCATCGCCGTGGTCGTGCTCGGCGCGATCAGCGGGCTCGTCATCAGCGGCCGCAAGAAGAAGCAGCTGCCGCCGTCCCCGCCGGCCGCCCCGAAGCCCTCCGTTACCGCGCCCCCTGCCGAACCGCATGTCGGTGAGGAGGCCGAGACCCCTCGCGACGAAGAGCGTCGCACCATCGAAGAAGTCACGCTGCCCACCGCCGAGGCCCCCGCGGCCGAGGCGCCGGCCGCCGAGCCCGAGGCGCCCGCGGCGCCCGCCATCGAGGTCCCCGAGCCCACCGCCGGCCGGCTGGTCCGGCTGCGCGCCCGGCTCTCCCGCTCCCAGAACACCCTGGGCAAGGGCCTGCTGACCCTGCTCTCCCGTGAACACCTCGACGAGGAGACCTGGGAGGAGATCGAGGACACCCTGCTGACCGCCGACGTCGGCGTCACGCCCACCCAGGAACTGGTCGAGCGGCTGCGCGAGCGGGTCAAGGTCCTCGGCACCCGCACCCCCGAGGACCTGCGCGCGCTGCTGCGCGAGGAGCTGCTCACCCTCATCGGCACGGACGCCGACCGCACCGTGCACACCGCCAACGGCATCGGCAACGGCGGCGACGAGATCCCCGGCGTCGTCCTGGTCGTCGGCGTCAACGGCACCGGCAAGACCACCACCACCGGCAAGCTCGCCCGGGTCCTGGTCGCCGACGGCAAGTCCGTGGTCCTCGGCGCCGCCGACACCTTCCGCGCCGCGGCCGCCGACCAGCTCCAGACCTGGGGCGAGCGGGTCGGTGCCCGTACGGTCCGCGGACCCGAGGGCGGCGACCCCGCCTCCATCGCCTTCGACGCGGTGAAGGAAGGCATCGCCGAGGCCGCCGATGTCGTACTGATCGACACCGCGGGCCGGCTGCACACCAAGACCGGTCTGATGGACGAGCTCGGCAAGGTCAAGCGGGTCGTCGAGAAGCACGGCCCGGTCGGCGAGGTACTGCTCGTCCTGGACGCCACCACCGGCCAGAACGGTCTGGTCCAGGCGCGGGTCTTCGCCGAGGTCGTGGACATCACCGGCGTGGTGCTCACCAAGCTCGACGGCACCGCCAAGGGCGGCATCATCGTCGCCGTCCAGCGGGAGCTCGGCGTCCCCGTCAAGCTCGTCGGCCTGGGTGAGGGAGCGGACGACCTGGCGCCGTTCGAGCCGGAGGCCTTTGTCGACGCACTGATCGACTGACGCCGCCACCAGGGCACCATGCCCGGACCGTCACCGGCCCCCGGACCCGCAGCGCGCGGGTACCGGGGGCTGACACTTGTCCGCACGGGGCTCGCCCTGCCGCGCGACGGCCGGCTCCATACGGGCCGGAGGCCCGCCCGGCCCCGTCGGTCAGATGCCTTTTGCGGACGACGGCCGTGCCGGACCGGCCGGACACTCAGACCGGCCGGCCGGAGACCTCAGGCCGGCCGAGGGGCTCAGACCGCCGAGCGGTTGCAGGCGTACGCCAGGGTGCCCACCATCAGTCGCGCCTGCGGCGGCCGGCCCGCGGTGTCCAGGGTCGGCGGGCGCAGCCAGCGCACCGGGCCGTGGCCGCCGAGGTCGGAGGGGGGTGCGGTGAGATGGTCGCCGGGGCCCAGGGAGCGCAGGTCCAGCGAGGCGTCGTCCCAGCCCATCCGGTACAGCAGATCGGGGAGCTGCCCGGCCGCGCCGGGGGCGACGAAGAACAGCGCCCGGCCGGTCGGTGCCACCGCGACCGGGCCCAGCGGCAGGCCCATCCGCTCCAGCCGCGCCAGCGCGTTGCGGCCCGCCGCCTCCGGCACGTCGAGGAGATCGAACGACCGGCCCACCGGGAGGAGGATGGCGGCGCCCGGTGTCTCGGCCCACGCCGCGGCGGCCTTCTCCCAGCCGGCACCGGCCACCAGCTCCTCGCCGAAGGCCAGCGGATGAGCGCCGGGGGAGGGGCAGTCGTCGGCCCCGCACGAGCAGTCCGTACGCCCGCTGCCCGCGCGGACCGCCCGGGCGCCGGGAACGACGTCCCAGCCCCACAGCCCGGTGTACTCCGCCACCGCCGAGATCTCGGTCGAGCGGGCGCGGCGCCGGGAGCTGGAACGCATCTCTCGGATGCCGCCGATCGTGAAGCCCATGCCCCCTCCAACGGGTGGTGCGTGCCAGTGGTTACGAGTCGGCGGGTTGACGGTCCGGCGCCGCCTGGTTCCCCGCGGCGCCCGTGGTGCGGTGGTGTGCCGGGTGGTGTGGTGCGCCGCGTGAGCCCTTGTGTGCTTCGTTCCGCCCGGCGTTCTTCGGCCTGTGTCAAGTCAATCGCGAGAGCTGGGCGGGGAGTTCATTCGAAGGGGTGGCGAATGGTGGCGTTTCCGCGATCGCCCTCGCGGCGGGCGTGATCGTAGGATTACTTTCGGTGCGCGAACCCCGGAGAGGCACCCTTCGCACGGGTATGCCGGTGGCAACGCACAGGTCGAGCACAGGCCAAAAGGTGTGGCCGGAAACCGTGATCGGGTAGATGTACCCCGGACAGGCGTCGTAACGGACGGTGGCCTGTGGGCAGTTCGCGGCACGCACCAGGTACCAGGCACCAACGCAGCTATCGGGATGGGGGCTTCCAGTGGGCGGCAACGGCGGCACGGGCGGCACCGACGCCGTCAAGCAACCCAACGCGCAGTTGGGTTCGTGGTTCATGCGCAGCGGCTGGTCCAAGGGCGAACTGGCCCGGCAGGTCAACCGCCGGGCCCGCCAGATGGGCGCCCACCACATCAGCACCGACACCTCGCGGGTGCGCCGCTGGCTCGACGGTGAGCAGCCGCGCGAGCCCATCCCGCGGATCCTGTCCGAGCTGTTCTCCGAACGCTTCGGCTGTGTGGTCGGCATCGAGGAGCTGGGCCTGCGCTCCGCGCACCAGTCCCCGTCGGTCTCCGGCGTGGACCTGCCCTGGGCCGGGGCCCAGACGGTCGGCCTGATCAGCGAGTTCTCCCGCAGTGACCTGATGCTGGCGCGCCGAGGCTTCCTCGGCACCTCCCTCGCGCTCGCCGCCGGACCCAGCCTCATCGAGCCGATGCAGCGCTGGCTGGTCCCGGTGCCCGCCGGCCAGGGCGGCGCGGAGGAACCCGACCGCGCCCGCCGCCCCGCGCGGCTGTCCGGGCCGGAGCTGGATCTGCTGGAGTCGACGACCGCGATGTTCCGCCAGTGGGACGCGCAGTGCGGCGGCGGGCTGCGGCGCAAGGCGGTGGTCGGCCAGCTTCACGAGGTCACCGACCTCCTCCAGGAGCCGCAGTCGGAGCAGGTGTCCAAGCGGCTGTTCAAGGTCGCCGCCGAACTCGCCGAACTCGCCGGCTGGATGAGCTACGACATCGGCCTCCAGCCCACCGCGCAGAAGTACTTCGTGCTCGCGCTGCACGCCTCCAAGGAGGCCGGCGACCGGCCGCTGGGCTCGTACATCCTCTCCGGCATGAGCCGCCAGATGATCCACCTCGGCCGGCCGGACGACGCCCTGGAGCTGATCCACCTCGCCCAGTACGGCAGCCGTGAGACCGCCACCCCGCGCACCCAGGCGATGTTGTATGCGATGGAGGCCCGCGCCTACGCCGGAATGGGCCAGCCCAGCAAGGTCAAGCGGGCCGTCCGGATGGCCGAGGACACCTTCTCCGACGTCCTGCCCGGCGAGCCCGAGCCGGACTGGATCCGCTTCTTCTCCGAGGCCGAGCTGAACGCCGAGAACGCCCACTCCTACCGCGACCTCGCCTATGTCGCCGGCCGCAGCCCCACCTACGCCTCGCTCGCCGAGCCCGTCATGCAGCGCGCCGTGGAGCTCTTCGGCAAGGACCCCGAGCACCAGCGTTCGTACGCGCTCAACCTGATCGGGATGGCCACCGTGCATCTGCTCCAGAAGGAGCCCGAGGCCTGCGCCGCGATGGCGCAGCAAGCGATCCCGTTCGCCCGGCAGGTCCGCTCCGAACGGGTCAACACCCGGCTGCGCAAGACCGTCGACAACGCGGCGCGGGAGTTCGGCGGGGTCGCCGAGGTGATCCGGCTCAGCGACGAGCTCACCCGACAGCTGCCCGAAACCGCGGAGGCCGTCTGACGGCACCCCGCCCCTGAACTCCGGCCGCGGCCACCGCCCCGTACAGCCCGACTCGGCTCCCCCATGCCAGGTCACGCGGGCGGCAGCCGCGGCCGGGCTCGCTTTTGCGCCCCCCTTTGCGCCTGAACCGGCGCCGCTTTCGCGGAGGTGGCTGGGCGCCGTGGGGGTTGCTCAATTTGTGGTTGCTGGGGGGTGAACGGGGGATGTGGGGCTGATCTGGGAGTTCACCGGGGTGTAACACGGGGGGTGTCTTCGTCACCGGTGTGAAACACCCGCAAGGTTTGGCCGAAACCGTGCTGCGACAACCTCATCGCGAAGTCGGCCCACCAGAACATGCCAGCACGGGCCGCATCGACGACGAGGAGACGCCGATGCCCCCAGGCATCCTGACGCTCGCAGCGGACAAAGCGACACTCAGCCCGGCCAACACCGGGTTCATGCTGATCTGCTCCGCACTGGTGATGGTCATGACCCCCGGTCTCGCCTTCTTCTACGGCGGCATGGTCCGGGTCAAGAGCGTGCTCAACATGCTGATGATGAGCTTCATCAGCCTGGGCATCGTGACGATCCTGTGGGTCCTGTACGGCTTCGGGCTCGCCTTCGGTACCGACCAGGGCGGCTTCATCGGCTGGGACGGACACTTCGCCGGGCTCAGCGGCATCGGCCTGACGGAGCTGTGGGGCGCCACCACCATCCCGGTCTATGTCTTCGCCGTCTTCCAGCTGATGTTCGCGATCATCACGCCGGCGCTGATCAGCGGTGCGCTCGCCGACCGGGTGAAATTCACCGCCTGGGCGCTGTTCATCGCGCTGTGGGTCACCGTCGTCTACTTCCCCGTCGCCCACTGGGTCTGGGGCGAGGGCGGCTGGCTGTTCGAGCTGAAGGTCATCGACTTCGCGGGCGGTACGGCCGTCCACATCAACGCCGGTGCCGCGGCCCTCGGCGTGCTCCTCGTCGTCGGCAAGCGCATCGGCTTCAAGAAGGACCCGATGCGGCCGCACAGCCTCCCGCTGGTGATGCTCGGCGCCGGTCTGCTGTGGTTCGGCTGGTTCGGCTTCAACGCCGGCTCCTGGCTCGGCAACGACGACGGCATCGGCGCGGTCGCCTTCGTCAACACCCAGGTCGCCACCGCCGCCGCGATGCTCGGCTGGCTGGCGTACGAAAAGATCCGGCACGGCTCGTTCACCACGCTCGGCGCGGCCTCCGGCGCGGTCGCCGGACTCGTCGCGATCACTCCGGCCTGCGGCGCGGTCAGCCCGCTGGGCGCCATCGCGGTCGGTGTGATCGCCGGTGTGCTGTGCGCCATGGCCGTCAACCTGAAGTACAAGTTCGGCTACGACGACTCCCTCGACGTCATCGGCGTCCACCTCGTCGGCGGTGTCGCCGGATCGCTGCTGGTCGGCCTGTTCGCCACCGGCGGGGTGCAGAGCAAGGCCAAGGGCCTGTTCTACGGCGGCGGCTTCGAACAGCTCGGCCGGCAGGCCATCGGTGTGTTCAGCGTGCTGCTCTACTCCCTGGTCGTCTCGTATGTCCTTGCCAAGGCGATCGACCTGGTGATGGGCTTCCGGATCGGCGAGGACGAGGAGGTCGCCGGCATCGACCAGGCCGCGCACGCGGAGACCGCATACGACTTCACCGGCGCGGGCGGTGGCACGGTCGGCCGACTCGGCGAGGCCCTGACAAAGAAGGTGAACGCGTGAAGCTCATCACGGCAGTAATCAAGCCGCACCGGCTGGACGAGGTGAAGGACGCCCTCCAGGCATTCGGTGTGCACGGCCTGACGATCACCGAGGCCAGCGGATACGGCAGGCAGCGCGGGCACACGGAGGTGTACCGCGGCGCCGAGTACACCGTCGACCTGGTCCCGAAGATCCGTATCGAGGTGCTGGTCGAGGACGCCGACGCCGAGGAACTGACCGACGTCATCGTCAAGGCGGCCCGCACCGGCAAGATCGGCGACGGGAAGGTGTGGAGCATCCCCGTCGACGACGCGGTACGGGTGCGGACCGGGGAACGGGGACCGGACGCACTGTGAGGCCACGGCCGGGCCCCGGCTCCGGCCCCGGGCGGCTCTTTGCCGCCGGGGACCGCGGCCGGGCCCGGCCGCCCGAGCGGCGGATGGCCGACCGCCCCGCGGCAGCACAGACTGATCGTGCGGGCCCGGCCGGTACGGGGGCGGCCGCACGGGCGACGGGGACGGCGGGGGACCACCACGACCAAGGAGCGCGCGCGTTGACGGACAGCGTCGAGGACACGGCAGGACCGGCCGGAGCGCAGAGCCCGGGGAACGAGCCCGCGACCGCCCCGGAAGGGGGTTACCCCGCGGCCCGGCTGCGCCTCCTCCAGGACGAGACCTCCAACGGACCCGACCGCCGCGCCGCCCTCGCCCGGCTCACCGACGACTGGCTGGCCGGCCTGCTCGCCCGGCACGGCACCGCCGCCGGCCTGTCCGGCACCGCCCTGGTGGCCGTCGGCGGCTACGGCCGCGGCGAGCTCTCCCCGCGCAGCGACCTCGACCTGCTCCTGCTGCACGACGGCCGCGCCGACGCCGGCGCCCTCGCCGCGCTCGCCGACCGGCTCTGGTACCCCGTCTGGGACCTCGGCCTCGCCCTCGACCACTCCGTACGCACCCCCGCCCAGGCCCGTAAGGCCGCCCGCGAGGACCTCAAGGTGCAGCTGGGCCTGCTCGACGCCCGCCACCTGGCCGGCGACCCCGACCTGACCGCCACGGTGCGCACCGCCGCCTACGCCGACTGGCGCGAGAGCGCCCCCAAGCGGCTCCCGGAACTCCACGACCTGTGCCAGGAGCGCGCCGAACGGCAGGGCGAACTCCAATACCTCCTCGAACCCGACCTCAAGGAGGCCCGGGGCGGGCTGCGGGACGCCACCGCGCTCCGGGCCGTCGCCGCCTCCTGGCTCGCCGACGCCCCGCGCGGCGGCCTGGAAGCCGCCCGCACCCGTCTCCTCGACGCCCGCGACGCGCTCCACCTGACCACCGGCCGGGCCACCGACCGGCTCTCCCTCCAGGACCAGGACCAGGTCGCCACCGCCCTCGGCATGCTGGACGCGGACGCCCTGCTGCGGCAGACCTATGAATCCGCCCGCACCATCTCCTACGCGGCCGATGTCACCTGGCGCGAGGTCGGCCGGGTGCTGCGCGCCCGCTCCCTCAAGCCGACCCTGCGCGGGCTGCTGCACGGCCGCACCGCGGGCAAGGGCGAGCGCTCCCCGCTCGCCGAGGGCGTCGTCGAACTCGACGGCGAGGCGGTACTGGCCCGCACCGCGCGCCCCGAGCGCGACCCGGTGCTGGTGCTGCGCGCCGCGGCTGCCGCCGCCCAGGCCGGACTGCCGCTGGCCACCCACTCCATCCGCCGCTGCGCCACCGCCAACCGGCCGCTGCCCGTGCCCTGGCCCGCCGAGGCCCGCGAGCAGCTGGTGACCCTCCTGGGCGCGGGCACACACACCGTGCCCGTATGGGAGGCCCTGGAGGCCGAGGGCATCATCCCGCGGCTGCTGCCCGACTGGGAGCGCGTCCGCTGCCGCCCCCAGCGCAACCCCGTCCACACCTGGACCGTCGACCGCCACCTGGTCGAGACCGCCGTACGGGCCGCCGCCCTGACCCGCCGGGTACACCGCCCCGACCTCCTGCTGGTCGCCGCCCTGCTGCACGACATCGGCAAGGGCTGGCCCGGCGACCACTCGGTGGCCGGCGAGACCATCGCCCGCGACGTGGCGGCCCGGCTCGGCTTCGGCGCCCGGGACACCACGGTCATCGCCACCCTCGTACGGCACCACCTGCTGCTCATCGAGACCGCCACCCGGCGCGATCTGGACGACCCGGCGACCGTCGGCGCGGTCGCCGAGGCGGTCGGCAGCACCCGCACCCTGGAGCTGCTGCACGCCCTGACCGAGGCCGACGCGCTGGCCACCGGGCCCGCCGCCTGGAGTGCCTGGCGCGGCGGCCTCGTCGCCGACCTGGTCAAACGGGTCGCCGCGCGGCTCGCGGGGGAACCCGACACGGAGCTGCGCGGCACCGGCGAGCCGACCGCGGAACAGGAGCGGCTGGCGATCGAGGCCCGGCGCACCGGCGGCCCGGTCCTGGCCCTGCACACGCGCGCCGAGGCGCCCACCGAGGCCGACACCGGCCCCGAGACCCCGGCACCCGCCCAGGAACCGGTCGGGGTGGAACTGCTCATCGCCGTCCCGGACCAGCCGGGCGTGCTGCCCGCCGCCGCCGGGGTGCTGGCCCTGCACCGGCTCACCGTCCGCGCCGCCGACCTGCTCCTCCTCGACCCCATCGACGAAGGCCCCGTCCTGGTACTGAGCTGGCGGGTGGCCGCCGAATACGGGTCGCTGCCGCAGGCCGACCGGCTGCGCGCCGACCTGCTGCGCGCCTTGGACGGCACCCTCGACATCCCCGCCCGCCTCGCCGAGCGGGAGCGCGCCTACGCCCGCCGCTCCCGGGCCGTGCTCGCCCCGCCACCCCGGGTCACCGTCGCCACCGGCAGTTCCGACACCGCGACCGTCATCGAGGTCCGGGCCCAGGACGCCCACGGCCTGCTGCACCGCATCGGGCGCGCCCTGGAGGCGGCCGGTGTCGCCGTCCGCAGCGCTCACATCAGCACCCTGGGCGCGAACGCCGTGGATGCGTTTTACGTCACCGGGCCGGACGGGGCGCCCCTCGCGGACGCCGCGGCGCACGAGGTGGCGGCGGCCGTGGAACGCGCCCTTCAGTAGCGGCCCGGAATGCAGGGCAGGAACGGTTTGCTTGCGGAGGCCGATACCCTAGAAGCCGACTGGACCCCGCCCCCGACCCCGAGGATCGACGACCGCCGTGTTCGATACGCTTTCCGACCGCTTGGCGAGTACTTTCAAAAACCTCCGGGGCAAGGGCCGCCTGAGCGAGGCGGACATCGACGCCACGGCGCGCGAGATCCGGATCGCGCTGCTCGAGGCCGATGTCGCCCTGCCCGTCGTCCGCGCCTTCATCAAGCAGGTCAAGGAGCGGGCCTCCGGTTCCGAGGTCTCCCAGGCGCTGAACCCCGCCCAGCAGGTCATCAAGATCGTCAACGAGGAGCTCGTCGGCATCCTCGGTGGCGAGACCCGCCGCCTGCGGCTCGCCAAGACCGCGCCGACCGTGATCATGCTGGCCGGTCTCCAGGGCGCCGGTAAGACCACCCTCGCCGGAAAGCTCGGCCGCTGGCTCAAGGGCCAGGGCCACGCCCCGATGCTGGTCGCCTGCGACCTCCAGCGCCCCAACGCCGTCAACCAGCTCTCCGTCGTCGCCGAGCGCGCCGGCGTGGCGATCTTCGCGCCCGAGCCGGGCAACGGCGTCGGTGACCCGGTCCAGGTTGCGAAGGACTCGATCGAGTACGCCCGTGGCAAGCAGCACGACATCGTCATCGTCGACACCGCCGGCCGGCTGGGCATCGACCAGGAGCTGATGCAGCAGGCCGCGGACATCCGCGACGCGGTCAGCCCCGACGAGGTCCTCTTCGTCGTCGACGCGATGATCGGTCAGGACGCGGTCAACACCGCAGAGGCGTTCCGCGACGGCGTCGGCTTCGACGGTGTGGTGCTCTCCAAGCTCGACGGTGACGCCCGCGGTGGTGCCGCGCTGTCCATCGCGCATGTCACCGGCAAGCAGATCATGTTCGCCTCCAACGGCGAGAAGCTGGACGACTTCGACGCGTTCCACCCGGACCGCATGGCGTCCCGCATCCTCGGCATGGGCGACATGCTCAGCCTGATCGAGAAGGCCGAGCAGACCTTCAGCCAGGCCGAGGCCGAGAAGATGGCGGCCAAGCTGGCGAAGGGCCCCAAGGAGTTCACCCTCGACGACTTCCTGGCCCAGATGGAGCAGGTCCGCAAGATGGGCTCCATCTCCAAGCTGCTCGGCATGCTGCCCGGCATGGGGCAGATGAAGGACCAGATCAACAACCTCGACGAGCGCGAGGTCGACCGCACGGCCGCCATCATCAAGTCGATGACCCCGGCCGAGCGCCAGGAGCCGACGATCATCAACGGCTCGCGCCGGGCCCGTATCGCCAAGGGCTCCGGTGTCGACGTCAGCGCGGTCAAGGGCCTGGTCGAGCGGTTCTTCGACGCCCGCAAGATGATGTCGAAGATGGCCCAGGGCGGCGGCATGCCCGGGATGCCCGGCATGCCGGGGATGCCTGGCATGGGCGGCGGCGCGCGCAAGAAGAAGCAGGTCAAGCAGGCCAAGGGCAAGCGCAAGAGCGGCAACCCGATGAAGCGCAAGGCCGAGGAAGAGGCCGCGGCCGCCCGCCGCGAGGCCGCCCAGGCCGGCAACCCGCTGGGCCTGCCCCAGGGCGGCCAGGACCCGCAGAACTTCGAACTCCCCGAGGAATTCAAGAAGTTCATGGGCTGACCCGGTTCACGGGTTGACCCCCAAGCTTGGCAGTACGAGCCCCTGGCCCTCTCTTGGAGACGGCCGGGGGCTCATTGCTTGCTGAAGCCGCGCCTCTGCACCCGCCACCCGAAGGCCGCGCCTCTACACCCGCACCCGAAAACCGAGCCTCTACACCCGCCCACCCCCCGAAGGGGGGTGGGCGGCGGGGAAAATCCAGGGCCCCGGGCGGCGGGGAAAATCCAGGGCCTTGGGGCCGTGGGCGAAGTCAGGGCCCTGGTGGCCGCAGGGGAAAGCCAGGGTTCCCAGGCCGCAAGGCAACGCCAGACCCCCGGGCCGCAAGGGAAAATCCAGCTTCCCCGAGCCACAGGCGAAAGCCGCCCCCCCCCCCGCCCCACCAACCGCCCCGCCCCGCTATCGCGTCCGCGCGATCAGATACCGGAACACATTCGGCATCCACACCGTCCCGTCCGCCCGCTGATACGGATGCAGTGCCTCCACGAGTTCCTTCTCCACCTGGCGCTGCTCGGCCACCTCCAGCGCGGCGTCGAACAGCCCGGTCGACAGCAGCCCCCGTACCGCACTCGCCAGATCCGCGTACCCGAACGGGCAGGCCACCCGCCCGGAGCCGTCCGGCCGCAGCCCGGCCCGGTCCGCCAGGTCCTCCAGGTCGTCCCGTCCGCTGGGCCGCCACCCACGGGAGCCGATGACGGGGTCGCCGGGGGGATCGGCCAGCCGCTGCGCCACCCGTAGCACCCCGGCCGTGGCGCACCGCTCCACCGGGCCCCAGCCGCCGAGCACCACCGCGCTGCCGCGCTCCGCCAGCCCGGCCGCCGCGGTGAGCGACGCCGTCAGCCCCTCGACCGTGCTCACACAGCCCACCGGGTGGAACGCCGTCACGACGTTGAACGGGGCGTCCCCGGGCGCCGCGGCCTCCAGACCGCCGCTGACCACCCTGGTGTGCTCCGGCATGCCGTCCGGTGTGAGCCGCTCACGCGCCAGCTCCAGCCGGGACTCGTCCGCGTCCACCCCGCTGACCTGCGCGCCGCGCGCCGCCGCGAGCAGCAGCGCCAGACCGGACCCGCAGCCCAGCCCGAGCAGGCGGGTGCCGGGACCGACCCCCAGACGGTCGTACGCGGCTTCGTACAGCGGCACCAGCATCCGCTCCTGGATCTCGGCCCAGTCGCGGGTGCGCGCCCGCGACCGGGCCGGAGCGGGCGGGTCGTCGCAGCGCGTGGATCCGGAATGCGGAAGCTGGTGCCGCACGAGCGTCGGTGACATCGATAGCGCCCCTATTCGCCGAGAACCCGAAGCTGTTCCGTACCGATCGCCCCCGTGTTCGCGCGTGGTGCGCCCCCGCAATCCAGACAACTGCGCATTCGCCCAAGCGTCCAGGGGATGCGCCGGGGTTATCTCCCGCGCGCCCCCGTGTGCGCCGGGCCCGCTCCCTGGAGCGCCGTTCCAGCGTGCCCCGGCCGGCGCCGTTCCGCCACGGCAGCGCCCGCCGCCCGGTTCTCCGGACTCCCACGTCCGACGGGCCTACGGTGGGATTCGAGCCGGTGCGGCCGGGCACAGGTACGCCCCGTACCATCGCCGCCATGATCGTTGCCTCGGCATACGACCGGATGCGATCGGCTACGCCATGCGGCGTACGCGGGGATACGTACCGGCTTGCGGGCCGCTGGGCGCCTTCTGCGCAGATCTGCGCACCCCGCCCTCGGCACGACTCATGACCGGAAACTGACTGGTACGTGCAAATTATTTGAGATGCCCCGGAATCGGAACACTCGACGACCCCGGCTCGTTGTCACGACGTGAGCACGACACCGCCTGTCCTCGCCGCCGAACTGGCGCTCGCCTGGGCCGATATTCAACGGCACCACCCCGAGCTGCCGGATCTGGCCGCGCCCGAGTCCCTGATCGGGGAGTCCTCGTCCGCCTGTGGCGCGGAACTCTCCTTCGAACGGCTGCTCCATGAGGCAGTCCATGGCATCGCCGCCGCCCGCGGCGTCCGCGACACCTCCCGCGCAGGCCGCTACCACAACCGCCGATTCCTGGCGATCGCCGAGGAGTTGGGCCTGGACCATATCGACGAGCCGCACCCCAGCAGCGGCTTCTCCCTGGTCACGCTCAACCCCGAAGCCAGAAGGCGCTACCGCTCCACCATCGAACGCCTCGGCAGAGCCCTCAAGGCGCACACCGCCGCCACCGCCACCGACACCACCCGCAGCTTCCGGGGCCCGGCCGCCCGGCACGGCTCCTCCGGGGGCGGCGTCCGCGTCAAGGCCGTCTGCGACTGCGGGCGCAATGTCCGCGTCGTGCCGTCCGTGCTCGCCCAGGCGCCGATCGTCTGTGGCGGCTGCGGGAAGCCTTTCCGGATCCCCGAGGTGGCCGCGGTCGGCTGACCCGAGGGCGTGTGGCACAATAGCTAGCTGTACTCGACAGTCGCATAGGACCCCTCTCTCCTCCGGCTGACGCGTCCATCGGGCACCCCGAGTACCGCAACCCCACGTGGCATCCCGTTGTGCCCCACCACGTCAAGACCAGGAGACACCACTCCCGTGGCAGTCAAGATCAAGCTGAAGCGTCTGGGCAAGATCCGCGCGCCTCACTACCGCATCGTCATCGCCGACTCCCGTACCCGCCGTGACGGCCGGGCCATCGAGGAGATCGGTCTGTACCACCCGGTGCAGAACCCCTCGCGCATCGAGGTCGACTCCGAGCGTGTCCAGTACTGGCTGGGTGTCGGCGCGCAGCCGACCGAGCCCGTCATGGCCATCCTCAAGGTCACCGGCGACTGGCAGAAGTTCAAGGGCCTGCCCGCCCCGGCGCCGATGAAGGTTGCCGAGCCGAAGGCCGACAAGCGCGCCCTCTTCGAGGCCGCCGCCAAGGCTTCCGGCGACGAGCCGAAGGGTGAGGCCATCACCCCGAAGGCGAAGAAGGCTGACAAGAAGGCGGACGAGGCTGCGGCCGAGTCCACCTCCGAGTCGACCGAGGCCTGAGCATGCTCGAGGAAGCCCTCGAGCACCTCGTCAAGGGCATCGTCGACAACCCCGACGATGTGCAGGTAGCCTCGCGCACCCTGCGCCGCGGACGCGTGCTCGAGGTCCGGGTCCACCCCGACGACCTCGGCAAGGTGATCGGCCGTAATGGCCGGACCGCCCGCGCGCTGCGGACCGTCGTGGGCGCCATCGGCGGCCGTGGCATCCGCGTCGACCTCGTCGACGTGGACCAGGTCCGCTGACAAGTTGAACACCGGCTCGGGCCGGGGAGGGCCCTCGGGCCGTCCCCGGCCTGAGTTCGTTGGTGAGCGTGGATCCACCCTCGTCACCCTCCATCGAGAAACCACGACGGCGCTCGCCGCCTCCGCGCAAGCGGCGGCGGTTCGGCCGCAACAACGGGAGAGAACAGCGTGCAGTTGGTAGTGGCGCGGATCGGCCGCGCCCACGGCATCAAGGGCGAGGTCACGGTAGAGGTGCGCACCGACGAGCCCGAGCTGCGGCTCGGCCCGGGCGCCGTCCTCGCCACCGAACCCTCCTCCGTCGGACCGCTGACCATCGCCACCGGGCGGGTGCACAGCGGCCGGCTGCTGCTGCGCTTCGAGGGCGTCGCGGACCGCACGGCCGCCGAGGCGCTGCGCAACACCCTGCTGATCGCGGAGGTCGACCCCGAGGAAGTCCCCGAGGACCCCGAGGAGTTCTACGACCACCAGCTGATCGACCTCGACGTCGTCACCCGCGCCGGCACCGAGGTCGGCCGGATCTCCGAGATCTCCCACCTGCCCTACCAGGACCTGCTGGTCGTCCAGCGGCCCGACGGCAGCGAGGTCCTGATCCCGTTCGTCTCCGAGATCGTCCCGGAGATCGACCTGGAGGAGCAGCGCGCGGTCATCGACCCGCCGCCCGGCCTCCTCGACGACAGCCAGGCCGAGATCGCCAGCAGCCGCGAGGACAGCTGATGCGGCTCGACGTCGTCACGATCTTCCCCGAGTACCTCGAGCCGCTGAACGTCTCCCTCGTCGGCAAGGCCCGGGCCCGCGGACAGCTCGATGTGCGCATCCACGACCTGCGGGAATGGGCGCACGACAAGCACAACACCGTCGACGACACGCCCTACGGCGGCGGCCCCGGCATGGTCATGAAGCCCGAGCCGTGGGGCGAGGCGCTCGACGAGATCCTCGCGTCCGGTGACGGGGAGCCGGTGATCGTCGTCCCCACGCCCAGCGGCGCCCCCTTCACCCAGCAGCTCGCCGTCGAACTCTCCGCCAAGCCCTGGCTGGTGTTCACCCCGGCCCGCTACGAAGGCATCGACCGCCGCGTCATCGAGGAGTACGGCGACCGCGTCGACGTCCGTGAGGCCTCCATCGGCGACTACGTCCTGGCCGGTGGCGAGGCACCGGTCCTGGTCATGGTCGAGGCGGTGGCCCGGCTGCTGCCCGGTGTCCTCGGCAACGCCGCCTCCCACCAGGACGACTCCTTCGCCCCCGGCGCGATGGCCGACCTCCTGGAAGGGCCCGTCTACACCAAGCCTCCCGAGTGGCGCGGCCGCGGGATCCCCGACGTCCTGGTCAGCGGCCACCACGGCAAGATCGCCCGCTGGCGCCGGGACGAGGCGTTCCGCCGGACCGACCTCAACCGCCCCGATCTGATCGAGCGCGCCGACCCCGCCGCGTTCGACAAACACGACCGCGCGATCCTCGCCGCCCTCGGCTGGGCGGTGGGTGACGACGGCCGATTTGGGCGGACGAGCGAGGCCGTGGAAGAATAGGCCGCTGCTGTGTGCGTCCGGCGCGCGCCCCTGCCACAGGGGGAACGACGCCCGCCCGACGGAACGGCATCCGAAACATCCTTCCCATATCCCGTTGATGACCTGTGGCATCAGCGAAGAAAGCAGTAGGTCATGCACCTTCTCGACTCCGTCGACGCCGCGTCGAAGCGCAGCGACATCCCGGCCTTCCGCCCGGGTGACACCGTCAACGTCCACGTCCGCGTCATCGAGGGCAACCGCTCCCGTGTGCAGCAGTTCAAGGGCGTTGTCATCCGCCGTCAGGGCGCCGGCGTCCGCGAGACCTTCACGGTCCGCAAGGTCAGCTTCTCCGTCGGCGTCGAGCGCACCTTCCCGGTGCACACCCCGATCGTCGAGAAGATCGAGGTCGTGACCCGCGGTGACGTCCGTCGCGCCAAGCTGTACTTCCTCCGTGAGCTCCGCGGCAAGGCCGCGAAGATCAAGGAGAAGCGCGACAACTGAGCCGGTGCGCCCCGGAGCACGATTTTTTGCGCCGGGGCAACGCAAACCGACGCTCGCGTACGGTGTCCGGATCCGGCCGGATAGGCTCAGGGCCCGATGGACACCGACGCACAGCTCACGGAGCGCGACCCCTCTCCCACCCCCGACCAGGGGCCGGAGCAGGGGTCGCGCTTCGCGCGTTTCCGCGCCCGTACGGCCGGTCTGCGCCACCGGCCGGTCACCCTGCTCGCGTTGTGCCTGGCCTTTGTGCTGCTGCTCAGCACGTTCATCGCACAGCCCTTTCTGATCCCCAGCTCCTCCATGGAGAACACCCTGCACATCGGGGACCGAGTGCTGGTCAACAAGCTGGCCTACCGCTTCGGCAGCGCACCGGAGCGCGGCGATGTGGTGGTCTTCGACGGCACCGGGTCCTTCGTTCACAGGGAACAGGGGGAGAATCCCGTCACGGGGCTGCTGCGCGGAGCCGGCGCGGCGCTGGGCCTGGCCCGTCCCGCCGAGACCGACTACGTCAAGCGTGTGATCGGCATCGGCGGTGACCGTGTGACCTGCTGCGACAAACGGGGACGGATCGAAGTGAACGGTGAGCCCGTGAGCGAGGCGTATCTCCACCCTGGGGACGCGCCGTCCTCGGTGGATTTCGACATCGTGGTGCCCGAGGGCAGGCTGTGGGTCATGGGGGACCACCGCGCCAGATCCAGTGATTCCCGCGACCACCTCGGTCAGGCGGGCGGCGGCACGGTCCCCGTGGACAGGGTCATCGGCCGTGCGGACCTGATCACCTGGCCGATGAGCCGCTGGCGCACCTTCGACACCCCAGAGACCTTCGACCGGATACCCGCCGCGGCAGGTCCCCATGGGTAAGCGCGGGCGGCCCCGCCACGGGAGCCAGGGCGATGGCCCGCCGAAGCGGAGCCGGGCGCGCGGTGCCGACCCCACGGGGCCGGGCGACGAGGCGTACGGCGACTCCGGCGCGCGTGGTGGTCCCCAGGAGACGGTCGGGCACGGCGGCCGGCGGTCGGCCCGGGTCGCGACCGGCGGGCGCGCCGAGCGGCGGCGCCAGGCGCGGCGCATCAAGCGGCGCAGACAGCGCTCCTACCTGAAGGAAATCCCGATCCTGGTGGGCGTGGCGCTGGCCATCGCCCTCGTCCTGAAGACCTTTCTCGTCCAGGCATTCGTCATCCCGTCCGGCTCCATGGAGCAGACGATCAAAATCGGCGACCGGGTGCTGGTCGACAAGCTGACGCCGTGGTTCGGCTCCAAGCCGGAGCGCGGCGACGTCGTCGTCTTCAAGGATCCCGGGGGCTGGCTCAAGGGCGAGCAGACCAAGCCCCCCGCCGACGGGGGCGCCTTCCAGCCGGTCAAGGACGCCATGACCTTCATCGGGTTGCTGCCGTCGGCCGATGAACAAGACCTGATCAAGCGGGTCGTGGCGGTCGGCGGCGACACCGTCAAGTGCTGCGACAAGCAGGGCCGGGTCACCGTCAACGGCGCACCGCTGACCGAACCGTATATCCATCCCGGCAACCCGCCCTCCACACTGAAGTTCACGGTGGCCGTCCCCACCGGGCGGATCTTCGTGATGGGCGACCACCGCTCGGACTCCGCGGATTCGCGCTTCCACCTGGACGAGCCGTACCGTGGCACGGTCTCGGAGGACAGTGTCGTGGGCCGGGCCGTGGTGATCGCCTGGCCGTTCAGCCACTGGCGGCGCCTCGAAGAGCCCGACACCTTTGCGACGGTGCGCGACGCGCCGGGCGCCAAGGCGTCCTCGGCAGGAACGCCGCATAAGGTGGCATCCGAGAGTTTGACCGTACTCCCGACCCCTGCGGAACTCCCGCTCGTTATGGGAGTGATGGGCCTGCACCGGTTGACGGGTGGGCGAGTGCGTGGAGTGAGGAGCAGATGTGGGGGACTTGGCGGTCGGCGCGCGGTCCGGAACCGAAGAGCCCGAAGAGCCGGCAGGGCGTGGTGAGGCCGCGGGACCGGCGACGAGTTCCGTGCATCAGTCACCAGCACAGTCAGGGGCGCAGTCGCAGCGTTCGGCCCCGGCCGACGTATCGGACACATCCGATACGTTGGACAGGTCGTCGGGCGAGGAGGTGAGCGGCGGCATGAAGAAGGCCAAGAAGCCGCGCGCCTTCTGGAAGGAGCTGCCGATCCTCATCGGCATCGCTCTGCTCCTGGCGCTGCTGATCAAGACGTTCCTGGTGCAGGCATTCTCGATCCCGTCCGACTCGATGCAGGACACTCTCCAGCGCGGGGACCGGGTCCTGGTCGACAAGCTGACGCCGTGGTTCGGCTCCAAGCCGCAGCGCGGCGAGGTCGTGGTCTTCCACGACCCGGGTGGCTGGCTGAACGAGACGCCGACCCCCGAGCCCAACCCCGTCCAGAAGGTCCTCAGCTTCATCGGGCTGATGCCTTCGGCCGAGGAGAAGGACCTGATCAAGCGGGTCATCGCGGTCGGCGGCGACACCGTCGAGTGCCACGGCACCGGCCCGGTCAAGGTCAACGGCAAGGCCCTCAAGGAAGACTCGTACATCTTCCCCGGCGTCACCCCCTGCGGTGACCGCGCGTTCGGCCCGATCCACGTCCCCAAGGGCCGGATCTGGGTGATGGGCGATCACCGTGACGACTCCCTCGACTCCCGGTACCACCAGAACCTCAAGGGCAATGGCACGGTCTCGGAGGAGGAGGTCGTCGGCCGGGCGTTCACCATCGCATGGCCGATCAACCGCTGGTCGACCCTGCCGGTACCGGACACCTTCGACCAGCCCGGGATCAACAAGGCAATGGGTGCGGCTCCGGCCGCCCTGGGGCTGGCGGGCGCGGTGCCGATCGTGATGTGGCGCCGCCGGAGGCTGACCGGAGCGCGTAACCCCAGGTAAGGTGCCGTCCCGGATCTTCGACGCGGGCCGGTTCCGCGGGGTGGGAGCGCTGGGATGAGCAGCAGTACCGAACACAGGACCGACGGCCGCGGCCGGACGACGGGCAGCGTGCTGTCCGGTCTGGCCGTGGCCGTCGGCTGTGTGCTGTTCCTGGGCGGCTTCGTATGGGGGGCGCTGATATACCGCCCCTATACGGTGCCGACCGATTCGATGTCGCCCACGATCGCGGCCGGTGCCCGGGTTCTGGCCGAGCGGGTGGACGGCTCCGAGATACGGCGCGGCGACATCGTCGTCTTCAAGGACGACGTCTGGGGCGACCTTCCGATGGTCAAGCGCGTCGTCGGCACCGGCGGCGACAAGGTCGCCTGCTGCACCAAGCAGGGGCGGCTGACCGTCAACGGAAAGCCCGTCGAGGAACCGTATCTCCAGGGCAGCGGGCCCGCCTCGCCCGTCGGTTTCAAGGCCAAGGTCCCCGCCGGCCAGCTCTTCCTGCTCGGCGATCACCGCAACGACTCCCTCGACTCCCGTGTCCACCTCACCGACGGCGACCACGGCTCGGTGCCGCGCAGCGCCGTCAACGCCCGGGTCGACGCGCGCGCCTGGCCGCTCGGCAGCGTCGGCGTGATGCAGCGCCCGACAAGCTTCGCCGCCCTGCCCGGCGGTATCTCCCAGCCCGGCCCGGTGCAGCCCATCACCTTCGCGGTGGTCGCCGGTGCGGTTCTCATCCTTGGCGGTGCGGCCTACGGACCGCTCGCCCGGCGCGGGGCGCGTAAGCGTGGCTGAGGGGTCGGGGCGGGGTGCCGAGGAGCCCATGGGGCGTGGGCCGGCGGACGGTGCTGCGGCCGGCGGTGACGTGTCCGCCGGGCGCCGTGCGGCGGCCGAAGGACGAGCCGATGCCGCCCCCGACGCACCGGAGGCGACCGCGGTACGCCAGGTCTCCCGCGTCGTGCTGCTCGACCCCGACGACCGGATCCTGCTGCTCCACGGCTTCGAACCGGACCGCCCCACCGACACCTGGTGGTTCACCCCCGGCGGCGGCCTCGAAGGCACGGAGAGCCGGGAAGAGGCAGCCCGCCGCGAGCTCGCCGAGGAGACCGGCATCACTGACGTCGTCCTCGGCCCCGTCCTGTGGAAGCGCCACTGCGCATTTCCGTTCGACGGGCGCCGCTGGGAGCAGGATGAGTGGTACTACCTGGGAAGAACCGACCGGACGGCCACCCACACCGGCGGGCAGACGGAGCTGGAGCGACGCAGCGTCTCGGGACTGAGGTGGTGGACTTGGGAGGAACTGTCCGCATCCCGTGAGACGGTGTATCCGACCAGACTCGTCGAGCTGCTGCGTACGCTGCTCGACGATGGGCCCCCCGATGCGCCGGTGCTCCTGGAGACCGAGCGGGTCTGACGCACAATGGGGGGACGCACGGCTGAAGGGGATCTGCCATGAGCGCCGAGGACCTCGAGAAGTACGAGACCGAGATGGAGCTGAAGCTCTACCGGGAGTACCGCGACGTCGTCGGGCTGTTCAAATATGTGATCGAGACCGAGCGTCGCTTCTACCTCACCAATGATTACGAGATGCAGGTGCACTCGGTCCAGGGTGAGGTCTTTTTCGAAGTGTCGATGGCTGACGCCTGGGTCTGGGACATGTACCGCCCGGCCCGCTTCGTCAAGCAGGTGAGGGTACTCACGTTCAAGGACGTGAACATCGAGGAGCTCAACAAGAGCGATCTGGATCTTCCGGGGAGCTGAGCCGGCCGGAGCGCCGGGTCCCGGGGCGGCCCACCGTCATCCGGACGGGTGAGCGGGTTATCCACATCCGGCTCACTGTCCACCAAGATCCAAAAGTTCGGGTCGGGGGCGTCACAGTCGGTGCCGGAGGTGGTACCGCATGAACGCCATGCAGGCCGGCCGGGAGGCCGGAAAGAACGCATCGATCACGGAGACGCCGTCGAGGACGCGCTCCGCGAGGGACCGGAACGCGGCACGGGGGGCGAGCTCGGCGGGCGCCGGGGGCGAGGTGCTCCGGGGACGTTCGACGAGCGGGCAGGGCGAGGCGGTCGGGTCGCGTTCGACGAGCGGTCCGGACGGGGCACGCAGCGGCGCGGGGCCGGGCGGCGAAGAGGTGCACAGCACGGGTTCGGGGCAGGTCGCGAAGGTTGGTTCGGGGCAGGCCGCGAAGGTTAGGTCGGCCGGTGGCCGCAGGGGCGGAGGGCCGCCCCCGGGGCGTAAGCCCCCCGCGGCGGACGGGCGAACCGCCGCCGAGCCATCAGGCACCGACCCGAGAGACGCCGGCCCCACGACGGCCAAACCGCCCGACACCCGGCGCCGCGCCCTCGGCCGGTACGGCGAGGACCTCGCAGCCCGGCGGCTCATCGAGGCCGGGATGCGGATCCTGGACCGGAACTGGCGCTGCCGCGACGGAGAGATCGACATCGTCGCGGCCGACGGCGACGCCCTGGTGGTCTGCGAAGTCAAAACCCGCCGCGCCGGCTGGTACGAACACCCCATGGCGGCCGTACGCCCCGAGAAGACCGCCCGGCTGCGACTCCTGGCGGAACGCTGGCTGGAGCGACACGGCGGCCCCCCGCCCGGAGGCGTACGGATCGACGTCATCGGCGTACTGCTGCCGACCCGCGGCGCCCCGGTCGTCCAGCACGCGCGAGGGGTGGCCTGATGGGGTTCGCCCGCACCTGCTCCGTCGCCCTGGTAGGCGTCGAAGGTGTCGTCGTCGAAGTCCAGGCCGACCTGGAACCCGGCGTCGCCGCCTTCACCCTCGTCGGACTCCCCGACAAGAGCCTCATCGAGTCCAGAGAACGGGTGCGCGCGGCCGTCGTGAACTCCGGCGCCGAATGGCCGCAGAAGAAGCTCACCGTCGGCCTCAGCCCGGCCTCCGTGCCCAAAGGCGGCAGCGGTTTCGACCTGGCCGTGGCCTGCGCGGTCCTCGGTGCCGCCGAGCGCCTGGACCCGCGCGAACTCACCGACCTGATGATGATCGGCGAACTGGGGCTGGACGGCCGCGTCCGCCCCGTACGCGGAGTACTGCCCGCCGTATTAGCCGCCGCCGACGCCGGATACCGCCAGGTCGTCGTCCCGGAACAGACCGTGGCCGAGGCATCCCTCGTCCCCGGCATCTCCGTCCTCGGCGTGCGCAGCCTGCGCCAGCTCATCGCCGTCCTCGCCGACGAACCGGTGCCCGAGGAGGAGGACCCCCGGGAAGAAGGCCGCCCCGACCCCTCGCTCGCCGGGCTGGTCGTGCCCGGAACCAGCGTGGGCGCGGGCCTGCCACCCGGGGACCACACCCCCGACCTGGCGGACGTCGCAGGCCAGCACAGCGCCCGCCGCGCCCTGGAAGTGGCCGCCGCCGGACGGCACCACATCTTCTTCAAGGGCCCACCCGGCGCCGGCAAAACCATGCTCGCCGAACGCCTCCCGGGGCTGCTGCCGCCTCTGTCGCCCAAGGAATCCCTGGAGGTCACCGCCGTCCACTCGGTAGCCGGCACTCTCCCGCCGGGGCAGCCGCTCGTCCACCGGCCGCCCTACTGCGCCCCGCACCACTCCGCGACCATGGCGTCCCTCGTGGGCGGCGGCACCGGACTGCCCCGCCCCGGCGCCGTCTCCCTCGCCCACCACGGCGTGCTGTTCGTGGACGAGGCCGCGGAGTGCAGCCCACGCGTCCTGGACGCACTGCGCCAGCCGCTGGAGTCCGGTCATGTCGTCGTCGCCCGCGCCGCGGGCATGATGCGCATGCCCGCCCGCATCCTCCTTGCCCTCGCGGCCAACCCCTGTCCCTGCGGACGGCACGGCACCACCAGCGGCGGCTGCGAATGCCGGCCGTCGTCCGTCCGCCGCTACCGGGCCCGGCTCTCCGGCCCCCTGATGGACCGGGTGGACCTGCGCATCGCCGTCGAGCCGGTCGCCCGCGCCGAACTGATCGCCCTCGGGTGCGACACGGAAACCACCGCCGCTGTGGCCGAACGCGTCCGGACCGCCAGGGAACGCGCCGCAGCCCGATTCGCCGGCACACCGTGGCACACCAACAGCGAGGTACCCGGGCACGAGCTGCGCACCCGCTGGCAGGTCCACCCGGGCGCGCTGGCCCAGGCGGAACGCGACCTCGAATGCGGCCTCCTCACCGCCCGTGGCCTCGACCGCGTCCTCCGCGTCGCGTGGACGGCCGCCGACCTGGCCGGCCGCGACCGCCCCACCAAGGAGGACGTCAACTGGGCCCTGGAACTCCGCACCGGCGTACGCCGCGGCGCGCTGACAGCGGCCGGTGGCGGCGGAAAGCGCCACGAGACCGCTACCGCCCGGCCGCAGCACAAGCAGGGGCAACCATGAACGGCATCGACGCATGGGGCTTCGCCACTGGCGAGCCGGAGCCAGCCGACAACCACCGGGGCCGCGCACACGACCCCACGGCCGGACCGGGTCATGCCGTACCCACGACGACCGAGCCGAGCCCCGCGACCACCGAGCCATCGCGCGCAGTCGGCGAGGCAGCCGACCCGCAGCGCACGGCCCGCGCAGCCCTCACCCGCATCCTCGAACCCGGTGATGAGACCGCCGGCCGCTGGCTGCGCGAGATGGGCCCGGAGGCCCTGTGGCAGACCCTGTCCGACGACGATTCGGCCCCACCCCCGGGCGCAAGCCCGGCCAAGGTCGCGGGCCTGCGGTTGCGCGCCGCCCGCGCACGCCCCACGGCGGACCTCGACGCCGTCACCGCCCTCGGCGGCCGGTTCATCTGCCCCGGGGACGACGAATGGCCCGGCCAGCTCGACGACCTCGGCGACGCCCGCCCCATCGGCCTGTGGGTGCGTGGAACGGCAAACCTCCGATTGTGGGCACTGCGCTCGGTCGCCGTCGTCGGCGCCAGAGCCTGCACCGAATACGGTGCCCACCTCGCCACCACCCTCGGCGCCGGACTCGCCGACCGCGGCTGGACCGTCGTCTCCGGCGCCGCCTACGGCGTGGACGGCGCGGCCCACCGTGGCGCGCTCGCCGCGGACGGCGCGACCACCGCCGTCATGGCCTCAGGAGTCGACCACCCCTACCCGCGCGGACACACCGAATTGATCGGCCGGATCGCCGAACAGGGCCTGGTGGTCGCTGAGTTACCGCCAGGCGACCACCCCACCCGCAGCCGCTTCATCCAGCGCAACCGCGTGATCGCCGCGCTCACCAGAGGCACCGTCGTCGTAGAGGCCGAACTCCGCAGCGGCTCCCTCGTCACCGCCCGGCGGGCACAGACCCTCGGGCGCTTCACGATGGGCATGCCGGGCCCGGTCACCAGTGGCCTGTCCGCCGGTGTGCATCAACTCCTGCGCGGCGAGGCCGCGGTGGTCACCGACGCCGACGAGGTCATCGAGCTCGTCGGCAGCATCGGCGACCTCGCCCCCGACCGGGAAGGCCGGACCCGCATCCGCGACCTTCTGGACCCCGTCGCGACCCTCGTACTGGAGGCGCTGCCGGCGCGCGGCAGCGAGGGCACCGGCCATCTGGCCCAGGAGGCCGGCGTGCCCCGCGATGTCACCCGCGCCAAACTCTTCGAGCTGCTGTCCCTCGGATTCGTTCAAAAGTGCGGTGATCGCTGGGAGTTGGCGCGACGCGCCGAGACGACCGGGCGTTCCCGGCGAGGCGGTACTTGACCTGGGGTGAACGGGTGAAAGGGTGAGGGGAATGACCGCAGAATCCAGGTTTGCCGTGCTTCGTGGCACGGGCCCGACCCGTGGGGAGACGGCAATGTGGCGCACGGGACGCATGAGGCCCCGCCCGTCATGTCATGGCGTCCGCCCGCACGGCCCTCCGGAAGCCCGCGCCCGGCACCGTGTCCGGATGTCGCCACGCCGTACGAGGTAACTCTGGGGTGCGGGCAGCGGAACGTATCTGCGCACCCCCGAACCTGCCTTCCTCGCGCACCGCGACGCTATGGTCACGCTACGCTCACAGGCAATTCAACCCCCATACATCCATCCACCCGCGTCTCGGCAGAACGGCTCAAGGCGACGAATGCCCCAGCACACCTCCGGGTCTGACCGTGCGGCTGTACCACCCGCCGCACGCGGCAGCGTGCGCCCCGCTCCGCCCAGCGCGCTCGACGAGCTGTGGCGCGCCTACAAGGCGTCAGGCGACGGCAGGCTGCGGGAGCAGCTGATCCTGCACTACTCCCCGCTGGTCAAGTACGTCGCCGGCCGCGTCAGCGTCGGCCTGCCCCCCAACGTCGAACAGGCCGACTTCGTCTCCTCCGGGGTTTTCGGACTGATCGATGCCATCGAGAAGTTCGAGCCCGAACGCTCCATCAAGTTCGAGACCTACGCCATCACCCGCATCCGTGGCGCGATGATCGACGAGCTGCGCGCACTCGACTGGATTCCGCGCTCCGTACGGCAGAAGGCCCGCGCCGTCGAACGCGCCTACGCCACCCTCGAAGCGCAACTGCGCCGTACCCCCTCCGAGGCGGAGGTCGCCGAGGAGATGGGCATCGCCCTGGAGGAACTCCACGGGGTGTTCAGCCAGCTGTCCCTGGCCAACGTCGTGGCGCTGGAGGAGCTGCTGCACGTCGGCGGCGAGGGCGGCGAACGGCTGAGCCTGATGGACACCCTCGAGGACACGGCCGCCGAGAACCCGGTCGAGATCGCCGAGGACCGCGAGCTGCGGCGCCTGCTCGCGCGCGCCATCAACACCCTCCCCGAACGCGAGAAAACCGTGGTCACGCTCTACTACTACGAAGGCCTCACGCTCGCCGAGATCGGCAATGTCCTCGGCGTCACGGAGAGCAGAGTCAGCCAGATTCACACCAAATCCGTACTCCAGCTCAGGGCGAAACTCGCCGACGTCGGACGCTGAGTCACGCGTTGCGGGCGCCAGGTCTTTCCACGTGGTGTCGCCATGCGGAGTGCCACGGCGGGTGTGCCATCCGTAGAGTGGTGACGTGCCCAGGATTCGAGCGGCCTCCGTGGCCGAGCACCGGTCGATGCAGCGCGGCGCCCTCTTGGACGCCGCCCGCTCCCTGCTGTCCGAAGGCGGAACGGAAGCGCTGACCTTCCCCGCCCTCGCCGAGCGCACGGGCCTCGCGCGCTCCTCCGTGTATGAGTACTTCCGTTCGCGCGCCGCCGTCGTCGAAGAGCTGTGCGCCGTCGACTTCCCGGTCTGGGCCGCCGAGGTCGAAGTGGCGATGCAGCGCGTCGACACGCCCGAGGACAAGGTCGAGGCATATGTGCGCCGGCAACTCGCGCTGGTCGGCGACCGGCGCCACCGCGCCGTCGTGGCCATTTCGGCCGGCGAGCTGGACGCGGGCGCGCGCGAGAAGATCCGCGCGGCACACGGCGGACTCATCGCCATGATCGTCGAGGCGCTCGCCGCCCTCGGCCACGAACAGCCCCGGCTCGCGGCCATGCTCCTCCAGGGGGTCGTCGACGCCGCGGTCCGCCGCATCGAACTGGGTGCCGCAGAGGACCCGGGCGAGATCACGGAGGCGGCGGTGGCGATGGCTCTCCGCGGGGTTGGCGGCTGACTTCGGGGGCTTCCCCCCCCGGGCCCCCGGCCCACCCACCCACCTCCACCACCTCCACGCTCGTTGGCCCCGCAGCCCGCAGCCCGCAGCCCGCAGCCCGCAGCCCGCAGCCCGCAGCCCGCAGCCCGCAGCCCGCAGCCCGCAGCCCGCAGCCCGCAGCCCGGTCGTGCCCGTGGCGTGGTGCCGAGCTGCTGTGCGGCCCTCGCGCTGCTTTCGCCTGGGCCTGGCGTGGGCCGTTACCCGTGCGACGCCACCGTCGCCTCGCTGGCCGGGCTGGTCTCACCTTTGCGGGCTCGCCCGTTCCGTGGCGATCACCGCAGCGTCGGGATCACCGATTCGCCGTGGTCACGGCGTCTCGCGCTCACTCACCCCCTCGCCCGACGACGTGCCACGAGCGCCCTCCACTCCGCCGCCTCCGCGGGTCCTCCTCGCCTGCCGAGGCCGGGCCGCGGGGAGCCGACCGAACGCCCAGATCGCCACGGCCGCGAGTCCGGCCGCCTCGATGAGGGCTGCCGCCGTAGGCGCCGAGCTTCTTGCCTGCGCTGTGAGCTCCGGTGGTTCTGGATGCGGGGAAGAGGCAGCGCCGCCTGCCGGTAGGGGAATCCCGAAGATCGGCAGTAGTCGGGACGGGCCGCCGCGGAGCATGCTTCGGGGCAGCAGGGACAGTGGGTCCAGGTAGGTCTTGCCGCGGCGTAGGCCCCAGTGGAGGCAGGGCTCGCGGCAGTGGAACGGGCCGTCGGGCTGGAGGACGGCGACTGGCTGGCCGGCCTTGACGCGCTGGCCCTTCCGGACCGTGGAGCGTACGGGTTCGTACGTGGTGCGTAACGGAGGGCGGCCCGAGCGGGAGACCTCGAGGGTCAGGACGCCGCGGCCTGCGACGGTTCCCGCATAGGTCACCCGGCCAGGGGCCGCTGCTCGCACCACGGCGCCGGCGGAAGCGGCCAGGTCCACGCCGCGGTGCCCGGCCGCCCACGGGGAAGGAGGCGGCTCCCAGCCCCTGATCACCGTTGGTTGTGCGCCCACAGGGCCTCCCACCGGCCAGGATCTGTCCTTGTCCGGTGGCACGGCAGGTGCCGCGGGTGCCCCACTCTCGGCACGCCACCCCACCCCCTCGCCCACCTCCCCACGTCCCGCAACCACCGCCCAATCCACCCCGCGCCCCACCGGTTCGTCGACCTCGCGCCCCACCGGCCTCTCCGCCCCACGCAGCTCCGGCCTCTTCGCGCCGCGCAGCACCGGCCCCTCCGTCCCGCTCCCCGCAGGCCCGTCGATCCGGTGCTGCCCGGGCCGCCCCGCCACGAGCCCCAGCCCGCCCTCTGCCCCGCGCGCCGCCAGTCGTTCCACCCCACCCTCCACCCCTCGCCCCGCCACCCCATTCACCGACGGAGCGGCAGCGCTCGCGAGGGCCGGTGTGAAGAGTGTGAGGACCGCGGCCGTGGCCGGGGCCAGCAGCACGCCCGCCGCGTGGGCGGGGAAGAAGCAGCTCGGCCCATACCCCTTCGGCTCTCCTCGCGGCCCCGGTGGCAGAGGCGCGGGCGACCGGAAGCGGGACGGGGGCGGGGACGAGCAGCGAGACCGGGACCGGGACCGGGACCTGGACCTGGACCTGGACTGGGACCGAGGCGGAGGTGGGAACGAGGGCGAGGACCGTGGCCGGCGCCGGGCAGCCGGGAGGGGCCCCGGCCCGTGCCCCGCTCGGTCGCGGCCCCGGTGCCTGGGCCGCCCACCGGCCACCAGCCGCGGGAAGCGCCCCCGGAGGTCGCTGAAGGAGGCGCGGAAGGCGCTGGTCGGGAGCGAATGCCGGCGGGGATTTTGTTGCGGGTCTCGTCGCGGGTCTCGTCGCGGGTTTCGTCGCATGTGCTGACGGTGGCGCAGTCCGTCGCGGGGTGTGGATCTTGGTCTGAAGCTGTGGATGACGGGGCGGTTGTGGACAACGGTGTCACTCGGGCGGGGCTCGAAAAGGTGCGTGTCGCCCGGTGCATCGGCAGTCCCGTACACTTCTGATGGCGATCCGGGTCACCGGGTCGACTTCGCACGCCCCGCCGTCAGTGCACCAGTCCCGTTCGGGCAGCACGACGGCCGCGCCCCTCGGTCCTCGGACGGCTCCGCAAGGTGTCTTCCCCGGCAGGCGCGTCGGGGCGTCAGGCACCGCGGCCGACCGGCCGCAGTGGAACCGAGAACAACAAGGAGTACGGCCATGGCCGTCGTCACGATGCGGGAGCTGCTGGAGAGCGGCGTCCACTTCGGGCACCAGACCCGCCGCTGGAACCCGAAGATGAAGCGCTTCATCTTCACCGAGCGCAACGGCATCTACATCATCGACCTGCTCCAGTCGCTGTCGTACATCGACCGCGCCTACGAGTTCGTCAAGGAGACCGTCGCCCACGGCGGCTCGGTCATGTTCGTCGGCACGAAGAAGCAGGCCCAGGAGGCCATTGCCGAGCAGGCGACCCGCGTGGGCATGCCCTACGTGAACCAGCGCTGGCTCGGCGGCATGCTGACCAACTTCTCGACCGTCTACAAGCGCCTTCAGCGCCTGAAGGAGCTCGAGCAGATCGACTTCGAGGATGTGGCCGCCTCCGGCCTCACCAAGAAGGAGCTCCTGGTTCTCTCCCGCGAGAAGGCCAAGCTGGAGAAGACCCTGGGCGGTATCCGCGAGATGCAGAAGGTGCCCAGCGCCGTCTGGATCGTGGACACCAAGAAGGAGCACATTGCCGTCGGTGAGGCGCGCAAGCTCAACATCCCGGTCGTCGCGATCCTCGACACCAACTGCGACCCGGACGAGGTCGACTACAAGATCCCGGGCAACGACGACGCGATCCGCTCCGTCACCCTGCTCACCCGCGTGATCGCCGACGCCGTCGCCGAGGGCCTCATCGCCCGCTCCGGTGCCGCCACCGGCGACCAGAAGCCCGGCGAGAAGGCCGCTGGCGCCGAGCCGCTGGCCGAGTGGGAGCGCGACCTGCTCGAGGGCGAGAAGAAGGCTGACGACGAGGCCCCCAAGGCCGAGGAGAAGCCCGCTGAGGAGGCCGCTCCGGCCGCCGAGGCCCCCGCCGCCGAGGCCGAGGCCGAGAAGCCGGCCGAGCAGGCCTGACCCGCAGCATCCGGCTGATGACGGCGGGGGAGGGCGCCACAAGCGCCGCCCCCGCCGTCCACCCGTAGATCTTTCGACTTCGAGATTTCGAGAAGAGATTCACAGACCATGGCGAACTACACCGCCGCTGACGTCAAGAAGCTCCGCGAGCTCACCGGCGCCGGCATGATGGACTGCAAGAAGGCCCTGGACGAGGCCGAGGGCAACGTCGACAAGGCCGTCGAGGCGCTGCGTATCAAGGGCCAGAAGGGCGTCGCCAAGCGCGAGGGCCGGTCCGCCGAGAACGGCGCGGTGGTCTCCGTGATCGCCGGCGACAACACCTCCGGTGTCATCGTCGAGCTGAAGTGCGAGACGGACTTCGTCGCCAAGGGCGAGAAGTTCCAGGCCGTCGCCAACGAGATCGCCGCGCACGTCGCGAAGACCTCCCCGGCCGACATCGAGGCCCTGCTCGCCTCCGAGATCGAGGCCGGCAAGACCGTCCAGGCGTTCGTCGACGAGGCCAACGCCACCCTGGGCGAGAAGATCGTCCTGGACCGCTTCGCGCAGTTCGCCGACGGCTACGTGGCGGCGTACATGCACCGCACCATGCCCGACCTGCCGCCGCAGATCGGTGTTCTCGTCGAGCTCGACAAGGAGAACGCCGAGGTCGCCAAGGGCATTGCGCAGCACATCGCCGCGTTCGCCCCGAAGTACCTCGCCAAGGACGACGTGCCGGCCGAGGTCGTCGAGGCCGAGCGGCGTGTCGCCGAGGAGACCACCCGCGCGGAGGGCAAGCCCGAGGCTGCTCTTCCGAAGATCGTCGAGGGTCGGATCAACGGCTTCTTCAAGGACGCGACGCTGCTCGGTCAGCCGTACGCCCTTGACAACAAGAAGTCCGTTGAGAAGGTCCTCCAGGAGGCCGGTGTCACCCTGAAGCGCTTCTCGCGCATCAAGGTCGGCATCTGAGCCTGTCGCGAAGGCAGCGAATGACCTGCGACCCCGCTAGGGTCGTACGCAGTCGGCCGCTCAACGGCCGGCCGCAGATGTGACGAGGAGGCCATTGCCGCAGAGGGATCTGAACCAGACCCACGGCAATGGCCTTCTTCGTATGTGCACGAGGAGAGCTCAATGATTCACGGTGCCGACGGCGCGCACACAGACCATGCCGGTCACGGCGGCAGGCGACGCTTCCTGCTGAAGCTGTCGGGCGAAGCGTTCGCCGGCGGCGGGGGACTGGGCGTCGACCCCGACGTCGTGCACGCGATGGCCCGCGAGATCGCCGCCGTGGTGCGCGACGGCTACGAGATCGCCATCGTGATCGGCGGCGGCAATTTCTTCCGCGGCGCCGAACTCCAGCAGCGCGGTATGGACCGGGCCCGCTCCGACTACATGGGCATGCTCGGCACGGTCATGAACTGTCTGGCCCTCCAGGACTTCCTGGAGAAGGAGGGCATCGACTCCCGCGTCCAGACAGCCATCACCATGGGACAGGTCGCGGAGCCGTACATTCCGCTGCGCGCGGTGCGCCACCTGGAGAAGGGCCGGGTCGTCATCTTCGGCGCCGGTATGGGTATGCCGTACTTCTCCACCGACACCACCGCTGCCCAGCGTGCCCTGGAGATCGACGCCGAGGCCATGCTGATGGGGAAGAACGGGGTGGACGGGGTCTACGACTCCGACCCCAAGAAGAACCCCGACGCGGTGAAGTTCGACGCGCTCGAATACGGCGAGGTGATCACCCGTGACCTGAAGGTCGCCGATGCCACCGCCATCACGCTGTGCCGGGACAACAAGCTCCCGATCCTCGTGTTCGAGCTGCTCGCCGAGGGCAACATCGCGCGTGCGGTGAAGGGTGAGAAGATCGGCACGCTCGTCAGCGATCAGGACACCCGGGCCTGACGGCCTCAACTGCCGCGATTCCGTACGGGCATCGGCCCGTACGGGCGGCAGCTCCCGGCCGGGGTAGGACCCTGGTACGGGGATGGACAACGGCCTGCCGGTCGGACACCGTGCAGGAGAAGACGCGCGGCAGGGGCGAGGCTCTGCTTCTTACCGAAAAGACCAGGAGCAAGTGGTGATCGAAGAGACCCTCCTCGAGGCCGAGGAGAAGATGGAGAAGGCCGTCGTGGTCGCCAAGGAGGACTTCGCCGCGATTCGCACCGGGCGTGCGCACCCGGCGATGTTCAACAAGATCGTGGCGGACTACTACGGTGCCATGACGCCGATCAACCAGCTGGCGTCGTTCTCGGTGCCCGAGCCGCGGATGGCCGTGGTGACCCCGTTCGACAAGAGCGCGCTGCGCAACATCGAGCAGGCCATCCGCGACTCCGACCTCGGCGTCAACCCGAGCAACGACGGCAACATCATCCGAGTGACGTTCCCGGAGCTGACCGAGGAGCGCCGCAAGGAGTTCATCAAGGTCGCCAAGAACAAGGGCGAGGACGCGAAGATCTCGATCCGCAGCGTCCGGCGCAAGGCCAAGGAGACCCTCGACAAGCTCGTCAAGGACAAGGAGTCCGGCGAGGACGAGGTCCGCCGCGCCGAGAAGGAGCTCGACGACACCACCGCGAAGTACGTCGCGCAGGTGGACGAGCTCCTCAAGCACAAGGAATCCGAGCTCCTCGAGGTCTGATGAACGAGTCTTCCTGGGGGGCCCCGCCCGGCGCCGGTCAATGGGGACCGCCCGACCACGGACCGGCCCCCTCGCTTCGCGGGGCGGCGCCCCCCGCTCCGGCGGGTCCGGTGTACGACTGGGGCGATGCGGCGCAGACTCGGCCCATGCCCTTTGTCCCCGGGCAAGGCGGATACCAGGATGACAACCGAGAACATCGGGACATCCGGGATAACCAGGATCACCTGGACGACCGGGGGGCTGCTCGACGGAGCGGCCCCCTGTTCCGCGACGAAAAGCCGCAGGAGCCCATGCCCACCTCTCTTTCCGGGTCCGACAGCTCGCCGGACTCAGAGAAGCCGAAGAAGAAGAGCGCGGGCCGCAACCTGCCCGCCGCCATAGGGGTCGGCATCGGCCTCGGCGCGATCATTGTTGCGTCGCTCTTCGTCTACAAGCCCGTCTTCATCGGCGTGATAGCGATCGCCGTGGTCGTGGGCCTGTGGGAGCTGACCTCGCGGCTGGCGGAGCGCAAGGACATCCGGGTGCCGCTGGTGCCGCTCGCGGTCGGCGGTACGGCCATGGTGGTGGCCGGCTATGTCCGCGGCGCCGAGGGTGCCTGGGTGGCGATGGCGCTCACCGCGCTCGCCGTGCTCGTCTGGCGGATGACCGAGGCGCCCGAGAACTATCTGCGGGATGTCACCGCCGGCGTCTTCGCGGCGTTCTATGTGCCCTTCCTCGCGACGTTCGTGGCACTGATGCTCGCGGCCGAAGCCGACGGGCCGGAGCGGGTGATGACGTTCCTGCTGCTCACGGTCGTCAGCGACACCGGTGCGTACGCGGTCGGCTGGCGCTTCGGCAAGCACAAGCTCGCCCCGCGCATCAGCCCCGGCAAGACCCGCGAGGGACTCCTCGGCGCGGTGCTCTTCGCGATGGCGGCCGGCGCGCTGTGCATGGAGTTCCTGATCGTGGACGGCGCCTGGTGGCAGGGTCTGCTGCTCGGCCTCGCCGTCGCGGCCAGCGCGACCCTCGGCGACCTCGGCGAGTCCATGATCAAGCGGGACCTCGGCATCAAGGACATGGGCACTCTGCTCCCCGGTCACGGCGGCATCATGGACCGGCTCGACTCCCTGCTGCCGACCGCACCGGTCGTCTGGCTGCTTTTCGTGATCTTCGTGGGAGCCGGCTGATCGCACGGTTCTCGCAGGTGAGGGCAGGGAGAGGAAGTCCTCTCCCTGCCCTCACCTGTGCGCCGACCGCCGCCTACCGGGGCGTCGACAGGACCTCGACCACCGCGCGCAGCGGCTCCGGCGACGTCGCGAAC
The DNA here is from genome assembly GCF_008704855.1 of Streptomyces platensis. Classification (NCBI taxonomy): domain Bacteria; kingdom Bacillati; phylum Actinomycetota; class Actinomycetes; order Kitasatosporales; family Streptomycetaceae; genus Streptomyces; species Streptomyces platensis. The sequence goes on from NZ_CP023691.1 coordinate 6,286,861, forward strand.
TCGCCGAGGAACGGATACCCCAACTCGACGACGAGGAAGAGGTTGGCGGCGACGAGGACGCTCACCGCCCCCACCATCCCGTAGTGCATCCGGGCCTGCCGGCAGCCGAAGACGACGGAGAACCCGAGGACCAGTCCGCTGGTCAGAAAGATCACCAGCCACAAGGACAGCGGCGGGCCGACGTTGCTGCGCGCCTCCAGCAGCCGTTCCGTCCGCGCCTTGCTCAATTCCCGCAGCGACGCGAGGGAGGTGGCGAGGAAGGCCCGCTGGGTGTCGTCGCGGGGCCTGACGGCCTCGTACGCGCCGTAGAGGCGGTTCAGCGCGGTCTCGGCCCCGGGCCTCGCGCGCCCGGTCGCGGCGTCGGTCCACTCGGCCGACGCCGCGCGCCCGTACTCCAGCAGCCCGCTCCGGATCCGTACGCGCTCGGCCCCGCCGAGGACCTCGAGCCCCCTGGCCATCTGCGCCGCCAGGGCCCCCTCGGCCCGCGTCGTCTGGTCCGCCGTGTTCACCTGGCCCCAGAGCGCCAGGACGATGAAGCCGATGAGGAACCCGTAGACCACGGCGATGACGGGGAACAGGAACTGGGCGATCTCATTGTGTTCGCCCCGCTCAAGCCGGGGGAAACGGTGCCGGACAAGCGCCTGGACGGCCGCCGTCCCACCGGCGATACCGACCACCAGCCCCGCCAGCACCAACCAGGACGGCACGTTGATCACAATCCAACGGGTCACGGCCACCGCTCCACACTCCTGACGTACCCCACCCCGCCACCACCGGCGCGGTGGCCAACGAGGGCACGGGGCTGCGGATACGCCGGCTGCGTCCCTTCGGTGCGGGAGCGACATGGCGGGGGGATCGGGGTCCGGAGGGCGGGGGAGGTCTTGGTCCGGCCCCAGGCACCCTGCGCCGTAGCGGTGACCGTCCTCTCACCGCCTGCGGCCCGGGCCGCCCAGGACGATCTGCCACACTGGACGCACCATGCCTGCACCCGGAGAACTTACTTTTGTCGCGCCGCGCGGGGCCAAGAAGCCGCCGCGGCACCTTGCTGATCTCAGCCCCGTCGAGCGCCGTGAAGCGGTGGCGGCGATCGGGGAGAAGCCGTTTCGTGCCAAGCAGCTGTCGCAGCACTACTTCGCCCGTTATGCGCATGATCCGGCGGAGTGGACCGACATTCCGGCGGCGGCGCGCGAGAAGCTGGCGAGTGAGCTGCTGCCGGAGCTGATGACGGTCATGCGGCACATCTCGTGCGATGAGGACACCACGCGCAAGACGCTGTGGAAGCTGCATGACGGGACGCTCGTCGAGTCGGTGCTGATGCGGTACCCGGACCGGGTGACGATGTGTATCTCGTCGCAGGCGGGGTGCGGGATGAACTGCCCGTTCTGCGCCACGGGGCAGGCGGGGCTGGACCGCAATCTGTCGACCGCCGAGATCGTGCACCAGATCGTCGACGGGATGCGTGCGCTGCGCGACGGCGAGGTGCCGGGCGGGCCGGCGCGGCTGTCCAACATCGTCTTCATGGGGATGGGGGAGCCGCTCGCCAACTACAAGCGGGTGGTCGGGGCGATCCGGCGGCTGACGGATCCCGAGCCGGACGGGCTGGGGCTGTCGCAGCGGGGGATCACCGTCTCCACGGTCGGGCTGGTGCCGGCGATGCTGCGGTTCGCCGACGAGGGCTTCAAGTGCCGGCTGGCCGTGTCGCTGCACGCCCCGGACGACGAGCTGCGCGACACCCTGGTGCCCGTCAACACGCGCTGGAAGGTGCGGGAGGTGCTGGACGCGGCGTGGGAGTACGCCGAGAAGTCCGGGCGGCGGATCTCGATCGAGTACGCGCTGATCCGGGACATCAACGACCAGGCGTGGCGCGGTGACCTGCTGGGACGGCTGCTGAAGGGCAAGCGCGTCCATGTGAACCTCATTCCGCTGAACCCGACGCCGGGCTCGAAGTGGACCGCGTCGCGGCCCGAGGACGAGCGGGCGTTCGTCCAGGCCATCGAGGCGCACGGGGTTCCGGTGACCGTCCGCGACACCCGCGGCCAGGAGATCGACGGCGCCTGCGGGCAGCTCGCGGCCTCGGAGCGCTGACCGCCCCGCTGGTACGGTGTCGTCGAACAAATGCACATTCCGACAGGGGAGCGCCACAGCGCTGAGAGTGCGGAAGCGTCGTAGTCCTACGGTGCCCGCAGACCCTTGAACCTCGCCCGGGTCATTCCGGGTAGGAAGTTCGGTCGTCACTCATGCTGTTGCGCCCTGCCCGGAGTTCCCTCCCCGCGTCCCCGGACGCCGGGAGTCGTGGACACCGGGCAGGGCCGCGTCTCTTCCTGGCCAGCCAGGAGGAAATCAGTGAGCACCATCAGCAGGATCGCCGCGACGGCGATGGCCGCCGCGGTCGGGATGACCGCCCTCGCCGCCTGCGGGAGCCCCGGCGGCGGGAGCGCGGACGCCAAGACCGTCACGCTCGTCAGCCATGACTCGTTCAATGTCTCCAAGTCCGTGCTGGCCGCCTTCGAGAAGGAGAGCGGCTACAAGGTCACGATGCTCAAGGGCGGGGACGCCGGCAAGGCCGTGAACCAGGCGGTCCTGTCCAAGGGCAACCCGCAGGGTGATGTGTTCTTCGGTATCGACAACACGCTGCTCTCGCGCGGTCTGGACGAGGGGCTCTTCAGCCCCTACCGGGCCAAGGGGCTGGAGAGCGTCCCGGCGGGGCTTCAGCTCGACAAGGGCGAGCACCGGGTCACCCCGCTCGACTACGGCGACATCTGCGTCAACTACGACCGCGGCTACTTCACCCGGCACAAGATCGCGCCGCCGAAGACCTTCGACGATCTGCTGAAGCCCCGCTACAAGGGGCTGCTCGTCACGGAGAACTCCGCCACCTCCTCCCCGGGGCTCGCCTTCCAGCTCGGCACCATCGCGAAGTACGGCGAGCAGGGCTGGCAGAGCTACTGGAAGAAGCTCAAGGCCAATGGCGTCGAGGTCGTCGACGGCTGGGACCAGGCCTACAACGACCGGTTCTCCGGCTCCGCGGCGGGCAAGGGCAAGGGCGACAAGCCGCTGGTGGTCTCCTACGCCTCCAGCCCGCCCGCCGAGGTGCTCGGCAAGAAGCCCGCGCCCAAGGAGGCCCCGACCGGTGTCGCGGCCGGCACCTGCTTCCGGCAGATCGAATTCGGCGGTCTGCTGAAGGGCGCGAAGAACGAGAAGGGCGGCAAGGCGCTGCTGGACTTCCTGCTGAGCAAGAAGTTCCAGGAGGACGTGCCGTTGCAGATGTTCGTCAACCCGGCCCGTAAGGACGCCGCGGTGCCGGAGCTGTTCACCAAGTACGGCACGACGATCGACAAGCCGGCCACCCTGGCGCCCGGGACGATCACCAAGAACCGCGAACAGTGGATCAAGCAGTGGTCCTCGCTCGTTCTGAAGTAACGCCTTCGGACGTCAAGGGCGCCCGGCGCGGCAGGCCCGCGCGGGGGACGGCGGTGCGGCTCGGCCTGATGGCGGTGCCGCTCGCCTTCTTCGCGCTGTTCTTCGCCTATCCCGTCGTGGCGATCGTCGGACGGGGGCTCAAGGACGGCGGACAGTGGCAGCTCGGCCGGTTCGGTGCCGTGCTGAGCGACCCGGATGTCGTGCAGGTGCTGTGGTTCACCGTCTGGCAGGCGGCCGCCTCGACCGGGCTGACGCTGCTGATCGCGCTGCCCGGCGCCTATGTCTTCGCCCGCTTCGACTTCCCCGGCAAACAGCTGCTGCGGGCCGTCGTGGCGGTGCCGTTCGTGCTGCCGACCGTTGTCGTCGGCTCGGCGTTCCTGGCACTGGTCGGGCGGGGCGGGCTGCTGGACGACCTGTGGGGCCTGCGCCTGGACACCTCGGTGTGGGCGATTCTGCTGGCGCATGTCTTCTTCAACTACGCCGTGGTCGTACGGACCGTCGGCGGGCTCTGGGGGCAGCTCGATCCGCGGCAGGAGGAGGCGGCGCGGGTGCTGGGAGCCGGGCGGTTCGCGGCCTGGCGGCGGGTGACGCTGCCCGCGCTGGGGCCGGCCGTCGCGGCCGCCGCCCTGATGGTCTTTCTGTTCACCTTCACCTCCTTCGGGGTGGTGCAGATCCTGGGCGGCCCCGCCTTCTCGACGCTGGAGGTGGAGATCTACCGGCAGACCGCGGACTTCCTGGATCTGCCGACGGCCGCCGTCCTCACCATGATCCAGTTCGCTGCGGTGCTGGGCGTCCTGGCGCTGCACGCCTGGACCGTGCGCCGCCGGGAATCCGCGCTGCGGCTCGTGGACGCGTCGCAGACGGCCCGCCGGCCGCGCGGCCGCGGCCAGTGGGCGCTGCTGTGGGGGACGTTCGCGGTCATCGCCGTCCTGCTCCTCGCGCCGCTGGTGGTGCTCGTGGAGCGCTCGTTCGCCGGGCCGGACGGCTACGGGACGGTCTTCTACGCCGCGCTGGGCTCCGCCGCGAGCGCCGACAGCACCTTCGCCGTCGCCCCCCTGGACGCGCTGTGGAACTCCCTCGCCTACGGGGCCGCGGCCACCGCGATCGCGCTGGTGGTGGGCGGACTGGCGGCCGCCGCGTTGACCCTGCCCCGGCTGCGGCGCGGTCCGTCCGGGCGGACGCCCGTGATCAGCCGGTTCGTCGGCGGCTTCGACGCGCTGCTGATGCTGCCCCTGGGAGTCTCCGCGGTGACCGTCGGCTTCGGCTTTCTGATCACCCTCGACGCGCCACCGCTCGATCTGCGCGCCTCGTGGTGGCTGGTGCCGCTCGCCCAGGCGCTGGTGGGGGTGCCGTTCGTGGTCCGGACGATGCTGCCGGTGCTGCGGGCGGTCGACAGCCGGCTGCGGGAGGCGGCCGCCGTGCTCGGCGCCTCGCCCTGGCAGGTGTGGCGCGCGGTCGACCTGCCGATGGTGCGGCGGGCGCTGCTGATCGCCGCGGGCTTCGCGTTCGCCGTGTCGCTCGGTGAGTTCGGGGCGACGGTCTTCCTCGCCCGGCCGGACCAGCCGACGCTGCCGGTGGCCGTGGCCCGGCTGCTGGGACGTGCGGGGGAGCTCAACTACGGGCAGGCGATGGCCCTGTCGACCATCCTGATGGTGGTGTGCGCCGCGGCCCTGCTGATACTGGAGCGGCTGCGCCCCCTCGACCGATCCGGGGAGTTCTAGATGACGGCACGGGCCGGGAGCACAGCGCGGGAGCTGCTGCGGCTGGGCGGGGTGACCGTCCGCTTCGGCGCGGGCGGGGACCCGGCGCTGGACGCGGTCGATCTGGTGGTCGCCGCCCGGGAGATCGTGTGCGTCCTGGGGCCGAGCGGCAGCGGCAAGTCCACGCTGCTGCGGGTGGTCGCCGGGCTCCAGCAGGCCGACGCGGGGCAGGTGTTGCTGGAGGGGCGGGACCAGTCGGGGGTGCCCACCCACCGGCGCGGGGTCGGCCTGATGTTCCAGGACCACCAGCTCTTCCCGCAGCGCGATGTCGCGGGAAACGTCGGCTTCGGGCTGCGGATGCGGCGTACCCCGCGCGCCGACCAGGAGCGTACGGTCGCCGAACTCCTGGACCTCGTCGGGCTGCCGGGCGCCCAGCGGCGCGCCGTGGCCTCCCTGTCCGGAGGCGAGCAGCAGCGCGTCGCCCTGGCCCGGGCCCTGGCCCCCCGCCCCCGTCTGCTGATGCTGGACGAGCCGCTCGGTCAGCTCGACCGCGGGCTGCGGGAACGGCTGGTCGTCGAACTGCGGCGGCTCTTCCGGGAGTTGGGAACGACCGTGCTGGCCGTCACCCACGACCAGGGGGAGGCCTTCGCGCTCGCGGACCGGGTCGTGGTGATGCAGGACGGCCGGATCGCGCAGTCCGGCACCCCGTTGGAGGTCTGGCAGCGGCCCGCCACCGAATTCGTCGCGCGCTTCCTCGGCTTCGACAACGTGGTCGAGGCGACGGTGCAGGGCGACGCGGCCGCCACCCCCTGGGGGAAAGTGCCCGTTCCGGCGGCCACCCCGGACGGGCCGTGCCGGCTGCTCGTCCGCCCGGCGGGGGTACGGCTGACGGCCGCCGCGGAGGGCCTGCCGTGCACGGTCGCGGCCCGTACCTTCCGCGGCACCCATGTCGCGTTGCTGCTCCAGCCGGCCGCCGGCCCCCAGGTGGAGGCGGCCTGCGCGCTGCGGGACGCGCCCGAAGTGGGCGAGCGGGCGGGGATCGCCTTCCAGGCGCAGGACGTGGTGGTGCTGGACGCGGCCGCTCCGGCGGGCTGACCGCAGGGGCCCGTTGGGACGCAGGGGCCGTGGGCCGCTGACAGGCGCCCGCGTCCGGCAGTACGGAGGCGCGCCTCAGCGGGCCGCGACCTCCGTGGGCAGCGCGCCGGCCTCCGCCGTCCCGGCCCCAGGCACGCCGGGCTCCGGCTCCGGCTCGCCGAACCACGCGACCGCGACGGCGCCGGCCACCGCCACCACGAAGCCGAGAACGGCGACCCAGGCGAAGCCCGGACGGGACGCGTCCCCCAGCCACAGCACCCCGAGAATGCCGGGGATCACCGTTTCGCCCACCACCAGCGCCGCCGTGGCGCCGTTCACCGAGCCGATCTGGAGGGCGACGGTGTGCAGATACATGCCCCCGATACCGGCCACCAGAATCGCGTACAGGGCGGGGTCGCCGAGCAGCGACGGCAGGTGGAAGGGGTCCACCCCGTTCAGCACCCGTACGCCGACCCCGAGCGCACCGAAGCCCAGGCCGGAGAGCAGACCCGCCAGGATCGCGGCCCGCCCGCCGAGCAGCCGCACGATCAGGGTGCCGCCGCCCATCAGCACGACGGAGGCGACGAGCAGCCACCAGTGGGCGGCGATCGGGGTGTGGCCGCTGCCCTCCGGCCCCGCGGCCGTGGCCAGCAGTACCAGCGCCGAGCAGACCACCGCGATGGAGGACCACTCGGCCCGGCTGAGCCGGATGCCGAGAAGCTTGATGCTCAGTACGGCCGTGATCACGAGATTGGCGCTGATCACGGTCTGCGAAAGGAACAGCGGCAGTAGCCGGGCAGCCAGTGCGCCCAGCCCGAACCCGATGAAGTCCAGCACCGTGCCCACCATGAACTCCCAGGTCACGGCCGCCTTCGCGGTCGATGACAGGCTGGGCCCGCCATGCTGGGTCACCCCGGTGGTGGACGACGCGGCCGCCTCCCGGCGGGCGGATTTGCGGGAGCCCACCGCCTGGAGGACCGATCCCGTGCCGTAGCAGGCCGACGCCGCCACGGCCGTCAGAAGGCCGATGATCACCAAGAGCTCCGTTCGCCCGCTGTGCGCATTACTCGTTCATTACCTTCCTGGCAGACGTGCATTCGGGGGCGGGAGTTGCCTCCGCCGGCAAATACACCGGTGCGCCGCCGAACGGCAGTCGCGCGGAGCCCTCGACGCCGGGAAGCCGGCGGGCGACGGACGGGTCAGGAAGGCGCCTGGGTACGGAGGCGGGCCAGCGCCTCCGGGGCCTCGTCCACCGAGTCGACGAGGGCGATCCGGGCCGCCATGGGACGGTCCGCCGCCAGCGCCTGGAGCAGCGGCCAGGTGGGCAGCTTCTCCGTCCAGTGCGCGCGGTTCACCAGCACCATCGGGGTCGGCTCGCCCCGCGACTCGTAGTAGTTCGGGGTCGCGTTGTCGAAGATCTCCTGTACGGTCCCGGCCGCGCCCGGCAGGAAGACGACGCCGGCGTTGGAGCGCGCCAGCAGCCCGTCCTCGCGCACCGCGTTGACGAAGTACTTGGCTATGTGGGACGCGAAGGCGTTCGGCGGCTCATGCCCGTAGAACCAGGTGGGGATGCCGGCCGAGACGCCGCCGCCCGGCCGGCTCTCGCGTATCTCGAAGGCGGCCCGGGCCCAGTCCGTGACGGACGGGGTGAAGTGCGGTGTCTTGGCGAGGAGTGCCAGTGACCGGTCGAGCATCTCGTCCTCGAAGGGCGCGGCGTATGCCCCGAGGTTCGCCGCCTCCATCGCGCCGGGGCCGCCGCCGGTCGCGACGGTCAGCCCGTCGCGGGTGAGCCGGCGGCCGAGCCGGGCCGCGCCCGCGTACGCCGCGGAACCGCGCTCCAATGCGTGGCCGCCCATGATGCCCACCACCTGCGCACCGGCGAGGTGTTCGTCCAGGGCGTCGGACACGGCGTCGTCGTGGATGCTGCGCAGCATCGAGGCGAAGATGTCGCCGTCCGACTTGGTCTCCTGGTACCAGCCGTAGGTACGGGCGTCCGGGGTGGCGTCGAAGCCGCCGTCGGCCAGCCCCTCGAAGAGCTCGTCCGGGCCGTACAGAGCGCCCCGGTACGGATCGAACGGCAGGCCCGGCACGGGTGGGAAGACCAGGGCGCCCCCGGCACGCACCTTGGCGGCGGCGTCCGGCTCCATGGCGCAGCCGAGAAACACGGACTCCGTGGTGTCCGCGCTGAGCAGCGCGAACGTACGGTCCGTCAGGTCGACCGACTGGACACGATGTCCGGCGAGACTCCCCGAGGCGACCACCTGGTCGAACTCCTCCAGGGTCTCGATCTCACGGTCGTCGTGGTCGGCATGGGCGCGGGTGCGGCGGGACGCCGGCGGCGGTGAATTCGACTGCACGCCCGTCATGTTAGGACCGCGGTGTCGCTGCCCCGGGGGCGAGGTGCCTCTCCGCCCGGGGCCACCGCTTCGAGGACGACCCGCAGCGACCGCCGCGCGCCCGGCCCGGTACGTCCGTGCTCACGCGCTCGCCACCCCGCCGGTTCCGTCCCGGCGCCCCACCGTCTTGCTCGGCTGAGCAAACCTCGCTACCTTCTTGCTCATGCAAGCAAAAAACAGCACGGCCAAGCAAAAGGAGCGCAGGACCGGTCCCTCCTTCACGGAGACGGGACGCCGCGCCCAGATCGTCGCCGCGGCGATCGAGGTCATCGCCGAGGCCGGGTACCACCGGGCCTCCTTCGCGAAGATCGCGGAGCGCGCCGGGCTGAGCAGCACGGGGATGATCTCGTACCACTTCGACGGGCGGGACGACCTGATGCGCGAGGTCGTCACCGACGTGATGCGGCTCGCGGAGGGCTATCTCCGCCCCCGTATCGAGGCCCACGAGAGCTACGCGGCCCGGCTGCGCGCCTCCATCGAGGGCAACCTCGACCTGTTCGCCGAGTACCCGAACCACCTCGCGGCGATCGTCGAGATCCTCGCCAACCTCCGCGGCGGCGACCCCGGCATGGTCGCCTTCCTCGACACCACGGAGGCCAACCTCGCCGTCCAGGTGGAACAGCTCCGCACGGCGCAGCGGACCGGCGAGTTCCGGGAGTTCGACCCGTGGGTGATGATGCGGGCGATCCGCGCCGCCATCGACGACGTGGTGCGCCGTGCCACCCACGATCCCGGTCTCGATGTGCGGGCCGCCGGCCGGGAGCTGGCGGACCTGTTCGACCGCGCCACCAGAAGCACGTCATGACCACAGACACGGGGGCAGACACCATGGCAACGCCACACGCACCGCAGACCGGAACCGACGCGCCCGCGGTGGCGCCCGTCCCGGGCCGCACGGCGGCGCTGCGCCGGCGGCTCGCCGCGCAGCTGCTCTTCGAACTCGTCCTCCCGCTCGGCTCCTACTACGGGCTGCGCGCGGCCGGCGCGAGCCAGTGGCTCTCGATGGTCGCCGGCGGTGTGCTGCTGCTGCCGTGGATCGGCTACGGCATCGTGCGCCGGCGCCGGGTGGAGGCGATGGCGGTGTTCACGCTGAGCCTGGTGGTGGCCGGCACCCTGCTGTCCCTGATCAGCGGCAGCCCGCGGGTGCTGATGATCCGGGACAGCTGGCTGACCGCCGCGATCGGGCTCTGGGTGCTCGGCACGCTGCTCACCCGGCGCCCGTTCATCATGTCGGCCTCGCGCGGCATCGTCATCGCCAAGGTCGGCGAGGCCGGACTGGCCCGATGGGAGGCGCGGTGGGACGCGGAGCCGACGTTCCGTCACCACCTGCGGCTGGTCACGGCGGTGTGGGGCGCGGTCTTCCTGCTCGACGCGGCGCTGCGGGTGGTGCTGGCGTACACGATCCCGGTGGACGCCTTCCCGCTCACCAGCACCGTGCTCTGGCTGGCGCTCCTCGGCGGGCTGCTCACCTGGCACAACTGGTACCTCACCCGGCACGGCATGAAGCTGTAGGGCGAGCCGTGGACACCGACGCCGAGGTGCTGATCGCGGGGGCGGGCCCGACCGGCCTGCTGCTCGCCGGCGAGCTGGGCCTGGCCGGGGCGCGGACCGCCGTCGTGGAGCGGCTGCCCCAACGGACCGGCCGGTCCAAGGTGCTCCACCTCCAGCCGCGCACCGCCGAGGTGCTGGACTGCCGGGGCCTGCTGGAACCGGTCCTGGACCGTTCGATGGCCCTCCTCCCCTCCGGCCACTTCGCCGGGCTGCCGCTCGACTACGGCGCGGGTACCTGGTAGGCGGGAACGGCGGGCGCAGCACGGTGCGCCCGCCGTCCTCGGGGCGGGCCGCCCGGGCCCCGCACCCTCAGTGCACCAGCGGGAGCGTGGCCATCTCCGCGACGGTCCAGGTCAGCGGGGCCAGGACGAGGACCAGTGCCAGGAAGCGCAGGGCGGCGGCGCGGTGCAGTACCGAGGCGGAGGCGCCCAGGCGGCGGAGGGCCGCCGTGGTGTGGGCGCGGGCCGAGCGGGACTCCACCGCGGCGGTGAGCGCGCTGGCGGTGACACAGGCGAGGACGACCGCCGCGCCGACCGCGGTGAGCGGGCCGAACGGACTGGCGGGCGAGGACTCGTAGACCTTCACGGCGGCGTACGCGGCGGAGGCGACCGCGCACAGCACCCCGAGCGGGCGGCCGAGGCGGTGCGACTCCTCCTGGAGCACGCGGCCGGACAGCAGACGCAGTGCGCCGGGGCGGCCGGCGCAGAGCAGCCGCCCGCACAGATGCACCAGCCCGGGACCGGCCAGCACGAGGCCGAAGGCCGACAGCGCCCAGCCGGCCAGCACGCCGGGAGGGCTGCCGATCAGCCGGCCGGGCAGCGGCAGCAGTCCGCCGGGGGCGTGGGCGCCGCGGCTGGCGTATGCCTCGATCGCCAGGCCGGCCGCGGCCATCGCGATGCCCCACGGGAGGCCGGAGGGCTGGGCGGTCCGGGGGCGGCTGTCGATCTCGGGCGTGCCGGCCTCGTCGCGGGGGCGCAGGGCGACGGCGGTCGCGGCCGCGGCGGTCAGCGGCACCGTCGCCAGCAGCAGCAGGGCACCGACGAGCGGCACCGGGTGGCCGCTGCCGAGCAGGTCGGAGTCGAGACCGAGGGAGGACGGGCGGCCGAGCTGCCCCGGGCCGAGGTCGCCGCGCAGCCGGAGGAAGGCCAACAGGGCCAGCGCGACCCCGAGGAAGCAGGTCAGCGCGGTGGAGGCGGTGGCGAGCAGAGTGAGCCGGAGCGGGCCGAGACCGGCGGCGGTCATCCCGCGCTGGAGGCGGGCGGCGGGATCCGTACGCGCCGTGGACACCGCGAACTGGGCGGTGGCGGCGAGCGGGGCCGCGCACCACAGCAGACGCACCAGCGACTCGTCGGCCGCGGACGGATGGCCGGCGGCATGGCCGAGGGTGGAGAGCAGCAGGAAGCCGGTGCCGGCCGCCGCGGCGGTGACCGAGAGGCGGCGCAGCAGGACGAGGGGGCGCGAGCCGCGGGCTAGACGGAGAGCGAGCACTCTGCCCTGCTTTCCTCATCGGAGGCGCCGGTGGTGGCGGGCGCACCGCTCGACTGGTGGCCGTCGAGGAGCGCGAGGGTCCGGTCGGCGAGCGTGGCGACATCGGGGTCATGGGTCGCCAGGACCACGGTGATCTGGTGTGAGCGGGCCGCGGTGGTGAGGGTGCGCAGCACCTGGATGCCGTCGGCGCGGTGCAGCGGGGCGGTCGGCTCGTCGGCGAACAGCACCTGGGGCGTGGTGGCGAGCGCGCGGGCGATGGCGACGCGCTGGCGCTGGGACTGGTCGAGCTGCGCGGGGCGGCGGTTCGCGCACATGCCGACGTCGAGGCGGTCCAGCCATTCGAGGGCGGTGTGCTTGGCGGAGCGGGTGCCGGTGCCGCGGAGCAGGAGGGGGAGGGCGGCGTTCTCCCAGGCGGTGAGTTCGGCGACGAGGTGCGGTTCGGTGTCGATCCAGCCGAACCGGTCCAGCCGCAGCCGTTCGCGGCTGGGGGAGGAGAGGGTGTGCACCGGGGAGCTGTTGAACCACACCTCGCCCTCGGCCGGGACGAGTTGACCGGAGAGACATTTCAGGAGGGTGGTCTTGCCACTGCCGCGCGGGCCGGTGACGGCGAGGATCTCGCCTTCGGGGACGCCGACGGAGACTCCGGTGAGGGCGGAGGTGCCGCCGTACGCGTGGTGCAGGCCGCGGGCCCAGAGAACGTCGTTGTCAGGCGGGGCCACCATCTGCGCACCTCTTGTTGTAGGCGTCGAATCGTTCCCCCGACCGGGTGAACGACCATGGAGGGTATCGGTCACAAGCACGGTAAGGATTGGTGACCCCCGGTATTCGCCGCTTGGCAGCACAACGGCCCAGATTCACTCGTATGGCTTGAAGTGAGTGAATCCGGGCCGCTGGATATTCAATTGTGTACGAGTGGACCGGTTGGCGCCGTGAGGGTCAGAGCTTGGTCCATGCCTCGGTGAGGACCGTGCGCAGAATCTGCTCGATCTCGTCGAAGACCGGCTGGTCGGCGATCAGCGGCGGGGCGAGCTGGATGACCGGGTCGCCACGGTCGTCGGCGCGGCAGTAGAGACCGTTGTCGTACAGCGCCTTGGAGAGGAAGCCGTACAGGACGCGCTCGGTCTCCTCGTCGTTGAAGGACTCCTTGGTGGTCTTGTCCTTGACGAGTTCGATGCCGTAGAAGAAGCCGTTGCCGCGGACGTCGCCGACGATCGGCAGGTCGTGCAGCTTCTCCAGGGTGTTGAGGAAGTTGGCCTCGTTGTCGAGGACGTGCTGGTTGAGGCCCTCGCGCTCGAAGATGTCGAGGTTGGCGACGCCGACGGCCGCGGAGACCGGGTGGCCGCCGAAGGTGTAGCCGTGCAGGAAGGTGTTGTCGCCCTTGTAGAACGGCTCGGCCAGGCGGTCGGAGATGATGCAGGCGCCGATCGGGGAGTAGCCCGAGGTCATGCCCTTGGCGCAGGTGATCATGTCCGGGACGTAGCCGAACTTGTCACAGGCGAACGTCGTACCGAGCCGGCCGAAGGCGCAGATGACCTCGTCGGAGACGAGCAGTACGTCGTACTGGTCGCAGATCTCGCGGACCCGCTGGAAGTAGCCGGGGGGCGGCGGGAAGCAGCCGCCGGCGTTCTGCACCGGCTCCAGGAAGACCGCGGCGACGGTCTCCGGGCCCTCGAAGAGGATCTGCTGCTCGATCTGGTCGGCGGCCCAGCGGCCGAAGGCCTCGGGGTCGTCGCCGTGGATCGGGGCGCGGTAGATGTTGGTGTTCGGGACCTTGTGCGCGCCGGGGACCAGCGGCTCGAAGGGGGCCTTCAGACCGGGCAGGCCGGTGATGGACAGGGCGCCCTGCGGGGTGCCGTGGTAGGCGACCGCGCGGGATATCACCTTGTGCTTCATCGGCTTGCCGACGAGCTTGAAGTACTGCTTGGCCAGCTTCCAGGCGGTCTCGACGGCCTCGCCGCCGCCGGTGGTGAAGAAGACCTTGTTGAGGTCACCGGGGGCCTCGTTCGCCAGCCGCTCGGCCAGCTCCACCGCCTTGGGGTGGGCGTAGGACCACACGGGGAAGAAGGCCAGCTCCTGCGCCTGCTTGAAGGCGGTCTCGGCGAGCTCCACCCGGCCGTGGCCGGCGTTGACCACAAAGAGGCCGGCGAGCCCGTCGATGTAGCGCTTGCCCTTGTCGTCGTAGATGTTGGTGCCCTCGCCGCGCACGATCGTGGGCACGGGGGCATTCTCGTACGACGACATGCGGGTGAAGTGCATCCACAGGTGGTCGTATGCCGTCTTGGAGAGGTCGCCGCTCATTGCTATCTCGTTCCCCAGGTGTAGGTCTGCTTCCGGAGCTTGAGGTACACGAAGCTCTCGGTGGATCGGACGCCGGGAAGCGTGCGGATCCGCTTGTTGATCATTTCCAGAAGGTGGTCGTCGTCCTCGCAGACGATCTCGATGAGGAGATCGAAGGAGCCTGCCGTCATGACGACGTACTCGACCTCTTCCATGACCGTCAGGGCGTCGGCCACGGGGTCGAGGTCACCTTCGACGTTGATGCCGACCATTGCCTGCCGTCGGAAACCGACCGTGAGGGGGTCGGTGACCGCGACGATCTGCATCACGCCTTGGTCGAGCAGTTTCTGTACGCGCTGGCGTACCGCCGCTTCGGACAGGCCGACGGCCTTGCCGATCGCGGCGTACGGACGGCGCCCGTCCTCCTGGAGCTGCTCGATGATCGCCAGGGAGACGGAGTCGATCGACGGGGTGCCGGTTCTGTCATGACCGTTACGGGGAGCCACGCCGTTCACTGTGCACGAGCCTCGTCTGTCTTGCAACCCTAAACCGATGAAATTAGTCGTGTAGCGATCAGAATTTCACTGATTCCGTTGTTCCCGGGTGGTGGGTGTGTTGAAAACGTGGGTTCCATGGCTAGGGTGGATGTCCAAACCACCAGACTTCTGACTGAAGGGGGCGCACAGTGACCACCGCACTGCGTCGTCTGCGCAACTACATCGACGGGGAGTTCCGGGACGCCGCCGACGGGCGGACCACGGAGGTGGTCAACCCCGCCACGGGCGAGGCGTACGCCACCGCGCCGCTCTCGGCCGCCGCCGACGTGGACGCGGCGATGGCCGCCGCCGAGGCCGCCTTCCCCGCCTGGCGCGACCTGATCCCGGCCGAGCGCCAGAAGGTCCTGCTGAAGATCGCCGACCGCTTCGAGGAGCGGGCGGAGGAGCTGATCGCCGCCGAGTCGGAGAACTGCGGCAAGCCGGTCGCGCTCGTACGGTCCGAGGAAATCCCGCCGATGGTGGACCAGATCCGCTTCTTCGCGGGTGCCGCCCGGATGCTCGAAGGCCGCTCGGCCGGCGAGTACATGGACGGCTTCACCTCGATCATCCGCCGTGAGCCGGTCGGCGTCTGCGCCCAGGTCGCGCCGTGGAACTACCCGATGATGATGGCCGTGTGGAAGTTCGCCCCGGCGCTGGCCGCGGGCAACACCGTCGTCATCAAGCCGTCCGACACCACCCCGGCCTCCACGGTGCTGATCGCCGACATCATCGGCAGCGTGCTGGACGAACTGGGCCACTCCCGCGGCGTGTTCAACGTCATCTGCGGTGACCGCGAGACCGGCCGGCTGATGGTCGAGCACAAGGTCCCGGCGATGGCCTCGATCACCGGCTCGGTGCGCGCCGGTATGCAGGTCGCCGAGTCCGCGTCCAAGGACCTCAAGCGGGTCCACCTGGAGCTGGGCGGCAAGGCGCCGGTCGTCGTCTTCGAGGACACCGACATCGCCAAGGCCGTCGAGGACATCTCGGTCGCCGGTTACTTCAACGCCGGCCAGGACTGTACGGCCGCCACCCGGGTGCTCGTCCAGGAGTCCATCCACGACGAGTTCGTCGCCGCGCTGGCCAAGGCCGCCTCGGAGACCAAGACCGGCGCGGTCGACGACGAGGACGTGCTCTACGGCCCGCTGAACAACGCCAACCAGCTCAAGCAGGTCAAGGGCTTCATCGAGCGGCTGCCCGCGCACGCCAAGATCGAGGCGGGCGGCGAGCAGGTCGGCGAGAAGGGGTACTTCTTCGCCCCGACCGTCGTCTCGGGCCTCAAGCAGGACGACGAGATCGTCCAGCACGAGGTCTTCGGCCCGGTCATCACCGTCCAGTCCTTCAGCGACGAGAAGCAGGCCGTGGAGTGGGCCAACGGCGTCGAGTACGCCCTGGCGTCCTCGGTGTGGACCAAGGACCACGCCCGCGCCATGCGGATGTCCAGGAGCCTCGACTTCGGCTGTGTGTGGATCAACACCCACATCCCGCTGGTCGCCGAGATGCCGCACGGCGGATTCAAGAAGTCCGGCTACGGCAAGGACCTGTCGGCCTACGGCTTCGACGACTACACCCGGATCAAGCACGTGATGACCTCCCTCGACGGCTGAACCGGGGGAACGCTCCCGTCGGGCGGAACGCTCGACACACCGTCGCGGGCGGAGGCCCGGCAACTGACGCTCTGTCGCTTGCCGCCTCCGCCCGCGGCACGTGAGAGTGCTCGCCATGGCAGATCTTTCGCGGCGGGCGCTGCTCCGGGGTACGGGCGGACTGGGTGTGACGGGGGCGCTGGCCGCCATGACCGGATGCGGGGTGCCGCCGGCCTACGTCGAGACGGCGGACCGCGGCGGCCCGGACCGGTCGGCACGGGACCGCAGGCTCGTCTTCGCCAACTGGCCCCTCTACATCGACGTCGACGACCGCCACAAACAGCGCCGCCCCACGCTGGACGCCTTCGAGCGGCGCACCGGGATCTCCGTCACGTACACCGAGGAGATCAACGACAACGACGAGTTCTTCGGCAAGATCAGCCCGGCGCTGATGAACCACCAGAGCACCGGCCGCGATCTGATCGTCATCAGCGACTGGATGTGCGCCCGGTTCGTCCGGCTGGGCTGGGTCCAGGAAATGGACCGCGCCGCCCAGCCGCACGTCGCCCGGCATCTCGACCCGCTGCTGCGGAACCCGCACTTCGACCCGGGCCGCAGACACTCGGTGCCCTGGCAGTCCGGCATCACCGGCATCGCCTACAACCGCAAGAAGCTCGGCCGGGAGATCAAGCACACCGCCGACCTGTGGAAGGACGATCTGCGCGGCCGGGTCACCCTGCTCTCCGGGCTCGATGAGTCCTTCGCCCTGCTCATGCAGGGCGAGGGGGTGGACATCACCCGCTGGACGGCCGACGACTTCCACCGGATGACCGACCGGATCCGCCGCCTGGTGAGCAAGGGCCACATCCGGCGCTTCACCGGCAACGACTACATCAAGGACCTGGACTCCGGGGATGTGCTCGCCGCGCAGGCCTACTCGGGCGATGTGATCCAGCTCCAGGCGGACAACCCGGACATCGAGTTCGTGGTGCCGGAGGAAGGCGCCGAGCTCTGGGCCGAGAGCCTGCTGATCCCCGACCTCGCCGAGCACAAGCGCAACGCCGAGCGGCTGATCGACTACTACTACCGCCCCGAGGTGGCCGCCGACCTCGCCGCCTGGGTCAACTACGTCTGCCCCGTACCGGCCGCCCGCGACATCCTCGCCTCCTCCAAGGACAAGGAACGCGCCGCACTCGCCGAGGACCCGCTGATCTTCCCCGACGACGCGATGCGCAAGCGGCTGGCCATCGCCCGCGACATCACCTCGAAGGAGCGGACGGAGTTCGCCAAGGAGTGGAACGGGATGGTGGGGTTGTGAGCGGAGGGCCATAGGGGAGGCGCTGTGCACGCGGCTGCGGAAACCACGGCTCCGCAGCCGTGCTCATCTCGCGTGCCAGGGCCACCGTCAGGGCACGGAAGATGCGTACGTCGGGATGGGTGTCGGTGGTGCGGGTGGCAAGGACGCTGTGCGCACGAGGAGCGTCCAGCACCGTCACATAGCGGGTGCCGGGCCAGGGGTAGTAGCGCGCGAAGGAATGGAGGCCGGAGCCGGCGCCACGGCCCGCCGCCACACTCGTGAGGACGTCCTGAGGGGTGAGGGCGTAATCGGGCGCACGGTGCTCGCCGGATGTGAAGTACAGGTAGTCGGTGAAGTTGCGAGGCGTGTGCGGGGGCACCTGAAGGTAGGGCAGGTCGATGACATCGGCCAGGTGGACACCGGTTCCGGCGGCGTCCGCGAGGGGAGAACGGGCCGGGACCGCCACGATCCGCTGTTCGGTGGTGAGGAGGTCCACGTCGAGGCCCTCGGCTTCGAAGGCAGGGCGGACGAAGGCCACGTCCACGCGTTCCTCGCGCAGCGCGCTGATGTGTTCGGTGAAGTTCAACTGGACGAGTTCCAGGGGCACTTCGGGGCGCGCACGGCGGAAGGCGTTGACGGCGGCCGGGGTGACCTCGGCCGAGCCGTGACCCATGATGCCCACCCGTAGGGTGCGGACGGCCGCCGGCGGAGCGAGGGCGGCCTCGGTCACGTCCTCGACGGCCGCATGTGCCGCGGCGAGCAGGGTGCGGGCGTGGGAGACCAGCCGGTGTCCGGCGGCGGTCGGCACGACAGGGCCGTTGCCGCGGTCCAGCAGCCGGGCACCGAACTCCCGCTCCAGCTGCTGTACATGCAGGGTGACGGCGGCCGGGGACAGGAAGAGCCGGGCGGCCGCCCGTCCGTAGTGTTCCTCCTCGACCACCGCCAGGAACGAGGACAGCTTCCGCAGATCCATACGGGCCACGATACGACCGTGTCGCGCCTGGTCACCGGGGCATTGAGGATTCCTGAACGGGGGCAGCGCCGGGCAACGCCCGGACCGTACAACGGTCGCCATGAGCAAGCACGCCGCCCCGACCGCTGTACCTGAAGCCTCCACTCCCACCGCGCCGACGGGGTCGGGCACACCCGCGCCCGTCCCCCGGCACTGGCTGAGCGCGGGCTGGGTGATGACGGCTTCCGGGTGGAGTGCCAACCAGTTCTCCGCCCTGCTGGGTTCCTACCGCAGCGAACTGGGCCTGACCACGGCCGTCACGACCGCGCTGTT
This sequence comes from Streptomyces platensis, assembly GCF_008704855.1. NCBI lineage: Bacteria > Bacillati > Actinomycetota > Actinomycetes > Kitasatosporales > Streptomycetaceae > Streptomyces > Streptomyces platensis. The sequence continues at coordinate 6,305,468 of NZ_CP023691.1, forward strand.
CGGCATTTACGTGCTGGGACTCATCCCCGGCCTGCTGCTGGGCGGGCCGCTCGCCGACCGGTGGGGCCGTCGGCCCCTCGTCTTCCTCGCGTTGGGCACGTCGGCTCTGGCCACCTGTCTGCTGATGACCGGCCCCGCGTCGGCCGCCTTCTTGTGGCCGGGGCGCTTCCTGACCGGGATCGGTGCGGGTGCCCTGCTGGCCGCGGGCAGCGCGTGGATCAAGGAGCTGTCCTCGCCCCCGTACGGCACCGCCACCAACCCGGGGGTGGCGGCCCGTCGATCCGGTCTGTTCCTGTCCGCCGGCTTCGCGACCGGCGGCCTGGCCGCCTCCCTCATCGCCCAGTGGGCGCCGCACCCCATGGTCACCGCCTATTTCCCGCACCTGATCCTCTCCGCCGTCGCGGCGCTCTGTGCCGCCCGCGCCCCGGAATCCGCTCCGGCTCACCCCGGTGAGACCTCGGTGGCTCCCGGGCCCGGCGCACGGCGGGAGCAGCGCGCCTCGGCGGCCGAGTTCCGCCGACTGGTCGCCCCCGTGGCTCCGTGGGTGTTCATCGCCCCGGCAATCGCCTTCGCCACGCTGCCCGGCCTGGTCGACGCCGGCCTGGAGGGCCGGCAGACCGTGTACGCCGGTGTGATCACCGCTGTCACCCCTGGTGCCGGCATCATGGTGGCGCCCTTCGCGCGTGCGCTGGCCGCCCGGCACCGCATCGCCACCGGCGCCCTCGGACTGGCCGCCGTCGCCCTCGGGATGCTGATCGCCGCGCTCGCCGCCGCACAGGCCCAGCCCGTGGTCGCGCTGATCGCGTCGGTGGTGCTCGGTGCGGGCTACGGCCTGTGCGTCGCCTACGGCCTCACCGAGGTCGCTGCCCTCGCGCCGGCGCACCGGCTGGCGCGGTTGACCTCGTACTTCTGGACGCTGGCATACCTGGGTTTCCTCGCCCCCTACGTGTTCACCCTGTGCACCGGTGTCCTTTCACCGCCCGCCGTCCTCATCGGCGCCGCGGTGCTGGCCGTGAGCACGCTCCTGGTCATCGCTTACCGCGGCACCCGCCAGGCGTCCGCGCACTGACCCGAACCCGCCACGGCCGGGACTGCCCTGCCGTGGGAGGGGAAGTGGCTCATCAGATTTCAGGGAAGTGGAGCGATCGAAATGGCGGAAGTGGCGGCACTGCATGAATCCTTCTATCGGCCCCTGGGCGACGGCCAATACGCGAGCAGCCCCTCCACCGCGGGGCCGTGGAGCCCGAAGGCACAGCACGGTGGCCCGCCCTCCGCGCTGATGGGGCGGGCGTTCGAGCAGCACGCGCCCCGGGAGGGGTTCCGCGTTGCCCGCATCACGCTGGAGCTGCCGCGCCCGGTTCCGGTGGGCGATCTGCGGGCCGAAGTCCGTACCCTCCGCTCGGGCGGGCGCACCGAGCTGTTGGAGGGCGAGCTGACCTCGGACGGTGAGAGGGTGCTGATGGCACGGGCCTGGCGGGTGGCCGGCAGTCCTGCCGACACTCCCCGGCTGCGGCCCGTTTCCGACCCGCCGCAGCTTCCTCACCCGCAGCCCGCGCACACGATGGCGGATGCTCACCTGGACGGCTACATGTCAGCAATGGAGTGGCGGTTCGCGCCAGGAGAAGGGTTTGACACGCCCGGACCGGGAACGGCCTGGGCGCGGCAGCGCATCCCGCTGGTGGCCGGCGAGGAAGACACTCCTCTGACGCGGGCCCTGACCCTGGCCGACAGCAGCTGGGGGGTGGCCTTCGAACTCGACCACCGGCAGCAGTTCGTCATCAACACGGACGTCACGCTGGCGCTGCACCGAGAGCCCGTCGGTGAATGGTTGTGCGTACGGTCCGCGACCGCGGCCAGCCCTGGCGGATCCGGCCTGGCACTCGGGCAGCTCGACGACAGGGACGGAGACTGCGGCCGCGTCCTGCAAACCTTGTTGGTCGCCGACCGCTGAGGGCCCGCGAGCAGGTGGTGAACCCAGGTGACGGGCGCGGCCGTTCGCCTTCGGGAGCCACCCCGCCGCGGTCCAGGGCGACGGGGCAGCGGGAGTCAGGCCGTCGTGGCCGTCGCCGTCAGCCGCGCCACGATGCCGTGTAGGCGTCGATCTCGGCCGCCAGCTTCGCCTTGGCGGTGGTGTCCATGAAGGACGCGGTGACGGCGTTCTTGGCGAGGGCGGCCAGGCCGGTGGTGTCCAGGCCCAGCAGACGGGCGGCGACGGCGTATTCGGTGTTGAGGTCCGTGCCGAACATCGGAGGGTCGTCGCTGTTGATGGTGACCAGCACGCCCGCGTCGGCCATCTCCTTGACCGGGTGCTCCTCCAGGGTGCGCACCGCGCGGGTGGCGATGTTGGAGGTGGGGCAGACCTCCAGCGGGATGCGGTGCTCGGCGAGATGGGCCAGCAGCCGGGGGTCCTGGGTGGCGCTGGTGCCATGGCCGATGCGCTCGGCGCCCAGCTCGTTGAGGGCGTCCCAGATCGTGCCGGGACCGGTGGTCTCCCCGGCGTGCGGTACGGAGTGCAGACCGGCCGCGCGGGCGCGGTCGAAGTACGGCTTGAACTGCGGGCGCGGCACCCCGATCTCCGGGCCGCCGAGGCCGAACGAGACCAGGCCCTCGGGCTGGAGGTCACAGGCGATCCTGGCGGTCTCCTCCGCTGCCTCCAGGCCCGCCTCACCGGGGATGTCGAAGCACCAGCGCAGCACCACGCCCAGCTCCGACTCCGCCGCCTTCCGGGCGTCCTCGATGGCCTCGACGTACGCGGCGTCGGGGATACCGCGGCGGGTCGAGCTGAACGGGGTGAGGGTCAGCTCGGCGTAGCGGATCTGCTGCCGCGCCATGTCCCGGGCGACCTCGTAGGTCAGCAGCCGGACGTCCTCGGCGTCGCGGACCAGGTCCACGACGGAGAGATAGACCTCGATGAAATGCGCGAAGTCGCGGAAGGTGAAGTAGTCGGCCAGCGCTTCGGGGTCGGTGGGGACGGCGGAGTCGGGGTGCCGCGCCGCCAGCTCGGAGACGATGCGCGGGGAGGCCGATCCGACGTGGTGGACGTGCAGCTCCGCCTTGGGCAGGCCCGCGATGAAAGCATCGAGATCGGACAACGGTTCCTCCTGGTCAAAGGGTGCGCGAGGGTGCGTTGGAACGGCCTGGCCATGCTAAGCGGGGCGGGGCCGGCCGGGGGCGGGGGTCCGCGGACCGCTCCCGCGCCCGGCCGGCTCCACGGTCCGCCTCACGATCCCGCGCCGGCCGCTTCCCGCAGCCGCTGGCGGGCCGCCATCAGCGCGAAGCCCAGCAGATTCAGACCCCGCCAGCGCGCCGGGTCCGCGGCCCGCTCGTCGTCGGCGGCGAGGCCGATGCCCCATATCCGGTCCACGGGGCTGGCCTCGACCAGCACCCGGGAGTTCGTGCCGAGCAGGTACTCCCGCAGGGCGGCGTCCTGGCCGAACTTGTGGACGCTGCCCTCGACGACCAGGTCGAAGCGGTGCCGCTGCCAGGTCTCCTCGTCGAAGCCGCGGACCGTGCGCCCGGCGTCCTTGGCCTGCTTGGGGTGGCGGGCCGCGAGGACCCGCCGCTCCGCCTCCGCATCGCCGAACAGCCGGGCCTTGCCGGCCATCATCCAGTGCTCCGCGGTGGCGTAGCGGACGCCCTCGGCGGTGAAGGGGGCGGGCCACCACTGGCTGAAGCAGCTCACGCCCAGGCTGCCGTCGCGGCGGGGGCTGTGGCCCCAGAAATGGACGTATTTGAGACGCTTGCCGGTGGCGGTCCGCCGGCACAGCTCCCCGACCGAGCGGGGCCCGTCCGCGACCGGTCCGGCCGCGTCCCCCGTGGTGCTCCCCGTGCTGTCGTGCATCATGCCGGGATTCTGTCAGCGGGCACTGACAACGTGTCGGGGTCCCCGAGGATGAAATCGCAGAATCCGTCGCGTAACCAAAAGGCAACAACGGAATCCCTTGTTGAGGCCGCTCTACTCTGTCAAGATCGGCCATCGATTCCGGAAATAGCTACGCCGGAAGGTGCCGCTGAGCGGCTCCGGCGCCCGGCGGAGGAGAGCACCATGGATCACCGATTCGATGTCACCGAGCGGTTCGCCGAGGGCGCGCAATTCATCGCGGGAAGTCTCCGCGCCGGCAGTTCCGGACGCACCCAGGACGTCGTGGACCCGGCGACCGGCGAGACGGTGTACTCCTACGCACTCGCGGGGACGGCGGATGTCGACGCGGCCGTGGACGCCGCCCGGCAGGCGTTCCCGGAGTGGGGCGGTGCCACACCGGGGGAGCGCTCCGACACTCTGCACCGTTTCGCCGCCGCGCTCGCCGAGGACGCCGGTGATCTGGCCTACGCGGAATCGCTGAACTGCGGAAAGCCGATCAAGCTCAGCAACGAGTTCGACGTACCGGGCTCGATCGACAACGCGGCCTTTTTCGCGGGCGCCGCCCGTCATCTGGAGGGCAAGGCGGCCGGCGAATACAGCGCCGACCACACCTCCGTCATCCGCCGCGAGCCGATCGGCGTGGTCGGCTCCATCGCGCCGTGGAACTACCCGCTCCAGATGGCCGCCTGGAAGGTGCTGCCGGCCATCGCCGCGGGCAACACCATCGTCCTGAAGCCGGCCGAGATCACCCCGTTCACCTCGCTGCTGTTCGCCCAGGCCGCGCAGCGCGCCGGGCTGCCCGACGGGGTGCTCAACATCGTCTCCGGGGCGGGCCGGGACGCCGGTGAGCGCCTCGTCGGCCACCCCTCCGTCGCGATGACCTCCTTCACCGGCTCGACCGCCGTCGGCAAGCGGGTCGCCGAGATCGCCACCGGCACGGTCAAGCGGCTGCACCTCGAACTCGGCGGCAAGGCCCCGTTCGTCGTCTTCGACGACGCGGATCTGGAGGCCGCCGTCCATGGCGCGGTCGCCGGATCGCTGATCAACACCGGCCAGGACTGCACCGCCGCCACCCGCGCCTACGTCCAGCGCCCGCTCTACGACGCTTTCGTCAGCGGCGTCGCCGACCTGATGGCGACCGTACGGCTCGGCGACCCCTTCGACCCGTCCACCGACCTGGGCCCGCTGATCTCGCACACCCAGCGCGACCGGGTGGCCGGCTTCGTCGACCGGGCGCGCGGCTACGCCACCGTGGTCACCGGCGGTGAGGCTCCCGGTGGCGAGCTGGCCAAGGGCGCGTACTACCGGCCGACGCTGATCGCCGGGGCCGCGCAGGACAGCGAGATCGTGCAGTCCGAGATCTTCGGTCCGGTGCTGGTCGTGCTGCCCTTCGACAGCGACGACGAGGGCATCGCGCTGGCCAATGACACCCCCTACGGGCTGGCCGCCTCCGCCTGGAGCCGGGACGTCTACCGCACCGGCCGGGCCACCCGTGAGATCAACGCGGGCTGTGTCTGGGTCAACGACCACATCCCGATCCTCAGCGAGATGCCGCACGGCGGCGCCAAGGCATCCGGCTACGGCAAGGACATGTCGGCCTACTCCTTCGACGAGTACACCCAGGTCAAGCACGTCATGTACGACAACACGGCGGTCGCGCGCAAGGACTGGCACCGCACGATCTTCGGGGACCGCCCGTAAGGGCTGTCCGCCGCCGAGCACCACCGAGCACCACCGAGCCCCCCACCGGCCCCCGCGGGCCCCCTCCAGCGGCCAGCGCCGCGCGGCATCGTCACCACCGGCCGAGCGCCGGGCTCACCCCCTGAAAGGGCACTGCGCATGGAGCACCACCAGCAGCCCGAACCCCTGTCCCCGGCCGAACTCGCCGCCGTGCGCCGTAGCATGACCGACGGCCGGCTCGCCATGACCCGCCGCTCCCTGCTGCGCGCGAGCGGCGCCATGGCGGCCACGATCGGCGGCCTCGGTGCCCTGTCGGCCTGCGGTATCCCGCCCGCGGGCCGTACGGACGCCGGCCGTTCCGAGGACCACTCCGGGGCGGAGAAGCGGATCAGCTTCTCCAACTGGACCGAGTACATGGACGTCACCGACGACGGCAAGCACCGGCCCACCCTGGAGCACTTCACCAAGCGCACCGGTATCGCGGTCAAATACACCGAGGACATCAACGACAACGACGAGTTCTTCGGCAAGATCCAGGCCCAGCTCGCGGCGGGCCAGGACACCGGCCGGGATCTGATCGTGCTCACCGACTGGATGTGCGCGCGGATGATCTCCCTCGGCTGGATCGAGTCACTGGACCCGGCCAACCTGCCGCACGCCTACAGCAACCTCACGCCGCAGTTCCGCAACCCCGCCTGGGACCCCGGCCGCGCGCACTCCTACCCCTGGCAGGGCATCCCGGCGATCATCGCGTACAACAAGAAGGCCACCGGGGGCCGCAAGGTCGACTCGATCAGCCAGCTGCTGGAGGACCCGAAGCTCAAGGGCCGGGTCGGCTTCCTGTCCGAGATGCGCGACAGCGTCGGACTGACCCTCCTGGACATGGGCAAACGGCCCGAGGACTGCACCGCGGACGACTTCGACGCGGCCCTCGCCCGCCTCCAGAAGGGCGTGGACTCCAAGCAGATCCGCCGCTTCACCGGCAACGACTACACCACCGACCTGGACAAGGGCGACCTCGCCGCCTGTGTGGCCTGGGCGGGCGACGTCGTCCAGCTCCAGAACGACAACCCGGACATCGGCTTCGCCGTCCCCAAGGACGGCTACATGACGTCCACCGACAACCTCATGGTGCCGAACAAGGCCCGCCACAAGCAGAACGCCGAACGGCTCATCGACTACTTCTACGAGCCGAAGGTGGCGGCGAAGATCGCGGCGTACATCAACTACGTCTGCCCCGTGGAAGGCGTACGCGAGGAACTCGCCAAGATCGACAAGAAGGCGGCCGCCAACCCGCTGATCATCCCGGACCAGGAGATGGCCGAGAAGTCCCACTCCTTCCGTGCCCTGTCCGCCAAGGAGAACAAGGCGTTCACTCAGAAGTTCTCCGACCTCACCGGCGCCTGATCCCCCACCTCCCAGGCCCGCCCGAGCCGTTTCGCCCTCCGACCCACGGGACGACCGACATGACCCACTCCGCGACCCCCCAGAGCAGCGGCGGCGACGTCCGCCTCCAGGGGATCAGCAAGACCTACGGCTCCTTCACCGCCGTCCATCCGCTCGACCTGACCGTCCCCGCGGGCTCCTTCTTCGCGCTCCTGGGCGCCTCGGGCTGCGGCAAGACGACCACCCTGCGCATGATCGCCGGGCTGGAGGAGCCCACCACCGGCACCGTCGAGCTGTCCGGCCGGGACGTCACGGTCCTGCCGCCGTACAAGCGCCAGGTCAACACCGTCTTCCAGAACTACGCGCTCTTCCCGCACCTGGACATCTACGAGAACGTCGCCTTCGGTCTGCGCCGGCGCGGCATCAAGTCCGTCAAGAAGCAGGTCGAGGAGATGCTCGACCTGGTCCAGCTCGGCCCGATGGCGCGCCGCAAGCCGCAGCAGCTCTCCGGCGGCCAGCAGCAGCGCGTCGCGGTCGCCCGCGCGCTGATCAACCACCCCCAGGTGCTGCTGCTCGACGAACCGCTCGGCGCCCTCGACCTCAAGCTGCGCCGCCAGATGCAGCTGGAGCTCAAGCGCATCCAGACCGAGGTCGGCATCACCTTCGTCCATGTCACCCACGACCAGGAGGAGGCCATGACGATGGCCGACACCGTGGCCGTGATGAACGGCGGCCGGGTCGAACAGCTCGGCGCCCCCGCCGACCTCTACGAGAACCCCGCCACCACCTTCGTCGCCAACTTCCTGGGCACCTCCAACCTCATCGAGGCCGAGGTCGTCGAGGCCGGCGGGGACGAGCTGCTGCTCAAGGCGGCCGACGCCAAGCTGCGGCTGCCCGCCGCCCGGTGCAGCGCCCCGGCCCGTACCGGTGGGAAGGTGCTGGCCGGTATACGGCCCGAGAAGGTCGCCCTCAAGCACACCGATGACGCCGGCACCATCGCCGAAGGCCGCAACCGGCTGCCCGGCCGCATCAAGGACGCCAGCTTCATCGGCGTCTCCACCCAGTACGTCGTCGAGGTACCCGGCCTGGGCCAACTCGCCGTCTACGAGCAGAACGTCGAGCGCGACGGGCGCCTCGTCCCCGGCGCCGAGATCGTCCTGCACTGGAACCCGGCGCACACCTTCGGTCTGGACGCCGCACAGGACATCCAGGCCGGCGCGGACCTCGACGAGGAGGCCGCGTGACCACCACCGAGACGCCCGCACCACCGGACGGCCAGGCCGGGACGGCACCCCTGGAGGTGCGCAAGACCCCCACCCGCAAGCGGCTCGTCCCCTACTGGCTGCTGCTGCCCGGCATCCTGTGGCTGATCGTCTTCTTCGCCGCCCCGCTCGTCTACCAGGCGTCGACCTCGATCCAGACCGGCTCCCTCGAAGAGGGCTTCAAGGTCACCTGGCACTTCGCGACGTACTGGGACGCGCTCGGCGAATACTGGCCGCAGTTCGTCCGTTCCGTGGGCTACGCCGCCACCGCCACCGCGCTCTGTCTGCTCCTGGGCTACCCGCTGGCCTACCTCATCGCCTTCAAGGCCGGCCGCTGGCGCAATATCGTGATGATCCTGGTCATCGCGCCGTTCTTCACCAGCTTCCTGATCCGTACGCTCGCCTGGAAGACGATCCTGGCCGACGGCGGACCGGTCGTCGGGCTCCTGAACTCGCTGCACGTCCTGGACGTCACCAGCTGGCTGGGCCTCACCGAAGGGCAGCGGGTGCTCGCCACCCCGCTCGCCGTGGTCTGCGGACTGACCTACAACTTCCTGCCGTTCATGGTGCTGCCGCTCTACACCTCGCTGGAGCGCATCGACCCGCGGCTGCACGAGGCCGCCGGGGACCTCTACGCCCGGCCGTCCACCACCTTCCGCCGGGTGACCTTCCCGCTGTCGATGCCCGGTGTCGTCGCCGGCACCCTGCTCACCTTCATCCCCGCCGCCGGTGACTACATCAACGCCGAACTGCTGGGCTCCACCGACCAGAAGATGATCGGCAACGTCATCCAGTCGCAGTTCCTGCGGGTGCTGGACTACCCGACCGCCGCCGCCCTGTCCTTCATCCTCATGGCGGCCATCCTCGCCATGGTCACGATCTACATCCGCAAGTCGGGGACGGAGGATCTGGTCTGATGGCCGTCCACGGGACCACCCAAGCCACCGCGGTCCGCACCCCGAACCGGGGTCTGCGCTGGCTGCGCCGCAACGTCGTCGCGATAGCGGGCCTGTGCACACTGGGCTACCTGATCCTGCCCAACATCGTGGTGATGGTCTTCTCCTTCAACAAGCCCAACGGCCGCTTCAACTACCAGTGGCAGCGCTTCTCCACGGACGCCTGGCGCGATCCGTGCGGCGTCGCCGACCTGTGCGGCTCGCTGGGCCTGAGCCTCCAGCTCGCGCTGTGGGCCACCGTCGGCGCGACCGTCCTCGGCACCATGATCGCGTTCGCGCTGGCCCGCTACCGCTTCCGGGCCCGCTCCGGCGTCAACACCCTGATCTTCCTGCCGATGGCGATGCCCGAGGTCGTCATGGCCGCCTCGCTGGCGACCCTCTTCCTCAACATGGGCATCCAGTTCGGCTTCTGGACGATCCTCATCGCGCACATCATGTTCTGTCTGAGCTTCGTCGTCACCGCCGTCAAGGCCCGGGTGATGAGCATGGACCCGCGTCTGGAACAGGCCGCCCAGGACCTCTACGCGTCCCCCGTCCAGACCTTCCTCCGGGTGACGCTGCCGATCGCCGCCCCCGGTATCGCCTCCGGCGCGCTGCTGTCCTTCGCCCTGTCCTTCGACGACTTCATCATCACCAACTTCAACGCCGGCTCCACCGTCACCTTCCCCATGTTCGTCTGGGGATCGGCGCAGCGGGGCACGCCGGTTCAGATCAACGTCATCGGCACGGCGATGTTCCTGGTCGCCGTGGTGTGTGTAGTCGTCGGCCAGCTGGCCGGGGCCCGCAAAAGGAGCAAGAGGAGCTGAGAACCATGGCACGAGCTGCCATGACCCCGTCCGCCGCGCATGCGCTCGCGGACGCCGAACCCACCCCCTTCTGGCTGGCCGACCCGGACCGCCCGGCCGCCCGACCCGCCCTCGTCGGCGACGAGACCTGCGATCTGCTGGTCGTCGGCGGCGGCTACTCCGGCCTGTGGACCGCGCTGATCGCCAAGGAGCGCGACCCCCAGCGCGATGTCGTCCTCGTCGAGGGCGCCGAGATCGGCTGGGCCGCCTCCGGACGCAACGGCGGTTTCTGCGCCGCCTCCCTCACCCATGGCCTCGGCAACGGCCTGGCCCGCTGGCCCGGTGAACTCGCCACCCTCGAACAGCTCGGCATCCGCAACCTCGACGCCATCGGGGAGGCCGTCGAGCGCTACGGCATCGACTGCGCCTTCGAGCGCACCGGCGAGATCGACATCGCCACCGAGCCCCACCAGATCGCCGAACTCAAGGAGTTCGCCGAGGACGCCGCCGGACTCGGCCTGGACCGGCACACCTTCCTCGACGAGGACGAGCTGCGCGCCCAGGTCGACTCGCCGACCTTCCGTGCCGGACTGTGGGACCGCGACGGCGTCGCCATGCTCAACCCGGCCCGGCTCGCCTGGGGCCTGAAGCAGGCCTGCCTCGGCCTCGGCGTCCGCATCTACGAGCGCACGCCCGCCACCGACCTGGCCTCCGACGGCATCGGCATGGCCGTCCGTACGCCCTACGGCCGGGTCTTCGCCCGCCATGTCGCGCTCGGCACCAACGCCTTCCCGTCACTGGTCAAGCGGGTCCGCCCGTACATCGTCCCGGTCTACGACCACGCCCTGATGACCGAGCCGCTCTCCGAGGAACAGCTCGCCGCCATCGGCTGGAAGAACCGCCAGGGCCTCTCGGACTCCAACAACCACTTCCACTACTTCCGCATCACCGCCGACAACCGCATCCTGTGGGGCGGCTACGACATCGTCTACCGCTACGGCGGCGGCGTCCGGGCCGAGTACGACCACCACCCCGCCACCTACGAGAAGCTCGCCCGGCACTTCTTCCGCTGCTTCCCGCAGCTGGAGGGGCTCCGCTTCACCCACACCTGGGGCGGCGCCATCGACACCTGCTCCCGCTTCTCCGCGTTCTTCGGCACCGCACACGCCGGCCGGGTCGCCTACGCCACCGGCTACACCGGCCTCGGTGTGGGGGCCACCCGCTTCGGCGCCGATGTGATGCTCGACCTGCTGTCCGGCGAGCGCACCGAGCGTACGGAGCTGGAGATGGTCCGCAGCAAGCCGCTGCCCTTCCCGCCCGAGCCGCTGCGCTGGGCCGGTATCGGGATCACCCAGTGGTCGATGACCCAGGCCGACACCCGTGGCGGCCGCCGCAATCTGTGGCTGAAGGCCATGGACAAGGTGGGGCTGGGCTTCGACAGCTGACGCGCGGCGCAGGGGGCGGGCGGCCGGCAGCGGTCCGCCCCCGGCGTGTTCCTCAGCGCCCCGGCGCCCGCCCGGCGCCCGCCCCCGCCCACCGGTCGCACACCGCGCACCACACCGCCAGCAGCACCGTGGCCAGACACCAGCTGCCGAGCACATCCAGCGGCCAGTGATAGCCGCGACGCACCAGACCGAGTCCGACGGCCACATTGAGCAGCGCCACCACGGCCACGACCGCCGGCGCGAACAACCGGAGGGCCGGTCGGCCCGTCCGCCTCCCCCGTACCCCGCGGATCACCAACAGCGCGGCCACCCCGTACGCCACCGCCGCCGTGGCGCCATGGCCCGACGGATAGAAGCCGTCGTGCGCCCCGCCCGCCATCCCCGGCGGGCCCGGCCGCGCGAGCCACAGTTTGAGCGGGACGACCAGCGCGGGTACGACGGCCAAGGCGAGGCCGGCGGCGAGCGGCGGCAGCCACCACCGCACCGGGGCACCGTCGTTGGGCGCCTCCTCGCTTCTGCCGCGCCACCCCTGCCACCCCGCCCACACCATGACCACGCACAACACCGGTAGCGCCACTGCTGTATTGCCGAGATCGGCGCAGAACTCGGCGGGCCCGGCGGGGAGATGACTGGTGGCCGGCGCGCGGCCGAGCCATTCGTCGAGGGCGCGCAGCGGGCCGTGGCCGGCCACCTGCCAGGTGAGTGCGGCGAAGAGCAGCGCACCGAAGGCACCGACCCACCACGGGGAGGAGCCCCGGGAGCCGCCACCGGACGGGCCCGGGGAGCACGGTGTGTCAGCAGAGCCCGGAAAAGGGGTCGGCCGCCTCGGAACAGGGGGGGGTGGTTCCGAGGCGGCCGGGTGGACCGGTGTCCCGCGCGCCCCGGGGGGTATGGGGCGGGCGGACATCCGATCGGTGAGGATTCCCGGAACCGGGGGTTCCGGTGTCGTGCGCGAGGGCACGGCCTGATCGGAGCCGGGGAAGCGCCGACCGGGCGTCGCCCGCAGTCCCCTGCGAGCGGGGTGTTTCTCTCATCTGCAGAAACCGTACGGCACGGCGAGCGCGCCCGACAGGCGCATCACCCTGCCGCCATCGGCCCCGCACATCTTCTTCACGCCATGTCTCCAGCTACGCGCGTCCATACGGAAATGAGCCCAGAAAGGGGGACAGAAGGGGGGCGTAGGGGAAGGCGGACAGGGCGTGCACCGGCCCGCACCAGCCCGCGCACCGGCCCGTCCTCCCCACCCACCCGCCCGTCCACCGGCCCGGAACGGGGCGCGGCCCGGGGCACGACATGAGCCGTGCCCCGGGCCGCGCCGGGGTTCCTCCCGCGGGGTGCGCGCTGTCGGCCGCTCAGAGCGCGGCGAAGGCGCCCTCAAGGATGTCCAGACCCTCGTTGAGCAGGTCCTCCCCGATGACCAGCGGCGGCAGGAAGCGCAGCACATTGCCGTACGTGCCGGTCGTCAGCACCAGCAGGCCCTCCTGGTGGCAGGCCTTGGCGAGGGCGCCGGTGGCCTCCGGGTTCGGCTCCTTGGAACCGGACTTGACCAGCTCGATCGCGATCATCGCGCCGCGGCCGCGGACCTCGCCGATGATGTCGTACTTCTCCGCGATCGCGTGCAGACGGGCCGTCATGACCTCGCCGATCCGGCGGGCCTTGGCGTTCAGGTCCTGCTCGCGCATGGTCTCGATGGAGCCCAGCGCCGCGGCGCAGGCGACCGGGTTACCGCCGTAGGTGCCGCCCAGACCGCCCGCGTGCGCCGCGTCCATGATCTCCGCGCGCCCGGTGACGGCCGCCAGCGGCAGACCGCCGGCGATGCCCTTGGCCGTCGTGATCAGGTCCGGGACGATGCCCTCGTCCTCACACGCGAACCACTGGCCGGTGCGGCAGAAGCCGGACTGGATCTCGTCCGCGACGAAGACGATCCCGTTCTCCTTCGCGAAGTTCGCGATCGCCGGGAGGAAGCCCTTGGCCGGCTCGATGAAGCCACCCTCGCCGAGCACCGGCTCGATGATGATCGCCGCGACGTTCTCCGCGCCGATCTGCTTGGTGATCTGCGAGATGGCCTGGTCGGCGGCCTCCTGCGCGCAGTTCTCCGGGCCGGTCAGCCAGCGGTAGGGGTAGGCCACCGGGACGCGGTAGACCTCGGGCGCGAACGGGCCGAAGCCCTGCTTGTACGGCATGTTCTTGGACGTGAGCGCCATCGTCAGGTTCGTCCGGCCGTGGTAGCCGTGGTCGAAGACGACGACCGCCTGACGCTTGGTGTGCACCCGGGCGATCTTGACGGCGTTCTCGACCGCCTCCGCACCGGAGTTGAACAGCGCCGACTTCTTCGCGTGGTCGCCCGGCGTCAGCTCCGCCAGCTGCTCACAGACCTCGATGTACGGCTCGTACGGCGCCACCATGGCGCAGGTGTGGGTGAAGGCTTGGAGCTGCGCGGTGGCCCGGCGGACGACCGCCTCCGCGCTGTTGCCCACGGAGGTCACCGCGATGCCGGAGCCGAAGTCGATCAGGGAGTTGCCGTCCACGTCCTCCAGGACGCCACCGCCCGCGCGCTTGACGAAGACGGGCAGCACGGCGCCGACACCACCGGCCACCGTGGCCTGCTTACGGGCCCACAGCTCCTGCGACTTCGGGCCGGGGATCGCGGTGACGACGCGACGCTCCTGGGCGAGGGCGGGGCCTCCGGACAGTTCGGTCATGGCAGTCTCCTGGGGGTGGAACGGGACGTACACAGGTGTTGTTCTCGCAGGCTAGGGGCGGCCGGGCGGGTCTGGCATGTTCCGTTCGGGAGAAGTGCGCGTGTTGCGTTGTCCGCACCGGACATAGCGACGCCCCACGGCCAGTAGATTGAACGCGGCCCACCCGGCAACGGCGGCCACCAGCGCGGGCATGACAATGACAACGCGGCCGGCCGCCCCGGCCGCAGCAGGCCATGGCTCAAGGGGGACAAGGGGCACCGGATGGACACCGAGGGCACGCACGACGCACGCAACACCCGCTCCGACCAGGTGCCGCGGCCGGCGGCACCCCCGGACGTGCCGCCGCGGCCCACTGCGGCGCCGCACTTCGCCGCTCCGACCGCCGCGGCCGGCCGGGCCGCGGGCTCCGGCACCCGGCCCGGCGATGCGGCGCAGTCCCCGCTCATGGCCTGGCTGAGCGCTCCGCGGGTCCTGTCGGGGCCAGGGGTCTGGGCCTTCGAGCACAAGCCCCGGCCCAAGGAGGAGCCGCACGAGATCGCGGTGCCGCAGCTGATCGCCGGGGCGGTGATTTCGTTCCTGTGTGCGTGGCTGATTTGGTCGTTGCTGATGAACGACTACCTCGGCCCCTACTGGAAGTGGCCGCGCGAGGTGATGCTCCCCGACGCGTGGAAGACGGGCAACGCCAACATCGTCTCGTCGTTCATCTATATGGCCCTCGTTCTCGGCGTGATCGTCATCGTCTTCAGCCGGGTGGGGCGATGGCCCACGCTGTTCCGCCGGCTGCTCGCCCCGGCGGCGAACCGGGTCTGGGACAGGCTGCCGGCGTGGCTGGCGCCCAAGGACCCCGCTGCGCTCCCCGGCGGACAGCTGTTCGCGCGGGCGGCCGTGACCCTGCTGCTCGTGTGGTTGCTCTGGCAGTGGTGCATCGACAAGACGACCGACTCGTCCCTCCTGATGCTTCAGCTGGAGCATCTGACGCCGGTGTCGGGGCAGGCCGCGTCGTACTTCTACTACGCCACCAGCTTCTCGCTGATCGACCTCGGGCTGCTGCTGGCCGTCTTCAGCCGGTTCGCCTGCCTGCCGGAGCTGCGTCGCCGGTACGGCTCGCCGAGCCGTCGGGGCACGTCCGACGCCGGGACGAAGGCCGACCCCACCGCCCGGGTGCTTCAGGTGGACCAGGCCGAGTGGGCCGCCCTGCGTGCCGCGGGCGCTCCCGGGGCCGCCGACCGCCTGGCGCACGAGGCCCGGTCCGGGCTCATGAACGATGTCGATCATGCGCGGATCAGCCGTGCCTGGCAGTCCGTGCGAGCACAGCCGAGCCGGCTTCAGGCCTTCGTCGACAGCGTGCGGGACCACGGCGCCGCCGCGTGTCTGCACCCCTCCGGGGCACGCGATCTGCCGACGCGGACCGCACCGCACGATCTCCTCACCTCCCAGGTGCGTATCGGCACGGCCTCCGAGGACGCACGCAACCCCTATGAGCGGCGCGGCACGGGCTGTGCCCTCGAACCCGACGTGCTCGGTACCTCGCTGCTGGCGGTCGGTCCGCCCGGTTCCGGAAAGACAACGCGCCTGGTGCGCCCGCTGGTTGAGAGCCTGTGCCTCCAGGCGCTGGCCGGGCGTGCCGCCGTCGTTTCCCTCGGGACGGCGGCCTCGACGCCCGCGCCCGAGGACGCCTTCGACGCCGTGATCAGGATCGGGCACCGCGACGCGGAGTGCGACCTGGACCTGTACGGCGGGACGACCGACCCCGATGAGGCGGCCGGAATGCTGGCCGAGGCACTGGTAGGGGATGTGGCGGCGACACTGCCCGGAGGCGATGTGCGCCGGGCGGCCACCGTGCTGGGGCAGTTGCTGGGGCCGTTCCAGGTGGCGCACGGGCGGTTCCCCGGGGTGGCGGAGCTACGGGAGTTGCTGGACGGGGCACGGGAGGCGATGGCGGGGCTGCGGGCCACGCTCGACGCGGCCGGTGAGCACGGCGCGCTGCGGGAACTGGACGCCCGGGAGCGGCAGGCGGAACGGCCGGGAGACGCCGGGGTGCTGCTCGCGGACCGGATCGCGTTGCTGGACCGGCCGGCGTTCGCGGGATTCTTCGACCCGACCGGGCGCGCACGGCAGGTGTCGCTGCGCGCCCTGGACCATCCGCTGCGGGTACGGATCGATCTGCCCGAACGCGGACACACGGAGGCCGCGCGGATTCTGGCCCGGCTGGTCCTGGCGCAGTTCACCGAGTGCGCGGTGGCCCGGTCGGACCGGTCGGTCTTCGCCTGCCTGGTACTTGACGACGCCTCACATGTGATCACCCAGGAGGCGCTCCGCGGGCTACAGCGGCTGCGGTCGGCCAACGCGGGAGCGGTGCTGACACTGCGCTCGCTGGACGACGTGCCCGATGCGCTGCGCGGCACCCTGCTCGGTGCGGTCGGCTGCCGGATGGCGTTCGCGGGCGTGACCACCTGGGACGGGGCGCGGTTCGCCGAGGTGTGGGGCAAGGCGTGGGTCGAGACACGGGACGTCACCGACCGGCAGATCGTCTCCGACGAGCCGTTCACCAAGGTCATGCACTCCATCCGGCGGCTGGTCACGGGCAAGAACGTGACCGCCAAAGCCGTCACCGTCCGCACCGTGGAGCGGGAGCGCTGGTCCGCGTCGGATCTGGCGAATTCGGTGCCGCCCGGGCATGCGGTGCTGTCCGTGACCTCGGTGGCCGGGGAGCATGCTCCGCCGGTGCTGGTGGATCTGCGGTCCTGAGGGGCCGGGGGACCGCCCTTCCCGTTTGCCCGGCCCGGAGGCGTGGGGGGCTGGAAAGGTGGGTCCCCCGATTCCTCCGTTGAGGCAGAATCGGCAGTGGCCGTTCATACGAGGCGGCGTAATCAATCGGGTGCCGGGCGGGCATCGGCCGTTCGTGGCCGGTTGCCGGTCGGTCGCTCGTAGTCGTCGATGTCATGAAGGTTCCATGCCGCACACCCTGGCTTCCCTGGTCAATCACACCGCGCTCAAGCTGACCGTGCTCGCGGGCGAGGAGCGGCTGGAGGCACCGGTGCGCTGGGCGCACGCCAGCGAGCTGATCGATCCGGTGCCCTACATGGAGGGCGGCGAGCTGCTGCTGATCACCGCGCTCAAGCTGGACGCGGAGGACGCGGAGGCGACCCGGAGGTATGTGCGGCGGATCGCGGAGGCCGGGGTCGTCGGGCTGGGGTTCGCGGTCGGGGTGAATTACGAGGGGGTGCCGCAGGCGCTGGTGGACGCGGCCAGGGAGCAGGGGCTGCCGCTGCTCGGGGTGCCGCGCAGGACGCCGTTCATCGCGATCAGCAAGGCGGTGTCGGCGGCCGTCGCCGCCGACCAGTACCGGGCGGTGACGGCGGGGTTCGAGGCGCAGCGGGAGCTGACCCGGGCGGCGCTCAGCGCGGAGGGGCCGGCCGAGCTGCTGGCCCGGCTCGCGGCGCATCTGGACGGCTGGGCCGCGCTCTACGACGCGTCGGGCGCGGTGGTGGCCGCCGCCCCCGACTGGGCCGCCCGTCGCGCGGCCCGGCTGACCGACGACGTCGGGCGGCTGCGGGAGCGGCCCGCCCCCGCCAGCTCGGTCGTCAGCGACACCGACGGCGATGACCGGGTCGAGCTCCAGTCGCTGGGCACCGGGCGGCGGGCCCGCGGGGTGCTCGCGGTGGGGACCGCCGCGCCGCTCGGCACCGCCGAGCGCTATGCCGTGCACTCCGCGGTCGCGCTGCTCACCCTGACCACCGAGCGGTCCCGGGCGCTTCAGGACGCCGAGCAGCGGCTGGGTGACGCGGTGCTGAAGATGCTGCTCGCGGGGGAGCCGGACCATGCGCGGGCGGTGGCCGGGCGGCTCTACGGCGGGCTGCTGGACGCGCCGTTCCGGGTGGTGGTCGCCGAACCGGTGGCCGGTGAGGAGCCGTCGTCGGGCGGTGCCGCGGGCGCCGGGGCCGTGGGGGTGCTCGATGCGCTGGCCGACGCGATGGACTCCGCGGCCGCGCGGACCGGTGAGGCGGTGCTGGCCGTTCCGGACGGCGGCCGGCTGATCGTGCTGGTCACGGACGGCGGGGCGGCCGCGGACGCCTGTGCCGCGTACGCCGCCGAGGCCGAGGCCCGGGCCGGTGCGCAGCCGCGGGCGCGCGGCCGGGCGGCGCGGGCGGAGGCGGGCAACAGTGCGTGGCTGGCCGTCGGGCTGTCGGCGCCGACCGGGCCGATAGCCGCCGCGAACGCCTACCGCCAGGCCGAACAGGCGCTCTCGGTGGCACGGCGGCGCGGCCGTGCGCTGGTCGAGCACGAGGACGTGGCGGCCGGCTCCGTGCTGCCGCTGCTCGCCGACGATGCGGTCCGCGCCTTCGCGGACGGGCTGCTGCGGGCGCTGCGTGAGCACGACGCGACCGGCCGCGGCGATCTGGTGGCCTCGCTGCGCGCCTGGCTCGCCCGGCACGGCCAGTGGGACGCGGCCGCCGCCGACCTGGGGGTGCACCGTCACACGCTGCGCTACCGGATGCGGCGGGTGGAGGAGATCCTGGGGCGCTCGCTGGACGACGCGGATGTGCGGATGGAGCTGTGGCTGGCGCTCAAGGCCACCTCGGCGCCGCAGGGGGAGTAGTGAGGGTGGGGTCGCCCCGGGGAGGGCCGCCCGAGCGAGCTCGCTGCTTCCGCGTGGTGGCAGTCTTTGGAAGGCGCGGGGAGGCAGCGTCCCCGTAGGCCGGTGGGCCGTGTCCTCGTAGGCCGGCGGCGGGCCGGTGACGAGCGCGTCGGAGGCGCCTAGAAGCTCCCCCTGAGGACCGGCCGCGGGAGCTCCGGGAGGCCGCGCCGCCACGCGCCCCGGATCGGCCCCGTACGCCCCCTCCACCGCGGAGAGACGGGCGCTGTGATTACGCCGCTTCGGACAAACGCCACAACGGCGCCGCACCCCTACCGTGGGTCCAGAGTCAAAACCGCAGAGACGCTCCCTGAGCCATGCGCACCACCCACCACTTCTGAAGGGCCGGGTTCCACTGTGCCGATCCCCACTGATGCAGCCCCCACCGCCTTTTGGCTCGCCGGCCGCGAGGCCACCGGCGAGGCCACCTTCGATGTCACCTCCCCCTGGGACGGACGTCTCGTCGGCACGGTGAGCGTCCCCACCGAGGCCCAGGTCGAGGAGGCCGTCGCGGCCTCCGTCGCCGTCCAGGAGGAGCTCGCCGCGACCCCCGCGCATGTGCGGGCCGCCGCGCTGGACCATGTGCACCGCCGGCTGGTGGAGCGTACGGAGGAGATCGCCCGGCTGATCTCCGCGGAGAACGGCAAGCCCATGAAGTGGGCGCGTGGCGAGGTCGGCCGCGCCGTCTCCGTGTTCCGTTTCGCCGCCGAGGAGGCCCGCCGCTTCAACGGTGGCGAGGCGCAGCGGCTGGACACCGACGCCGGTGGCGCCGGCCGGCTGGCGCTGACCCGGCGCTTCCCGCGTGGCACGGTCCTGGGCATCGCCCCGTTCAACTTCCCGCTGAACCTCTGCGCCCACAAGATCGCCCCGGCTATCGCGGCCGGCGCGCCGATCATCCTCAAGCCGGCGCCGGCCACCCCGCTCTCCGGCCTGATCCTCGGCGAGCTGCTGGCCGAGACCGACCTGCCGGCCGGTTCCTGGTCGATCCTCCCGGTGCCCAACGACCGGATGCCGGCGCTGGTCCAGGACGAGCGGCTGCCGGTGGTCTCCTTCACCGGTTCCGAGAAGGTCGGCTACGCGATCCTCGACTCGGTGCCGCGCAAGCACTGCACCCTGGAGCTCGGCGGCAACGGCGCGGCCGTCGTCCTGCCGGACTTCTCCTCCGAGGCGGACCTGGACTGGGCGGCGCAGCGCATCGCCACCTTCTCCAACTACCAGGGCGGACAGTCCTGCATCTCGGTACAGCGGGTCATCGCGGACGCCTCCGTGTACGACCGGCTGGTGCCGAAGATCGTGGCGGCCGTCGAGGCGCAGGTCACCGGCGATCCGTCGGACGACGCGACCGAGGTCGGCCCGCTGGTCAACGAGGACGCCGCCCAGCGCGTCGAGAGCTGGGTCGACGAGGCCGTGGAGCGCGGGGCGAAGCTGCTCGCGGGCGGCAAGCGCGACGGCGCCTCCTACGCGCCGACCGTCCTGGAGGACGTGCCCGCCGACGCCACCCTCGCCTGCGAGGAGGTCTTCGGCCCGGTCCTCACGCTCAAGAAGGTGGACGGGGAGGCCGCGGCCTTCGCGGCCGTCAACGACTCCAAGTTCGGCCTTCAGGCGGGTGTGTTCACCCATGACGTGCAGACCGCCTTCCGCGCCCACCGCGCGCTGGAGGTCGGCGGCGTGATCATCGGCGATGTGCCGTCCTACCGCGCCGACCAGATGCCGTACGGCGGCGTCAAGCAGTCCGGTGTGGGCCGCGAGGGCGTGCGCTTCGCGATGGACGACTACACCTACGAGCGGGTGCTGGTCCTGACCGGACTCGCCCTGTAACACCCGGCCCGGCCCGGACCGGTGGACAGCGACGGCCCTCCCTGGGGCCGTATCGCCGTCCGGGCCCAGGCCGGCGCGCCCCCCGGCGCCGGCCTCTCGACGCGGCGCGCTCCGGCACCCTGTTTCCGGAGCGCGCCGCGTCCCCCGTTTCCGGCATCGTCTCCCGCCATGCCGGATCTTGACCGTACGGGACGCGCCCCCGCCGCTTCCTCCTGTCCGAGGGGGAGCCGCGCCGGTGCCCCAGGGGGGAGACCGCGCCGCGCGTACCACCTTCGCGGTATGCCGCACCCCCCGAAGGGCGGAGGGCGGCCGGCCGGCCCGGTCCGGGGCCGGGGCACAGGTCCCGCTTGGCGTGCGGTGGCCCGAACACCCACCCGCGCCCGGTAGCTCCAGTGGTGCAACCCGTGCGGATCGGGTAACTCTCACAAGTAGCGCTGTCCAGCGGCCGACCGGCCCGCCGGCGCAGAACTCCCGATCCCGCGGCGAGGTGAGCTCCTGATGACCGCTCCATCCATCCGCAACGTTTCCGAGCGCGAAGCACGCCAGGTCGCCGAGGCGGCCCGCGAGCAGGACTGGCGCAAGCCCAGCTTCGCCAAGGAACTGTTCCTGGGGCGCTTCCGGCTCGACCTCATCCATCCGCACCCCACCCCCGCGGTCGACGACGTACGCCGCGGCGAGAAGTTCCTGGCCACGCTGCGCGAATTCTGCGAGACGGAGGTCGACGGGGCGCGGATCGAGCGCGAGGGGCAGATTCCGGACGAGACCGTGGACGGCCTGAAGGCGCTCGGCGCGTTCGGGATGAAGATCGACCCCAAGTACGGCGGCCTCGGCCTCACCCAGGTCTACTACAACCGCGCGCTGTCCCTGGTCGGCACCGCCAGCCCCGCCATCGGCGCGCTGCTGTCGGCCCACCAGTCGATCGGCGTCCCCCAGCCGCTGAAGCTGTTCGGCACCAAGGAGCAGAAGGAGACCTTCCTGCCCCGCTGCGCCCGTACGGACATCTCGGCCTTCCTGCTGACCGAGCCCGATGTCGGCTCGGACCCGGCCCGGCTGGCGACCATGGCCGTCCCGGACGGCACGGACTATGTGCTCGACGGTGTGAAGCTGTGGACCACCAACGGCGTGGTCGCCGATCTGCTGGTGGTGATGGCGCGGGTGCCCGCGTCCGAGGGCCACAAGGGCGGCATCACGGCCTTCGTCGTCGAGGCGGACTCACCCGGCATCACCGTCGAGAACCGCAACGCGTTCATGGGCCTGCGCGGCCTGGAGAACGGCGTCACCCGCTTCCACCAGGTGCGGGTCCCGGCCGCGAACCGCATCGGCCCCGAGGGCGCCGGTCTGAAGATCGCCCTGACCACGCTCAACACCGGCCGGCTGTCGCTGCCCGCGATGTGCGTCGGCTCCGGCAAGTGGTGCCTGAAGATCGCCCGCGAGTGGTCCGGGGCCCGCGAGCAGTGGGGCCGGCCGGTCGCCAAGCATGAGGCCGTCGGCGCCAAGATCTCCTTCATCGCCGCCACCACCTTCGCCCTCGAAGCGGTCGTCGACCTGTCCTCCCAGATGGCCGACGAGAACCGCAACGACATCCGTATCGAGGCCGCCCTCGCCAAGCTCTACGGCTCCGAGATGGGCTGGCTGATGGCCGACGAACTCGTCCAGATCCGCGGCGGCCGCGGCTTCGAGACCGCCGACTCGCTCGCCGCCCGCGGCGAACGCGGGGTCCCCGCCGAGCAGATGCTGCGCGATATGCGCATCAACCGGATCTTCGAGGGTTCCACGGAGATCATGCATCTGCTGATCGCCCGCGAGGCGGTGGACGCCCATCTGTCGGTCGCCGGTGACCTCATCGACCCGGACAAGACCCTCGCCGACAAGGGCCGGGCGGCGGCCAAGGCCGGCGGGTTCTACGCCCGCTGGCTGCCCAAGCTCGTCGCCGGACCGGGCCAACTCCCGCGTACGTACCAGGAGTTCGGCAAGCTCTCGGGTCATCTGCGGTATGTCGAGCGGACCTCCCGCAAGCTTGCCCGCTCCACCTTCTACGCGATGTCCCGCTGGCAGGGCCGGATGGAGACCAAGCAGGGCTTCCTCGGCCGGATCGTCGACATCGGCGCCGAACTCTTCGCGATGAGCGCCGCCTGCGTACGTGCCGAGTACCTCCGGGAGACCGGGGACCACGGCCGGGAGGCACAGCAGCTGGCCGATGTGTTCTGCCGGCAGGCGCGGATCCGCGTCGAGGAGCTGTTCGGCCGGCTGTGGACCAACACCGACGAACTCGACCGCAAGGTCGTCTCCGGAGTCCTCGACGGCAGCTACGCCTGGCTGGAGGAGGGCATCATCGACCCCAGCAGCGACGGCCCCTGGATCGCCGACGCCACTCCGGGACCGAGCATGACCGACAACGTCCGGCGGCCCATCCGCTGAACGTCCCTCGGCCGCACGCCCGGGGCCGGTCCGGCAGCGATCCACCGGACCGGCCCCGGGGCATGTCCCGCGGCGCGGGCGAGCCACATGATCCATCCGACCGGGCCTGGGTGTCCGGGCCCCCTCGGCGACCGGCCACAATGGACCACATGACGGACTCCCTCGCCCACCCGCATCTGCGTTTCGAGCCGGCCGCCCCGCACCCCGGCGGCCCGCGCGACATCGTGATCCTCGGCTCGACCGGGTCGATCGGCACCCAGGCGATCGACATCGTGCTGCGTAACCCCGACCGCTTCCGGGTGACCGCGCTCTCCGCGGCCGGCGGCCGGGTCGAGCTGCTCGCCGATCAGGCGCACCAGCTGCGGGTGACCGCCGTCGCCGTGGCGCGCGAGGACGCGGTGCCCGCGCTGCGTACGGCGCTGGCGGACCGCTACGGCGCGGGCGAGCCGCTGCCCGAGATCCTGGCCGGCCCCGACGCGGCCACCGACCTGGCCGCCTCCCCCTGCCACACCGTCCTCAACGGCATCACCGGCTCCATCGGGCTCGCGCCCACGCTGGCCGCCCTCAAGGCGGGCCGGGTGCTCGCGCTGGCCAACAAGGAGTCGCTGATCGTCGGCGGCCCCCTGGTCAAGGCGCTCGCCGCGCCCGGCCAGATCATCCCCGTCGACTCCGAGCACTCCGCGCTCTTCCAGGCGCTCGCCGGCGGTGACCGGGCCGAGGTCCGCAAGCTGGTCGTCACCGCCTCCGGCGGCCCGTTCCGCGGCCGCACCAAGCGCGAGCTGGCCGGGGTCACACCCGAGCAGGCGCTGGCCCACCCCACCTGGGCGATGGGTCCGGTCGTCACCATCAACTCCGCGACCCTCGTCAACAAGGGTCTGGAGGTCATCGAGGCGCATCTGCTGTTCGACGTCCCCTTCGACCGCATCGAGGTCGTCGTCCATCCGCAGTCCTACATCCACTCGATGGTGGAGTTCACCGACGGCTCCACGCTCGCCCAGGCCAGCCCGCCCGACATGCGGATGCCGATCGCGCTGGGCATCGGCTGGCCCGAGCGGGTCCCGGACGCGGCCCCGGGCGTGGACTGGACGAAGGCGCAGACCTGGGAGTTCTTCCCGCTGGACGAGGAGGCCTTCCCCGCCGTATCGCTGGCCTGCCGGGTCGGTGATCTGGGCGGCACCGCCCCCGCCGTCTTCAACGCGGCGAACGAGGAATGTGTGGCTGCCTTCCTCCAGGGCGGGCTGCCATTCACAGGGATTGTGGATACGGTCGCCGCAGTGGTCGCCGAGCACGGCACGCCCGCACGGGGAACCTCCCTGACGGTCGCGGACGTCCTGGAGGCGGAAACCTGGGCGCGCGCCCGCGCCCGCGAACTGGCCGCCCGTGCGGCACGGACACCTTCGGAGGCTCGCGCATGACGACCTGGATGACCATCCTCGGCATAGTCGTCTTCGTCGTCGGCCTGCTGTTCTCCATTGCCTGGCACGAGCTCGGCCACCTCTCCACGGCCAAGATGTTCGGTATCCGCGTGCCGCAGTACATGGTGGGCTTCGGGCCGACGCTCTTCTCCCGTAAGAAGGGCGATACCGAGTACGGCATCAAGGCCGTCCCGCTCGGCGGCTACATCCGCATGATCGGGATGTTCCCGCCCGGCGACGACGGAAAGCTCCAGGCCCGCTCCACCTCGCCGTTCCGCGGCATGATCGAGGATGCCCGCTCGGCGGCCTTCGAGGAGCTCCAGCCCGGCGACGAGAAGCGGCTCTTCTACACCCGTAAGCCCTGGAAGCGCGTCATCGTGATGTTCGCCGGGCCGTTCATGAATCTGATCCTGGCGGTCGTGATCTTCATGAGCGTCCTGATGGGCTTCGGAATCAACACCCAGACCACCCAGGTCGGCTCGGTCTCGGAGTGCGTCATCTCGGCCGCGGCCAAGACGGACAAGTGCCCGGCCGGCGCGAAGGACTCCCCGGCCAAGGCCGCGGGCCTGCGGGCCGGCGACAAGATCGTCTCGTTCAACGGCCACCCCGTGCCGGACTGGGGCGCCCTCCAGCAGCAGATCCGCGACACCACCGGGCCCGCGACCCTCGTCGTCGAACGGCACGGTGCGCGCAAGACCCTGCACGCCGACCTGATCGAGAACAAGGTCGCCAAGACCGACGGCCGCGGCGGCTATGTCCCCGGCGAATTCGTCACCGCCGGATTCCTCGGCTTCACCCCGGCCAGCGGCGTCGTCCAGCAGTCCTTCGGCCAGTCCGTCGACCGCATGGGCAACATGGTCGAGCAGGGCGTCTCCTCGCTGATAAACCTGCCCGCCAAGGTGCCGGACCTGTGGGACGCGGCCTTCAACGGCGGCGAGCGCAAGCAGGACTCCCCGATGGGCGTGGTCGGTGCGGCCCGGGTCGGCGGCGAGGTCTTCTCCCTGGACATTCCGCCGGAGCAGCGGGTGGCGACCATGCTGTTCCTGGTCGCGGGCTTCAACCTCTCGCTGTTCCTGTTCAACATGCTGCCGCTGCTGCCCCTGGACGGCGGGCACATCGCCGGTGCCGTGTGGGAGTCGATCCGGCGGGCCTTCGCCAAGATCGTCCGGCGTCCCGACCCCGGCCCCTTCGACGTCGCCAAGCTGATGCCGGTCGCCTACGTCGTCGCCGGGATCTTCATCTGCTTCACGCTGCTGGTCCTGGTCGCCGACGTGGTGAATCCGGTGAAGCTGACCTGAAAACGGGTTTGGCGGCGGCCGGACACCTCCCTGGCGTTTGCCGGGCGCCTCTGTGGCGTTTGGAGGTGTCCGGCCGTCTCCATTCGTGGCGCGACACGGGCGCGATGTGCTTGCCGCGACTCCCGTGCCGTAATCTCGAAGACCGGAGCCCGCCGCTGCGGGGCCTTGATCCACACCTTGGGGTTGCTCGCCAGATGACTGCCATTTCACTGGGAATGCCGGACGTACCGACGAAACTTGCCGACCGACGGGTCAGCCGCAAGATCCAGGTCGGTCCGGTCGCCGTGGGCGGAGACGCACCGGTCTCGGTGCAGTCGATGACGACCACGCGCACGTCCGACATCGGCGCGACATTGCAGCAGATCGCCGAGCTGACGGCCTCCGGCTGCCAGATCGTCCGGGTCGCCTGCCCGACGCAGGACGACGCCGATGCGCTGCCCGTGATCGCCCGGAAGTCGCAGATTCCGGTCATCGCGGACATCCATTTCCAGCCGAAGTACGTCTTCGCCGCGATCGACGCCGGCTGTGCCGCGGTCCGGGTCAACCCCGGCAACATCAAGCAGTTCGACGACCAGGTCAAGGAGATCGCGAAGGCGGCCGGCGACGCCGGCACCCCGATCCGGATCGGCGTCAACGCCGGCTCCCTCGACCGCCGCCTGCTCCAGAAGTACGGCAAGGCCACCCCCGAGGCGCTCGTCGAGTCCGCGCTGTGGGAAGCCTCCCTCTTCGAGGAGCACGGCTTCCGCGACATCAAGATCTCGGTCAAGCACAACGACCCGGTCGTGATGGTCAACGCCTACCGGCAGCTCGCCGCCCAGTGCGACTACCCGCTCCACCTCGGCGTCACCGAGGCCGGCCCGGCCTTCCAGGGCACCATCAAGTCCGCCGTCGCCTTCGGGGCCCTGCTCAGCGAGGGCATCGGCGACACCATCCGCGTCTCCCTCTCGGCGCCGCCCGCCGAAGAGGTCAAGGTCGGCATCTCCATCCTGGAGTCGCTCAACCTCCGCCAGCGCCGGCTGGAGATCGTCTCCTGCCCGTCCTGCGGTCGCGCCCAGGTCGATGTCTACAAGCTCGCCGACGAGGTCACCGCGGGCCTGGACGGCATGGAGGTGCCGCTGCGCGTCGCCGTCATGGGCTGCGTCGTCAACGGCCCCGGCGAGGCCCGCGAGGCCGACCTCGGTGTCGCCTCCGGCAACGGCAAGGGCCAGATCTTCGTCAAGGGCGAGGTCATCAAGACCGTCCCCGAGTCGAAGATCGTCGAGACCCTCATCGAAGAGGCGATGAAGATCGCCGAGCAGATGGAGAAGGACGGCATCGCCTCCGGCGAGCCCACCGTCGCCGTCGCCGGCTGATCCACGGCCACCACGGCCCCGCGGCACCGCCGCCGAGCCCCGCGCCCGCCCCGGGCCGCGGGGCTCCGCGCTGCCCGGCGCAATCCGCCCCCGCAGCGGCCGGGTGCTCCCGCGCGGGGGGAGGTAAAGTGCCAAGACCTGCTCCCGCCTGGCCTCCCAGGCCCGTAACGGTGAGGCTTTCCGACACGTGCTGACGACCACTGCCATCAAGGTCCTCGAGCCCGGGGAGCTCGACGACGCCCTCGCGGTCCTCGACCGCGATCCGGTCGCCAATGCCTTCGTCGCCGCCCGCGTACAGATCGCCGGCCTCGACCCCTGGCGGCTGGGCGGCGAGATGTGGGGCTGGTACGTGGACGGCCGCCTGGAGTCGCTCTGCTACGCCGGCGCCAACCTCGTCCCGGTCTGCGCCACCTCCGAAGCCATCCGCGGCTTCGCCGAGCGCGCCCGCCGCCAGGGCCGCCGCTGCTCGTCCATCGTCGGCCCCGCGGAAGCCACCGCCGAACTGTGGTCGCTGCTGGAGCCCCACTGGGGGCCGGCCCGCGACATCCGGGCCCACCAGCCCCTGATGGTCACCACCGCACCGTCCGCCGAGATCGCCCCCGACCCGTACGTCCGGCGGATCCGCAAGAACGAGATGGACCTGATCATGCCCGCCTGCGTGGCCATGTTCACCGAAGAGGTCGGCATCTCCCCGATGGCCGGCGACGGCGGACTGCTCTACCAGGCCAGAGTCGCCGAACTCGTCGGCGCCGGCCGCTCCTTCGCCCGTACGGAGAACGGCAAGGTCATCTTCAAGGCCGAGATCGGCGCCGCCACCCAGCGGGCCTGCCAGATCCAGGGCGTCTGGGTCGACCCCGCCTACCGCGGCAAGGGCCTCTCCGAGACCGGCATGGCCGCCGTGCTGCGCTACGCCCTCAGCGACGTCGCCCCCGTCGTCAGCCTCTACGTCAACGACTTCAACACCGCGGCCCGCGCCTCCTATCGCCGGGTGGGCTTCGAGGAAGTCGGAGCGTTCATGAGCGTACTGTTCTGACCCACCGCCTTGTACGCTCCGGGCATGGATGACGTCGCGGTCGGCCCCCTTGATCTCGCTGCCCGCGTGGATGACGCGCTGGCCGTCCAGGCGCTCGCCTTCGGCCTGAGTGACGAGGAGATCGCCGTCCGCCGGCACATCGTGCTGCGCCACCTCGGCTGCCCCGGCGCCCGCGCGCTCGGCGCCACCACTCCCGAGGGCCGGCTGGTCGGCTTCGTCTACGGCATGCCCAACGACCGCGCCCACTGGTGGTCCACCGTCGTCGAGCCCTACCTCCGCAACGAGTGCCTCGACCACTGGCTCGACGACTCCTTCACCATCACCGAGCTGCACGTCCACCCCGGCTACCAGCACCGCGGCCTCGGCCGCGCACTGATCACCCGCATCACCGACGAGGCCGCCGAACCCCGCTCCATCCTCTCCGCCATCGACACCGAAAGCCCCGCCCGCCGCCTCTACCGCTCCCTCGGCTACCACGACCTCGCCCGCCGAGTCCTCTTCCCCAGCGCCCCCACCCCCTACGCGGTGATGGGCGCCCCCCTCCCCCTGAAGCGCCCCTGAACGAGCCATCAGGCCGCAGGCAAGAACAAGGGCCCACCCCCACCGGCCCCCACCCACCCCCAACGGGAGGGGACGGGCCGGAGGGGCAGGGGTGTGGGACGTAAAGCGAAGCAGTCCCACACCCCTGCCCCGGAGGCCCGTCACCGCACCCCGACAGCCCCGCGCAGCGGACCCGCCCGCCGCAGGCGCAACGGCGAACAACCACCACGGCGGGAAAGCCAAAATCGCGGGAGACAGGCAAAGCGCAGCGGATACGCATTTCCTAGCGCCACACCCCTACAGCTAACCTCCAGGGAGTCACCTTTCTTACGCAGGAGAATCTCCCATGGCCCACGCCGCACAGGTCCAGCGCATGTCCCGCTTGATGATCAAGACACTGCGCGACGACCCGGCCGACGCCGAGACCGCCAGCCACAAGCTGCTCGTCCGCGCCGGTTACGTCCGCCGCTCCTCCGCCGGCATCTGGACGTGGCTGCCGCTGGGCAAGAAGGTCCTGGAGAACGTCTCCCGCGTGGTGCGCGAGGAGATGGACGCCATCGGCGGCCAGGAGGTCCTGCTGCCGGCCCTGCTGCCCAAGGAGCCCTACGAGGCCAGCGGCCGCTGGGAGGAGTACGGCGACCTGCTCTTCCGCCTGAAGGACCGCAAGGGCGCGGACTACCTCCTCGGCCCCACCCACGAGGAGATCTTCACCCTCACGGTCAAGGACCAGTGCACGTCCTACAAGGACCTGCCGGTGATCCTCTACCAGATCCAGACCAAGTACCGCGACGAGGCCCGCCCCCGTTCCGGTGTGCTGCGCGGCCGCGAGTTCCAGATGAAGGACTCGTACAGCTTCGACACCACCGACGAGGGCCTGGAGCAGTCCTACGCCCTGCACCGCGAGGCCTACACCAAGATCTTCGAGCGGCTCGGCCTGGACTACCGCATCGTCTCCGCCGTCTCCGGCGCGATGGGCGGCTCCGCCTCCGAGGAGTTCCTGGCCCCCGCCGCGGCCGGTGAGGACACCTTCGTCGACTGCCCGGCCTGCGACTACGCCGCCAACACCGAGGCCGTCACGGTCAAGGTCGAGCCGGCCGACGGCTCCGCGCACGGCCCCGTCGAGGAGCTGGACACCCCCGACACCCCGACCATCGAGTCCCTCGCCGAGTACCTCGGTGTACCGGCCGCCGCGACCCTCAAGAACCTCTTGATCAAGGTCGACGGCGAGATCGTGGCGGTCGGCGTCCCCGGCAACCGCGAGGTCGACCTCGGCAAGCTCGGTGAGCACCTGGCACCGGCCACCGTCGAGCTGGTCACCGCCGAGGACTTCACCGACCGCCCGGACCTGGTCCGCGGCTACGTCGGCCCGCAGGGCCTGGCCGGCAAGGCGTTCCGCTACCTCGCCGACCCCCGCGTCGCCTCCGGTACCGCCTGGGTCACCGGCGCCAACAAGGAGGGCAAGCACGCCAGGAACGTCGTCGCCGGCCGGGACTTCGAGGTCGACGAGTACCTCGACATGGTCGTCGTCGAGCCCGGCGACCCCTGCCCGAAGTGCGGCACCGGCCTGAAGATCGACCGCGCCATCGAGATCGGCCACATCTTCCAGCTCGGCCGCAAGTACGCGGACGCCTTCGAGCTCGATGTGCTCGGCCAGAACGGCAAGCCCGCCCGGGTCACCATGGGCTCCTACGGCATCGGTGTCTCCCGTGCGGTGGCCGCCCTCGCCGAGCAGACCCACGACGAGAAGGGCCTGTGCTGGCCCCGCGAGATCGCCCCGGCCGATGTGCATGTCGTGGCGGCCGGCAAGGCCAAGCAGACCGAGCTCGCCCTGGAGGTCGGCGAGCAGCTCGGCGCCGCGGGCCTGCGGGTCCTCGTCGACGACCGGGCCGGTGTCTCGCCGGGTGTGAAGTTCACCGACGCCGAGCTGCTGGGTGTCCCGACCATCGTGGTCGCCGGCCGGCGCGCGGCTGAGGGCGTCGTCGAGGTCAAGGACCGCCGTACCGGCGAGCGCGAGGAGCTGACGGTCGAGGAGGCCGTCGCCCGCCTCAGCGCGTAACCGGCGTACGGCGAACGGGCCCGGCCAGGGGTGCGCCCCGGCCGGCCCGTTCGCCTGTGCACCAGGGCCTGTCCGGTGGGCGCGCGCCGACCACCGGTTGAGGCCTACAGCCAGGCCGCGAACTCCAGCAGCAGTTCCCCGCGCTGACGGTCACCCACGGCCACCTCCCGGACGCCGGTGTCCACCGCCCGGTACAGCGTCCAGTCGCGCAGCCGGTCCCGGTCCACTTCCAGGGAGTCGGCCAGTTTGGCCACCCGGCGGCGGGCCGCGGCGGCCGCGCCGGACCCGGCCAGCAGATCCTCGAACCGGTCCAGCACCAGCGCCGTCAGGTCATACGCCCGCTCGCCGACGACGGGCGACGGGCCGACCGCCAGCCAGGGCGCCCGCGCCCCGGCCAGCACCTTGCCCTGCCGGAACGCACCGTGCAGCAGAAACTCCTCGTCGGACCCGGCCGGCAGAGCGCGCCGCAGCTCCAGCGCCTGCTCCACCAGCGGCCCGGCGGCCCGGGTCAGCGCCCCGGCCGTGCGCAGCCCTTCCACGTCCTGCTCGGTCCGCCCGGCCAGCGTCTCGAACGGGTGCCCCGCGGGGGGCTCCACCCACAGCCGCCGTACCGTGCCGGCCGCCTCCAGCAGCGCCTTGGCCTCCGGCAGCGAACGCAGCGACACCCCGCCCTGGAGCCGCTCCAGCAGCAGCGCACCGCTCGTGTCGTCGGACCGCAGCAGCCGCACCGCGCCCCAGCCGTCCCATATCTCCAGCGCCGCGCCCTCGTGCGCCGACACCCGCCCCGGGACCGGGAACTTCAGCGCCGCCGGCGTCCCGTCCTGCTGCCGTACGAGCGCGAGCAGACTGCTGCGGCCACCGGGCGCCTGCACCCGCTCCAGCGTCAGCTCCCAGGCCGCCAGCTGCTGCTGAACCAGCGTCGGCAGCGCCGTGAGCCACTGCCGCACCGGACTTTCCGGATCGCCGCTCAGCGAACTCACCAACCGCTGCGGCGGTTCGATGGGTGCCGTTGCCATGCTTGAGCTGTCCCTTTCCCGGTGGCGGAGACCGCGGAGCGGCCGGTCGTTCAGAGCGCGCCCGCGGCGGCGCTCGCGGAGCCGGCCGGCGCGGCCTCCGCGGCCCGCTCCACGAGCCCAGGGAAGGCTACGCCGCCGCCGCGCCAGCGCACCGACCGCACCGCCGCCTCGCGCAGCGCGGCCGCCGCCTCCCGCCGCCGGACCGCGCCGCCGGCCCGTACGAGATCTGCGTACACGGCGGCCAGCCGGTCCTCCAGCTCCGCCGCCAGCCGGGCCGCGGCGGCCGCGTCCGGCACCGGGAAGGGCAGCTCGTAGGCGGCGGCCGCGGCCTGCGGGGTACCGCCCAGATCGCGCACCACGCGGCGCAGCGCGTCCCGGCGGGCACGGTGCCCGTCGTACGCCGCCTGGGCCTCGGTGCGCCGGTCACCGACGATCCGCCCGCCCACCACGCCGTAGCCGTACACCGCGGCATGCTCGGCGGCCAGCGCCGCCTGCACCGCCGTCAGCTCGTCATGTCCGCTGTCGTCGTTGTCGCGCCTGCTGCCGCGAGCCGTTCCGGCCGTCATCCGCACACCCCTTCGCTGGTTCCTGCCCGGTGCTCCGCCCGGCCCGTCATCCGGCCCGCTCCGCCAGCAGATACGCGTGCACCGCACCGGCCGCCGCGACCGAGGCCAGCAGCCGGGCCAGTTCCGGAGGCGCGGCGATCAGCGCCTTGGTACGGGTGTCGGCGAGCCGGCGCTCCGCGTCGGCGAGCGCCGAGCGGGCGGCCCGCTCGTCCTCGGGGACCGGGGGGCCGGACGGCCGGGCGCCGTGCGGCGAGGGTCCGGACGCGGGGGCTCCGGCGTCCTGTGCGGGGCCGTCGGAGGCGCCGCCCCCGGGCGAGGGCGCGGCCCGCTCGTCGCCGAACGCCTCGGCGTGCCGGGCGACTTCGGAGCGCAGCGGGCGCAGCCGCGACTCCAGCGCCGGGTGCGCGGCCAGCGTCGCGTCGTAGCGCGCCAGCAGGGTCGCGCTGTCGCGGGCCGAGCGCTTGCGCAGCCGTTCGGCGGCGGAGGAGTGCTCGGCCCGGTCGGGGCCGGAGTCCTCGGAGCAGCCCGTGAGCAGGGCCGCGCCCCCGAGGGCGGCGCCGGCCAGCAGGGTCCTTCTACGCGCGTACGCCGCATTCGGCACGTTGCACTTCCCGGGGTCTTCCGTAGTGATCACCGCAGGCGAGAGTATCCGTGACCACCCACCGAATCGTCAGTACCCCGCCGGAACCGATAGGCTTTGACCCGACACGCGACCTACCCACAACAGCACACGCGGCCGAGGAGTCACCCGGATGAGCACCACCCAGAGCGAGAGGCTGCGCGGACTGCTTGAACCGCTCATCGCCGCGCGGGACCTGGATCTGGAAGAGATCGAGGTGACACCGGCAGGCAAGCGGCGGGTGCTGAGGATCGTGGTCGATTCCGACGAGGGCGTCCAGCTGGACGAGTGTGCCGCGCTGAGCCGCGAGGCCTCCCAGATCCTGGACGACTCCGATGTGATGGGCGGCGCCCCCTACACCCTTGAGGTGACCTCACCCGGCGCCGACCGCCCGCTGACCGAGCTGCGGCACTACCGCCGCGCCGTCGGCCGCCTCATCAAGGCCCAACTCCACGAGGGCGGCGAGCTGGTGGCAAGGATCACCGCCGTCGACGACTCCGGACTGGACCTCGAGGTGCCGGGAGTCAAGGGCCGCAAGCCGACCGCCCGCCGGGTCTCCTTCGACGAGATCGCCAAGGCGCGCGTCGAGCTGGAATTCAACCGCAAGTCCGACAAGCGTGACGCGCAGCACGACGAGAAGATCGACGAGAACAAGGAGGAGGCGTAGCCGTGGATATCGACATGAGTGCCCTGCGGGGTCTGGTGCGGGAGAAGGAGATCTCGTTCGACCTGCTGGTCGAGGCGATCGAGTCGGCCCTCCTCATCGCCTACCACCGCACCGAAGGCAGCCGGCGGCGGGCGCGGGTGGAGCTGAACCGCAACACCGGTCATGTGACGGTGTGGGCGAAGGAGGATCCGGAGGACCTGGAGGAGGGCGCGGAGCCCCGCGACTTCGACGACACCCCCTCCGGCTTCGGAAGGATCGCGGCGACCACCGCCAAGCAGGTCATTCTCCAGCGGCTGCGGGACGCCGAGGAGGAGATCACCTTCGGCGAGTTCGCCGGGCGCGAGGGTGATGTCATCACCGGTGTCGTCCAGCAGGGCAAGGACCCCAAGAACGTGCTGGTGGACGTCGGCCCGATGGAGGCCATGCTGCCGGTGCAGGAGCAGGTCCCCGGTGAGGACTACGCGCACGGCACCCGGCTGCGCTCGTACGTCGTACGGGTGAGCAAGGGCGTCCGCGGCCCGTCGGTGACGCTGTCGCGCACCCACCCCAATCTGGTGAAGAAGCTCTTCGCCATGGAGGTCCCGGAGATCGCGGACGGCTCGGTGGAGATCTCCGCCATCGCCCGCGAGGCCGGCCACCGCACCAAGATCGCCGTACGGTCCACCCGCTCCGGCCTGAACGCCAAGGGCGCCTGCATCGGCCCCATGGGCGGCCGGGTGCGCGCCGTGATGGCCGAGCTGCACGGCGAGAAGATCGACATTGTGGACTGGTCGGACGACCCGGCCGAGCTGGTGGCGAACGCGCTGTCGCCGGCCCGGGTCAGCAAGGTCGAGGTCGTGGACCTGGCGGCGCGCTCCGCCCGGGTCACGGTGCCCGATTACCAGCTGTCACTGGCCATCGGTAAGGAAGGGCAGAATGCCCGGCTCGCCGCCCGTCTCACGGGCTGGCGGATCGACATCCGTCCGGACACCGAGCACGCGCCGCAGGACTGAGACCGTCCTAGGCGGCCGGTCGCGCCGCGGGCCCCGGAAAATCGGTGGTGCCGCGGCGCCCGTCCGGGAATTCTGAGTAGCCGTCCGGCCTTCACCCCATCGGGGCCGGAGCGGCGCGGGGAGGTAGACTTAAGCAGTGTCTGGCCGGACGCATGCCCGCGCATGCCCTGAGCGCACCTGTCTGGGATGCCGGGAGCGAGCGGCCAAGGGCGATTTGCTGCGCATCGTGGAGATCGAGGGTGAGTGCGTCCCCGATCCTCGCGGTACGCTGCCCGGCCGGGGTGCTTACGTGCACCCGACACTGGTCTGCCTCGACCTGGCGGTTCGCCGCCGGGCGTTCAACCGGGCCTACCGGGCCCGGGGACCGTTCGACACGACGGCCTTGCGGCGGTCCGTCGAGCGTGCCGAGCAGCCCCTGCAATAACGCACAGCACGAAATGCACAGCGCACGGAAAACCGTGCGGTCAGGTACCTCGCGAGTCGGAAGTAGGTCGAGATTGCGATGAGCACTCGATGAGTACGCGATGAGTACGCCCATGAAGTAGCGACGGTCCGGTGGACAAACCCGGACCTAGAAGGAGCGAAGTGGCTAAGGTCCGGGTATACGAACTCGCCAAGGAGTTCGGCGTTGAGAGCAAGGTCGTCATGGCCAAGCTCCAAGAACTTGGTGAATTCGTCCGTTCGGCGTCCTCGACGATCGAGGCGCCGGTTGTTCGCAAGTTGACCGACGCTTTCCAGGCAGGCAGCGGCAACGGCCGCGCCGCCGGTAAGCCCGCGGCGCCGCGCAAGTCGGCCCCCGCGAAGCCGTCCGCGCCGTCCCCGGCGCAGGCTGGGGGCACCTCCCCTGCCGCCAAGGCAGCGGGGGAACGTCCTGCTGCCCCGAAGCCGGGCGCCCCCAAGCCGGGCCCCGCGGCTCCGGCAGCCCCCGAGGCACCGAAGGTCCCCGAGGCGCCGAAGGCACCCGAGGCCCCGGTGGCTCCCAAGAGCACTCCCGCCGCCGGCCCCACCCCGGGTCCGCGCCCCACCCCGGCGCGCCCCGCGGCACCCAAGCCCGCTCCGGCCGCCCCCGCGCAGCCCGAGTTCCAGGCTCCGCCGGCCGCTCCGGCTGCTCCGGCGGCCAGCCAGTCGGCTCCCCGTCCCGGTGCCCCCGCCCCGCGTCCGGCCCGTCCGGCGTCCGGCCAGGGTGGTCAGGGCGGCCAGGGTGGCCAGGGCCGCGGTAACGCCCCGCGTCCCGGTGGCGAGCGTCCGGGCCCGCGTCCCGGCGGCCGTCCGTCCG
Organism: Streptomyces platensis; assembly: GCF_008704855.1. NCBI lineage: Bacteria > Bacillati > Actinomycetota > Actinomycetes > Kitasatosporales > Streptomycetaceae > Streptomyces > Streptomyces platensis. The sequence goes on from NZ_CP023691.1 coordinate 6,341,248, forward strand.
GTCCGCGTCCGGGCAACAACCCCTTCACGTCCGGTGGCTCCACGGGCATGGCCCGCCCGCAGGCCCCCCGTCCCGGTGGCGCCCCGCGTCCCGGCGGCCAGGGTGGTCCCGGCGGTCCGCGCCCGCAGGGTGGCGGCCAGGGCGGTCCCCGTCCCCAGGGCGGTCAGGGCGGCGCGCGTCCCACCCCCGGTGGTATGCCCCGTCCGCAGGGTGCGGCCCCCGGTGGCGCCCCGCGTCCCGGTGGCGGCGGCGGTAACCGCCCGAACCCGGGCATGATGCCGCAGCGTCCCGCTGCCGGCCCGCGTCCGGGCCCCGGCGGTGGCGGCGGTCGCGGTCCCGGCGGTGCCGGTCGTCCCGGCGGCGGCGGTCGTCCCGGTGGCGGCGGCGGTTTCGCCGGTCGTCCCGGTGGTGGCGGCGGCGGTCGTCCGGGTGGCGGCGGCGGTTTCGCCGGTCGTCCCGGTGGCGGCGGTCCCGGTGGTGGCGGCGGCTTCGGCGGTCGTCCCGGCTTCGGTGGCCGTCCCGGCGGTCCCGGTGGCCGTGGTGGCACGCAGGGTGCGTTCGGCCGTCCCGGCGGTCCGGCGCGTCGTGGCCGCAAGTCGAAGCGGCAGAGGCGTCAGGAGTACGAGGCCATGCAGGCCCCGTCGGTGGGCGGCATCATGCTGCCCCGCGGCAACGGCGCGACGGTTCGCCTGTCGCGTGGTGCCTCGCTGACGGACTTCGCCGAGAAGATCAACGCCAACCCGGCGTCGCTGGTCCAGGTCATGCTGAACCTGGGCGAGATGGTCACCGCGACCCAGTCGGTCTCCGACGAGACCCTCCAGCTGCTCGCCGACGAGATGAACTACGTCGTCGAGATCGTCAGCCCGGAGGAGGAGGACCGCGAGCTGCTCGAGTCCTTCGACATCGACTTCGGTGAGAACGAGGGCGGCGAGGACATGCTCGTCGCGCGTCCGCCGGTGGTGACCGTCATGGGTCACGTCGACCACGGTAAGACGCGACTGCTGGACGCGATCCGCAAGACGAACGTCATCGCGGGCGAGGCCGGCGGCATCACCCAGCACATCGGTGCCTACCAGGTCGCGACCGAGGTCAACGACGAAGAGCGTCGCATCACCTTCATCGACACCCCGGGTCACGAGGCGTTCACCGCCATGCGTGCCCGTGGTGCCAAGTCGACCGACATCGCGATCCTCGTGGTGGCGGCCAACGACGGTGTCATGCCGCAGACGATCGAGGCCCTGAACCACGCCAAGGCGGCCGATGTGCCGATCGTGGTCGCGGTCAACAAGATCGACGTCGAGGGCGCCGACCCGACCAAGGTGCGCGGCCAGCTCACCGAGTTCGGTCTGGTGGCCGAGGAGTACGGCGGCGACACGATGTTCGTCGACATCTCCGCCCGTGAGGGTCTGAACATCGAGCAGCTGCTCGAGGCCGTGGTCCTGACCGCGGACGCCTCGCTCGACCTGCGCGCCAACGCGGAGCAGGACGCGCAGGGCATCGCGATCGAGGCCCACCTCGACCGTGGCCGCGGCGCCGTGGCGACCGTCCTGGTCCAGCGCGGCACGCTGCGCGTCGGCGAGACGATGGTCGTCGGCGACGCGTACGGCCGAGTCCGTGCGATGTTCGACGACAAGGGCAACAACGTCGAGGAAGCGGGTCCGTCGACCCCCGTCCTGGTCCTGGGTCTGACCAACGTCCCGGGCGCCGGCGACAACTTCCTGGTCGTCGACGAGGACCGTACGGCCCGTCAGATCGCCGAGAAGCGCGCGGCGCGCGAGCGCAACGCCGCCTTCGCCAAGCGCACCCGCCGGGTGTCCCTCGAGGACCTGGACAAGGTGCTCAAGGCCGGCGAGGTCCAGCAGCTCAACCTCATCATCAAGGGTGACGCTTCTGGTTCCGTCGAGGCCCTGGAGTCCTCGCTGCTCCAGCTCGACGTCGGCGAAGAGGTCGACATCCGGGTGCTGCACCGCGGCGTCGGTGCGGTCACGGAGACCGACATCAACCTGGCGTCCGGCTCCGACGCGATCGTCATCGGCTTCAACGTGCGCGCCGAAGGCCGTGCGACGCAGATGGCCGAGCGCGAGGGCGTCGACGTCCGGTACTACTCGGTCATCTACCAGGCGATCGAGGAGATCGAGGCGGCCCTCAAGGGCATGCTGAAGCCGGAGTACGAGGAGGTCGAGCTCGGTACCGCGGAGATCCGTGAGATCTTCCGCTCGTCCAAGCTCGGCAACATCGCGGGTGTGCTCATCCGCTCCGGCGAGGTCAAGCGCAACACCAAGGCGCGCCTCATCCGCGACGGCAAGGTGGTCGCGGAGGACCTCAACATCCAGGGTCTGCGCCGGTTCAAGGACGACGTCACCGAGATCCGCGAAGGCTTCGAGGGCGGTATCAACCTCGGAAACTTCAACGACATCAAGATCGACGACGTCATCGCGACGTACGAGATGCGCGAGAAGCCGCGCGGCTGACCGTGCAGGACCGGCCGGGGCCGGTCGGCGGAAGGTAATTCCGTCGATCGGCCCCGGCCGTTCCGTGTACGGTTCGAAAAGACACGGATTCCCAAGGCCCCACGGGTGGCTCGACCCGTCTTGCATGTACGTAGGGACACTGTCCTTCGACCTGCTTCTCGGCGACGTACGGTCGCTGAAGGAGAAGCGCTCCGTCGTCCGCCCGATCGTCGCCGAGCTGCACCGCAAATTCGCGGTGAGCGTCGCGGAGGTCGGGGACCAGGATCTGCACCGCAGGGCCACCATCGGCCTGGCGGTGGTCTCCGGGGACACGGGGCATCTCACCGAAGTCATGGACCGCTGCGAGCGCCTGGTCGCCGCACGGCCCGAAGTGGAGCTGCTGTCGGTACGCCGACGGCTGCACGGCGACGACGACTGACCTGATGACCAGGCGTCCCGTCGCCGGCGGAAGCACAATTGTGGAAGAAAGAAGGAGACGGACCAGTGGCCGACAATGCGCGGGCGAAGAAGCTGGCGGACCTCATCCGGGAGGTGGTCGCCCAGAAGCTGCAGCGCGGTATCAAGGACCCGCGGCTCGGCACGCATGTGACCATCACGGACACCCGGGTCACCGGCGACCTGCGGGAGGCTACGGTCTTCTACACGGTCTACGGGGACGACGAGGACCGCGCCAGCGCCGCCGCCGGACTGGAGAGCGCCAAGGGCATCCTGCGCTCCGCGGTCGGTGCGGCGGCCGGTACGAAGTTCACGCCGACCCTGGCGTTCGTGGCGGACGCCCTGCCGGAGAACGCCAAGACCATCGAGGACCTGCTCGACAAGGCACGGGCCTCGGACGCCCAGGTGCGCGAGGTCTCCTCGGGCGCGCAGTACGCCGGTGAGGCCGATCCGTACCGCAAGCCGGGCGAGGACGAGGACGACGAGGGCACCGCGGCAGAATGAAGCGTGAGAGCAACCAGCCGGGCGGTCTTGTCATCGTCGACAAGCCGTCCGGCTTCACTTCGCACGACGTGGTGGCGAAGATGCGCGGTATGGCGCGTACCCGCAGGGTCGGGCACGCCGGCACGCTCGACCCGATGGCCACCGGCGTCCTCGTCCTGGGCCTGGAGCGGGCCACCAAGCTGCTGGGCCATCTCGCGCTGACGGAGAAGGAGTACGTCGGCACGATCCGGCTCGGCCAGACGACCGTCACCGATGACGCCGAGGGCGAGATCACCGAGTCGAAGCCGGCGCACGGCCTCGCCCGCGAGGACATCGACGCGGGCGTCGCCGAGCTGTCCGGCGCGATCATGCAGGTGCCGTCCAAGGTCAGCGCCATCAAGATCAACGGCAAGCGCTCGTACTCGCGGGTCCGCGACGGCGAGGACGTGGAGATCCCGGCCCGCCCGGTGACCGTCTCCTCGTTCGTGGTGCACTCCGCGCACGAGGCCGAGGCCGAGGACGGCACCCCGGTGACCGACCTGCTGGTCTCCGTCGAGTGCTCGTCCGGTACGTACATCCGCGCGCTGGCCCGCGATCTGGGGGCCGGGCTCGGCGTCGGCGGCCATCTGACCGCGCTGCGCCGCACCCGCGTCGGCCCGTACAAGCTGGACCGGGCGCGCACGCTCGACCAGCTCCAGGCGGCGGTGGACGACGCCGAGGGCGAGGGCCTGCCGGTCATGCCGCTCGGCGACGCGGCCGCCGCGGCGTTCACCCGCTGGGATGTCGCCGAACCGCAGGTACGGCTGCTGCTCAACGGCGCGCGGATCCCGATGCCGCGCTTCGAGGGCGACGGGCCGGTCGCGGCTTTCGGGCCGGACGGCACGTTCCTGGCACTGGTGGAGAACCAGGGCGGGAAGGCCAAGAGCCTGGCGGTGTTCGCCCTCTAGGGGCGGGCTCAGGGCCTGGTACCGGGGCCGGGTCCGGGCGTGGAGACACGCTCCGGACCCGGCCTTCCGCGTGTCCGGATAGGGGGCACCGGCCGCCACCCGGCGGCGGCGCGGGGCCGCCCGCACCGGCGCCGGCCGTGCGCCACCCGCCGCCCACCCCCTCCGCTCCGACAGGTTCCGGCCATTCACTCATTCGGTGAGGCGCTCGAAGTGAATCAAGGAGTGGACGGGGGCGCGTTGGCCGGCTGCTCTCCCGCGGCGATCACCGCCTGCTTACCGTGCGGAGAACGGGACAGGGCGAGAGGACCGACGATGGCGTTGCTGGATGCCGATGCGGACGCGGCACTGGTGCGGATCCGCGATCTGGCAGGTCGGACGCGGGGCACGGGCTTCCTCGCGGACCACGACGGCACCGTGGTCACCAGCCACGAAGCGGTGGAGGGTGCGGCACAGCTGGTGCTGCAACCCATGGCGGACGGCGCGGGCGGGGGTGCGGCCGGGGGCGGCGGATGGACCTGCCTGGTGGCGGGCGAGGCGATCACGCCCCTTCCGGAGGCCGGGCTCGCCCTCGTACGGACCGACAGCTTCGGGCCGCACCGGCTCGCGCCGCTGCCCCTCGCCATGCGCCGGCCGGCCCCGGACACCCGCGCCCGTCTCTGGGCGGGCGGCTGGCTGGACGGCACGGTCGTCGGGCCCGGCTCCGGGGTGATGTACACCGCCGCCGCGCGCGTCCATCTGCTCGACGAAACGCTGGAACTCGGCCTCTGCGCGGGCGGCCGGGAGGCGCTGCGGCTGGGCGGTCCCGCGATCGGCGGGCCGGTGCTGGACGCCCGTACGGGCGTGGTCCTCGCGGTCCTCGGCACCGCGCTGCACCCCCAGGCACCCGGCGGTTTCCGGAAGGGGCAGGCCCCCGGGCGCCGGGCGGGCGGCTTCGCCATTCCGCTGCGCGCGGCCGCCGAGGCCGCGCCACGGGGCCCGCTCGCCGCGCTGCTGGAGCGCAACGCGCGGACGGTCCCGGCCTACGGCAGCGAGCTGAATCCGGCCGGTGCGCGGCATCTCGCCGAAGTGGCGCTGGGCTCCGCCACGCGGCCACGACTGTGGCGCGAACCGGTCGAACGGCCCGACGTGGCAGCGGAGTTCACCCGTTTCGAGGCGGACGGCGGGGCGGCGGGCGCACGGGTGCTGGGCCTGGTGGGGGAGCCCGGGACCGGGCGGAGCACCGAGCTCGCCGGACTGGCCGCCCGCCGCGCGCAGGGCCCCGCGCCCGCCCCGACCGTCTGGCTGCGCGGTGCGGCGCTGCGGCCCGGCGACGACGGCGTCCGCAGCGCGGTCGAGCGCGCGCTGCGCTCCGCGGGCCGGACCGTCGCCGGTGCGGACCGTACGGCCGGTGACCCGGCGGACACCACGGCGCAGGGCGTGGCCCACGCGGCGGCCGCGGCCGGAAGTCCGTTGCTCGTACTGCTCGACGGGCCGGAGGAGATGCCGACGGGCCTGCTGCGGCGGCTGGCCGAGTGGACCGGGGCGACGGCCGACTGGCTGGGGACGGCCGGGGTGCGGCTGGTGATCGCCTGCCGCCCCGAGTACTGGGAGCGGGCCGGTGCGCTCTTCCCGCCCGGCCTGCTGCACCGGCCGCACCGCCCGGTGCCCGCGCTGCCCGCCTGTGTGGAGCTCGGCGACCTCCCCCAGGAGGCCGCGGAGCGCGCCCGCGCCCGCTACGGCCTGCCGTCCGGCGCACCCGCCGCCCCGGACGCCCGCCATCCGCTGGCCCTGCGGCTGCTCGCGGAGGTCCGGGCGGCGCTCCCCAAGGGGGACGAGGCCGGGCGGGACGGCGGCATCGGCTCGCCGGACCGCCACCAGATCTTCGACGCCTACCTGGACCTGGTGTGCCTGCGCATCGCCGTACGGATCGCGGCCGCGCACCGGCCCGCACTGCGCGGCACCGCCGTCCGCCGGCTGGCGGCCCAGGTCGCCGGCCAGGTGCACGAGGCGGCCCGCCGCTGCCTCGGCCCCGGCCCCGGAGCGCTGGACCGTACGTCCTTCGAGGAGGTCTTCCCCCGGGCGGCCGGCTGGGCCTCCGCGGTGCTCACCGAGGGCCTGCTGGTCCCGGCAGGCAGCGGATACCGCTTCGTGCACGAGGAGTTCGGGGAGTGGCTCCAGGGGGCCCATGTCGATCTCGATCTGCTGCCCGTCCCCGGACACCGCGTGGGGCCGGTCGTCCAGGCGCTGCTGCGGCTCGCCGGGCGCGAGGGCTCGGTACAACTGACGTTCCGGCTGGCGGAGTTGGTGCCGATGGCCACCGCCCCCGCCGCCGGAACACCGCCCCCGCACGCCGTGGACGGCCGCTGGTGGGCCGCGCGGGTGCTGTCCGGGGTGCTGCTCCGGGTCCCCGATGCGAGGCCGTACACGGGCGTGCTGCGGCTGCTCGCCGACCGGATCACCGAACGGTCCCTCCGGACGGGCGGTTTCGCGCACACCGGGCTGGAGACCTTCGGCCCATGGTTCTGGGAGCGGCTGGCGCTGGCGGACGAGGACCGGATGGACCTGCTGCGCCGTCTTCTGCCGGCGGACGGGCCGCCGGCCGGGGCGGGGCGGGTGTCGGGTGGGGGAGAGCGAGGCGGGGCGGAGCGGGGTGGCCCGGGGGACGAGGCGGATCGTGCGCCGGTCGGGCCGCCGCGGCCGCGGGGGCGGTTGTCGGCGTCCGTGTCCGACGCGGCGGCTGGTGCTGCTTCTGTCGCCACGTCCGTCGCCGCGTCCGCTTCCGTCGCGTCGACCGGGTCGTGGGCGTCCGGCCTGGCCTCGTCCGGCAGGTCTTCGTCCGACTCGCCGTCGCCCGGCCGGACGTCAGGCGATCTGCTGCCGTCCGTCGACGGGCCGGCCCCCGGCCTGCCGTCTGACGACGTGCCGCCCCCCGGCCGCGCCTTCGCCCCGCCCCCGCGGGTACGCGTGCACCCCGCCGACGACACGTCCGCCGGCCGATGGGACGGCGAGACCCCGCCCGGCCGGACGCACCCGACCGGAGCCCCCCGCCCCGCCTCCGGGACGGGCACCGGCGACGGGTCGCCCGAGAGTGCTGTCGGCGCGGCCGAGGCCGGTGCGCCGCGCTCGTCGCGCTTTCTCGACGCCGCGGCCGAGCTGCTGTGCGCGGACCCGGAGCGGATCCAGCCGCTGCTGTGCGCCTGGTTCGACGACGCCCGGCCGCTTCAGCGCCTCGGGGGCGAGGAGGGCGACCACTCGGCCCGCCGCGCGCTGCCCCCTCAGATCACCGTGGCCTCCGCCGCGCAGGCCCTGCTGCACACCCACCGCCGGCCGGCGCTCGACGCGCTCACGGACGCGCTGGTGCAGGCCGCGCACCCCAAGGGCGACGAGCTGATGGACGCGCTCGCCGAGGACGAGCCGGCGGCGGTGTGCCGGGCCGTGGACCGCTGGGCCCACGACGCCCGCCCCGAGCGCCGGGCCGCCGCCGCGTCCTACGGTCTGCGGGCCGCCCCGTACGTCACCGCCGCGGCCGACCGCGCGCTGCTGCGCTACGCCGCCCTCTGCCTGCTCGCCCGCACCGCGGACAGTGCCCACCACGGCTCCGCGCTCGCCCTGCTCGTCGGCGACCCGGCCACCCGGGACCGTTTCCTGGACCGGGCGCTGGCCCGCTTCGTGGCGGGGGATCCGCAGCTGCCGCCCACGGCGTTCCGGGCCGCCCTCACCGACCACCCCGGGCCGGTGCTGGACGCCTTCCGGGCCCGGCTGGTCGGCGGCGCCGGTCCGCCGGTGGCCGCCGGGCTGCTGCGGATGCTCGCCCGCACCGAGGACCCGGTGCTCGCCGGCCGCATCGACGGCCTGGTACGCGACTGTGCCCGGCACTGCCCGGACCGGGCCGCGCAGCCGGTCGCGGAGTTCGTCGAGTGCCGCCTGGAGCGCGGACCCGCCGCCCGCGCGGCGCTCCGCCCGCTCGCCGCCGAGCTGCTGACCGGATACCCGGTACCGGTCCGGTGCGCGCTCGCGGCGGTGGTGGCCGAGGCCGGCTCCGGCGACTCGGCACCATTGCGCCGCGAGCTGCTGGAGGTGCTGCTGACGCAGGAGGCCTCGTACGCGGCGCCGCACGGGGGGTACGAGGAGACCGGCCCGGATACCCGGGTGCTGGAGGCGCTGCTACAGACGGCCGCCGAGGGAGCGGAGCGGCGGCCGGCCGAGCGCACCCGGGAGCTGGTGCACCGCACCGGGACGCTGCTGGTCCGTACGCCGGAGGGGGCGGCCCGCTTCGACAGGCGGCTGGTGGAGCTGGGGCGGCGGGTGCCCGGTTTCGCCCGGCGGGTGCAGGACTGGGTGGCGGACGAGCCGGGGGAGTGGGCGGCGGTAGTGGGCCCCGGGGCGCGGGCCACGCTCGCCGGATGCCACAGCTGACGGGCGGGTGAAGCGGGCCGGACATGTGCTCCGGACCGTGTGGAGGCCCCGCCTCGGGCCCGCGCTCCCGGCGGTGGACGGCTGCGCTGAGCCACCCTTCGCGTGGAGCACCACCCGCGGCATGGCAGTCTTAGACCTGCGCCATGCCGACGTGGCGCAATGGACGGACAAGGGTTCGGGCGAGGAGCGGGCACAGTGCAGCGCTGGCGTGGCTTGGAGGACATCCCCGAGGGCTGGGGGCGCAGCGTCGTCACCATCGGCTCGTACGACGGAGTGCACCGCGGCCACCAACTGATCATTGGCAAGGCCGTCGCGCGCGCCCGTGAGCTGGGGATTCCCGCCGTGGTCGTCACCTTCGACCCGCACCCGAGCGAAGTCGTACGGCCCGGTACCCATCCGCCGCTGCTGGCGCCGCACCACCGGCGCGCGGAGCTGATGGCCGGGCTGGGGGTGGACGCGGTGCTGATCCTCCCGTTCACCAAGGAGTTCTCGAAGCTGTCCCCGGCCGACTTCGTGGTCAAGGTGCTGGTCGACAAGCTGCACGCCCAGGTCGTCGTCGAGGGCCCCAACTTCCGCTTCGGGCACAAGGCGACCGGCAACGTCGAGACCCTGGCCGAGCTCGGGATCACCTACGACTACACCGTCGAGGTCATCGACCTCTACGAGCGCGGTGCGGCGGGCGGCGGCGAGCCGTTCTCCTCCACGCTCACCCGCCGGCTGGTGGCCGAGGGCGAGGTGGCCGGTGCGATGGAGGTCCTCGGACGGCCGCACCGCGTCGAGGGCGTCGTCGTACGCGGTGCCCAGCGCGGCCGCGAACTGGGCTTCCCCACGGCCAATGTGGAGACCCTGCCGCACACCGCGATCCCGGCCGACGGTGTCTACGCGGGCCTGCTCCAGGTGGAGGGCGAGGCGATGCCGGCGGCCATCTCGGTCGGCACCAACCCGCAGTTCGACGGCAAGACCCGCACCGTCGAGGCCTACGCCATCGACCGCGTCGGCCTGGACCTGTACGGCCTGCACGTCGGCGTGGACTTCCTCGCCTACATCCGCGGCCAGGAAAAGTTCGACACCCTCGACGCCCTGCTGGAGCGGATGGCGATCGACGTGAAGCTGGCACGGGGGCTGATCGCGGCGGCGGGGTGAGGGGCGCGGTCTCTCGACTCCCTGCTTCCCCGGCCGTCCCGTGCCCATGCGACGAGGAGCGGTCCCGGAGGGCGGCCATCGTCCTGGGCGGCCCGTCCGGCACCGCCCGGCTGTTCGGCTCCATGGAGGGGGACTTTCGTCATGACCACGATCTACCGGTCCGAGGCCGGTGCGGGGGAGATCCTGCGGCGCTACCGGGACGCGCTGCGCACCTGGCCGGTACCGGCCGAGGAGCTGCGGGTGCCGACCCGCGAGGGCGAGACCTTCGTCCTGGCCTCCGGCCCCCGGGACGCGCCGCCCGTGCTGCTGCTGCACGGCTCGGGAGCGAACGCCACGATGTGGCAGGACGACATCACCTCCTGGGCGCGGCACTTCCGCACCTACGCCGTCGACCTCGTCGGCGAGCCGGGCCTGAGCGCGCCGTCCCGCCCGCCGTTGGCCTCCGACGCCTGTGCGCTGTGGCTGGACGATGTGCTGGAGGGGCTGGGGATCACGAGCGCCTCGATGGTCGCGGCCTCCCTCGGCGGCTGGACGGCGCTGGACTACGCCACCCGCCGGCCCGAGCGGGTGACGCGCCTGGCCCTGCTGTGCCCCGGCGGCCTGGGGAGGCAGAAGGTGGGCTGGCTGGTCAAGGCTCTGCCGCTGCGCCTCTTCGGGCGCCGTGGGATACGCCGGTCGGCAGGAATCGTGGCGGGTCTGGAGCTGCCTGAGCAGCGGCACGTCCTCGACCAAGTGGCGCTGATCTTCACGCACTTCAAGCCGCGTACGGAGCGGCTGCCCGTCTTCTCCGACGGCGCGTTGGGCCGTCTGACGATGCCCGTGCAGGTGACCGTCGGTGGCCGCGATGTCCTCTTCGACTCCGAAGGCACCGCCCGGCGCATCCGGCACGGTGTCCCGCACGCGAACGTGCACCTCCTGCCCGAGGCCGGCCACGCGATCCTCGGGCAGACCGCTTCGGTCCTGGCGTTCCTCCGCGGCTGACCTGTCGCGGCAGCTCGTCCGGGGGCTCGTCCGCGGCGGGGTGGCCGGTAGTCTCCCGGCGCCCTGGAAGCACCACCCTCCCCAACTCGACTGATTCCGCCCGGAGTTAGGCCGGGAGGAGTTCACTCGTCCGGGGGATGACGTGATACGGGGCGGGGCCCGGTACCTCTCAGGTACCGGGCCCCGCCCCGTATTGCGCTACGCCCGCCTTACTGCGGAGGCGGCTGCTGCTGCCACCCGGGCGCCAGGCCGGGCCCGTCCGGCTGCGGTGCGTCCGGAGCGGGCTGTTGCTGCTGCCAGTGGGCCGGCGGCTGGCCCTGCTGCGGCTGCTGGGTCCAGCCACCCTGCTGCGGCGGGTAGCCGGCCGGCGGCTGGCCCTGTTGCGGCTGCTGCGGCTGGCCCTGCTGGGCGTACTGCTGTTGCTGCTGTGCGTACGGGTCGCCGCCCATCTGCTGCTGGGCGTACGGATCCCCGCCCATCTGCTGCTGGGGGTACATGCCCTGTGCCTGCTGCGCCCGCGCGAAGTCCTCGGCCACCAGGGCGGAGAGGTTGAAGTACGCCTCGCGGGTCTTGGGCCGCATCATGTCGAGGTCGACCTCGGCACCGGCGGCGAGATGCTCGTCGAAGGGGACGACCACGACGCCGCGGCAACGGGTCTCGAAGTGCGACACGATGTCATCGATCTTGATCATCTTGCCGGTCTCGCGGACACCCGAGATGACCGTGATACCGCGCTGCACCAGGTCGGCGTAGCCGTGCGCGGACAGCCAGTCCAGAGTGGTGCTCGCGCTGCTGGCACCGTCCACGGACGGGGTGGAGATGATGATCAACTGGTCGGCGAGATCGAGGACTCCGCGCATCGCGCTGTAGAGGAGACCGGTTCCCGAGTCGGTGAGGATGACCGGGTACTGCTTGCCGAGGACATCGATCGCCCGCCGGTAGTCGTCGTCGTTGAAGGTCGTCGAGACGGCCGGGTCGACGTCGTTGGCGAGGATCTCCAGGCCCGAGGGGGCCTGTGAGGTGAACCGGCGGATGTCCATGTAGCTGTGCAGATGCGGGATCGCCTGCACCAGGTCACGGATGGTCGCACCGGTCTCCCGGCGCACCCGTCGGCCGAGCGTGCCGGCGTCCGGGTTGGCGTCGATCGCCAGGATCTTGTCCTGCCGCTCGGAGGCGAGGGTGGAGCCGAGGGCCGTGGTGGTCGTGGTCTTGCCGACGCCGCCCTTGAGGCTGATCACCGCGATCCGGTAACAGGACATCACCGGCGTACGGATCAGCTCCAGCTTGCGCTGCCGCTCCGCCTCTTCCTTCTTCGCGCCCAGCTTGAACTTGGACGGCTGGGCATTGGCGCCCGGCTTGCGCTTCTTGGGCTGGTTGCGCAGCAGCCGGTCGGAGGTCAGCTCGACAGCGGCGCTGTAGCCGAGCGGTGCGCCGGGGGCGGCCCGCTGCTGCGGCTGCTGCTGGCCCGGCTGTGAGTACGACGCGTAGTTGGCCGCGGCGTTCGGGTCGCCGGCCTGCTGACCGGGCAGCGGCTGGTACTGCGCCTGCTGGGGCTGGGCCTGGGCTTGTTGGGCCTGGGCCTGTTGTGCTTGCTGGGCCTGTTGTGCCTGCGCTGCCTGGGCCTGCTGCGCCTGTTGTGCCTGCTGGGCTTGTTGGGCCTGCGCCGCCTGTGCCTGAGCGGCCTGCGCCTGTGCTGCTTGCTGGGCGGCGTGCTGCTGGGCGTAACCGGCCTGCGCCTGGCCCTGCTGCGGGTAGCCCTGCGCACCGGTCTGCGGATAGCCGTAAGCCGACTGCTGCGCGGCCGCGTGCTGCTGCTGGGCCTGCTGGGGGTAGCCGTACGCGGGCTGCGGATAGCCGTACGCGGGCTGTTGCTGCTGCGCGGGCGCGCCCTGCTGCTGTTGCGGGTAGCCGGCCTGCTGGGCGTGCTGCCCCTGGGGGTACCCGGCCTGCGGCTGCTGGGCCTGCGGCTGCCCCGCCTGCTGGGCGTGCGGCTGCGGCTGCGCCTGCGGTTGCTGCTGGGCCGGTGCGTGCTGCTGGGCCTGCTGCGGCTGTTGCTGAGCGGCCTGGGCCTGGGCCTGTGCCGTCCGCGGGTCCGCGGGCTGGTACTCGGCCGGCAGCGGCGGCAGCCCGCCCTGTCCGGGCACACCCTGCTGCTGACCGTCCGCCGCGGCACCCCAGGGAGCGCCCTGCTGCGGCCCTCCTTGCTGCGGAACACCCTGCTGGGGGGCCTGGTGCGGAGCCGCCTGCGGGGGCATCGCCTGGTGCGGAGCCGCCTGCTGCGGAAGGCCCTGCTGCGGCACACCCTGTACGGGCATGCCCTGCTGGGGCACGCCCTGGTGCGGCTGCTGGGCCGGTGCGGGCTGCGCCTCGGGCATGGCCGCCTCGGGGGCGGGCGGTGCGGGCACCGCCGCTTCAGGGGCCGGGGCACTCTCCTCGACGGGGGCGGGCACGGCCGGGGTCTCCGTCTGCGGCGCCGCGCCGGTGGACGTGACCTCGGGCTCGGACGCGTGCGTCGCCTCCGGCTCGGTGTCCTCGTCGTCGTCCCAGAGCGAGGCCGACGGGTCGGTGCCCGTACCCGCGCGCCGATTGCCGGTGCCGGCACCCTCGTTCGCGGCCGGTGCGGGCTCCGAGGGAGCCTCCGGCGCGTCCGGAGGAGTGGCGGCGACCGGGGCGTCATGGCCCGTTTCCTGGGGGCGCAGCGTCGGGAAACCGGGCGGCGCGGCCTCCGCGGGCCCGGGGAGCGGCTGGCCCAGAGGCTGTCCGACGGGGGGCTGGGCCCCGGCGGTCGGAGTGGCGGGCGAAGACGCAGGAGGAGCCGCCGACGAGGCGCCGGCACTCGCGCCGCCACCACTGGTGTCGTTGCTCGCGTACCAGGCCGGTGCGGCGAAATCGATCTTGAACTCACCGGTCAGGTCGAACTCGGACTGGTCGTCGTCAGGATCGTTTCCGTCCGGACGGAAAGCCTCCTGCTCGTTCACTGTGCCTCCTGGTGTACTGCAACGCACCTGAACGGCAGGACCGGATACAGGCGGATCGATCGGATGTAGCGGAAGTCGGAACACACCACCCGGGGTTGCGCCAACACTAGCTGTCTCCATCCCCGTATCGAGTGCCGTCGTGCTGTGCTCCTGCGGCTCTCCCATACAGCCTAATCAAGAGTCGGCTCATAACGGCAGTCGATGTCATGTCGTCTTCATACCCTTCGCACGCTTACGGGCGCACCCGTGGATGCGCCCGTAGGTCGTGCCCCGTGGCCGGTTGCGGACGCGGTGCGCACAGCGCTCCGCGGGCGACCGGCCCGGAATGACGGTCAGTCCATCCGGCGCGGCCCGCCGAGCAGGTTGGTCTCCGCCTCTGTCGGCTGCGTCATGACGAACTGGTGGCCCTCGCGCGAGCACCACAGCATGGCGTTGTCGCTGAGCGTCGGCAGCACCGCGCCGACCTGCTCCGGCAGCCGCATGATTCGCGTCACAACCTCCGCCTCCTCGGGCGAAAGCCGCTGGAGACCGACCAGATCGGCGCGGCTGAGCATCTGCGGCGACCGCGGCCCGAGGAACGGCAGCACGGTCAGCACCGACTGCCAGGGGCTCGGGGCGAGCTGATTGCGCGGCGGGCGTGCGCCCATGTCCCGTACGACCAGCACCGGGCTGGAAACCGACGGCCCCTGGGGTGCGATCTGGCGCACGTCATGGACCGACACGCACTGCTGTCCGCCGCCCGCGGCCTGCGCCATCTGGCCCCAGGCCGGCGGCCGCGCGGTCTCGACCGCGACCCGGGCGCCGACGGCGACCGTACGCAGCGCCAGCACCTGCGCCATCCACATGCTGCCGACCAGCGCGATCTCCATCGGCGCGGGCCGCAGCAGGCTCAGCACGGCGGGCTGGTTCTGTGGGTCGATGCCGATGATCACGCCGTCGTCGCCGACCGGCAAGGTCAGCGAGGCGAGCGATTCGGCCGTCAGTACATGGGGGCTGCGCCGCGGACCGCGCAGGCCGTAACCGGGCCTCGGCTTCGGACCGGTCGGCCCCGACTGGTCCTCGTCCGGGCGCGGCTGGTGCGAGAGCCGGTGGCCGCCGTCGCTGCCGCCGAGCGGGGGGTTGCGCCAGCCGTTGCCGCTGGTGTTGACACGGGGCTGATAGGTGGGAGAGGCCATCAGCGGGTACCTCCGAGGGGGAGCGTGGCCAGCAGGCCGGGCAGCTGTTCCCGGTCGAGCCGGACGAGGCCGACCTTCACGGAACCGGAACGGCGCTCCAACTCGCTCTGAGCGGAGGTGAGTTCGTTCTCGCTGCGGGTGGAAAGGCGGACGTAGCCCGAGATGGCCGGGGCGCGGCCGCTGCCGTGAGTGGCGGTCAGCGCGAAGGTGCTGGCCATCGCCCTGGTGCTGGTCAGCAGCTGGGTGATGGCCGCCAACGGGGCACCGCCCTGGCCCAGTTGGGGCCACCGGCCGATCCAGTACGTGGAGTGCCAGCGGTCGTCGCAGCGCATCGCCCGCGTCGTCTCCTGGGTGCGGCGGGCGGCTCGTCCGTCACGCCCCATCGCACCGTTGGCGGCCCGCGGGCTGACGCACACCGCGGTGCCGATCGCGGCCACCACCTCGCGCTCGGCGAGCACCCTGGCACGCACCCCGTGCGCGGTCAGCCGGCTGACGAGCTGGTCGGCGGCGCGCAGCAGGGAACGCTTGGCGCCCTCCATCCCGCCGCCGCGGGCATCGATCGCCTCCGAGCACAGCTCGGGGTCGAGCTTGAGCGCGATCCATGTCAACTGGAGTGCGGGCGTCTGCGCCTGGGCCTGGAGCGGTGCGTACGAGCGGGCCGCGACGGCCTGTTCGGGCAGATGCGGGGCCGGGGCGGGCTGGGTGTACTGGACGAACTGCACCGACTCCAGGTGGATGTCCTCGATGTCGAGCGCGGTGTGCAGCACCTCGAGCGGCAGCATGTGGCTGCCGCGCTCGGGGCGCAGCGGCTCGTCACGGGCGTCCACCTGCACGAGGGCGGTCAGGAACGTACCGTCACCGACGAACCCGATGGCGCGCTGGTCCGACTCGGTCGTGAACTCATAGGTGCGCAGCGCCGGTTCGCACTCCACCACCGGGGCGATCGCCGGGTCGACGCCCTGGGTGGCCGCGAGCGCGGAGATGCTCTCCTTGCCGCGGCGCTTCATGGCACGCACGGTGGTGATCCATTCCGGCAGCGGAATCCTTCGCCGCCGGCCGAGCGCGAAAATGACCAGAACTGCCGCGATCACAATGGCCGCGGTCAGTGCGGCCGGGTGGATCGACCAGCCCACCAGTACCAGGGCCGCGGCGAGTTCGATGATGGCCAGCTGCTGAACCCGGACTCCGCCGATGGTTCCGGCCTGTTGGCGCAGCCGCGGTGCCACCGGACCTGCCGGGCGGGCCGCGGAACGCCGGCCGCCATTTTCTCTGTTGCCCGGAGCTGTGCCGTTTTGGCCAGCATTTCCCGCGTATTGCGGTGCAGCGGAAGGCTGTTGCTGCTGTTGCCGCCCGTTGCGGCGTCGAGCCCTGGTGGCGCTGGACATCCCCCGGCCTGCTCCTCTACTGGTGGTGTGGCCTCTAGGCGTATCGGCCGCCGCTGAGACTGGTGCGTTGGAAGGTGGCACCCGTACCGTACGGGTCGATCGACACACGGCATAGTAGAGGGCGCTACGGCGTGAGTGCCGGGGGCGGTCGATGTGGATCCGACAGGCGGGGAGAGAAAGCAACAATGGCATCACGTCGGGACGAGCTGAATGCGTATTCGTTCGCTCGAAAGCGCACGAATGCGGCATTTCTGAAGCCGCTGCCGAACGGTTCGATCGAGAGTGCTCCCAGGCCCCTGAAGGCGGTGGTGCCGAGCATCATGATGGGGGTCGTGATGCTTGTGGGATTCGGTGCCTGTGGCATTCTCAAGCCTGTTGCCCCGCAAGGCTGGGACGAGGTCGGAAAGAATGTCATCGTCGGGGACAAATCCACCACACGTTATATCGTCCTGAAGCAGGGCAAGCAGAAACTGCTGCACCCGATCCTCAACCTCGCCTCCGCCCGGCTGCTCATCGACCCGAATTTCAAGGTCGTGAAGGTCAAGGAAGAAGAGCTGGACGGAAAGATCCCGCACGGACCGGCCATCGGTATTCCCTACGCCCCCGACCGGCTGCCCACCACAGAGGACGCCGACGCGCCCAAGACCTGGGCGGTGTGCAACCGTCCCGGCAGCGGCCTCAACAGCAAGCCCCAGCAGTCCGTGTTCATCCTGGGCGGCAAGGACAAGCAGGCCGTCGAGGGCAAGGGCAAACTCGGCCCGAGCCAGGCGCTGTTCGTCGAGGACCCGCAGCACAAGAAGTGGCTGGTCGACAGCGAGGGCAAGGCCTTCGAGTTCAACGGGGGGAGTGAAGCGGTCAACGACACCCTGCGCCGCATCATCTTCCGCTCCGCCAAGCCCCAGCCGGTGTCACAGGACTTCATGGACACCCTGCTCGTGCTCCCGCGCCAGCTCGGCATCAGCATGCCCGCGGTCGCCGGGGCGGGGGGCCAGACCAGCGACCCGAAGGTCCCGGCGCGGGCCAGGACCGTCGGTTCGATCCTCCAGGACAGCAGCGGTCAGAAGTACGTCGTGGAGCAGGACGGCGTGGAGCAGGTGACGGACTTCGTGGCGAACCTCCTGGAGGAGGGTGCGAACGCCGAGAAGCTGCACAGTGACGGTTCGCGGATCAAGCCCGTACAGATCGCCGTGAACAGCATCGACCCGAAGCGGGACGCCTCTGACAACCTGTCGTTCTTCATGGGGAATTTCGGCACGTTCCCCTCCCCGTGGCCCACCGAGAGCCTCTCGGTGGCCAACGAATTCGAGCACGGCTCCCAGACCGGCGGGCTGACCCGTCCCACCCGGAACGGCGTCTCGTGCAGCGTCTACAACGGCAAGAACAACAAGCTGCCGGGCGGCGAGGAGAAGCAGCTCGGATACAAGAACGGCGTGCCGGACATGCAGACCTGGGTCGGCAGCGACTACCCGGTCAAGATTGCCACCGGAGCCAACTCATACGTCACCCCCGGCAGCGGTCTGCTCTACACGGAGGTGCGCACCTCCGCGGCGACGAGCGGCAGCCAGTTCCTGGTCACCGACACCGGACTGCGCTATCCGCTGCCGAGGAACAACGACAGCGAAAGCAAGGCCGGCAAGGCCGATGACGAACAGGACAAGGCGAAGGTCCACCTCGGCTACGAGGGCACCCATCCGCCGCTGATCATGAAGGCCTGGTCCGAACTTCTCTCCACCGGACCGTCGCTGGACATTCAGAGCGCCAAGAAGCCGCAGTCGTCCTGATATGAGCGAAGGCCGTACCGAGCCCCGGAAAGGGACCTTCGGTGCGGCCTTCGGCGTACCCCGGATTCCGCCACCGCGGATTTCCGCGCCGGATCACGACAGCCTTCTCGGGGAGATCTTCACCGGGCCGAGCCTGTTGGCGAATGACCGATAGCGGCACATCTGTCCGTTTCCCGTGAACGACGTTTCGCTGACGGCCAGTTGGCATTGTTGTGATCCCGTCACAACAGTCCTCCCCCCTGTTGGGGAGACCCATATCGAGTGGTTAAAGTAGCCAAAGGCGTCAGCAGGAGATGCCTGCCGCGCGAGCGCCTGTGGCTGCCCGGTGCGGTACGACGTACGAGTCTCATGGGGGACGTTGACTATGGCTGGTCAGCAGTACACAACCACCGAGGAGGAGATGGTCGCGTTCAGCGGCAAGATCTCCTCGGTCAACCAGTCGATCCAGGGCGAGATCTCGCGCCTGAACACGGTCGTCGACACCATCACGTCTGGGTGGAAGGGTGCTGCGGCCTCCTCGTACAACCAGCTCCAGTCCAAGGTGAACGAGGACGCCAACCGTCTCAACCAGCTTCTGGGTGAGATCAAGGAAGCGATCGACGAGACCACCAAGAACTACTCCGCCTCCGAAGAGGAGCAGGCGCAGTCGATCTCGCACATCTCCGCCTCGGCTTCCCCGTTCGGATGATGGGGCCGCGCCGCTGACCGCGGCGCAACGGCCCAGCCGCCGCAGCCCGGGCCCGCCGGTCAATACCGCCGGCCCGCTGTGGTGTGCGAATCGACCAGGCATCACCTACTCCTGAGGAGACACCATGTCAGGCCAGATCCTCGTTAATTTCGCGACGATCTCGCAGGCCAGTTCCGACGTGCGCGGTACGGCCAACAACATCCGCCAGCAGCTCGACGACCTCGAGGCGGGCGTCAAGAAGATCGCCGCCAGCTGGGAAGGTGCGGCGCAGGAGGGCTACCAGGCCCGCCAGCGCGAGTGGGACCAGCGCGCTGCCTCCCTGCACTCGACGCTTGAGGCCATCGCCAAGGCGCTGGACCAGGCCGCTCAGAACTACCAGGCCACTGAGCACAAGAACTCCGGTATCTGGGGCGGCTGACCTCCGGTCAGTCGAGCCGGAGACGGCCAGACCTGAGCAGCCCGGCTGCTCGCACAGTGGTCCATGAGGGCGAGCGCGCTGCATCAGTGCGCTCGCCCTTCTGCCGTCCACCACTCCTTCACCCCTCCGCCTCCGTCTTCTCACCCTTCGTTCCTGCCCAATTCGCCACACATGGAGAGCAGAAAGCCCGTGGGATCTCGCGCCATTGGTCACCGAACCGGGCACCGTCGCCGAGCGGCGGGTGCGCTGGTCACGGCGGCGTGCATCGTCGGCCTGTCGAGCCTCGCCGTTGTCCCGGCGGCCGCGGACGACCCGAACGTGCCGCTCAACAGTGGTGAGTGCAAGTTCGGGACCAACGACATCAAAGAGACTCCCTGGTCGCTCCAGCGCCTCCTCACCAATCAGATGTGGGCCGACACCCACGGGGAGGGCGTCCGGGTCGCCGTCATCGACACCGGCATCGACGCGGGCAACTCGCAGATCAAGCCCAACATCGAAGGCGCCGGCAAGAAGTTCGTCGCCGGTGGCGGCAAGCCGACCGTCGATCAGGTCGGCCACGGCACCAAGGTCGCCGGCATCATCGCCGCCCGCCCGAAGCTGGGTTCGGGTTTCTACGGAATCGCCCCCAAGGCGAAGGTCATCCCGCTGCAGCAGACCAGCGAGGAGAAGGCCGGCACCGCCGACAGCCTCGCCGCCGCCATCGACTATGCGGTCCGGCTGAAGGTCAACATCATCAATATCTCCCAGGGCACGGACGCCGGCCCGGGAAAGCTGGGCCCCCTCAGGGCAGCGATCCAGCGGGCCGCCGCACAGAACGTCCTGATCGTCGCATCGGCCGGAAACGACGGCGCGAGCGGTAAGGAAAAGAACATGTACCCCGCCGCTTTCCAGCAGTTCGACAATGTGCTGTCCGTTGCCGCCTCGGACCGCAACAACGAGCGCGCCCCCTTCTCCCAGCCGGGAGCCTGGGTCGACATCGCCGCGCCGGGCGTGAACATGGTCTCCACCGTCCCCGACGGCGGTAACTGCGTCGACCAGGGCACCAGCTTCGCCGCACCCTATGCCGCGGGCGCCGCGGCCCTCCTCATCGCGAAGCATCTGCACGACAGCCCGGCCTGGACTCCGCAGCAGGTCATCTGGCACCTGGAGAAGACCGCGGAGCGCGTGCGCCCGAAGGCGGACCACAACATCGGCTGGGGCGTCGTCGACCCGGTCGCCGCCCTCAACGACGACACCAGGCCCACCGCCTCACCCCAGCCGGACAAGCCCTCCAACGCGGCTGACGGCTCCAACATCCAGCCGGCCGCCGTCACCATCGGAGAATCCACCGAGGAACGGCGCGCCCGCATCTCCATCTACATCGTCGGCGGCGGGCTTTTGGCTGTTGCCGCGGTTGTCGGCTCCTCGATCGCCCTTCGCGACTGGCGCCGCAAGAACGGACTGACATCTCACGGGGAGGCCAGTAATGGCTAAGGAATATCGCGTTGACCTGGATGCCTTGGACGAGGTGGTCAGGAAGCTCAACGGCGTACTGAAGGACATGAACGGGACGAAGGGTAAGGCCGGCAGTGGCACTTTCCTGCCGTCAAGTTCTTTGGGCAAGAAGTACGTTGAGCACGAAATGCTGCACAAGGCTCACGCGGACATGAAGGCGTTCATCGAGGACGAGATCGTCGGAAAGATCGAGAAATTGGTCGAGGACTTTGGGCAGAAGTCCAAGAAGACGAAGGAAGCCTACGACGACGCCGAGCACGAGAACAATATCCACTGACGGTGGTTGGCTGATCGCCGACTGAAGAAAAGGGGGCCCACAGGTGGGTGAAGGCAAGAGCGGCGTGCCTGAGGAGAGGTACGAGAGCTTTCGGCATGTAACGGACTTCAACCAGAGCAACTTCAATGGCCTGAAGGACATGCTCGACGGTGCTAAGCCCGAAGTTCTTTACTCTGTCGCTCAGCACTGGCAGGACGTTGCCGACGACCTGGAGACTCACAAGACGAGTTTCTCCAAGGCCGTGGACAAGGTGATGGAACACTGGCAGGGCGAGTCCGCTGAACGCTTCCGCAAGAGGGCTCAGCAGATCATCGCGAACTTCGAGGCCGGCAAACCTTGGTGCACTCACACGGCGAAGGTCATGGATGCATCGGCCGAAGCTCTTCAGACGGCCATCGACAAGGTCAGGACGAAGAGCGAAAGCTGGGATTTCGGCGATCTGAATGACTGGGGGTGGTCGATCTCCGACGATGAGCTGGACGAAGCCCTCAAGAGGGGCGATAGCGCCTCGGGTCTCCTGGAGGCGAACAAGGACGATTTGGACGATGAACAGACGCTCCGGCTTGAGTCGACGATCGCCATGGAGCAGCTGGGCTCGTCGTTCGTAAGGGCCTCGAAGGCGCTCAAGGCGCCGGCGCCAGGGAGTACTGGCCGCGACGACAAGATCCCCGACCACCAACAGGATCCGTCAAACGATCCAGGCGCCATTAACACCCCGATGATTCCGACGGGTGGTGGATCGAAGGGTGGCGGGGGTGGACTCAAGCTCCCCAAGCGGGGCGCGAACCCCGGTAGCACCCCCAAGATGCCCAGCCCCCCGAGTTTGAAGGATCCGGGTGTCAGCGGTGGTCTGGGCGAACTGAAGCCTAAGGGGCCCAGTGTGGGGACTGGCCTTGACGGCCTCCACGGTGGACCCAGCGGGGGCCTCAAAGCCCCCAGTGGCGGCCCCGGTGGCGGCGGTCTCCACGCGCCCACCGGCGGTGGCCCCGGCGGTGGGCCTGGCTTGTCCGGAATGCCGGGCGGCATGCCTGGGGTTGGTGGCCTCAAGAGTGGTGGCCCCGGCGGTCTCAAGGGCGGTGGCCCTAGCGGTCTCAAGGGCGGCGGTGGCCCCGGCGGTCTCAAGAGTGGTGGCCCTGGCGGTCTCAAGGGCGGCACACCCGGGACCACCCCGGGCGGTTCCCCCGCGGGCGGCCGTGCCGGCATGCCCGGCATGGCCGGCGCACATGGCGGTGGCGCAGGGAAGGGCGGCGGTGGCGGGGGCGTCAGCGCCGGCGGTGCCCAAGCGCGGCAGAAGGGCGGAATCATCGGGTCGCCCGGTGGTAAAGCCAGCAGCGGCGGAGCCCAGGGTGGGGCCGGCCTGCACCGCAGCCGAGGGGGAACCGCATCCGGGGCCGGGGCCAATTCGGGTAGCGGACGTCGCCCGGCAGGCATGATGGGCGGCATGCATGGTGCGTCCGGTGGCCGGGGCGAGGGCGGCGGGAACGACGCGAACCGTCCTGACTACCTTGTGGAAGACGAGGAGACCTGGACGCCGAAGCATAATGTGGCTCCCCCGGTCATCGAGTAGGAACGGCCGGGCAAGCAAACGGCAGACCTGCTTGGGGCCCGCAGCTCTCGGGCTGCGGGCCCCAGCTCTGTGAGGAAGGTGTTATGGCATGAGCTTCACGCGGACACTGCGTGCGGTGGGCGGCGCGGTGGTGGCGGGGGCACTGCTCTTCGGCACCGCGCCGGTTGCTTCGGCAGACCAAATCAGGCATGAGCAGTGGCCTTTGAGGTCCTTCGGAGTTGACGACATCTGGAAGGTGTCAACCGGCAAGGGCGTCACCGTCGCGGTCATCGACGACCCCGTAGACGGAAGTCACCCCGACCTCAAGGGGAATGTGCTTCCTGGCAAGAGTTTCCTCGATGGCGGAACGGCAGACCGCCCGGATGGGAAGAATGAGCATGGCACCGCCATGGCTTCGCTCATCGCTGGGCACGGGCATGGGCCTGGTGGCGGTGACGGTGTTAAGGGGCTGGCGCCTGATGCCAAGATCCTTCCCGTGGGAATTGACCTTCGTGACAAGGAGGAGTCCTACGCGGAACCGTTGAGGTATGCCGTGGACCACGGCGCGAAGGTCGTCAACATGTCGTTCGAGGACTTCGGGGATACGTCACCTGCTGAAAAGGCCGCTGTTGACTATGCCCGGAGGCATGACGTCCTGCTAGTTGCGGCATCTGGAAACTCTGGCTCCAGCACTCCTCGTCTTCCTTCTTCGGTACCGGGGGTTCTCGCTGTCGGAGCGATGGACATTGACCTCAAGGTCTGGAAGTTCTCTAACTACGGCTCTCATATCAAGCTGCTGGGTCCAGGGCTTCATATCCGGTCGGCGGGAGTTGAGACTCCCTATCGCTTGGCGAATGGCACGTCAGACTCCACAGCGTACGTTTCCGCCGCCGCTGCCCTCGTCCGCGCCAAGTTCCCTCACCTCACCGCAGGCCAGGTTGCCAACCGTCTGGTGAAGACCGCTGTTCTGCCGGACAGCATGAAGGGCAAGAAGCTTCCCGACCGCCACTACGGTTACGGCATCGTCAATCCCTGGCAGGCGCTCATCAAGAAGATGCCCAAGGGATCTGAGAACGGGCCGTTGCCTGCGCTCAAGGACGGTTCGTCCAACGCATCCAGCAAGGACGCTCAGCAGGCAGCCGAGAGCGACAAGGGCATGAGTACGGGCGTCATCATCGGCATTGTCGGTGGTGTGGTCGGCCTCCTCGTCGTCGTGCTGATCGTTGTGCTGGTGGTCAAGAAGAAGAGCGGGCGTAATGGTCCGCCTCCGGGTGGCCCCGGTGGGTACGGCGGACCGGGCGGCCCCGGTGGGTTTGTGCCGCATCCGCCGCACCCGGGTCATCAGCAGCAGCCGAGCGCGCCCGGGGCGTATCCGTCGGCGCCGCCCACGCAGCCGCCCGGGCGGTAACCCCGAACTGTTTCATCAAAGGTGTGGCCCGCAGCTTTCGAACTGCGGGCCGCAGCCTGTTGAGGAGAGGTGTTATGGGTTATGGCATGCGCTTCGCGCGGACGCTGCGTGCCGTGGGTGGCCTCGCGGCCGCAGGAGCGCTGCTCTTCACCGCCGCGCCGAGTGCTTCGGCGGACTACATCCGGGACGGGCAGTGGGCGCTTGACGCCTTCAATGCGCAGAAGGTGTGGAAAGAGTCGAGCGGTAAGAACGTCACCGTGGCGGTCATTGACTCCGGGGTGAACGGGGAGCACGTCGACCTCAAGGGCAATGTGCTTCCGGGGAAGAGCTTTGCCGACGGGGGTGGTACGGCAGATCACGAAACCGGTGATGATCACGGAACGGCCATGGCTGCCTTGATCGCGGGGCATGGGCACGGTCCCCGCCACGGCGACGGCATCATGGGTCTGGCGCCAGATGCGAAGATCCTTCCGATCAAGAGGAATGAATCGATGGGGGGAGACGCGAACAATATCGACGGTCCCCTTCGATACGCGGTTGATCACGGCGCCAAGGTCATCAACATGTCCTTCGCGGGGCCTTACGCACTGACGGAGAACGAAAAGAGTGCCATCAGCTATGCCGTGAAGAAGGACGTGCTGCTGGTTGCCGGTTCCGGTAACGACGGCACCAATAAGCCTTCGTATCCAGCGGCGGCGCCCGGTGTGCTGGCGGTCGGCGCGGTCGCCGAGGGCGGCGAGGTCCTGGGCGAGTCCAACTACGGCGCCCACATTCGTTTGATCGCTCCCGGCGAGAAGATCTATTCCGCTGGTACCTCCATGAAGTACCGGCAGGCCACCGGAACCTCTGACGCAACGGCTTATGTATCGGCCGCCGCAGCCCTTGTGCGTTCGAAGTTCCCGGAGCTCACCGCGGGGCAGGTCGCGCATCGGCTCACGAAGACGGCGATCACTCCCGAGGGCAAGACGGGTATCTCGTCCCCTGACCCCAAGTACGGCTACGGAGTGATTCGCCCGTACCGGGCCCTCTCGGAGAACATCCCTGCCGGGGCGAAGAACGGGCCGCTCACCATGCCGAAGGAGACGGAGACTTCTGCCGGGGCAGGTGCGGACGCACCAGGGAGCGAGGCTCAGGGGGGTGTGAGCGATGCGGCGGGCAGCCTGAGCCCCCTCGCCGTCGCCGGGATCGTTCTCGGCGTGGTGGTCGTGCTGGGGATTGTTGTCGGTGTGGTCGTTGCCACCAACAAGCGCCGCAACGGTCCGCCTGCTGGCGGCACCGGCTTCGGTGGTCCGGGTGGCGGTGCCGGCGTTCCGCCTCAGCATCAGTACGGGTTCTACCAGCAGCCGGGGAACCCCGGTGCGTACCCGTCGGCACCTCCCACCCGGCCTCCGGGGCAGTGAGAGCGAGGGGACGGGATCGGGCCCACAGCCGAGGAGGCTGTGGGCCCGATTTCTGGTATGGCCGTCGTCGGATGCCGGATCAGCCGAAGACCGAGCGGACCTCGTCGGTGGTGTCCTGGTTGCGGGTGGCTGCGCCGCCGGTGCGGCGGTCGACGTGGCGTTGGGCGTGGTCCAGGCCGCGGTTGGTGAGGTCTTCCTTGGCGTGGTCGATGTAGGTGCCGGGGTCGGCGAGGCTGGCGACGCCGTCCTTGTAGTCCTGGGCGCCTTCCTTGATGCCGTCCACGTATTCGCCGGCCTTGTCCTTGGCGATGTCGGTGGTTTCGCCCCAGTCGATTCCGTCGCGGGCGCCGAAGTGACTTTCGATGCCCTGCTGTGCGACGTTCTGGGCCATCTCCGTGGCGGCCTCTTGGGCCTTGGCCTTGCCCTCTTCGACGATTTTGTCCCGGGCGATTTCCTTCGCCTGGTCGACGACCTTGTCCTTGACGGTCTCCTTGACCGTCTTCTTCACATAGTCCGCCGCGATCTTGCGGGCTTCCTTGGAGACCGCCTTCTTCGCCATCTTCTTGATGGCGTCCATGGTGGCGTGCTCCATGGCCTTGGTGGCCGCCTCCATGACCTCGCGTTTGATCTTGTCGAGGATCTGGCGGACCATCACGCGGGTCGCTTGGGTGGCCCCTGCGGCACCGAGCTCGGAAAGGCCGAGGGTGAAGGGTGCGGCGGCCTGGGCCGCGATGATCTCGGTGGCCAGGATGACGAGTTGGACAATGACCGCGATTTTGCCGGCGAGAACGGCGATGGCGGCCGCGTCGAAGGCGAGAGCGATGACCTCGGCCGCAGCGGCGGCGTCGCGGAGGTAGTTGTCCCCGCTGTTCCCGCCGCCGGAGAAGGATCCCCATTCGTTCGAAAAACCCTCGATCGCCTCGCCGGAGTTGGCGGAGACGACTTCACTGGCTGCCGAAGAGCCCTTGGAGGACGCCTGATTGACCGACTCGGCGAAGTTGCGCCAGGCCTGCGCGCATTCGTGGAGCTTGTCCTCGTCGGCGTCGGGCCAGTTATAGCCGAGGAGGTCCAGGACCCAAGCTACCTCGCCTGGCAGCGTCAAAGACACAGTGATCGTCCCCCGTGCAGTGTCGACCGATTGCTGAGTGGAGTGGAAGGGAAAGGCGGTGGTGGAGAAGGAGAGGAAGGGAGGGTGAGGCGGGGGCGAAAGGCCCACCGGGCCTCATGTGGGGCAGGGGCGGCGTCAGATGGCCGGGCGGCCCACCGCGCTGATGGTGTGAATGCCCTGCTCGTCGGAATCCGTGTACGAGTCGCCCATGCTTTGGAGCTTGTCGCCGATGTCTTCGAGGCGTTCGCCCAGGGAGTCCATCGACTCGAACATGCCGTCCCTGACGGGCGTGTAGATCGTTTCGAAAATATCGCCGAAGTCGCAGTTCTCCCAGGGGCTGCCAAGGCCTTCAAGATCGTCTTGAAGCTTCTTCGACGCCTTGGAGAAATCGCTGCCGATGTGCACAAACGCGTTGCCCTGCGTGCGCAGCACATCCGGATCGACGTCAAACGCCTTGCCTGCCACCATTGCCCCCGTTTTGCGGTGTCCCGCGCGATACTTGTCGCGTTCTTAACGAGCTCACATTAGGCGATCTGAATGCGGGCATGTCAAGGCGAGAAGTGTGGAGGGAACGTGGGCATCGAGGGGTGGCAACGTCGTTGAGATTCTGGGCAATTGCCCTACCTGAGGCATTGGCGAACCTTGTGGGCGGCGCGGATGCGGTCGCCACGGCGACGTACTGAAAGGGAAGGTTAAATATGGGTACGCCGCTGGTCAAGCATTCGCTGAGTTTGTGAGTGCTGAGCGTTCCCGTGGCGGGCCCGGTTCGGAATCCGTTCTCCAGGAGAGCGCAAGGGGAGCGCACGGAGAGCGTAAGGAGAGCGCACCTGATCGATCTGCCTACGTGCAGGGCGAGTTGAACCTCGCGGGGGATCGGCGCCGTCCGGCGATCACTCGTCCCGTAGCATTCCCGCTCATGGACGTACCCGGCAATGAAGAGCCCCTTACCGAGAGCCGTGTGGGACTGACACCCCGTCAAGCCCGGCGAATACGCATCGTCCTGGCCTCGGTACTGATGGCCGCGATGGCGGGGGTGCTCGTGGTGCGCCTGGCGTCGCGTACGTCGGTGCTGGTGGTCGGGGTGTACGGAGCCGCACTGGTGCTCTGCGGGGTGGTGATCGAACTCAGCCGTAACGGGCGCACCCGGCTCGGCACCTGGTTGCTGGGCATCGGCCTGGCGGCCGCGCTCGCCTCGGACTGGCTGTTGTTGCCCTGACGGCCGGGGGAGGGACAGACGGGGGCCGAAGCCCCCGAAGCCCCCGGTCCCTCAGAACAAGCCGTGCCACATCTGCTCGATGACCAGCGACCACCAGTTGCTGTCGTCGTCCAGCGCCCAGGAGTCGATCGCCGCGATCTGCTCCTGGAAGGCGGCGACCGCCGCTCCCGCCGCGTACGGGTCCATGCCCTGCATCTGCGCGCGCGTGGTGGCCAGCAGGGCGAGCGAGCGGAAGTAGGCGGACAGCGTGCGGTTGACGAACCGGCCGCCGCCCGACGACGGCTGGACCGCCCAGACCGTGCCGACCAGGTTCTGGTTCTCCTCCGCGGCCGTGCACTGGACGGCGAGTGTGTAGAGGCCGTCGGTGCCGATCCGGACGTAGCCGGCGAGGGTGGCCAGGGTCTGTTCCTTGGCCTCGGTGCCGGTGGCGCGCAGGTAGGTCGCCACGTCCGGGAACAGCCCGCCGGCGGGCGGGGCCTCCGGCCGGTCCGCGGTGAAGAAGAACGGCACCTGAGCCGGCAGACCGGCCCAGATCAGCGTGCCCTTCGTGGCCTCGGGCAGCTGCGTCGTGGCGAGATCATCGGCGTCCGGGCGGGTGACACCCTGGGGCCCGAAGACCTCCACGAGGTGCTTGCCGAGGGCCACGTCCCGCATCTGCGGTGCGGCCTCGACCCGCTGCGGCACCGGCACCCGGTGCGGTCGCGGCGGTGCCTGCCGGCCCGCCAGCTGATGCATCATCTCGACGTGCCGCAGCAGTCCGGCGACGCCCTCGGCGCGCTCCTCGGGCCGCATGCCGTAGCCCTCCGTGCAGGAGAACGTGGCGTTCGGGAAGGTGCGGAGGATGAAGTCGCCGGGGTAGCCGCCGGGCAGCAGGGCCGAGCGCAGATCGGTGTGCACCGCGCGGACGTTCGCGGGGTGCACGCCCAGCCGCTGGAGCTCGTCGTAGAGCTGGAATTCGGCGGGCGGCTGACCGGGCGCCGAGACGCGGGCGAGGCTGGTCTCCTCGCCGGTCGACGGATCGGCGTAGGTCGCGACGGCGGTGTTGCCGGGGCCGGTGACCGGCGGCTCGGCGGGGGCCGCCGGAGCCGCGGCGGACCCGGCACCGTGCTTGTGCTGATACATCCGTACGACCTCGTCGACCGGCACCGACGGCCACACCGTCAGCTCACCGGACGCCCGGTCGACGACCCCGCAGGCGGCGCCGACCTCGGCGGGCGGGCGCCGCTGCCCCGTCTGCGGGTCGACCTCCGGGGGCGGCGGTACGGCCCACACCACCCAGCCGAGGTCGAACTCCTGCATGGCCACCTCACGCGGGGGACCCTGATGTCCCTCGGGGTTGAGCCAGCGGGCGGCGGTGGCGTGTGCCTGCGCCTGGTTGATCACGTGTGGTCTCCTTCGAGGCCGTCGGAAGCAGCGGAGTCGGCGGCGCCGGTGCGCTGGGCGGGCACGGTGGGCGCGGCCGCGGGAGCCGCGGCGAGGATCTGCCGGGCGGTCACCCCGCGTTCGGTGGCGACGACCAGCACCCCGTCCGGCGAGAGGTCGGCGCCGGTGAGCGGGGTGTCCGAGAGCAGCGCGGCCACCACCTCCTGGCCGGCGCGGGCCCAGACCCGCAGGTAGTCGGCGCCCCGGCTGAACCCGAAGGGAGCCGCCGCCCTCGCCTCCTCGGAGGGCAGCTGCACCTGCGTCGGGTCGGCGTCGACATATCCGGGCCGCAGCAGGTCGTGGAGGAGCAGCGCACTGCCGCCGCCCTCGGAGGCGTCGCCGTCCGGGCCGGGCATCGTACGGGAGCCGGGGGTGCCCTCGGGGACGACGAAGGCGGCCACCGGGCGGAGCGCGGCTGCCGGGCCGGACGAGGGCGAGGGCCCTTCCGCGCCGGATCCGGCATCCGTGCCCGGGTCCGTCTCCGCCGCCGCGCTCTCACCGCCCTCCTGGGGCAGCGAACCGGTCGTCACGGCGCGGACGCCGGCCAGCGGCACGCTCCACAGCGTGCGCCACGGCAGGTCGAAGCCGAGGGTGTGCAGCGCCTCCGCGTACGGAGCCAGCCCGTCCTCGACGAACGCGCTCTCCAGGAACGCCGCCCGCACGTCGGCCGGAGCCTGCGAACGGGTCAGCAGCGGAGCGGTGCGCAGGTACGTACGGGCCGGGGCGCCCAGCTGCTCCAGCGGTACGGCCTCGATGGCGGCCCGCAGTGTCACCGGGTCGGCGTGCGCGAACAGGCCCGGGTCGGTGAGGAGTTGGGGGAGCAGCCCGGCTTCGAGGGTGTGGGCGGCGAGATGGTCGCGGATGTACGGGTCGGCCTTCGCCCAGTTCTGCTGGGGCACCGCTTCCAGCAGCGCCATGGCGATCTTGGTCTGGGCGTCCCGGACGTCCGGGAGACCGGAGCGGATCTCCTCGGCGATCCCCGGGTGCTGAAGCCGCAGCAGCATACGGCCGTCGTCGTTGCCGGCCCCGGTCTCGCCCCAGGGCGGTTCGCCGTCCGCATCCTCCTCCGCGTCCGGCTCGACCGGCTGGATGAACGGCGCGGCCAGCAGCATGCCGTCGGCGAGATCCTGGCTCATGTCCCATCCGGCCACGGCATTCGCCAGCACACCCCACAGCTGGACGGGCAGCCCGTCACCCTCGGCGAACGCGAGCGGTGCCAGCAGCAGCCGCAGCGTCTGCGGATCGCCGCCCAGCCGGCGGGCATGCAGGTCGAGGGCCTCGCCGACGGTGGCGGGCAGCAGGGACTCGTCCGCCGGGTCGAAGCCCTCCGGCTGCAAGAGCAGCGACTGCACGGCGAGCTGGACGGTGAGCCGGCTGCCGTCCGCCCGCCCGGCAAGGGCCTTGGCGAGCGGCCGGCGCACGGCGGGGTCGGTGGTGAAGGGCAGTTCCGGCGCCCCGGCGCCGGGGTCGAGCGCGGTCTCGGCGTGCCGCACCAGACCCTTCGGATCGGCCCACTCGGGCGCGTCGAGATCGATGATCTGCGCCTGGCCGGACGGCAGCGACTCCGCCAGTTCCGCGGCCAGTTCGCGCGGCACATCGGCGAGCAGCTGCACCGTCCCGGTGGCGGCGAGCGGCTTGAGCACGTCCCGTACGAGGCGGGCCGGCTCGTGCGCGGCACGGACCGGGCCGGCCCGGTCGACGTCCGGCACCACAATCGTCACCGGCTCTTCACGAGCGGCGAGTTCGGGAAAGATGTCTTCGACACGGTCCGCGGTCAGTCCGAAATGATCGGCGATGACCCACAACAGCTGGGCCGCGGTGCGCCCCGAGGGGTTCGGCACGGCGGGCGCCGGGAGGTCGGGGGGCACGGTCGCCGGGTCCAGATCGTCCAGCGGCAGCTGCTTGCGGTAGCCGGGATCGCACATCATCAGGAAGCCGGTGACCAGGCGCGAACGCCCGCTGCCCGGGTTTCCGGTGAGCACGATGACGCGCGGGGCGCCGGGCCACCGCATCCGCCAGGCCGCGAGCGCGCGGAACGCCGCGGTGCGGCCGCCGACGTACGGATGAGGTGCATATCCGGCCGCTGCGGCGATTCCTTCGTCTGAGGCGCTCATGGCTTCCTCGTCCCCCATCAATCCCGTCTCCACCTTTGTGGATTCCTGCGTGTACCGGCCGATCCTATGATCCGGACCGCCCGCCGGGGACGGTGCGGGGGTGGCTGTGCCGGAACTGGAACACGCAGGCCGGGCCCCTTGTCGAGGGACTGTGCAAGGTGGCTGGCGAGGCTCGCGTTAAGTGCGTTGCTCCTGGGGCGCGGTGTGGAGAAAGCGGGAATCCCGTGTGCGGAAAGGAAGCAGATCCGTCCATGAATCCGGCGGCCGATCTGCTTTCTTCCGTATCGCCTCTATGGACTCTTTGAACGGATTTCGGCGGAGGAAAGGAACAGTCCCGCCGCGCTGCCGGGCCGGTCGCCGCACTGCGCGTCCGGCCCCGCGCACCGACCACGGGAAGAGCGGGTCAGCCCCGGTGCCCGCCGCCCCGGCCGCCGCGCCGCGGAGTGCTGACGATGGTGCCCGAGGGGCCGTCACGCTCGGCGCGCTCCTCGTCCTCCTTGGCTTCCTGCTCCTTCTGCCAGGCGGCGAACTTCTCGCGCGACTCCTCGCGCTCCGCCATGGTCTGGTCCTCCGCGGCCCGCCGGATCTGGTTCATCCGGTCGCCCAGCGCGTCCATGTACCCCGGCGTCTGGATCGCGTCCTTCATGCCGATACGGCCGGAGAGGACCTCCTTGGCCATCTCCTGGAGCTTGCCGCCGACGTTGGGGTTGTCCGCCAGGACCTTCAGTGCCTTACGCAGCCGGTGCGCCTGCTCCGGATCCTGGGCGACGTCCATCAGGTCCTCGTCCTGGATCTGCCGCTCGTTGCTCATCCCTGCCCCCTTGAACGTGGTGGCACAGCAACCGCATGTGCTGCACCGGCGTCCTGAAGTCTAATGACGGGTGTGAACAGGTCGTCAAGGCGGGGGTTGTCGGTATTGCCGCAAATTGCTCCGTATGCATTCCGCGGTTCGCGCTCCACCCGCTCCGGAGAGTGCTTCAGGCCTATTGCGGGTGTGCTAGACCTGAGGCGATGTTGGCAGGTAGCTGTCATTCAATTCGGGGAGAAATGATGTCCGACGAAGTCCGGCTCAGTACCGAGGAGTTGCACAAGCTCGGTGCGACCTTCGAGATACGCGCGGAAGAACTGAGCCGGCAGCTGGCCGCATTCAGACGGCGGGCCGATGCCGAGGCCCTGCGGAACGGCTTCGGCAGCGACGAGGAGGCCCGGCCGTTCCGTGAGCTGTACGAGCAGGCCGAGCAGGCGCTCGTCCAGCTTCAGCAGCGGCTCGCCGAGGTCGGCGGAGGGATCAAGGAGACCGTCGCGAATACGCAGGCGGCCGAGGACGAGCTGGTCGAGATGATGCGGAGCGTCAAGTGAGCGAGCGACGCAACCCCCAGGCCCTGCACGAAGCGGCGGCCGGCTGGCGGGAGATGGGCAAGCACCTCGACGGCCTGGTGCGCGATCTGGACCGGCATGTCGGCACCGCCGCCGCGGCCAACTGGCACGGCCCGGCCGGTGAGGCGTTCGCGGGGGAGTGGCACCGCCTCAAGCGGTCCGTCGACGACTCCCTGCCGGCCTTCGAACTGGCCGCCGCCGACCTGGAGAACGCGGCCGCCGCGCCGCCCGAGGACAAGGGCGGCGACGAACACCACGAGTCCGCGCCGGCCAGGAACTCCGCCAACTCCTCGTCCTCGTCGGGCACCGAGGTCGCCTATGGCTTCATGGCGCTCGGCCAGCTCGCCAACGGCCTCGGCGGCGCGTTCGGCAAGCGCGGTGGCGGGGGCGGCCAGTCGCGGGGGCCGGTCGTCGGCCACACCTGGGAGACCTCCACCGCCGCACAGGGGCCCGACCCGTTCGGACCGGCGAAGGCCGGCGAGGCCAGGACGCGGGGCGGCGAGGGGATCGCCAAGGGCGTACGGACCCAGCCGGCCGTCGCCGAGCCGGCCCCCGGCGAGGAGCGGACCCCGAAGGCCGGACAGGAGAAGAAGGGGACGGCCGACGGGCCCGCCACCGCCACCACCGCCGATGCCCCGGCCAAGGACACCCCGGCGGCCGGCGGCGAGGCCTCCGGCCGGCCCTCTCCCGACGTCACCCAGCACGGCGCTTTCGGCTGACAGCTCGCCGGTCGGTCGGCACGGGCGCGGACACACCGCGTACCGACGGCAAAACGGCGGTGGGGCGCCCCTCCTGAGAGGGACGCCCCACCGCCGTTTCGTCTGAACCCGGTCAGCGGCCGTTCGCCGGCAGCCAGCCCGTCTGGACCAGCTGCGCACCGCGCTTACGCGTGATGAACGTGGCCCGTCCGGGCGTCAGGCTCTGCCCCTTGATGTTGCCCATCAGCGGCCCCTCGGCCGGATCGGCGGAGAGGATCAGACCCTGCGCACCGAGCTCCTTGGTGCGCTGCATCACCGGCTCGAAGGACGATCGTCCGGCCCCCGACGAGCTGCGCGCGATGATCAGGCGCAGACCCAGGTCACGGGCGAACGGCAGGTACTCCAGCAGCGGCTGCAGCGGGTTGCCGCTGCTGGTCGCCACCAGGTCGTAGTCGTCCACGATGACGAACGCGTCCGGCAGGTCGTACCAGCTGCGGTTGCGCAGCTGCTCCGGGGTGACGTCCGGGCCCGGCATCCGCCGGCCCAGCGAACCGGCCAGCCCGCTGATGACCTCCTGCAACTGCGGCCCCGCGGCGCAGTACTTGTACAGATGGCTCTCGGGGACCTCGCCGAGCAGCGCGCGGCGGTAGTCGGAGACCACCATCAGCGCCTTGTCGGACGGGTACCGCTCGGCGATCTGCTTGGTCAGCAGCCGCAGCAGCGACGACTTGCCCGACTCGCTCTCGCCGTAGATGACCAGCAGCGGGTCGGTCTCGAAGTCGATGAACGCCGGCGACAGCGTGGTCTCGTCGACACCGATCGCGATCCCGTGATCCGGGTAGTCGCTGCCCTTGGGCAGCTCGTTGACGTGCAGCATCGTCGGCAGCATCCGCACCG
The DNA here is from genome assembly GCF_008704855.1 of Streptomyces platensis. Taxonomy (NCBI): domain Bacteria; kingdom Bacillati; phylum Actinomycetota; class Actinomycetes; order Kitasatosporales; family Streptomycetaceae; genus Streptomyces; species Streptomyces platensis. The sequence continues at coordinate 6,375,485 of NZ_CP023691.1, forward strand.
CGGGGGCGGGCTCGCCCTGCCAGTGCTCGCTGACCGTCGACACCAGGTTCGCGACGCCGTCGCTGAGCGTCTCCGGGTCGCTCATCCCGTCCAGCCGCGGCAGCGCCGCCAGGAAGTCGAGCTTCTCCGGGGACATACCGCGACCCGGCTTGCCCATCGGGACGTTCTCCGCGCGCTTGCGGTCGAACTCCGACTCCATCGGGTCACCCAGCCGCAGCTCCACACGGTTGAGGAGCTGGTCGCGCAGCGCGGGCCGCACCTCGGTGTAGCGCGCACCGGCGATGATCAGGTGGACACCGAAACCGAGACCACGGGCGGCGATGTCCAGGATCACCGGGTCCATCTGCTCGTAGTCGGTCTTGAACGTCGCCCAGCCGTCGATGACCAGGAAGACGTCGCCCCACTTCTGGTCGGGGTAGGCGCCCGAGGCCCGCCGCTGGCGGTAGGTGCTGATCGAGTCGATGCTGTTGGCCCGGAAGAACTCCTCACGCTCGTTGAGGATGCCGACGACCTCGGAGACCGTACGGCGCACCTTCTCGGCGTCCAGACGCGAGGCGACACCACCGACGTGCGGCAGGCCCTCCATACTCAGCATGCCGCCGCCACCGAAGTCGAGGCAGTAGAACTGCACCTCGGCCGGGGTGTGGGTGAGCGCGAACGAGGCGATGGCGGCCCGGATCAGCGTGGACTTACCGGACTGCGGACCACCCACGACGAGACCGTGACCGGCGCCCGCGGAGAAGTCCAGGTACATCACGTCACGCCGCTGCTCGAACGGCTTGTCCACCAGCGCGACCGGCACCACGAGCTTGCCGAGCGCGGTGTACTCCGGTGCGTGCACGCCGCGTTCGGGCGTGACCGCGAGCGTCGGCAGCAGCTGGTTGACCGTGGGCGGCTCGTCCAGCGGCGGCAGCCACACCTGGTGCGCCGGCGGGCCCTGGCCCTGCATGCGCTGGACGATGACGTCGAGCACGGTGTCGGCCAGCGCGTCGTCCTGCTCCGGCTCGACCGGCTCGACCGGGGTGGGGTCCTCGATGATCTGCTCGATGACCGGGGCCGCGGTGAACGGCACCGGCAGACGCCGGGTCCGGCTGCCGCCGGGGCCGCCGCCGGCACCCGGGCCGCGGTAGGGACCCGAGACGTACGCGGCCTTGAACTGCACCATCGTCTCGGTGTCGTACTTGAGGATGCCGGAACCCGGGACGTTCGGCAGGTGGTAGGCGTCCGGCACACCGATCGCGGTCCGCGACTCGGCCGCGGAGAACGTCCGCAGACCCAGCCGGTAGGACAGGAAGGTGTCCAGACCGCGCAGCTTGCCCTCTTCCAGGCGCTGCGAGGCGAGCAGCATGTGCACACCCATCGACCGGCCGATCCGGCCGATCTGGATGAACATGTCGATGAAGTCGGGCTTGGCGGTCAGCAGCTCGGAGAACTCGTCGAGCACCATCACCAGTGAGGGCAGCGGGTCCAGCGGGGCACCCGCGGCACGCGCCTTCTCGTAGTCGGTGATGTTGGCGTAGTTGCCCGCCGAGCGCAGCAGCTCCTGACGGCGCTGGAGTTCACCGGTGATCGAGTCGCGCATGCGGTCGATCAGGGTGACGTCCTCACCGAGGTTGGTGATGACGGCCGCGACGTGCGGCATCTCGGACATACCGGTGAAGGTGGCGCCACCCTTGAAGTCCGCGAGGATGAAGTTCAGGGTCTCCGAGGAGTGGGTGACCGCGAGGGCGAGCACCAGGGTGCGCAGCACCTCGGACTTACCGGAACCGGTCGCACCGACACACAGGCCGTGCGGGCCCATGCCCTCCTGCGAGGCCTCCTTGATGTCGAGCATGACGGGCTGGCCGTCCTTGTCGACACCGATCGGCACCCGCAGCCGCTCGTGCAGCGTCCGCGGCCGCCACGTACGCGACACATCGACGGAACCGGCGTCACCGAGGTTCAGCAGATCGGTGAAGTCCAGGTTCGACAGCAGCGGTTCCTCACCGTCCGCGCCCGAACCCGCCCGCAGCGGGGCCAGCTGGCGCGCCAGCGCCTCCGACTCGGCGATCGACAGGGTGTCGCAGACACCGTGGTAGACCGCGCCGCTGGCCGACTCCAGCACCAGCTTGCCCGGCTGGACCTGGACGGCCAGACCGCCCCGGATCTCGTCCAGATCGCCCGGTACGACCTCCAGGATGGTGACGCCCTGAAGGCCCTCGGCCCCGGCGATCACCGAGTCCATCGGTACCTCGCCGCCGTCCAGCACGATCACCACATGCGGGGCGTCGGTCACCGGAGTGCCCTGCGGGTTGAACCGGCCGCGGCCCTCCAGGTCGTCCGCCAGCAGCTCCTCGATCTCACCGAGGTCGCCGACGACCAGCCGGCGCGATCCGGCGCCGTCCGTGGTCTTGTCCTGCACGTGCGGCAGCCACTTCGTCCACTCCCACTCCGCCTGCGCACCGGGCGCGGCGACGACGGCCACCACCAGGTCCTCGGGCGAGTGCAGCGTGCACAGCTGGGCGACGAGGGCGCGCGAGGCGCCGTAGACCGTGTCCGGGTCGCCGGAGACGGTCAGGTGGTAGAAGGCGCGCAGCGAGACCGCCAGCGGCAGGTTGTCCAAGTGCCCGTGCTTGTCGAGGAACTCCTTCATCGCATGCGCGGTGAGCGGTTCCAGCTCGTCGACCGGCGCGGTCTCCGGGGCCCGCAGGGGAGTGGCCAGCTGCTGCGGCCCGAGTCCCAGCCGTACCTGCCCGAAGTCCGGGTCGCTCGCCCGGCGCTCCCAGACGCGTTTGCCCTCGGCCACGATGGACCACAACTGGCTCGGGTCGGGGTGGGTGAACAGCTGCGCGTCCCGCTGCTTACGCGCGGTACGCCGTACCTCTTTTCGCTTCTGCGTAAGGTACTTGAGGTAATCCTGGCGCTCTTGGAGCATTTGCCCGGAAGGCCCTTGGCGGGCCTTGACGATCTGCACGATCGCCATTGCCAGAGTGGACGCCACCATAAAGCCGCCCATGATTTTCATGAACGGCTGATTGCCCATGAACAAGAATCCCGCCGATGACGCCATGCCCATCATGGGCATAAGGGTCATCAGCATGTTCTCTGATTCACCCTCACGCGGCAGCTCCGGAGGTGCCTCGAGTGTCACCTCCTCCGAGGGGACTTGAGGTGGCAGCGCGCGGGGCGGGCGCTTGACGATGACAACGCTCACCGAGGCATCAGTCCTTCATGCATCTCGCAGTCTCGGACCGCCCCCGTTGGATTCGACGGTCCCCCGAGCCAAGTACTTGGCCCGACGCAGGCGTTGATCCTACTGTTAAGCGTCAAGTCTCGGGGCGGGTGGGGCGGCCGCCGAATTGGACGGTACGCTGACGCCTCGCGAGCGTGCCGCAGCCCCATAGTGACGGCTCTATATATACGGCGCGCGAAGCGACAAAACGCCCAACGGATAGGGGGAACCGCCAGGTGAGCACGAGCACTGGCACCGGCTTTTGCCGGGTCACAGTCGCCGCGCCGGACGCACGGATCGATGTGGCTCTGCCGGAAGACGTCGCACTCGTGGACATTTACCCGGAGATTCTGCGGCTCTCCGGTCAGTCCCAGGCGGAGGGCGCCCCGACCGGCTATCACCTTGTACGCCGCGACGGCACGGTACTTGACGCCGGGCAGTCGCTCGCGCAGCAGCAGATCCTCGACGGCGACCTTCTTCTTCTGAAGCCGTTCGCCGAGTCGCTGCCGCTCCCGGTCTTCGACGATGTCTCCGACGCCGTCGCCTCCGCGGTCAAGCGCAACCGCAGCCGCTGGAGCGACGACCTCATGCATGTCGTCGGCCTCTCCGCCGGTGTGCTCCTGCTCGTCATGATGGCGTTCGCCCTGTGGTTCTCGAACCCGCTGGACCGCGACATGCACCGCCTGCCCGGCATCATCGCCGGTGTCGTCGGCATCGTCCTGGTCGCGCTGGCCGGCGTCCGCGCCCGTGTCTACGACGACCACGGCTCCTCCATCGCACTGGGCCTGGCCTCGCTCCCGCATCTGCTGCTCGCCGGCTCCGGCATCTTCCCCGTCGAGGAGGGCGCGGGCCCCGGCCGGCTGCACCTCCTCGTCGGCTGTGTGACGGTACTGATCGCCTCCGCACTCCTGGTGGTCCTGCTGCCGCGCGGTGACGCACCCTTCGTCGCCGCCGCGTTCCTCTCCGCCATGGGCACCCTCGCGGTCTTCGCCGCGATCCTCACCGACGCCGCACCCATCGAGGTCGCCGCCGTCACCGCCGTCGTCGCCATCGCGCTGGTCGCCTGGCTGCCCGGCCTCTCCGCCCGCTTCGCCAGGCTGCCGATCGGCTACAAGTCGCCCGACCAGATCGCGAAGGGCTCGTACGACAACAGCAGCGAGACCGAGTCCGTCGACTTCGTCAAGATCGGCAACCAGGCCAAGCGCGGACACGAGCTGCTGCTCGGTCTGGTCGCCGGCTGCGCCGCCCTGGTCGTCGGCTCGGCCGGTGCGGTCCTCGGCTTCTCCGACAACATGTGGGCCCAGCTGCTGGCGCTGGCCGCGGGCATCACGGTCATGCTGCGCGCCCGGCTCTTCGACTACACCGCACAGGTCGCCTGCCTGACCATCGCGGGCATCCTCACGATCGTCCTGCTGATCCTCGGCATCGCGCTGAACCCGCCGACGGAGATCTTCGTCGAGCTGGAGCGCTTCCGGGACGCCGGCCCGCTGAACATCCGCACGGTCTGGTTCTCCAGCAGCATCGCGGCGGGTGCCGCCCTCCTGGTGGGCGTCGGCCTCGTCGTCCCGCGCAAGGGCGTCACCCCCTTCTGGGGCCGGATCTTCGACCTCTTCGACGGTGTGGTCCTGCTGTCCCTGGTGCCGCTGTGCCTGGCGGTCCTGGACGTGTACGCCACGGTGCGCGGCCTCACCAGCAGCAGCTAGGCCCCCGCTCACCGGCTTTTCCACGGCCCCCCGACCAGCCGGTCGGGGGGCCGTTGCCAGCTGGTACGCTGTGTGACGGTCCGGTCGAGTCATCCAAGATTCCCTGTGCAGCAAATCCAGGGGCGCTCACGGACCGAAACCAAGAGGAGTACCGCGTGTCGCTCGACGCCGCTACGAAGAAGCAGATCATGGCCGAGTTCGCCACCAAGGAGGGTGACACCGGTTCCCCCGAGGTTCAGGTCGCGATGCTCTCCCGCCGGATCTCGGACCTGACCGAGCACCTCAAGACCCACAAGCACGACCACCACTCCCGCCGTGGTCTGCTGCTGCTCGTCGGCCAGCGCCGCCGCCTGCTGCAGTACCTGGCGAAGAAGGACATCACGCGCTTCCGTGCGCTGGTCGAGCGCCTGGGCATCCGCCGCGGCGCGGCGGGCGCCAAGTAAGACGCCGTAGAGGGAGCGGTTCCCACCCGGGGGCCGCTCCCTTTGCCATACGCACCGGACCCCGTCCCGCCGCGAGGTGGACGGAAGCTTTGTAGTCTGGTGCCATATCGCAAAAAGCGAACGCGGTAGGAGCGCCACCTGGCCGCCGGTCCTCGGTAGTGGCCCCCGGGCGATCCATGGAGACACTCCATGGCTCTCACTCCGGGTGCTTCGATCGAAGACCGGCCCGTACCGGCGCTCCACCGAAGACGGTCCCCTGCCACACGGGCAGCGGACACATACGAGGAGATATTCCTGGTGGAGAACGAGACCCACTACGCCGAAGCCGTGATCGACAACGGTTCCTTCGGCACCCGCACCATCCGCTTCGAGACGGGCCGCCTGGCCAAGCAGGCCGCCGGTTCCGCCGTGGCGTACCTGGACGACGACACCATGGTGCTGTCGGCCACCTCCGCTTCCAAGACTCCGAAGGACCAGCTGGACTTCTTCCCGCTGACCGTCGACGTCGAGGAGCGGATGTACGCAGCCGGGAAGATCCCCGGTTCCTTCTTCCGCCGTGAGGGCCGCCCCTCCGAGGACGCGATCCTCACCTGCCGCCTGATCGACCGCCCGCTGCGCCCCTCCTTCAAGAAGGGCCTGCGCAACGAGATCCAGATCGTCGAGACGGTCATGGCGCTCAACCCCGACCACCTCTACGATGTGGTCGCCATCAACGCCGCCTCCTGCTCCACGCAGCTGGCCGGCCTGCCCTTCTCCGGCCCGGTCGGCGGCACCCGTGTCGCCCTGATCAACGGCCAGTGGGTGGGCTTCCCGACCCACACCGAGCTCGAGGACGCCGTCTTCGACATGGTCGTGGCCGGCCGGGTCCTCCCGGACGGCGACGTCGCGATCATGATGGTCGAGGCCGAGGCCACCGAGAAGACCATCCAGCTGGTCAAGGATGGCGCCGAGGCCCCGACCGAAGAGGTCGTCGCCGCCGGTCTGGAAGCCGCCAAGCCCTTCATCAAGGTCCTGTGCAAGGCCCAGTCGGACCTCGCCGCCAAGGCTGCCAAGCCCGTCGGCGAGTTCCCGATCTTCCTCGACTACCAGGACGACGTCCTGGAGGCGCTCACCGCCGCGGTCAAGGACGAGCTCTCCCAGGCGCTGACCATCGCCGGCAAGCAGGAGCGCGAGACCGAGCTGGACCGCGTCAAGAGCGTGGCCGCCGAGAAGCTGCTCCCGCAGTTCGAGGGCCGCGAGAAGGAAATCTCCGCCGCGTACCGTTCGCTGACCAAGAGCCTGGTCCGTGAGCGCGTCATCAAGGAGAAGAAGCGCATCGACGGCCGCGGCGTCACGGACATCCGTACGCTCGCCGCCGAGGTCGAGGCCATCCCGCGGGTGCACGGTTCCGCGCTGTTCGAGCGTGGCGAGACCCAGATCCTGGGCGTCACCACCCTCAACATGCTCCGCATGGAGCAGCAGCTGGACACCCTCTCCCCGGTGACCCGCAAGCGCTACATGCACAACTACAACTTCCCGCCGTACTCCGTCGGTGAGACCGGCCGCGTGGGTGCGCCCAAGCGCCGCGAGATCGGCCACGGTGCGCTCGCCGAGCGCGCCATCGTGCCGGTGCTGCCGACCCGCGAGGAGTTCCCCTACGCGATCCGCCAGGTCTCCGAGGCGCTGGGCTCCAACGGCTCGACGTCCATGGGCTCGGTCTGCGCCTCCACCATGTCGCTGCTGAACGCCGGTGTGCCCCTCAAGGCCCCGGTCGCCGGTATCGCCATGGGTCTGATCTCCCAGGAGATCGACGGCCAGACCCACTACGTCGCCCTCACCGACATCCTCGGTGCGGAGGACGCCTTCGGTGACATGGACTTCAAGGTCGCCGGCACGAAGACCTTCGTGACCGCCCTCCAGCTGGACACCAAGCTGGACGGCATCCCGGCCTCCGTCCTGGCCGCCGCGCTCAAGCAGGCCCGCGACGCCCGTCTGCACATCCTCGATGTGATGAACGAGGCCATCGACGTTCCGGACGAGATGTCCCCGAACGCCCCGCGGATCATCACCGTCAAGATCCCGGTGGACAAGATCGGTGAGGTCATCGGCCCCAAGGGCAAGATGATCAACCAGATCCAGGAGGACACCGGCGCCGACATCACGATCGAGGACGACGGCACCATCTACATCGGTGCCGCCGACGGCCCGGCCGCCGAGGCCGCCCGCGCCACGATCAACGGCATCGCCAACCCGACCATGCCGGAGGTCGGCGAGCGCTACCTGGGCACGGTCGTCAAGACCACCACCTTCGGTGCGTTCGTCTCCCTGCTCCCGGGCAAGGACGGCCTGCTCCACATCTCGCAGATCCGCAAGCTCGCCGGTGGCAAGCGCGTGGAGAACGTCGAGGACGTGGTCGCGGTCGGCGCCAAGGTCCAGGTCGAGATCGCCGAGATCGACCAGCGCGGCAAGCTCTCCCTGATCCCCGTGATCGAGGAAGAGGATGCGGCCGAAGGCACGAAGGACGACGCCGCCAAGTGACGTCCCGTACGCACACGACGACGGCCCGCACCTCCACGGAGGGGCGGGCCGTCGCCCGTACCCAAACGCTTCTCAAGGGCACCGCGGGCGCCGGCACGGTCCGCCGGACCACCCTCCCCGGCGGTCTGCGCATCGTCACCGAGACACTGCCGACGGTCCGCTCCGTCACCTTCGGGATCTGGGCGAACGTCGGCTCCCGTGACGAGACCCCGTCTCTGAACGGCGCCACGCACTACCTGGAGCACCTGCTCTTCAAGGGCACCGAGCGGCGCAGCGCGCTGGACATCTCCGCCGCCATCGACGCGGTCGGCGGCGAGATGAACGCCTTCACCGCGAAGGAGTACACCTGCTACTACGCGCGGGTGCTGGACACCGATCTGCCGCTCGCCATAGACGTGGTGTGCGACATGCTCACCGGCTCGCTGGTGGAGGCCGAGGACGTGGACGCCGAGCGCGGCGTCATCCTCGAAGAGATCGCGATGACCGAGGACGACCCGGGCGACTGTGTGCACGACCTGTTCGCGCACACCATGCTCGGTGACACCCCGCTCGGCCGCCCGGTCCTGGGCACCGTCGACACCGTCAACGCCCTCACCCCCGAGCGCATCCGCCGCTTCTACAAGAAGCACTACGACCCCACCCACCTCGTCGTCACGGCCGCCGGCAACATCGACCACGCCAAGGTCGTCCGCCTGGTCCGCCGCGCCTTCGAGCAGGCCGGGGCCCTGGACCGGACGGACGCCGTCCCGATGGCGCCGCGCTCCGGCAACCGCGCCATCCGCACCGCCGGCCGCGTCGAACTGCTCAACCGCAAGACCGAGCAGGCGCATGTGATCCTCGGGATGCCCGGGATGGCGCGCAACGACGACCGGCGATGGGCGATGGGCGTGCTGAACACCGCCCTGGGCGGCGGGATGAGCTCCCGCCTCTTCCAGGAGGTCCGCGAGAAGCGCGGCCTGGCCTACAGCGTGTACTCGTACACCTCGGGCTTCGCCGACTGCGGGCTGTTCGGTGTCTACGCCGGCTGCCGCCCGAACCAGGTGCACGACGTCCTCAAGATCTGCCGCGACGAACTCGACCAGGTGGCGGCCCAGGGCCTCACCGACGACGAGATCCACCGCGCGATCGGCCAGCTGCGCGGCTCGACCGTCCTCGGCCTGGAGGACACCGGCGCGCTGATGCACCGCATCGGCAAGAGCGAGCTGTGCTGGGGCGAGCAGATGTCGGTCGACGAGATGCTCGCGCGGATCGCCGCCGTCACCCCGGACGAGGTGCGCGAGGTGGCCCGGGACGTCCTGGGCACCCGTCCCTCGCTGTCCGTCATCGGCCCCCTGAAGGACCGGCAGGCGGCCCGGCTGGACGACGTCGTCGCATAGGCCCCGCTGCGATACCACCAAGAGAGAGACGGGAAACGATGAGCAAGCTGCGCGTGGCCGTACTGGGAGCCCAGGGACGCATCGGCTCCGAGGCCGTACGGGCCGTCGAGGCCGCCGAGGACATGGAGCTGGTCGCCGGGCTGGGCCGGGGCGACAAGCTGGAGACGCTGGTCGAGGCCGGCGCCCAGGTCGTGGTCGAGCTGACCAACCCCGGCGCGGTGATGGGCAACCTCGACTTCTGTGTGCGTCACGGTATCCACGCGGTGGTCGGGACGACCGGGTGGACCGATGAGCGCCTGGCGCAGCTGCGCACCTCGCTCGCCGCCTCGCCCGGGGCGGGCGTGCTCATCGCCCCGAACTTCTCCATCGGTGCGGTGCTGACCATGCGGTTCGCCCAGCAGGCGGCCCGGTTCTTCGAGTCGGTCGAGGTCGTCGAGCTGCACCACCCGAAGAAGGCGGACGCCCCGTCCGGCACCGCCGCCCGCACCGCTCAGCTGATCGCCAAGGCCCGTGAGGAGGCCGGCTGCGCCCCGCAGCCGGACGCCACCAGCACCGCGCTGGACGGCGCCCGCGGCGCGGACGTGGACGGTGTTCCCGTGCACTCCGTACGGCTGCGCGGTCTGCTGGCCCACCAGGAGGTGCTCTTCGGCGGCGAGGGCGAGACCCTCACCATCCGCCATGACTCCCTCCACCACAGCAGCTTCATGCCGGGCATCCTGCTCGGTGTGCGCCGGGTGGTGAACACTCCGGGCCTGACCGTGGGCCTGGAAAACTTCCTCGACCTGGGCTGACGGATATGGGCGGAAAGATCACGTACTTCTTCCTCGCCACCGTGCTGATCCTGGTGTTCGGCGTGGTGGCGCTGGAAGGCGTCCTCCTCCTGCTGACCGGCGAGCCGGCGGCCATGGGCATGGGAGCGGTGGCCTTCCTGCTGCCGGGCATCGGTGGCTGGTTCCTCTGGCACAACACCCGCTTCGCCCGCGACGCCCACCGGCTGGCGCGGGTGCTGGAGGCCGAGGGCGCACCGCCGGCCGACGAGCTCCAGCGCACCCCCGGCGGCCGGATCGACCGGGACGCGGCCGATGCGGTCTTCGCCCGGCGGCAGGCCGAGACCGAGGAAGCGCCCGGCGACTGGCGTACGTGGTTCCGGCTCGCGGTGGCCTACCACGACGCCCGGGACACCCCCCGCGCCCGTAAGGCGATGCAGCGCGCCATCGCCCTGCACGACCACAAGGCCGTCCCGGCTGCCTGAGCTGTCCTACGGGGCAGGGCCGACCGGTCCTGCCCCGTAGGCACACGGCGCCCGGCGGGCGCCACCACGGACGAGCAGCGAAGGCTCAGCCGCGGTGCTCCGCCGCCCAGGCCTCCAGGACGTCCGCGGCCCGTTCGAAGGCCTCCGGACGGGACAGGAAGTCGCCGTTGTGGTCGGTGATCAGGGTGCGCAACGGCTCCCCCTGCGTCCGCTCGATGATCAGGGCCTGTCCCTGCACCGTCCGCGGCAGCCCCAGCCAGCGCACCGGCTGCTGGCGGGTGCGCACGGCAGCGATGGCGCTCCACGGCTCGGTCGCCGTACGCAGCAGGTTCACCTGGCGCAGACCCTGCGCGCTGACCCACAGACCGACGCGCAGCAGCCGCAGGGCGAGGGCGATCATCAGCGCCCCCACGGCCGCACAGGCCGCGGCGCCGGGCAGCGAGCCGGCCATCGCGATGATCATCGCGGAGAGCAGAACGAACGACGCGAGCAGCAAAAGCACCGCCGCCGCCCCTACCCGCCACGGTCCGGGGCGGTAGGGACGGCGCCAGTGGTCGGGCTCGTCATGCGGCAGTGCGGCGGTCTCCGCGGCCCCGGTGTCGAGGTCGCGGTCGGCCGTCAGGAAGGGCAGGGGCACGGCTGATCCTCACTCATGGGCACGCTGTTGGAAGCTGTGACCGGTGAGGTTATCGGGACCGGCGGAGCGGAACCACTTTCCGGCACGCCCCGCCCGCCCGTTCAGCGATGTGCCTCGGACTGATGCACCCGGCTCGCCCCGGAACTGTCCTGCGACAGGGCGGGGACGCCGAACAGCAGGGCGCCGGTCAGGCCACCCATGACTGTCAGCGCGATGAGAGACTGGCCGAGGAGCTGCGCGCGGGAAGCGCGCTGTCGCGGCGGGGGAGTGACATTGCTGCGGAACCGGTCTGCCTCGGCAACGAAGGCGAACGGGACGGGCTCTCGCCGGCGGAACATGAGCGGGCTCTCCTAGGAACCTCGAAGTGGGCACTGTCACAGGGTTAGACGTCTGCGGAGTCCGGTTGGTGCCCGTTTTCCGAGACTTCTGTGAAAATTATCAACTGGCGCTCCGCAGGCTGCTACAGAGTGCCCGTTTTGCAGCTAATGCACCATCATGTCGCATTTCCTGAGCTGTCAGTGGCGGGTCGTAGGCTGGGCGCGCACGAGGAACGAACGGAAGGAACCGCCGGTGTCCCAGACCCCTGCCGAGAGCGCTGCGAGCCCCGACAGCGCAGCCGTCAGCTTCCGGAGCGAGGTGACGGTCGAGCTGGTCAAGCACAGCGCCGCGGACAGCGATGTGCTGTGGGCGGCCCGTGTCTCCACGGCCGGCGAGCAGTCTCTTGAGGAGCTCCAGAAGGACCCGGAGCGCTCCAAGGGCTTGATCAACTACCTCATGCGGGACCGGCACGGCAGCCCGTTCGAGCACAACTCCATGACGTTCTTCATCAGCGCGCCGATCTTCGTCTTCCGCGAGTTCATGCGGCACCGCGTCGGCTGGTCGTACAACGAGGAATCCGGCCGCTACCGCCGGCTGGACCCGGTCTTCTACGTCCCCGGTGAGTCGCGCAAGCTCGTCCAGCAGGGCCGCCCCGGCAAGTACGAATTCGTCGACGGCACCCAGGAGCAGGCCGAGCTCACCGGCCGCGTCATGGAGGATTCCTACCGCCGGGCCTACGAGGCGTATCAGGAGATGCTCGCCGCCGGCGTCGCCCGCGAGGTCGCCCGCGCGGTGCTCCCCGTCGGCCTGTTCTCCTCGATGTACGCGACCTGCAATGCCCGCTCCCTGATGCACTTCCTGGGCCTGCGGACCCAGCACGAGCAGGCGAAGGTGCCGTCCTTCCCGCAGCGCGAGATCGAGATGGTCGGCGAGCAGATGGAGGCCCACTGGGCCAAGCTCATGCCGCTCACGTACGGCGCATTCAATGCGAATGGCCGGATCGCTCCGTAAGGCCCAGGCCGCGGGCCGGTTACGGGGGCGCGCAGGACAGACGTGCGAAGTGTCCGGATTGCGGCATTTTGAGAAGTTCATTTACGCTGAACAGACGGACCCGGCACTGCTTGAACCCCCGAGCAGGCAGTGCCGGTGTCCACATCCTTGCTCCCCAGAGGCGCAACCCGCGGTGAGCTACGAGTAGCGTGGGACCCATGGCTCCGACTTCCACACCGCAGACCCCCTTCGGGCGGGTGCTGACCGCCATGGTCACGCCATTCACGCCGGATGGCGCTCTCGATCTCGACGGCGCGCAGCGGCTCGCTGCCCATCTGGTGGACTCCGGCAATGACGGTCTCATCGTCAACGGCACCACCGGAGAGTCCCCGACCACCAGCGATGCGGAGAAATCGCAGCTGGTCCGCGCCGTGGTCGATGCGGTGGGCGACCGCGCCTTTGTCGTCGCCGGAGCCGGCACCAACGACACCCACCACAGCCTTGAGCTGGCCCGCGCCGCCCAGGACGCCGGCGCCCATGGCCTGCTCGCGGTGACCCCGTACTACAGCAAGCCCCCGCAGGAGGGCCTGCTCCGCCACTTCACGGCGATCGCGGACGCCACCGAGCTGCCGGTGATGCTCTACGACATCCCGGGCCGCAGCGGTGTCCCGATCAACACCGAGACCATGGTCCGGCTCGCCGAGCACCCCCGGATCGTCGCCAACAAGGACGCCAAGGGCGACCTCGGCCGCGCCAGCTGGGCCATCGCGCGCTCCGGCCTCGCCTGGTACAGCGGCGACGACATGCTGAACCTCCCGCTGCTGTCGGTCGGCGCCGTCGGCTTCGTCTCCGTGGTCGGCCACATCGTGACCCCCGAGCTGCGCGCCCTCCTGGACGCCCACCTCAACGGCGACGTCACCAAGGCCACCGAGATCCACCAGAAGCTGCTGCCCGTCTTCACCGGCATGTTCCGCACCCAGGGAGTCATCACGACGAAGGCCGCGCTCGGCCTCCAGGGTCTGCCGGCCGGTCCGCTGCGGCTGCCGCTCGTGGAGCTCTCCCCCGAGGAGACCGAGCAACTGACGCGCGATCTTGCCGCCGGCGGGGTACAGCTCTGATCACAGACTTCATAACTGAATACGGACCAACAATCGCCCTACAGCAAGTGCACGAATGTCATGCGCGCCACGTGCCCTCGACGGCAGCGTGGCGCGTGTGGTGAGGAGAGTCTTTTGAGTCATCCGCATCCTGAGCTCGGCGCCCCGCCGAAGCTTCCCAAGGGTGGCCTGCGCGTCACCCCCCTCGGCGGCCTGGGTGAAATCGGCCGCAACATGACGGTCTTCGAATACGACGGCCGGCTGCTGATCGTCGACTGCGGAGTGCTCTTCCCCGAGGAGGAGCAGCCCGGAATCGACCTGATCCTTCCGGACTTCACGTCCATCAGGGACCGTCTCGACGACATCGACGGCATCGTGCTCACCCACGGGCACGAGGACCACATCGGTGGCGTCCCCTACCTGCTGCGCGAGAAGCCGGACATCCCGCTCATCGGCTCGAAGCTGACCCTCGCCCTCATCGAGGCCAAGCTCCAGGAGCACCGCATCCGCCCCTACACCCTTGAGGTGAAGGAGGGCCACACCGAGCGGATCGGCTCGTTCGACTGCGAATTCGTCGCGGTCAACCACTCGATCCCGGACGCGCTGGCGGTCGCCATCCGCACCCCCGCGGGCATGGTCGTGCACACCGGCGACTTCAAGATGGACCAGCTCCCGCTGGACCGCCGTCTGACCGACCTCCCCGCCTTCGCGCGACTCGGCGAGGAAGGCATCGACCTTCTGCTCTCCGACTCCACGAACGCCGAGGTGCCGGGCTTCGTCCCACCCGAGCGGGACATCTCCAACGTCCTGCGCACGGTCTTCGCGAACGCCCAGAAGCGCATCATCGTCGCCAGCTTCGCCAGCCATGTGCACCGCATCCAGCAGATCCTCGACGCCGCCCATGAGTACGGCCGCCGGGTCGCCTTCGTCGGCCGCTCGATGGTCCGCAACATGGGCATCGCCCGCGAGCTGGGCTATCTGAAGGTCCCCGCCGGCCTGGTCGTCGACGTCAAGGTGCTCGACGATCTCCCGGACGACGAGGTCGTGCTGGTCTGCACGGGTTCTCAGGGCGAGCCGATGGCCGCCCTCTCCCGGATGGCCAACCGCGACCACCAGATCCGGATCGTCCAGGGCGACACGGTGATCCTGGCCTCGTCCCTCATCCCGGGCAACGAGAACGCGGTCTACCGCGTGATCAACGGCCTCACCCGCTGGGGCGCGGATGTGGTCCACAAGGGCAATGCCAAGGTCCATGTCTCGGGCCACGCCTCGGCCGGCGAGCTGCTGTACTTCTACAACATCTGCAAGCCGAAGAACCTCATGCCGGTGCACGGCGAATGGCGCCATCTGCGGGCCAACGCCGAGCTGGGCGCCCTGACCGGAGTGCCGAAGGACCGGATCGTCATCGCCGAGGACGGCGTGGTGGTCGACCTGGTCGGCGGCGTCGCCAAGATCGTCGGCAAGGTCAAGGCCGGCTACGTCTACGTCGACGGCCTCTCGGTCGGCGATGTCACCGAGGCCCACCTCAAGGACCGCCGGATCCTCGGCGACGAGGGCATCATCTCGGTCTACGTGGTCGTGGACAGCACCACCGGCAAGATCGTCGGTGGCCCGGACATCCACGCCCGTGGCTCGGGCATCGACGACGCCGCCTTCTCGGGCGTGATGCCCAAGATCGACGAGGCCCTGGCCAAGTCGGCACAGGACGGCATCACGGAGCCCCATCAGCTCCAGCAGCTGGTCCGCCGCACGGTCGGCAAGTGGGTGTCGGACAACTACCGCCGCCGCCCGATGATCCTCCCCGTGGTCGTCGAGGTCTGACGCACAGAGTCGTACGAACGTACTCAAGTCGGAGCGGGGCGCCTGGATTTGCATCCAGGCGCCCCGCTCCAGTACGTTTACGGCTCCGCCTGACCGGGAAGCGCCGCACGCTGTGCGTACGGAGCACCCCGCGAAGCCGGGCGGAATTCCGACCCAGAGCAATCTGATAAAGTCGGATCAGCCGAAAGGCACTCCCCTCCGACGGGAAATCGGAACGATTCGAACCGGAAACGGAACGAAATCGGATCTGGTAAAGTCGGAAACGCGAAGAAGCCCGAAAGGCGGAAACGCACCGGCGAAAATCGGGCCCGCAAGGATCTGATAGAGTCGGAAACGCAAGACCGAAGGGAAGCGCCCGGAGAGCCTGGTGAGACAGGCACAAAGGAAGCGTCCGTTCCTTGAGAACTCAACAGCGTGCCAAAAGTCAACGCCAGATATGTTGATACCCCGTCCACCGGAAACACTTCCGGAGGATGAGGTTCCTTTGAAAAGTCCATCCCGCCCATGTGGTGCGGATGGCACACACAGCGAGGACGCTGTGAACGACCGGACCTATTCCGTCTGGTCGTTCCGCTCTCGTGTGTGTTTCACCGGATTACCGGTAAACATTCACGGAGAGTTTGATCCTGGCTCAGGACGAACGCTGGCGGCGTGCTTAACACATGCAAGTCGAACGATGAACCTCCTTCGGGAGGGGATTAGTGGCGAACGGGTGAGTAACACGTGGGCAATCTGCCCTTCACTCTGGGACAAGCCCTGGAAACGGGGTCTAATACCGGATACGACCACCGACCGCATGGTCTGGTGGTGGAAAGCTCCGGCGGTGAAGGATGAGCCCGCGGCCTATCAGCTTGTTGGTGGGGTGATGGCCTACCAAGGCGACGACGGGTAGCCGGCCTGAGAGGGCGACCGGCCACACTGGGACTGAGACACGGCCCAGACTCCTACGGGAGGCAGCAGTGGGGAATATTGCACAATGGGCGAAAGCCTGATGCAGCGACGCCGCGTGAGGGATGACGGCCTTCGGGTTGTAAACCTCTTTCAGCAGGGAAGAAGCGAGAGTGACGGTACCTGCAGAAGAAGCGCCGGCTAACTACGTGCCAGCAGCCGCGGTAATACGTAGGGCGCAAGCGTTGTCCGGAATTATTGGGCGTAAAGAGCTCGTAGGCGGCTTGTCACGTCGGATGTGAAAGCCCGGGGCTTAACCCCGGGTCTGCATTCGATACGGGCAGGCTAGAGTTCGGTAGGGGAGATCGGAATTCCTGGTGTAGCGGTGAAATGCGCAGATATCAGGAGGAACACCGGTGGCGAAGGCGGATCTCTGGGCCGATACTGACGCTGAGGAGCGAAAGCGTGGGGAGCGAACAGGATTAGATACCCTGGTAGTCCACGCCGTAAACGTTGGGAACTAGGTGTGGGCGACATTCCACGTCGTCCGTGCCGCAGCTAACGCATTAAGTTCCCCGCCTGGGGAGTACGGCCGCAAGGCTAAAACTCAAAGGAATTGACGGGGGCCCGCACAAGCAGCGGAGCATGTGGCTTAATTCGACGCAACGCGAAGAACCTTACCAAGGCTTGACATACACCGGAAACGTCTGGAGACAGGCGCCCCCTTGTGGTCGGTGTACAGGTGGTGCATGGCTGTCGTCAGCTCGTGTCGTGAGATGTTGGGTTAAGTCCCGCAACGAGCGCAACCCTTGTTCTGTGTTGCCAGCATGCCCTTCGGGGTGATGGGGACTCACAGGAGACTGCCGGGGTCAACTCGGAGGAAGGTGGGGACGACGTCAAGTCATCATGCCCCTTATGTCTTGGGCTGCACACGTGCTACAATGGCCGGTACAATGAGCTGCGATACCGCGAGGTGGAGCGAATCTCAAAAAGCCGGTCTCAGTTCGGATTGGGGTCTGCAACTCGACCCCATGAAGTCGGAGTTGCTAGTAATCGCAGATCAGCATTGCTGCGGTGAATACGTTCCCGGGCCTTGTACACACCGCCCGTCACGTCACGAAAGTCGGTAACACCCGAAGCCGGTGGCCCAACCCCTTGTGGGAGGGAATCGTCGAAGGTGGGACTGGCGATTGGGACGAAGTCGTAACAAGGTAGCCGTACCGGAAGGTGCGGCTGGATCACCTCCTTTCTAAGGAGCATCTAGATCTCGTAAGAGATCCAGAGCCACTACGTCGGCAAATGTTCGACGGTGGTTAGCTCATGGGTGGAACGTTGACTATTCGGCACACTTGATTCTCTGGAAGTTAGTACTGCTTCGGCGTGGAACGCTTCCGGGAGATTGAGTGGGTCGGGCACGTTGTTGGGTATCTGAGGGTACGGACTGATGTCTGGACCTTCGCGATGCTGGCCCCAGTGAACTCAGCCTTCGGGTTGGGGTGGTGGGTGGCTGGTCGTTGCTTGAGAACTGCACAGTGGACGCGAGCATCTGTGGCCAAGTTTTTAAGGGCGCACGGTGGATGCCTTGGCACCAGGAACCGATGAAGGACGTGGGAGGCCACGATAGGCCCCGGGGAGCTGTCAACCAAGCTTTGATCCGGGGGTGTCCGAATGGGGAAACCCGGCAGTCGTCATGGGCTGTCACCCGCTGCTGAACACATAGGCAGTGTGGAGGGAACGCGGGGAAGTGAAACATCTCAGTACCCGCAGGAAGAGAAAACAACCGTGATTCCGGGAGTAGTGGCGAGCGAAACCGGATGAGGCCAAACCAGTCACGTGTGATACCCGGCAGGGGTTGCGTGGTTGGGGTTGTGGGATCTCTCTTTCACAGTCTGCCGGCTGTGAGACGAGTCAGAAACCGTTGATGTAGGCGAAGGACATGCGAAAGGTCCGGCGTAGAGGGTAAGACCCCCGTAGCTGAAACATCAGCGGCTCGTTTGAGAGACACCCAAGTAGCACGGGGCCCGAGAAATCCCGTGTGAATCTGGCGGGACCACCCGTTAAGCCTAAATATTCCCTGGTGACCGATAGCGGATAGTACCGTGAGGGAATGGTGAAAAGTACCGCGGGAGCGGAGTGAAATAGTACCTGAAACCGTGTGCCTACAAGCCGTGGGAGCGTCGCACAAGGAACTTGTTCCTTGTGTCGTGACTGCGTGCCTTTTGAAGAATGAGCCTGCGAGTTTGCGGTATGTTGCGAGGTTAACCCGTGTGGGGAAGCCGTAGCGAAAGCGAGTCCGAATAGGGCGTTGAGTAGCGTGCCCAAGACCCGAAGCGGAGTGATCTAGCCATGGGCAGGTTGAAGCGGAGGTAAGACTTCGTGGAGGACCGAACCCACCAGGGTTGAAAACCTGGGGGATGACCTGTGGTTAGGGGTGAAAGGCCAATCAAACTCCGTGATAGCTGGTTCTCCCCGAAATGCATTTAGGTGCAGCGTCGTGTGTTTCTTGCCGGAGGTAGAGCACTGGATAGGCGATGGGCCCTACCGGGTTACTGACCTTAGCCAAACTCCGAATGCCGGTAAGTGAGAGCGCGGCAGTGAGACTGTGGGGATAAGCTCCATGGTCGAGAGGGAAACAGCCCAGAGCATCGACTAAGGCCCCTAAGCGTGTGCTAAGTGGGAAAGGATGTGGAGTCGCAGAGACAACCAGGAGGTTGGCTTAGAAGCAGCCATCCTTGAAAGAGTGCGTAATAGCTCACTGGTCAAGTGATTCCGCGCCGACAATGTAGCGGGGCTCAAGCACACCGCCGAAGTCATGTCATTGCAGCAATACTCCCAACGGAGGCTGTGATGGGTAGGGGAGCGTCGTGTGCCGGGTGAAGCAGCCGTGGAAACGAGTTGTGGACGGTTCACGAGTGAGAATGCAGGCATGAGTAGCGATACACACGTGGGAAACGTGTGCGCCGATTGACTAAGGGTTCCTGGGTCAAGCTGATCTGCCCAGGGTAAGTCGGGACCTAAGGCGAGGCCGACAGGCGTAGTCGATGGACAACCGGTTGATATTCCGGTACCCGCTTTGAAACGCCCAATATCGAATCCATTAATGCTAAGGCCGTGAAGCCGGCCTGGAGTCTTCGGACAAAGGGACGTGGTGGAGCCGCCGATCCAAGGTGGTAGTAGGTAAGCGATGGGGTGACGCAGGAAGGTAGTCCAGCCCGGGCGGTGGTTGTCCCGGGGTAAGGGTGTAGGGCGCTGTCCAGGTAAATCCGGACAGCATGAAGCCTGAGACCTGATGCCGAGCCGATTGTGGTGAAGTGGATGATCCTATGCTGTCGAGAAAAGCCTCTAGCGAGTTTCATGGCGGCCCGTACCCTAAACCGACTCAGGTGGTCAGGTAGAGAATACCGAGGCGTTCGGGTGAACTATGGTTAAGGAACTCGGCAAAATGCCCCCGTAACTTCGGGAGAAGGGGGCCATTGCTGGTGATGAGTTTTGCACTCTGAGCTGGTGGTGGCCGCAGAGACCAGCGAGAAGCGACTGTTTACTAAAAACACAGGTCCGTGCGAAGCCGTAAGGCGATGTATACGGACTGACGCCTGCCCGGTGCTGGAACGTTAAGGGGACCGGTTAGTCACATTTCGGTGTGGCGAAGCTGAGAACTTAAGCGCCAGTAAACGGCGGTGGTAACTATAACCATCCTAAGGTAGCGAAATTCCTTGTCGGGTAAGTTCCGACCTGCACGAATGGCGTAACGACTTCTCGACTGTCTCAACCATAGGCCCGGTGAAATTGCATTACGAGTAAAGATGCTCGTTTCGCGCAGCAGGACGGAAAGACCCCGGGACCTTTACTATAGCTTGATATTGGTGTTCGGTTCGGCTTGTGTAGGATAGGTGGGAGACTTTGAAGCGGCCACGCCAGTGGTTGTGGAGTCATTGTTGAAATACCACTCTGGTCGTGCTGGATGTCTAACCTGGGTCCGTGATCCGGATCAGGGACAGTGTCTGGTGGGTAGTTTAACTGGGGCGGTTGCCTCCTAAAGAGTAACGGAGGCGCCCAAAGGTTCCCTCAGCCTGGTTGGCAATCAGGTGTTGAGTGTAAGTGCACAAGGGAGCTTGACTGTGAGACTGACGGGTCGAGCAGGTACGAAAGTAGGGACTAGTGATCCGGCGGTGGCTTGTGGAAGCGCCGTCGCTCAACGGATAAAAGGTACCCCGGGGATAACAGGCTGATCTTCCCCAAGAGTCCATATCGACGGGATGGTTTGGCACCTCGATGTCGGCTCGTCGCATCCTGGGGCTGGAGTCGGTCCCAAGGGTTGGGCTGTTCGCCCATTAAAGCGGTACGCGAGCTGGGTTTAGAACGTCGTGAGACAGTTCGGTCCCTATCCGCTGTGCGCGTAGGAGTATTGAGAAGGGCTGTCCCTAGTACGAGAGGACCGGGACGGACGAACCTCTGGTGTGCCAGTTGTCCTGCCAAGGGCATGGCTGGTTGGCTACGTTCGGAAAGGATAACCGCTGAAAGCATCTAAGCGGGAAGCCTGCTTCGAGATGAGTGCTCCCACCCCCTTTGAGGGGTTAAGGCTCCCAGTAGACGACTGGGTTGATAGGCCAGATATGGAAGCCCGGTAACGGGTGGAGTTGACTGGTACTAATAGGCCGAGGGCTTGTCCTCAGTTGCTCGCGTCCACTGTGTAGGTTCTGAAGTAACGACCTGTGTCATGTCCGGGTTGATATCTTCATAGTGTTTCGGTGGTCATTGCGTTAGGGAAACGCCCGGTTACATTCCGAACCCGGAAGCTAAGCCTTTCAGCGCCGATGGTACTGCAGGGGGGACCCTGTGGGAGAGTAGGACGCCGCCGAACAATTTTTCAGCTCCGGTCCCTGAACCTCTGGTTCAGGGACCGGAGCTTTTTTGTTCTGCCCCCCGGGTGATGGGCGTAACTCGAAGTTCATCTCAGCTGACCAGGATCCGTGTCATGCGGACAGTAGGAACGCTCAAGTCAGCCGGTGTGCGCGCGGGTGATGAGGTCGTGGTGCCGGCGTACGGCAGCGCCGAGGTGACCCGGGCCGTGGTGGAGTTGGGCGCGGTGCCGGTGTTCGCCGATGTGGACGGCGACAGCTACTGCCTCGACCCGGCCGCGGTGTCGGACGTGGTGACGAGTCAGACCGCGGCCGTCGTGGCGGTCAACCGCTTCGGGCGGCGGGCGGATGCCGGCTGGATCCGTGAAGTGGGCCAGCGGCACGGCCTGCTGGTGCTGGTGGAGGACGAGCCCGGGGCGGACCCGGAGGGCGCGGAGCTGCGCCGGACGCATGCGGCCTATCTGGACAGCAGGCTCAACGGGGTCGGAACGCCGACGCCGGCGGCGGGGCACACCTACGAGCAGTATGTGGTGCGGGTGCCGGGCAACGGGCGGCCGGACCGGGACGCGTTCGCGCGGACGTTGCGGGCCAAGGGGGTGGCGTGCCGGGTGCCCGTGCTGGCTCCGGTGTACCGGATGCCGGGGCTGCGGCGGGATGTGTTTCTGCCTCAGACGGAGCGCGCGGTGGACGAGACGCTGGCGCTGCCTGTGCATGCGGGGATGTCGCGGCGGGAGCTGCACAAGATGGTCGGTGCGTGCAATGCGCTGGGCGGATTGCTTCAGCCGGCGTTTTAGCGAGTGGCCCGGGTGCGGTTCGAACCTGCCGCCGAGTTGGGGTAATATCTATTCCGTTGCCGCGCCCCAATAGCTCAGTCGGCAGAGCGTCTCCATGGTAAGGAGAAGGTCTACGGTTCGATTCCGTATTGGGGCTCCAGAGGACAAGGCCCCCGCCAAATGGCGGGGGCCTTTGTCGTGTTGGGACGCGGTGCGCAATGGGCGTCAGTTTTGCGGGGATTCGATATAGGCCAGGCCGTGGGCGCCCGACATATCGGCGCGGTCGACTTCCAGGGTGGCGAGCGGGCTCAGGGTGGTGAGGTCGACGACGGTGACGGTGTGGGAGAGATTCGCGGAGACATAGCCGAGGCGGCCGTCGGGGGAGGAGGTGATGGTGAGGGGTGCCCGGCCGACCTCGACCTCACCCACGGGGGCGAGGGTATCGGCGGCGAAGACGGTCAGGACTCCCGGAAGTTGAGCGTCCAGGGAGCCGCCGGCTGTGCTGCTCAGGCGCAGTTCGCCGGCCAGCAGCAGGCCGGTCGAGGTGGCGTGGACCGGCATGACCTGTCCCTTGGTGGGGAGGGTGCGGATGATCTCGTGGGTGGCGGTGTCGATGACGTGGATGCCCGTCGGCTCGGAGGGTGGGGCGGTGAAGTTGGCCTTCGGGGCCGCCACGTACGCATGACGGCCGTCGGGGGCGACGGCGAGGCCCTCGCTGCCGGTGACGGGGACGCGGCCGATGCACTCATCGCGTTCGAGGTCGACGACGGAGACGAACGGGGCTTCCTTGTTGGTGGTGTAGCCGAACCGTCCGTCGGGGGTGACGGCGAACCAGTGCGGGCCGGGGGCCATCGTGGAGATGCGGCCGATACGGGCGTGGGTGCGGGTGTCGAGGACCAGGACGCCGCCGGGCTCGGTGTCGGTGGCCTCCACGCTGGCGTACAGCCGGCCGCGGGCGCGGTCGAGGGCCAGACCGTGCGGGGCGTGGTCGGGGGCGGTGTCGAGGGTCTTCACGATGCTGCGGGTGTCGACGTCGATGACGGTGATCTGGTGGGACCGGCCCTGGTGGGCGTTGTAGAAGCCGGAGCGGTAGGTGCTGGCGCAGTACAGCAGCCGGTGGTCCGGGTCGTAGCAGAGCTCATGGGGCTGCGGCGGGACCGGCAGCACCTCAAGACGTTCGTGGGTGGCGGCGTCGAAGAAGGTGACGGTCGAACCGGTCTGGCTGACGACGGCGAGCAGGTCGCCGGGCTTGCCGGCGGGTGTGGAAGTCATGGTCCGTAGCGTGGGCGCCCGTTGGGGATGACTCCAGTGCAAGGCAGGCAACGGTGCCTTGCACTGCACGCAAGGGTGCAGGTGGTGACAGGAGCAGCGGCCGGGCGGCTGTGAGCCGGTTCACACGGGCCGCTGCCCCGGGGTCAGCCGGCCTGGAACTCGGGGACGCGCAGGGCGAGGATGGCCATGTCGTCGGAGGCGGGTTCGGCGGCGAAGCGTTCCACGGCGCGCAGCACGCGGGCGGCGACCGCGCCGGCGGTGAGGCCCGTACAGGTCGTCAGGACGTCGGTGAGGCCGTCGTCGCCGAGCATGCGGGTGCCCTCGCGGCGTTCGGTGACGCCGTCGGTGACACACAGCAGGACGTCGCCGGGGTCGAGGGTGACGGTCTGTTCGTAGAGCTCCAGGTCGTCCATGACGCCGAGGAGCGGCTGGGGTTCGGCGGCCGGTTCGACCGTGCCGTCCTGGCGCAGCCGGAGCGGCAGGGGATGGCCGGCGCAGACGACCTTGAGGACGGCGCTGCCGTCCTCCTGCGGCCACAGCTCGCCGTAAAGGAGCGTCAGGAAGCGGCTGCGGGCGCCCTCGTCGAGGATGGCGGCATTCAGGCGCTCCAGGACGGCCGGGCCGCCGAAGCCCTCGCGGGCGAGCAGCCGCAGTGCGTGCCGGGCCAGGCCGGTGACCGCGGCGGCCTCCGGGCCCGTGCCGCAGACATCGCCGATGGCGAAGCCGTACGCGCCGTCGCGGATGGGGAACAGGTCGTAGAAGTCGCCGCCGACCTCGTTGCCCTCACCGGCCGCGCGGTAGATGACCTCGACCTCCACGCCGGGGATGACGGGCAGTTCGGGGGGCAGCAGGCTGCGCTGGAGGGACTGGCTGATGGCCGTGCGCTCGGAGTAGAGGCGGGCGTTGTCCAGGGCGAGCGCGGCCCGGCGGGAGAGGTCCTCGGCGAGTTCCAGGATCTCCTGGCGGAAGTGCTCCTCGGTGGGCTTGCCCAGGGTGAGCATGCCGATGACGCGGTTGCGGGCGACGAGGGGGAGCACGACGGTCTCGCCGCCGACGGCGGAGGCGGTGGCGAGCGTGGCGCCCGGACCGGTGGACGGGCGGGCGGAGTTGCCCAGACCGAGGCTGCGCATCGAGGTGCGCAGTGCGGCGTCGTGGGCGGCGTCGCTGGGGGCGGTCCATACCCGCGCGCCGGGGGTGGGCACCGGCTCGGGCGGATCGACCTTCATCAGCAGGGTCTTGAGGCCGTCGATACGGTCCTCGTCCTCGTGCAGGACGTAGGAGAGTTCGGGCTCGGAGGTCGGGTCGGCGACGGTGTAGACCGCGCACCAGGTGGCGAGGGTGGGGACCGTCATCTGGGCCATCAGGGCCAGGGTCTGGTCGCGGTCGAGGGTGCCGGCCAGGAGGTCGGAGGCCTCGACGAGGAAGGAGAGGGAACCGCGGCGCAGCTTCTCCAGCTCGGTCAGCCGGGCGCGTTCGACGGCGAGGGCGATGCGGTCGGCGGCGAACTGGAGCCGCAGCGCCTCCTCGTTCGTGTAGCGGCCGGCGCCCTCCGCGGCGACGCCGAGGGAGCCGGTCAGCCGGCCCTCGACCTTCAGCGGGACGGTGACGACCGAGCGCATGCCCGTGCCGCTGAGGAGGGGGACGGCGCCGGGGACGGCGGTGAGGTCCTCGTGGACGGCGGGCATCCGGGCGGAGCCGTAGCGTCCGGATCCGGCCTCGACGGGGACGCGGGCGAACCGCTGGCGGGCGGAGGGCAGGCCCGTGGAGGCGCGGACCTCCAGCTCGGTCTCGTCGTCGGTGGCCAGGAGGAGGTAGGCGGCGTCACCGTCGAGCATGTCGCGGGCGCGTTCGACGGTGCGTTGGAGCAGGCCGTCGAGGTCGTCCGGGGCCGGGGAGCCGATGAAGACCTCGAACGGGTCGGACGGGCGTCCCTCGGCCTGGGCGGCCTGGGAGGCGGCGTCCGGGGCGGGCGTGCGCTGCGGGCTCTGGAGGATCGCGCGTTCGTGGTCGCGCACCAGGAGGCAGACCGTGGAGGCCTCGCCGTCGGCGTCGCGGACGCGCAGGTGGGAGGCGTAGACCGGGACGACCCGGCCGTCGGCGCCCCTTATGCCGTAGGAGCCCTCCCAGCGGGACAGCTGGAGCGCCTCGGCGATGCCGGTGCCGGTGCCGGGGGTGTGCGGCCAGGCGGCGAAATCGGTGAGCGGTTTGCCGATGACCTGCTCGGGGTCATAGGCGAAGAGGTCCTGGGCGTCCTCGTTCCAGAAGCTGATGCAGCCGCCGCGGTCGATCTGGATCACGGCGACGCGGACCCGGGCGTCGGTGACCGGGAGGGCGTCCACGGGCAGCGCGGGGCCCGCGGAGCGGGTGCCGGCCGGGCGCTCGGGCAGATCGAGCTGGAACCACACGTGCTTCTGGGCGGCGGTGTACTCGACGCCCCAGCGGGAGGCCAGCGCGCCGCACAGCAGCAGGCCGCGGCCGCCCTCGCGGTCGGGGTGGACGACGACCTGGCCGGCGTTCTGGAGCGGGATCTCGCGTTCGGGGTAGCGGTCGGCGACGGAGATCTTCACTCCGCCGTCGTGGCGCAGACACAGCACATCGGCGGCGGTGCCGGCGTGCACCACCGCGTTGGTCACCAGCTCACTGGTCAGGACGACGGCGTCGTCGACGATGTCGGCGCAGCCCCAGCCCTGGAGGGTGTCGCGGACGAACGCACGGGCAGTGGCGACGGAGCGCCCGACCGGCTCGAAGGTTGCGGCGGCCCGCGCGGTGATCACTGGTCTCCTCATGCGTGTGTCGGTGATCTGCTCCCCCATGGTCGCGGCGCCCCTCCGAATACCTGTTGTGCTCGCCCCACCGCCCGTGCTCCATGGCCGGGGCGGTGGACAGCCGTATGCCAGGTTACTTACCTTCGCCGCACCCAAGGATGCCGGTCACGTGTGTTTCCGCCCCAATCGTGCACCGGGACGGTGTGCGATGCTGCCGAACTGTTATGGCCTGGTTGAGCCATGGTGAAACACTGGGCAAGTATCAAGAGAAAGCCCGGGTAGAACGGTCAACCCTGCGGGAGGGACACGGTGGAGTCTGGCGCAGCGGCGCGGGGCGCAAGCACGCGCGCGAAAGGCGGACGATCCCGGAACAACGGGACGACCGAAGTGGATACGGCTGCGCTGAATCGGCTGTTGGTCGCGTTGGTGGCCATGCGGGACGGGAACTTCCGCAAACGGCTCACGGTTTCCGGCGACGGCGTCATGTCGGAGATCGCGGCGGTCTTCAACGAGGTCGCGGACCGCAATCTGCACCTCACGGGCGAGCTGACGCGGGTGCGCCGGGTCGTCGGGCGTGAGGGAAAACTCACGGAGCGGCTGGAGGTCGGCGCCGCCGAGGGCTCCTGGGCCGCGGCGATCGACGCCTCGAACGCGCTGGTCGACGACCTCGTACGGCCCGTCTCCGAGGTGGGACGGGTGCTGTCGGCGGTCTCCGAGGGCGACCTGGAACAGCGGATGGATCTGCGCTCGCGCAGTTCGGACAGTTCTTCGGAGCACCCTCTGCGGGGTGAATTCCTGAAGGTCGGCCGGACCGTCAACGGGCTGGTGGATCAGCTCTCCGCCTTCACCGACGAGGTCACGAGAGTGGCCAGTGAGGTCGGTACGGAGGGCAAGCTCGGCGGCCAGGCACGGGTGCGCGGAATGTCGGGTTCGTGGAAGGACCTCACGGAATCCGTCAACACCATGGCGTCCCGGCTGACGGCGCAGGTACGTGACATTGCTCTCGTCACCACGGCGGTGGCCAAGGGTGATCTGTCGCGCAAGGTGACCGTCCATGTCTCCGGCGAGATGCTGGAGCTGAAGAACACCGTCAACACGATGGTCGACCAGCTCTCCTCGTTCGCCTCCGAGGTGACACGGGTCGCCCGTGAGGTCGGTACGGAGGGTGAGCTCGGTGGTCAGGCGCAGGTCCCCGGCGTCGCCGGCGTGTGGAAGGACCTGACGGATTCGGTCAACCTCATGGCCGGCAACCTCACCGCGCAGGTGCGCGGGATCGCGCAGGTCACCACGGCCGTCGCGAATGGTGATCTGTCGCAGAAGGTCACGGTCAGTGCACGCGGCGAGGTCGCGCAGCTGGCCGACACGATCAACACCATGACCGAGACGCTGCGGACCTTCGCGGACGAAGTGACGCGGGTGGCGAACGAGGTCGGCGCCGAGGGCCAGCTCGGTGGTCAGGCGCAGGTGCCGGGCGCGGCCGGCACGTGGAAGGACCTCACCGACTCGGTGAACACCGCCTTCCGCAACCTGACGGCGCAGGTGCGGGACATCGCGCAGGTGACGACGGCGGTCGCCAACGGTGACCTCTCGCAGACGGTCACCGTCGATGTGGCCGGTGAAATGCTGGAGTTGAAGAACACCGTCAACACGATGGTGGGTCAGCTGTCGTCGTTCGGCGCCGAAGTGACGCGCGTTGCGCGGGAGATCGGGGTCGAGGGCGAGCTGGGCGGCCAGGCGGCGGTGCCCGGTGCCGCGGGGACGTGGAAGGACCTCACGGACTCCGTGAACACCGCCTTCCGCAAC
Organism: Streptomyces platensis; assembly: GCF_008704855.1. NCBI lineage: Bacteria > Bacillati > Actinomycetota > Actinomycetes > Kitasatosporales > Streptomycetaceae > Streptomyces > Streptomyces platensis. Next base: position 6,403,210 of record NZ_CP023691.1, read on the forward strand.
CTCACCGGGCAGGTGCGCAACATCGCCCAGGTGACGACCGCGGTGGCCAACGGTGACCTCTCGCAGAAGGTGACCGTCGATGTCTCCGGCGAGATGCTTCAGCTGAAGAACACCGTGAACACCATGGTGGACCAGCTGTCGTCGTTCGCCGACCAGGTCACACGGATGGCCAGGGACGTGGGCACCGAGGGCCGGCTGGGCGGTCAGGCCCGGGTGGACGGCGTCAGCGGCACCTGGAAGGAGCTGACCGACTCCGTCAACTTCATGGCGGGGAACCTGACTTCACAGGTGCGGCAGATCGCGCAGGTGACGACGGCGGTCGCGCGTGGTGACCTGTCGCAGAAGATCGACGTGGACGCGCGCGGCGAGATCCTGGAGCTGAAGAACACCATCAACACGATGGTCGACCAGCTCTCCGCCTTCGCCGAGCAGGTCACCCGGGTCGCCCGGGAGGTCGGTACGGACGGCCGGCTGGGCGGTCAGGCACAGGTGCCGGGCGTCGCGGGCGTCTGGCGCGATCTGACCGACTCCGTGAACGGCATGGCCGGCAACCTGACGGCCCAGGTCCGCAATATCGCGCAGGTCGCCACGGCGGTCGCGCGCGGTGACCTGTCGCAGAAGATCGACGTGGATGCCCGGGGCGAGATCCTGGAGCTGAAGAACACCCTGAACACCATGGTCGACCAGCTCTCCTCGTTCGCGGAGCAGGTCACCCGGGTCGCCCGTGAGGTGGGCACCGAGGGCATCCTCGGCGGCCAGGCCGAGGTGCAGGGCGTCAGCGGTACGTGGAAGGACCTCACCCAGTCCGTCAACTTCATGGCGAACAACCTCACCTCGCAGGTGCGCAACATCGCCGAGGTGACGACCGCGGTGGCCCGTGGTGACCTCTCCAAGAAGATCACCGTCGACGCCAAGGGCGAGATCCTCGAACTGGTCACGACCGTCAACACGATGGTCGACCAGCTGTCGTCGTTCGCCGAGCAGGTGACCCGGGTGGCCCGAGAAGTGGGCACCGAGGGCCAGTTGGGCGGTCAGGCGCGGGTGCCGGGTGCCACCGGCATCTGGCTGGACCTCAGCGACAACGTGAACCTGATGGCCAACAACCTGACCATCCAGGTGCGGAACATCTCCCAGGTCTCGGCGGCAGTTGCCAACGGAGACCTCACCAAGAAGGTGACGGTCGAGGCGCGCGGCGAGGTCGCGCAGCTCGCCGACACGGTCAACACGATGGTCACGACGCTGTCGTCGTTCGCCGACGAGGTCACGCGAGTGGCCCGCGAGGTGGGCACCGACGGCATCCTGGGCGGTCAGGCCCGCGTCCCCGGCGTCGCCGGTACGTGGAAGGACCTCACCGAGTCCGTGAACTCGATGGCCAACAACCTGACCGGCCAGGTCCGCAACATCGCCATGGTCACCACCGCCATCGCCAAGGGTGATCTGACCAAGAAGATCGACATCGATGCGCGGGGCGAGATCCTCGCGCTGAAGACCACCATCAACACCATGGTCGACCAGCTGTCGTCCTTCGCGGAGCAGGTCACCAGAGTGGCCCGCGAGGTGGGGACGGAAGGCCAGCTGGGCGGGCAGGCGCAGGTGCGCGGCGTGGCCGGCACCTGGCGCGACCTGACCGAATCGGTGAACGAGATGGCGGGCAACCTCACCCGTCAGGTGCGGGCCATCGCCGCGGTCGCCGCGGCGGTCACCCTCGGCGATCACAACGTCCGGATCGATGTGGACGCGGCCGGCGAGATCCTGGAGCTCCAGGACAACGTCAACACCATGATCTCCACGCTCCGGGAGACCACCCTCGCCAACGAGGAACAGGACTGGCTCAAGGGCAATCTCGCCCGGATCTCCGGTCTGATGCAGGGCCGGCGCGACCTCAAGGACGTCGCCACGCTCATCATGAGCGAGCTCTCGCCCGCGGTCTCCGCCCAGCACGGCGCGTTCTTCCTCGCCGCGCAGCCCGACAGCCAGGAGATCGGCGCGGACGGCGGCGAGGCCGGTGCGTACGAGCTGCGGCTGATGGGCTCGTACGGCTACGCCATGGGCGGGATGCCGACGACCTTCCGGCCGGGCGAGACCCTGATCGGCACGGCCGCGGAGGAGGGCCGCACGATCCTGGTCGAGAACGTCCCGTCCGGCTATCTCAAGATCGCCTCCGGGCTGGGTGAGGCGCCGCCGGCCAATGTGATCGTGCTGCCGGTGCTGTTCGAGGACAAGGTGCTCGGGGTGATCGAGCTGGCGTCCTTCCAGCCGTTCACCCAGATCCAGAAGGACTTCCTCAGCCAGATCGCCGAGATGATCGCGACCAGCGTCAACACCATCTCGGTGAACACCAAGACCGAGGTGCTGCTCAAGCAGTCGCAGGAGCTGACCGAGCAGCTCAAGGAGCGGTCGGGCGAGCTGGAGAGCCGGCAGAAGGCGCTGGAGCTGTCCAACACCGAGCTGGAGGAGAAGGCCGAGCAGCTGCGCGCGCAGAACCGCGACATCGAGGTGAAGAACACCGAGATCGAGGAGGCGCGGCAGGTCCTGGAGGAGCGTGCCGAGCAGCTCGCGGTCTCGATGCGCTACAAGTCGGAGTTCCTGGCGAACATGTCGCACGAGCTGCGCACACCGCTCAACTCCCTGCTGATTCTGGCCAAATTGCTGGCCGATAACGCCGAGGGGAATCTCTCCCCGAAGCAGGTCGAATTCGCCGAAACCATCCATGGCGCCGGTTCCGACCTGCTCCAGCTGATCAACGACATTCTCGACCTGTCCAAGGTCGAGGCCGGCAAGATGGACGTCAGCCCGACGCGGATCGCGCTGGTCCAGCTCGTCGACTACGTGGAGGCCACGTTCCGGCCGCTGACCGCGGAGAAGGGACTCGACTTCTCCGTACGGGTCTCCCCGGAGCTGCCGGCGACACTGCACACCGACGAGCAGCGGCTGCTCCAAGTGCTGCGCAATCTGCTGTCCAACGCGGTGAAGTTCACCGACAGCGGCGCCGTCGAGCTGGTGATCCGGCCGGCCGGCGCGGATGTCCCGGTGGCCATCCGGGAGCAGCTGCTGGAGCACGGTTCCCTGCGCGACCCGGACGCGGACATGATCGCCTTCTCGGTGACCGACACCGGGATCGGCATCGCCTCCAGCAAGATGCGGGTCATCTTCGAGGCGTTCAAGCAGGCGGACGGCACGACCAGCCGCAAGTACGGCGGCACGGGTCTGGGCCTGTCCATCAGCCGGGAGATCGCCCGGCTGCTGGGCGGCGAGATCCACGCCGCGAGTGAGCCGAACCGCGGCTCCACGTTCACCCTCTACCTGCCGCACAACCCGGGCGGGCTGCCGCCGCAGGGCTACCCGCAGCTGGTGGCCGGCGGCATCGCGATGGACGCGGAGGCGCGCGAGACGGAGGTCGGGCAGCAGGAGGCCGAGGAGCAGCCGGAGCACGAGCAGGGCTCCAGCCTCAACCGGCGCCGCCGCCGGGCGATTCAGGGCACCCCGCGGCGCTTCGAGCTCTCCGGGCGGCAGCCGTCCCCGGCGCCGCAGCAGGCGCCCCCGGCGCCGCCGCAGCCGGCTCCCCAGCAGCCCGCGGAGGAGCCCTGGCTCGGCAACGGCCAGGATCTGGTGGACCCGGCTTTCGAGGGCGGCTTCCACGGTGAGAAGGTGCTGATCGTGGATGACGACATCCGCAACGTCTTCGCCCTCACCAGCGTCCTGGAACAGCACGGGCTGTCGGTGCTCTACGCGGAGAACGGGCGCGAGGGGATCGAGGTCCTGGAGCAGCACGACGACATCGTGCTGGTCCTGATGGACATCATGATGCCGGAGATGGACGGCTATGCGACCACGGCGGCGATCCGCCGGATGCCGCAGTTCGCCGGACTGCCCATCATCGCGCTGACCGCGAAGGCGATGAAGGGCGACCGGGAGAAGAGCATCGACTCCGGAGCCTCCGACTACGTGACCAAGCCGGTGGATACCGATCATCTGTTGTCGGTCATGGAGCAATGGATGCGGGCGGAGTGACGGAGCGTCCAGTATGGAGGGGAAAGGGGATCATCGCGTGCTGACTCAGTGTTGCCGCGGACGTGTGGAGGCGTGGGATTCGGGGAACCTTCTGGTCCCTGTCTGCGTTTCTGCAACGTGCACAGTGACATCGCGGTGACAGGGTGTGGCGACAGGCGGGGTGCAGCTACCATGACCGGCACAAGGACGGGCGGCATGACGGAGTCGTCCCCTGGGGCGGCGTCCGGTTCGATGCCGGGGCGAGGAGGACGGGCCATGGTGCAGAAGGCCAAGATCCTCCTGGTCGATGACCGGCCGGAGAATCTGCTGGCGCTGGAGGCGATCCTCTCTGCGCTCGATCAGACACTGGTGCGGGCATCGTCCGGGGAGGAAGCGCTCAAAGCACTGCTCACGGACGATTTCGCGGTGATTCTGCTCGATGTGCAGATGCCGGGGATGGACGGATTCGAGACCGCCGCGCACATCAAGCGGCGCGAGCGGACCCGGGACATCCCGATCATCTTCCTCACGGCCATCAACCACGGCCCGCATCACACCTTCCGCGGGTACGCGGCCGGCGCGGTGGACTACATCTCCAAGCCGTTCGACCCGTGGGTGCTGCGCGCCAAGGTCTCGGTGTTCGTCGAGCTGTACATGAAGAACTGCCAACTGCGGGAGCAGGCTTCCCTGCTGAGGCTTCAGCTGGAGGGCGGACGGACGAGCGCCGACGAGGCGCGGGAGTCCGCGGGGCTGCTCGCCGAGCTCTCCGCGCGGCTGGCCGCGGTCGAGGAGCAGGCCGAGGCGCTGTCCAAGCAGCTGGACGAGACGGCGGACGCGGCGACGGTCGCCACCGCGGCGCATCTGGAGCGCAAACTGACCGGACTGCGCAGGGCGCTGGACGCCCTGGAGCCGGGGTCGGGAAGCGTCGCGGGGTAACTGACACCCCTTCATGAGACGGGCGCGCGACACGTTCGGGTGAAGCGCCGTGCGCTCGTGTCATGCCTGCGTTCGCCTGTAATCTCGTCGCCATGGCCTCACGTACGTCCGGCAAGGGAACCCAGAGCACGGCGGGCCCCTCGAAGCAGCGCGCCGGACGGACCGCGGGCGGCGCCGCCAAGAAGACCGCCGCGAAGAAAACACCCGCGAAGCCGCCGGCCAAGAAGGCGGCCGCGAAGAGGGCACCGGCCAAGAAGACCGCCGCCAAGAAGGCCGCGCCCAAACCGGCGCCGTCACCCACCGGCGGGGTCTACCGTCTCGCCCGCGCCTGCTGGCTCGGGCTCGCGCACGGCATCGGGGCGATGTTCCGCGGTGTGGGCCGCGGCGCGAAGAACCTCGATCCGGCGCACCGCAAGGACGGACTGGCGCTGCTGCTGCTCGGGCTGTCGCTGGTGATCGCGGCCGGCACCTGGTCGAACCTCAGCGGCCCGGTCGGCGACCTCGTCGAGCTGCTGGTGACCGGCGCCTTCGGCCGGCTCGATCTGGTCGTACCGATACTGCTGGGCGGCATCGCCGTACGCCTCATCCGGCACCCCGAGCAGCCGGAGGCCAACGGCCGGATCGTGATCGGGCTGTCCGCGCTGGTGGTCGGCGTCCTCGGGCAGGTCGCGATGGCCTGCGGCTCGCCGGGCCGGGACAACGGCCTGGCCGCCATACAGGACGCCGGCGGCTACCTCGGGTGGGTCGCGTCCAAGCCGCTGATCTTCACCGTCGGACAGACCCTGGCGGTGGCGCTGCTGGCGCTGCTGACCCTCTTCGGGCTGCTGGTGGTCACCGCGACGCCGGTGAACGCCATCCCGCAGCGGCTGCGGGCGCTCGGCATCAAGCTGGGCGTGGTGCATCCCGAGGTGGAGTACGACGAGGTCGAGGACTACGCGGAGGAGTGGCGCGAGCAGCCCGTACGCAAGCCGCGCCGCAGCGCCGCCGCACCGGCCGCGCAGGACCCGGACGCGATAGAGGAAGCGGCGCTGGCCAAGCGGCGCCGGCCGCGCCGGGCCTCCGCACAGTCCGACCCGGACCGGCCGATGGACGCGGTGGACGTCGCCGCCGCGGCCGCCGCCGCGCTGGACGGCGCGGTGCTGCACGGCGTCCAGCCGTCACCGCTCGTCGCCGGCCTCAGCAGCAGCATCTCCGGGGAGCGGCGCGGCCGCGACGGTGAGGACACCGCGGGGGAGAGCGGCACGGTGCCGCCGGCCCGCGGCGCGGAGCCGGAGCCGTCCACGAACGAGCGCACCCCGGCCGTGCCGGACTTCACCAAGGCCGCGCCCGAGCCCTCGGGTGAGCTGCCGGCCCGCGCCGAGCAGCTCCAGCTGTCCGGCGACATCACCTACTCGCTGCCCTCCCTGGACCTGCTCTCCCGGGGCGGTCCAGGAAAGACCCGCAGCGCCGCGAACGACGCCATAGTGACCGCGCTGACCACGGTCTTCCAGGAGTTCAAGGTCGATGCCGCGGTCACCGGCTTCACCCGCGGCCCGACGGTCACCCGCTACGAGGTCGAGCTCGGCCCGGCGGTCAAGGTCGAGAAGATCACCGCCCTGGCCAAGAACATCGCCTACGCGGTGGCCAGCCCCGACGTCCGCATCATCAGCCCGATCCCCGGCAAGTCCGCGGTCGGCATCGAGATCCCCAACACGGACCGCGAGATGGTCAACCTCGGCGATGTGCTGCGGCTGGCTGACGCGGCGGGCGATGACCATCCGATGCTGGTGGCGCTCGGCAAGGACGTCGAGGGCGGCTACGTCATGGCCAACATGGCGAAGATGCCGCACGTCCTGGTGGCCGGTGCCACCGGCTCCGGCAAGTCCTCCTGCATCAACTGCCTGATCACCTCGGTGATGGTCCGGGCCACGCCGGAGGACGTCCGGATGGTGCTGGTCGACCCCAAGCGCGTCGAGCTGACCGCGTACGAGGGCATCCCGCATCTGATCACGCCGATCATCACCAACCCCAAGCGCGCCGCCGAGGCGCTCCAGTGGGTGGTGCGCGAGATGGACTTGCGCTACGACGATCTCGCCGCCTACGGCTTCCGGCACATCGACGACTTCAACGAGGCGGTCCGCAGCGGCAAGGTCAGCTCTCCCGAGGGCAGCGAGCGCGAGCTGGCGCCGTACCCGTATCTGCTGGTCATCGTGGACGAGCTGGCGGACCTGATGATGGTCGCGCCGCGGGACGTGGAGGACTCGATCGTCCGCATCACCCAGCTCGCCCGCGCGGCAGGCATCCACCTGGTGCTCGCCACCCAGCGCCCGTCCGTCGATGTGGTCACCGGCCTGATCAAGGCCAATGTGCCCTCCCGGCTCGCGTTCGCCACCTCCTCGCTCGCCGACAGCCGGGTCATCCTCGACCAGCCGGGCGCCGAGAAGCTGATCGGCAAGGGCGACGGGCTGTTCCTGCCGATGGGCGCCAACAAGCCGGTGCGCATGCAGGGCGCCTTCGTGACCGAGGAGGAGGTCGCGGCCGTCGTCCAGCACTGCAAGGACCAGATGGCGCCCGTCTTCCGCGACGACGTCACCGTCGGCACGGCGAAGAAGAAGGAGATCGACGAGGACATCGGCGATGACCTCGATCTGCTGTGTCAGGCCGCTGAGCTGGTGGTTTCCACCCAGTTCGGGTCGACGTCGATGCTTCAGCGCAAGCTGCGGGTGGGCTTTGCCAAGGCCGGCCGGCTGATGGACCTGATGGAGTCGCGGAACATCGTCGGGCCGAGCGAGGGTTCCAAGGCTCGTGACGTTCTTGTGAAGCCTGATGAACTGGACGGAGTGCTGGCGGTGATCCGGGGGGAGGCTACCGAGTAGCACAGACATCCGGGTCACTCGTAGGAAAGAAGAAAGCAACCGTTTCTGCTGCCGAGACGTCAAGTTGAGGGAGATGAGGGAACGATGCCGCACCATCCAGCCCGAGGGCACCGCCGACGGCGTTCCGATGGCGTACAAAGTCCGCTCTCCCGCTTGCCCGACCCTTTCGCTCCACCCCTAGACTGAACTTCCAGCAGGTGGCTACACGCTCGAAAGGCGCCTCCGTGTCCATCGGCAACTCCCCCGAAGCAGACCGGCCTTCCGTCGGTGCTGCCCTCCAGAAGGCCCGTATCGGAGCGGGACTGACCGTCGAAGAGGTCAGTACGACGACACGGGTGCGCATCCCTCTCGTGCACGCGATCGAGCAGGACGACTTCTCCCGCTGCGGCGGCGACGTCTACGCCCGGGGGCACATCCGGGCGCTCGCCCGTGCCGTATCCCTCGATTCCCGACCCCTGATCGACCAGTTCGACGCCGAGCACGGCGGCCGGCCCGCGCCGACCCCCGCCGCACCGCTCTACGAAGCCGAACGGATCCGCTCCGAGCCGCGCCGCCCCAATTGGACCGCGGCGATGGTCGCGGCGATCGTCGCCGTGGTCGGATTCGCGGGCTTCACGCTCTTCACGGGCGGCGACAAGAGCGACGGCGGCTCGGTCGCGGCCGGTGACGCCCATGCGAAGCCGGCGCCGGCGCCCACCCGCCACCCCTCCACCATCCGGCCGACCCTCAAGCCCGAGCCCTCCGACAGCGCCGTCGCCGGCCTGCCGAAGGACAAGGTCACGATCAAGGTGACCGCCCGCGACGGCCAAAGCTGGATCTCCGCCAAGGACGCCAGCGGCAAACTCCTGGAAGACGGTCTGCTCAAGCAGGGCGAATCCAAGACCATCACCGACAAGAAGCGGATCGACCTGGTCCTCGGTAACGCCGGAGCCGTGCAGCTGTACGTCAACGGCAAGGAGGTCAAGCAGGTCGGCGAGAAGGGCACCGTGGAGCGGCTCAGCTACACGCCGGGGGACCCCCAGGCGGGCTGAGTGCCCTGGTCGGGGGGCGTCCGCCGCCCGGCCCCGGGCCCCGGGACCGGCGGCGGAGACCTGCTCGCCAAGGGGGTGGCCGGGACAAAGTAGGCTGAGCCCTATGCCCGAACGCCGTACCGTCGCCCTTGTCACTCTTGGCTGCGCCCGTAACGAGGTGGACTCGGAGGAGCTCGCAGGCCGCCTGGCAGCGGACGGCTGGGAGCTCGTCGAGGAAGCCGCCGATGCCGATGTCGCCGTCGTCAACACCTGTGGTTTCGTCGAGGCCGCCAAGAAGGACTCCGTTGATGCCCTGCTGGAAGCCAACGACCTGAAGGATCATGGCAGAACCCAGGCCGTGGTGGCCGTCGGCTGCATGGCCGAGCGCTACGGCAAGGAACTCGCCGAGGCGCTGCCCGAGGCGGACGGAGTGCTCGGCTTCGACGACTACAGCGATATCTCCGGCCGGCTCCAGACCATCCTGAGCGGCGGAAACGTCGAGGCCCACACCCCGCGCGACCGCCGCAAGCTGCTGCCGATCAGCCCGGCCGAGCGCCAGGGCTCCACCGCGGTCGCGCTGCCCGGCCACGCCCAGACCGGTGCCGACGAGCCGGCCGCCCCGCCCGAGGACCTGCCGGAGGGCATCGCGCCGGCCTCCGGACCGCGGGCCCCGCTGCGCCGCCGGCTCGGCACCAGCCCGGTCGCCTCCGTGAAGCTGGCCTCCGGCTGCGACCGGCGCTGCTCGTTCTGCGCCATCCCGTCCTTCCGCGGCTCCTTCATCTCCCGCCGGCCCTCCGATGTGCTCGGGGAGACGCGCTGGCTGGCCGGGGAGGGCGTCAAGGAGATCATGCTGGTCTCCGAGAACAACACCTCCTACGGCAAGGACCTCGGCGACATCCGCCTGCTGGAGACGCTGCTGCCGGAGCTGGCTGCCGTCGACGGCATCGAGCGGATCCGCGTCAGCTACCTCCAGCCGGCCGAGATGCGACCGGGGCTGATCGATGTGCTGACCGGTACCGACAAGGTCGCGCCGTACTTCGATCTGTCCTTCCAGCACTCGGCGCCCGGTGTGCTGCGGGCGATGCGGCGCTTCGGCGGCACCGACAGCTTCCTGGAGCTGCTGGAGACGATCCGGACGAAGGCGCCGCAGGCCGGAGCCCGCTCCAACTTCATCGTCGGCTTCCCCGGCGAGAGCGAGAGCGACCTGGCGGAGCTGGAGCGCTTCATCACCGAGGCCCGGCTCGATGCCATCGGCGTCTTCGGCTACTCCGACGAGGACGGCACCGAGGCCGCCTCGTACGAGGACAAGGTCGCCCCGGACGTGGTCGCCGAGCGGCTGGCGCGGGTCTCCCGGCTGGCCGAGGAGCTGACCGCGCAGCGCGCCGAGGAGCGGATCGGCGAGACGCTGCGGGTGCTGGTCGACCGGACCGACGACGAGGACGGTGTCGTCGGGCGGGCCGCGCACCAGGCCCCGGAGACCGATGGCGTCACCCTGCTGTCGACCGACCGGGAACTGGAGCCCGGTCGTATGGTCGAAGCAAAGGTGGTGGCGAGCGAGGGCGTGGACCTCGTCGCGGAGGTGCTGTCGGTGGAGGGCACGGGGTGTACCGAGGAGGCGGGCAGATGACCGGAGTCCCGGCATCCGCAGCGGGTGGCCCGCGCACGGCGCCGGTCGTCCGGCAGGCCGGGCTGTGGAACATCGCCAACGTCCTGACGATGCTGCGGCTGGTGCTGGTCCCGGCCTTCGTGCTGCTGCTGATGCACGACGACGGTACGGATCCGGTCTGGCGCGTCTTCGCCTGGGCCGCGTTCGCCGTCGCCATGATCACCGACGTGTTCGACGGGCATCTGGCGCGGGCGTACAACCTGGTCACCGACTTCGGCAAGATCGCCGACCCGATCGCGGACAAGGCGATCATGGGTGCCGCGCTGATCTGTCTGTCGGTGCTGGGTGATCTGCCCTGGTGGGTGACCGGCGTGATCCTCTTCCGGGAGCTCGGCATCACACTGATGCGGTTCTGGGTGATCAAGCACGGTGTCATTCCGGCCAGTCGTGGCGGCAAAATCAAGACATTGGCGCAGGGCACCGCGGTCGGGATGTACGTCCTGGTGCTGACCGGTCCGCTGGCCACCTTCCGCTGGTGGGTGATGGCGGTGGCGGTGGCGCTGACCGTCGTCACCGGGCTCGACTACGTCCGGCAGGCCGTGGTGCTGCGCCGGGCCGGGCTGGCCCGGGAGCGGGCCGTGCGCGCCGAGCGGGACGCGGCCCGGTGAGCGGGCCGGGTTCTGCCGCCGCCGGGGCGCTGGAGATGCTCGCCGGGCGGGGACAGAGCCTGGCTGTGGCCGAATCACTGACCGGCGGCCTGGTGGCGGGCGCGCTGACCGCCGTCCCGGGGGCCTCGCGGGTGGTCCGGGGCTCGGTCACCGCGTATGCGACCGAGGTCAAGCGCGAGGTGCTGGGCGTGGACGGCACTCTGCTGGCCGCGCGCGGTGCCGTGGACGGCGAGGTCGCCCGGCAGATGGCGAGCGGTGCGCGGCGGGTGCTGGGCGCCGACTGGGGCCTGGCCACCACGGGTGTGGCCGGCCCCGATCCGCAGGACGGGCATCCGGTGGGCACCGTTTTCGTGGCGGTGCAGGGACCGGACGGTGCCGGAGCGGTGCGCCGGCTGTCGCTGGCGGGGGATCGTGACCGGATTCGCCAGGACACCATTCGCGCCGTGCTCGCACTGTTGTTGAGCGAACTGACAGAAAATATGCGGGCACAGGATACGGAACAACACGGGGGGAATGGATGTTTGCAGCCCTGAGTGAACACGTACTTGCGCCCGGCACTGGTACCGCCCGAGGCGGTACGGTGGGGCGAGAAGGATCCGGATCCGAGGTCCGAGGAGGGAGCCAGCGATGATTCTGCTTCGTCGCCTGCTGGGTGACGTGCTGCGCCGACAGCGTCAGCGCCAGGGCCGAACCCTGCGCGAGGTCTCTTCCTCCGCCCGGGTATCGCTCGGCTATTTGTCCGAGGTGGAGAGGGGGCAGAAGGAGGCCTCCTCCGAGCTGCTCTCGTCGATCTGTGACGCGCTGGATGTGCGCATGTCCGAGCTCATGCGGGAGGTCAGCGACGAGCTTGCGCTCGCCGAGCTGGCAGCGTCCGCGGCCGCGAGCGACACGGTGCCCGCGCCGGTGCGGCCGAAGCTCAATTCGGTGTCCGTCACGTCCCTGGCCGGTGTGCCGGAGGACCGCGTGACCATCAAGTCCCCGGCCGACGTCGTGGATGTCGTCGCGGCCTGACACCCCTGTTCGTACGCATCGAAGCCCTGGTAGGCGCAGCCTGCCGGGGCTTTGTGCTGCCCGTACGGGGCGGGGGTGCGCGGCCCATCGGAGCCCCGGCGGGCGCTCGGCCGGACCGTCCGGGCAGCTCGGAACGGGCGATTCATTTATACGATGGCCAAACCGGATAAATCGCCCGAACAGGAGTATCTGGATGTCTGTCGTCAAGAGCACACTGTCCGACGGGGACCGCGGCATCGTCGGGAACGCCCTCCAGGGAGCCCTCGTCGACCTGGTGGATCTCTCCCTCGTCGCGAAGCAGGTGCACTGGAACGTCATCGGTCCGCGCTTCCGCTCCGTACATCTCCAGCTCGACGAGGTGGTCGCCAGCGGACGGCAGCACGCCGACACGGTGGCCGAGCGGGCGGCCGCGATCGGGGTGTCCCCTGACGGGCGGGCGGTCACCGTCGCCAAGACCAGCGGCATCGCCGAGGTCAAGGACGGCTGGATCAAGGACGGCGACGTGGTGCGGGCGATGGTGGAGGCGCTGAGCGCGGTCATCGGCCGGATGCGCGAGCGGATCCTCGCCACCGCGGAGGCGGACCCGGTCAGCCAGGACATTCTCATCGGGCTGACCGCCGACCTGGAGAAGCATCACTGGATGTTCCAGGCCGAGGCCCAGTGACGGACGGCGGAGTGCGCTGAGGCCCGGGCTCTCGGGTGTGCACGACAGGGTCGGCGGCATCCAGGGCCGTTCCGGGGCTTGCGGGGCCGGTTACGCGCCGGAAAAGCCCCGGTGCGCCCTCCCGCCGGGCGCCGGGACCCGTCTAGCGTCGGCCGGAGGAGGCAGCCATGGGGTGGCGTGACTTCGCGGCCCGCGGACCGGCCGGACGGCGTCCGCGTACCGTGCCGGGGCGCCGGATATCCGCGGCCGTCGTCCTCTCCGGGGTCGTCGCCGGGGGGCTGTGGTGGTGGGCCGCGGTCCGGCTGGTGGTGTGGCCGCAGTCGGCGGGGGTGGTCGAGGGGGCCGTGCTGGTGGGCGGCTGGGGGCTCAGTCTGCTGCCGGTGCACTGCGTGCCGCGGGCGAACCGTAAGGACGGTCTCTGTCATCGCGCCATGGCGCGGGCGGCCCGGCGGGTACGGGAGCGCCGGGGGGCGGTCACCAGGGCATGGCGACGCCGCCGTTCGGGCGGAGGACCTGGCCGGTCATGAAGGACGAGGCGTCCGACGCCAGGTGCAGCACGGTGTGGGCGACGTCTTCCGGCTCTCCCACCCTCCCCAGTGGCGACATCCGGATCATCGGGCCCTCCGCCTGCTGCTGCGCCTGTGCGGTGTGGCGGTCGGTCATCGCCGTACGGATCCAGCCCGGGGCGACGGCATTGACGCGGATGCCGTGCCGGCCGACCTCGGTGGCCAGGGTCTTGGTGAGCTGGACGACGGCGGCCTTGGCGGCGCCGTAGGAGAGCAGGCCGGGGGCGCCGGTATCGATCGCGCCGGAGGCCATGTTCACGAGGGAGCCCCGGGTGCCGGTGGCGATCATGGCGCGGGCGGCCTCCTGGCAGCCGTACAGCACGCCTTTGAAGTTGGTGTTCCAGACGCGGTCCAGATCCGTGTCCGCGGTCTCCAGCACGGGGGCGGAGTGCATGATTCCGGCGATATTCGCCATGACGTCGAGGCGGCCGGTGGCGCTGCGGGCGGCGTCGATGACGGCGGCGACCTGCTCGCGCCGGGTGACATCGAGTCGGTGGGCGTGCGCGGAGCCGGCTGCCGCGGTGATGGCCGCGGCGGTCGCCTGTGCGCCCTGTGCGTCGAGGTCGGCGCAGTGGACGGTGGCTCCGGCGTCGGCGAGGAGGGTGGCGGTGGCGCGGCCGATGCCGCTCGCCGCGCCCGTGACGAGCGCGGTGCGGCCCGTGAGGTCGTACGCCGTGAGAGGCATGGGACGAGGGTAGGGAGGGATCTGACGGGGCGTCAATTGTGGTGCGGGGATGCTTCGGTTCAGCCGGTGGGGCGGCTGACCCGTGGGTCCGGCTGGCAGGTGGGGCACCAGTAGGTGACGCGTTCCTCGGCGGTGGGGTCCTGGTCGGCGGTGCGGATACCGGTGCCGCAGCGCAGGCAGGGGCGGCCGGCCCGGCCGTAGACCCACAGCCGTCGGTCGGGGCGGGCGCTGGCCGTGGTGATACGGGCGGGGCGTCGCTTGTTGGCCTCGAGGAGCTTCTTGGCGAGCGTGGGCACGTGTTCCGGGCGGGGGAGTGCTCCTATGGGTAGCCAGGGCGAGGCGTGCAGCAGGAAGCACAGCTCGCATTTGTAGACATTGCCGATGCCGGCGAGATTGCGCTGGTCGAGCAGGGCCTCGCCGAGGGGGCGCTCCGGGGTGGCGAGCAGGCGGCGCAGGGCTTCGGCGGGGTCCCAGTCCGGGCCGAGGAGATCGGGCCCCAGATGGCCGACGACCCGGGGCTCGTCGGCGGTACGCAGCAGATCGAGCACGGGGAGGCGGTAGCCGACGGCGGTGTGGTCCGCGGTGCCGAGGATCGCCCGGATCTGGTGGGCGGGGCCGGCGCGCCAGCGCTCGGCCGGGGCGTAGATCTGCCATGCGCCGTCCATCCGCAGATGGGAGTGGAGGGTCAGACCGCCCTCGAAGCGGGTGAGGAGGTGCTTGCCGCGGGGGAGGACGCCCAGCACCCCGCGGCCGGTCAGATCCACCGTCGCCAGCCGGGGTACGCGCAGATCGCAGCGGGTCAGCGGGCCGCCGGTCAGCGCGTCGTGGAGCCGCTGGGCCAAGCGCCAGACGGTGTCACCTTCGGGCATGCCACCATCATGCCGGGAGCCGGGAGCCGGGAGCCGGGAGCCGGGAGCCGGGAGCCGGGAGCCGGGAGCCGGGAGCCGGGAGCCGGGAGCCTTCGGCCCGTGGGGCGGGTGCTGAGCGGGGGCGCTGCCGTTGTCAGCCGCGCAGGCGCAGGCCCCGGGGGGTGGGGTGGAAGCCGGCGGTCTCCAGGGTGACGGCGTACGGGGAGGTGAGGGCCGCGGTGCCGTTGATGCGTTCGGTGGTGATGGTGCCCAGGGCGCCGGCGCGGGCGGCATCCGTGAGGGCCTCGACGGCCAGCTGGAGGCGGGGGTCCGTGGCGGCCCGGTCCGGTGCGGGGCCGAGCGGCCAGATGAGCAGGGTCTTGCCACCGCGCTCCATGTAGAGCGTCAGCTCGCCGTCGACGAGGACCACCAGGGAGCCCGCCTTGCGGCCGGGCTTGTGGGTCGAGCCCTCGGGCGGCTCGGGCCAGGACAGCGCGGCACCGTAGGCGTTCGCGGGGTCGGCGGCGGCCAGGACCACGGCGCGCTGCGGGCCGCCCCGCCGGGACGGCGCCGGGCCGCTCTCCGGCAGCCCGGCATCGGCGGTGCGCTCCCGCTGGGTGCTGACCGCGCGCAGCCGGTCCACCGCCCCGTCCATCGCGAACTGGGCCGCGCCCAGCCCTTCCACCACATAGCCGCGACGGGCCTGGCCGGACTCCTCGAAGGCGGCCAGTACCCGGTACGCGGCGGAGAACCCGCCCTCGACCCCTTCGGCGGCGACCGCTCCACGGGTGACGACACCGTGCCGGTCCAGGAGTGCACGGGCCAGGGCATGGGCGCGGTGGGTGGGGTCCGGCTCGGTGGTGGGCAGCAGCGACCAGCGGCCACCCACGGTCGGCGGGCCGGAGCGGGAGGCGGTGGGCCGGCCGCCGCGGCCCGCGGCCGCGGTCAGCGAGCCGTACCGGCCCCGGGGGACGGCGCGGCGGGCGCGATGGGCGGTCGATCCTGCCGTACGGCCCGAGCCGAGGAGGGCGCGCAACGGGGCGAGGGTGTCGTTGGTCAGCCGGCCCGACCAGGCCAGGTCCCACAGCGCGTCGGCCAGCTGCGGATCGGTGGCGTCCGGGTGGGTGGTGGCGCGGACCTGGTCGGCGAGCTGGCGGAAGAACAGTCCGTAACCGGGGGCGAGGGCGGTCAGCAACGACTCGTGCAGCGCGGTCAGTTCCAGCGGGAGCGGCGGCGGGAGCAGCAGCGGGGCGGAGTCGGCGAGATGCAGCGAGAGCCAGCCGTCCTTGCCGGGGAGCGCACCGGCGCCGGCCCACAACACCTCACCGGTGGCGGTGAGTTCGTCCAGCAGGGCGGGGGAGTAGCCGCCGACGCGGGACGGCAGCACCAGCTTTTCCAGGGCGGAGGCGGGCACCGGGGCGCCCTGGAGCTGCTCGATGGCGCGCACCAGGCCGTCGATGCCGCGCAGGCTGTGCGAGGCGCCGCCGAGGGGCGCGGACACACCGCTGGCCGTTGCCGGGCGCGGTGCGCCGACGTGCTGCCACTGGGGGAGGAAGGCGGCGAGCGCGGCGGGCGGCACCGGCTCCAGTTCCTCGCGCAGCGCGGCGAGGGAGCGGCGGCGCAGCCTGCGCAGCACCTGGGCGTCACACCACTCCTGGCCGATGCCCGCGGGATGGAACTCGCCCTGGACCACCCGGCCGGCGGCGGCGAGCCGCTGGAGCGCCCCGTCGGTGACGGCCGTGCCGAGACCGAAGCGGGCGGCGGCCTGCTCGGAGGTGAACGGGCCGTGGGTGCGGGCGTAACGGGACAGCAGATCGCCGAGCGGGTCCTTGACCGGTTCGGTGAACGACTCCGGGACACCGACCGGCAGCGCCGTGCCCAGCGCGTCACGGAGCCGGCCGGCGTCCTCGACCGCGGCCCAGTGGTCGGCGCCGGCGATCCGTACGGACAGGGCCCGGCGGGTGGCGGCCAGCTCCCGGGGCCAGGCCGGGTCCGCACCGCGCTCGGCCAGCTCGGCATCGGTCAGCGGCCCCAGCAGCCGCAGGACGTCGGCGACGCCCTCGACGTCCTTGACCCGCCGGTCGTCCGTACGCCACTGGAGCTCGCGCTCCAGCTCGGTCAGCACTTCGGCGTCCAGCAGCTCACGCAGCTCGGCCTGGCCGAGCAGTTCGGCGAGCAGCCGGGAGTCCAGGGAGAGGGCGGCGGCGCGGCGCTCGGCGAGCGGGGAGTCGCCCTCGTACAGGAACTGGGCGACATAGCCGAACAGCAGCGAGCGGGCGAACGGGGACGGTTCGGGGGTGGTGACCTCCACCAGGCGGACCCGGCGGGACTCGATGTCCCCCATCAGCTCCGTCAGGCCCGGGACGTCGAAGACGTCCTGGAGGCATTCGCGGACGGCTTCCAGCACGATCGGGAACGAGCCGAACTCGCTCGCCACCTGGAGGAGCTGGGCGGCCCGCTGGCGCTGCTGCCACAGCGGGGTGCGCTTGCCCGGGCTGCGCCGCGGCAGCAGCAGGGCGCGGGCGGCGCATTCCCGGAACCGGGAGGCGAACAGTGCGGAACCGCCGACCTGGTCCGTGACGAGCTGATCGACTTCGCCCTGGTCGAAGGCGACATCGGCGGCGCCCACGGGGGATTGCTCGGGGTCGTACTCCGCGCCGTGTCCGGGCGGGCCGGCGGACGGGTCGAAGCCGCTGTCGCCGTCGAGGAGATCGAGGCCCATGAGATCGGCGTCGGGCAGCCGCAGCACGATGCCGTCGTCGGCGTGCATCACCTGGGCGTCCATGCCGTGGCGCTCGGCGAGGCGGGCGCCGAGGGCCAGCGCCCAGGGGGCGTGCACCTGCGCGCCGAACGGGGAGTGGATGACCACCCGCCAGTCGCCGAGCTCGTCGCGGAACCGCTCCACGACGATCGTGCGGTCATCGGGGACATGGCCGCAGGCCTGCTTCTGCTCGGCGAGGTAGCTCAGCACATTGGACACCGCCCAGTCGTCCAGCCCGGCGGCGGACAGCCGGGCCCCGGCGTCCTCCGGCGCGAGCGAGCCGATCTCGCGGAGGAACGCGCCGAGCGCGCGGCCCAGTTCCAGAGGGCGACCCAGCTGGTCGCCCTTCCAGAAGGGCAGCCGCCCCGGCACCCCGGGGGCGGGAGTGACCAGCACCCGGTCGCGGGTGATGTCCTCGATGCGCCAGGACGTCGTGCCGAGTGTGAAGACATCGCCGACGCGGGACTCGTAGACCATCTCCTCGTCGAGCTCTCCGACCCGGCGCCCGCCGCCCCCCTTGCCGGAGTCGCCGCCCGCCAGGAACACCCCGAACAGGCCGCGGTCGGGGATGGTGCCACCGGAGGTGACGGCCAG
This sequence comes from Streptomyces platensis, assembly GCF_008704855.1. Classification (NCBI taxonomy): domain Bacteria; kingdom Bacillati; phylum Actinomycetota; class Actinomycetes; order Kitasatosporales; family Streptomycetaceae; genus Streptomyces; species Streptomyces platensis. The sequence goes on from NZ_CP023691.1 coordinate 6,421,404, forward strand.
CCGCTGTGCCCCGGGGCGGCCCGTGACCGTCTGTGCGACGCGGTCCCACACCAGGCGCGGCCGCAGCTCGGCGAAGGCGTCGGAGGGATAGCGGCCGGCGAGCATGTCCAGCACGGCCGTGAACGCCGACTCGGGAAGCGCGGCGAACGGGGCGGCCCGCCGGACCAGGGCCAGCAGCTCCTCGACGTCCCAGGTGTCCATCGCGGCCATGGCGACGAGCTGCTGGGCGAGCACGTCCAGCGGATTGGCCGGCACCCGCAGCGCCTCGATGGCGCCGGAGCGCATCCGCTCGGTGACCACGGCGGCCTGCACCAGATCGCCGCGGTACTTGGGGAACACGATGCCCGTCGAGACCGCGCCGACCTGATGGCCGGCCCGCCCGACGCGCTGGAGCCCGGACGCGACCGAAGGCGGCGACTCCACCTGGACGACCAGATCGACCGCGCCCATGTCGATACCCAGCTCCAGACTGGAGGTGGCGACCACGGCCGGCAGCCGGCCCGCCTTCAAGTCCTCCTCCACCTGGGCGCGTTGCTCCTTGGACACGGAACCGTGGTGGGCGCGGGCCAGCAGCGCCGGCGCCCCCTTGGCGGCACCGGCCTCGGCCATCAGCTCCGCGGGGGAGTGGTGTTCCGGCAGGGCCTCGCCCGTGGCCCGCTCGTAGGCGATCTCGTTGAGGCGGTTGCACAGCCGCTCCGCCAGACGGCGGGAGTTGGCGAAGACGATTGTGGAGCGATGGGCCTGGACGAGGTCGGCGATCTTCTCCTCGACCTGCGGCCAGATGGACGGCTTCTCACCGGTGTCGCCCTCCTGGACGGGTGAGCCGCCCAGCTCACCCATGTCCTCCACCGGGACGACCACCGAGAGGTCGAAACGCTTCCCGGACGGCGGCTGGACGATCTCCACCCGGCGCCGCGGCGACAGATAGCGGGCCACCTCCTCCACCGGGCGGACCGTCGCCGACAGCCCGATCCGTCGCGCCGGGCGGGCCAGGAGCTCGTCCAGCCGCTCCAGGGACAGCGCCAGATGCGCCCCGCGCTTCGTGCCGGCCACGGCGTGGACCTCGTCCAGGATCACCGTCTCCACGCCCGCCAGCGCCTCCCGGGCCGAGGACGTCAGCATCAGGAACAGTGACTCGGGGGTCGTGATGAGGATGTCCGGCGGGCGGTTGGCGATCGACCGGCGCTCGGCGGGCGGGGTGTCCCCGGAGCGGATGCCGACGGTGATGTCCGGCTCCGGCAGCCCGCGGCGGACCGACTCCTGGCGGATGCCCGTCAGCGGACTGCGCAGATTGCGCTCGACATCTACGGCCAGCGCCTTCAGCGGGGAGACGTACAACACCCGGCAGCGCTTCTTCGGCTCGGCGGGCGGCGGACTGCTCGCCAGCGCGTCCAGCGACGCGAGGAAGGCGGCGAGCGTCTTGCCCGAGCCCGTCGGCGCCACCACGAGGACGTCGGAGCCCGCGCCGATCGCCCGCCAGGCGCCCTCCTGCGCGGCCGTGGGCGCGCTGAACGCCCCGGCGAACCAACCGCGGGTCGCGGGGGAGAACGTCTCGAACGCTGCCTCGGCCATGTCCCCCATCGTGCACCGGACCACTGACAACGCGGACCCGCGCGCCGCGCCCACCGCCGCCGACCGGGCCTTTTCCGGCCGTCCACGCTTCGGACGGGCGGGCCCACGGCTGTCCGGCGGACGCAGAATGGCGGCATGGTCATGGTCAGCGGGGAGAGCGCGGCCGACGGCGGGCCCGGCGCGGCGGCCGTGCCGCGGGCGCGTGGCGAGTGGGCGCGCCACTGGCGCTACGACGGGCTGCCCGGCCTCGACCTGCTGCGCGCCCGCTACGTCCGGCACTCCTTCCCCCGCCACGCGCACGACGGCTATGTGGTCTGCGCGGTGACCTCCGGCATCGAGGAGGTCGGGCTCCGGCAGGGCACCGTCCGGGCCGGCCACGGCGGCATCATCATGATCAACCCGGAGGTCGCGCACACCGCGCGGGCGGGCGCACCCGAGGGCTGGACCTACGCCACGCTCTACCCGTCCTACGAGCTCGTCGCCGAGATCGCCGAGGAGACCACGGCGCTGCGCGGCACCCCGGGCTTCGACCGCACCACCGCCGAGGAGCCACAGCTCGGCCGCATGATCACCGAGATCCACCGGGCCGCCGAGACCGGCAACGCCCTGGCCGCCGACAGCCTGCTGCGGACCGTCGTCGCCCTCCTGCTGCGCCGCTACGGCGGCCCGCTCCCGGCGCGTACGCCACGCACCGCGGGAGCCCGGACCGCCGCCCGCGCCCGGACCGTCCTGGAGGAGCGGATGGCCGATCCGCCCTCCCTGGAGCGGCTGGCGCAGGAGCTCGGTACCAGCCCGTTCGCGCTGCTGCGGGCCTTCAAGAGCGCGTACGGCATGCCGCCGCACACCTGGCTCACCGACGCCCGGGTGCGCCGGGCCCGCAGGCTCCTGGAAGCCGGCCGCACACCCGCCGATACGGCCGTCGCCGTCGGCTTCACCGACCAGCCGCATCTGAACCGGCACTTCACCCGGATCGTCGGCGTACCGCCCGGCGCGTACCGGAGGGAGCGGTCGGCCCAGAGGCGGGCGGTACGACCGGAGCGGCTCTGACTGCGCGGTCGGGGGGTGTGCGCGCCGGGCGCAAGAACGTACAAGACCTGCGGCAGTCCCGGAACCTAAGGTCCGGGACGTGCCAGAACAGACAGAGATACGCACCACGGAGCGGGCCGCGCCACCGCCGCCGGCACCGCCCGCGACCTCCGACGCCGCCGTCATCAGGGACGCGCTCGGCGTCGGCATCGCCGTCGGCCTCTCCGGATTCGCCTTCGGCGTGACCTCGGCCGGCGCCGGGCTCAGCCTCTTGCAGACCTGCGCGCTCAGCCTGCTGGTGTTCACCGGGGCCTCGCAGCTAGCCCTCGTCGGCGCGCTGGCGGCGGGCGGCAACCCGCTCACCGCCGCGGCCGGCGCGTTCTTCCTGGGTGCCCGCAACGCCTTCTACGGGCTGCGGCTGTCCGCCGTCCTCGGGTACCGGGCCACGGTCAAACCGTTCGCCGCCCACTGGGTCCTCGACGAAACCTCGGCCGTCGCCCTGGCCCAGCCCGACCGGCGCAGCGCCCGGCTCGGCTTCACCGTCACCGGGCTGACCCTCTACGTCCTGTGGAACCTCACCACCCTCGCCGGTGCCCTGGGCGCCGAGGCGCTCGGCGACACCGAGACCTGGGGCCTGGACGCGGCCGGCCCCGCGGTCTTCCTGGCGCTGCTGGCGCCGATGCTCAAGGACACCGTGGAGCGGGTCGCGGCCGGTCTCGCCGTGGTGCTGGTCATGGTGACGCTGCCGCTGCTGCCCACCGGTGTACCGGTGCTGGTCGCGGCGCTCGCCGCACCCGCCGTCCTCGTCGTCCAGGGGCGCCGCGGGCAGGGGACGGCGCAGGGGCCGCGCGCCGACCGGGCCGACGACCACGGCCCGCCCGCGCGCCCGGAGGGAACCTCCGCGAGCCGCCCCGCCACCGAGGAGGACCCGGCATGAACGTCTGGATCGCCATCGCCGTCACCGCCGTCGGCTGCTACCTGGTCAAGTACCTCGGCCTGGCGGCACCCGCCGGCCTCCTGGAGCGCCCGCTGGTCAAACGGCTGGCCGCGCTCCTGCCGGTGGCCCTGCTGGCCGCGCTCACCGCCCAGCAGACCTTCAGCGACGGCCGGCACCTGATGCTCGACGCCAAGGCCGCGGGGGTGGCCGCCGCGGCCGTCGCGCTCGTCCTGCGGGCGCCGTTCCTCCTGGTCGTCGGCGTCGCCGTGGCCGTCACCGCGGGGGTGCGGGCCCTGGGAGGGTGAGCGCTGCGGGACGCCCTAGAGGGGACGCCCGTACGCCCGGAGGGTCAGCAGCGCCCTGAGCGTCACCATCGGACGGCTCTCCAGCGCCGCCCCGTGTGCCCACACCCGCCAGTTCAGCGGCCAGCCGCCGTCCTCCTCCTGGAGCGCGACGAGGTGATCCAGCGCCCGCTCCATCTCCTCGTCGGTGAACCAGTCCCGGGCCAGCGAGCCGGGCGCGGGCGCGAAGTCGTAGGCGAGGTGGTGCTCCCCGGGGGCGTACCCCGGTGCCACCGGGACGTCCGCGGCCTGCTCCGGGTCCAGCAGCACCAGGCGCCGGTCCCGTACGAGCCGGCCGAGCCGCTGCGCCGCCGCGGCGGCCCGTGGCCGGTCCGGGGCGCCGTCCAGGAAGGCCACCGCCGCCTCGACCTCGTACGGGTGGGTGTCCTCCATCGACTCCACTGCCGCCCAGCAGTAGTCCGTGGCCCGGAACAGCCAGGCGTGCCACACCTCGTTCCGGTGCAGGACACCCACCACGGGGCCGGTGGCCAGGAGGGCGCTCGGCGGGTCGTCGACCACCGGGATCCAGGGCGCGGACGGATAGCCGCGCAGCGAAGGGTGCAGCGCGGGCAGTGCGCCCTCCGGGGTGGAGATCTTCGTCAGATACCGGCAGATCCGCTCCACCTGGCGGCCGTCGCACCGCCCGATCAGATCGAGGACCTTCAGGGCGTGCGCGGTGTGCAGCGGCTGGCTGACCGGGCCGCGAAGATCGGGCTCCAGGGCGTGGCCGAAGCCGTCGTCGTCGTTGCGGTACGCGGCGAGCGCGGTCTCCACGGGGTCGGCCCCGCCGCCGAGGAAGTGGTACTCGAAGAGCCGCTGCTCAAGTACCCGGGCGGTCAGCCAGACGAATCGCTCGGCTCGCGCCAGAGGAGTCGAAGGTGAGCTTACGTTTTCGGCCATGGGCTGACCGTAGGGCCGTTTCCTCCTGGTGGCACCGGCTCGCGACCGCTGCCCTCCCAGGGCGGGATACTGAAGGCATGCGGTTGACGGTCTTCTGGCAGCGGATGGCGGATCACTTCGGTGCGGCGTATGCCGACTCCTTCGCGCGCGATCATGTGATGTCCGGCCTCGGCGGCCGGACCGTGCACGAGGCACTGGACGCGGGGTGGAGCGCCAAGGAGGTGTGGCGGGTGGTCTGCTCGGTCATGGAGGTGCCGTCCGACAAACGCTGAACGGGGCCCTTCGCAGGGCTCTGACCTGGCCGGAAGAGAGCCCCGGGGCCGGGTGGCGAGGGCCGGGGCACGGCCCAGGACCGGGAATGTCATGACCGTACGCGACACTTGGCTTCGTGCCCGAGTCAGATGAGATCTCCAGCAACGACGTCCCACGCCCCGAGGACCGGTCCGATGCGCGGATGCCGCGCTGGCTGCCGCGCGCCATGGTGCTCGCGCTCGCCCTGGTGGCCTGCTTCCAGCTCGCGACCTGGGGATTCCACCAGCTGATCACGCTGCTGCTGAACGTGCTGATCGCGTTCTTCCTCGCGCTGGCCGTCGAACCGGCCGTCGACTGGATGGCGGCCCGGGGCATGCGGCGCGGGCTGGCCACCGGTCTGGTCTTTCTGGGCATCCTCGTCGCCGCGGCCGGGTTCTTCGCGCTCCTGGGCTCCATGCTCGCCGGCCAGATAGCCAACATGGTCGAGGAGTTCCCGCAGTACCTGGACTCCGTGATCAGCTGGATCAACAACACCCTGCACACCCACCTCTCGCGGGTCCAGGTGCAGAACAACCTGCTCAAGTCGGACTGGCTCCAGAAGTACGTCACGGACAGCGCCAACAACGTGCTGGCCGTCTCTGCGACGGTGCTGGGCAGTCTGTTCAACCTGCTGACGGTGGCGCTGTTCTCTTTCTACTTCGCCGCCGACGGGCCCCGGCTGCGCCGCGCGCTGTGCTCCGTGCTGCCACCGCACCGCCAGACGGAGGTGCTGCGCGCCTGGGAGATCGCGGTCGCCAAGACCGGCGGCTATCTCTACTCGCGCGGCCTGATGGCACTGATCTCCGGCATCGCGCACTATGTGCTGCTGGAGTTCCTGGGGGTCCCGTACGCCCCGGCGCTGGGCATGTGGGTGGGCCTGGTCTCCCAGTTCATCCCGACCATAGGGACCTATCTCGCGGGCGCCCTGCCGGTCCTGATCGCGTTCACCGTCGATCCCTGGTACGCCCTGTGGGTCTTCGGCTTCGTCGTGATCTACCAGCAGTTCGAGAACTACCTCCTCCAGCCGCGGATCACCGCCAAGACGGTGGACATCCATCCCGCCGTCGCCTTCGGCTCGGTCGTCGCCGGCACGGCGCTGATGGGCGCGGTGGGCGCACTGATCTCGATCCCGGCGACGGCGACCCTGCAAGCCTTCCTCGGCGCGTATGTGAAGCGGTACGAGGTCACCGACGACCCGCGGGTCCACGGCAGACGCGAACGCGGGGTCCGGGCCCTGGCCCGTATGCGGCGGAACCTGCACGACGCGCAGCCGCCGGCTCCGCTGGAGGACAGGAAGGCGGGCGGCACCCCGGCCGAGGGCCAGGACGCCGGCTGACGGAAGGGCGCACCATCGGAGGGGCGGGGCGGCCTCGCGCGGGCGGTTCTCCGCCGACGACGTAGCGGTGAGGCTGCTTGACACCAAAATCGAACATCCATTCTCATGGGAGTTCCGGCCGCTGTCCTCGGGCTTTTCGCGGAGTTATCCACAGGCCGGAGCCGGGTCCGGGCGCATTGTCAGTGGCAGGCGTTAGCGTCATGGACGTGAAGCGATCGACTCAAGCAAATCGGGTGGAACCCATGGCAGGCACCGACCGCGAGAAGGCGCTGGACGCCGCACTCGCACAGATTGAACGGCAATTCGGCAAGGGCGCCGTGATGCGCATGGGGGAGCGGCCGAACGAACCCATCGAGGTCATCCCCACCGGCTCCACCGCGCTTGATGTCGCGCTCGGGGTCGGCGGTATCCCTCGCGGCCGCGTTGTCGAGGTCTACGGCCCGGAGTCCTCCGGTAAGACGACCCTGACCCTGCACGCCGTCGCGAACGCGCAGAAGGCCGGCGGCTCCGTCGCGTTCATCGACGCCGAGCACGCGCTCGACCCCGAGTACGCCAAGAAGCTCGGCGTGGACACCGACTCCCTGATCCTGTCCCAGCCGGACAACGGCGAGCAGGCACTGGAGATCACGGACATGCTGGTCCGCTCCGGCGCGCTCGACCTCATCGTGATCGACTCCGTCGCCGCCCTGGTGCCGCGGGCCGAGATCGAGGGCGAGATGGGCGACTCCCACGTCGGCCTCCAGGCCCGGCTGATGAGCCAGGCACTGCGCAAGATCACCAGCGCGCTCAACCAGTCCAAGACCACCGCGATCTTCATCAACCAGCTCCGCGAGAAGATCGGCGTGATGTTCGGCTCGCCGGAGACCACGACCGGTGGCCGTGCGCTGAAGTTCTACGCGTCGGTGCGTCTCGACATCCGCCGCATCGAAACCCTCAAGGACGGCACGGACGCGGTCGGCAACCGCACCCGCGTCAAGGTCGTCAAGAACAAGGTCTCCCCGCCCTTCAAGCAGGCGGAGTTCGACATCCTCTACGGCCAGGGCATCAGCCGTGAGGGCGGCCTGATCGACATGGGCGTGGAGCACGGCTTCATCCGCAAGTCCGGCGCTTGGTACACCTACGAGGGCGACCAGCTCGGCCAGGGCAAGGAGAACGCCCGCAACTTCCTCAAGGACAACCCGGATCTCGCCAACGAGATCGAGAAGAAGATCAAGGAGAAGCTCGGCATCGGCGTGCAGCCGCAGGACCCGGCGGCGGAGCCCGGCACGGACGCCGCGGTGGCGGCGGCCGAACCGGCTGTGGCTCCGGCACCGGCGGCCAAGGGCGCCAAGGGCTCCAAGGCCACCGCGGCCAAGAGCTAGCCCGCCATGACGCGGCGAACGGAATGGCCGGGCAGCGAGGACGAGATCGACAGTGCTGCCGGCGACGCCGAGACCCGTAGCGGCCGCAGGGGCCGTCATGGCCGTGAGGACAGCGGTGGCCCCTCCTCGTCGAGGGCCGAGTCGGGGCCACCGCGTACGCCCGAGGAGCAGGCGCGGGCCATCTGCCTGCGCCTGCTCACCGGGAACCCTCGTACCCGTAAGCAGCTCGCGGACGCCCTGCACCGGCGGGGCATCCCCGAGGAGGCCGCGGACGAGGTGCTGTCCCGCTTCGAGGACGTCGGACTGATCGACGACGCGGCCTTCGCCGACGCCTGGGTGGAGTCCCGCCACCATGGGCGCGGCCTGGCCCGGCGCGCCCTGGCCCGCGAACTCCGCACCAAGGGAGTGGACTCCGCCCTCATCGATGTGGCCGTCGGCCGCCTCGACTCCGAGCAGGAGGAGTCCACCGCCCGCGAGCTGGTCGACCGCAAACTGCGTGCCACCAGAGGCCTGGACCGCGAAAAGCGCCTTCGCCGCCTGGCCGGAATGCTGGCCCGCAAGGGATACCCGGAGGGCCTCGCCCTCCGCGTCGTCAAACAGGCGCTGGAGGAGGAAGGCGAGGATCCGGATCTTCTGGAGCAGCATGGCCTGCTGGATATATGAGGGGCGGCGGCCGGCACCGTAGCCGTCAGCGAATCCGGCGGGGCCGGTGACCGGGCGGGGCCGCGCACCGGCTCGACGAGGCGCCGGGCCCGGCGGGACGCCGAGCTCAAGGGCAACTGCCTGAAAGCAACGGCGACTTCGTCGCGGCGGGGGCAACGGACGCGGCGAGGGCCTGGCGCGGACGCAGGCTCGGGGTGGACGGTAGGCCTGGGCGCGGCCCCAGGCGCGGATGTGGCGGTGCGCGCAGGCACGGGGGCCAAGGCTCACCTCACCCACGCCTCTCAGCCCCTCAACCCCACCCCCAACCCCGCCCCCCGCCAAGCCTGAAATCCCCCTGCCAGATCGGTGGCCCGGTGCAGCCCCAGTTGGCGTAGCGAGACGGCGGCGAGACTGGATGCGTAGCCCTCGTTGCAGATGACGACGATCGGCAGGTCGTGGTCCGTTGCTTCCGGGGCGCGGTGTGCGCCGGTCGGGTCGAGTCGCCATTCCAGTTCGTTGCGCTCGACGATCAGGGCGCCGGGGATGGTGCCGTCGCGCTCCCGCAGCTCCGCGTAGCGGATGTCCACGAGCAGTCCGCCCGCCTCCTGGAGGGCGGCGGCCTCCAGGGGATCCACCCGGTGCCCCAGTTGGCGCCGGGCCTGTGCCAGCAGTGCGTCGACCGCGCTCATGCCCACTCCTCCGGCTGCTCGACCGCTTCGAGCCGCAGCACCGGCCCGGTGCGGCTGTAGCGGCGCATCAGCGGCAGCGGCGGGTAGTAGGCGTGTACCGACACCGCGTGGGTGTCCGCGGAGAGGTTGAGCACCTGGTGCACATGGTGCGGGCCGAACGCCCGCCCGTGCCCGTCGCGGAGCCGGCGCTCCCGGTCCACGTCGTCGGCGAGTTCGAGGGTCTTCCAGCCCTCGGTGGGCAGCGCGGCGGCGAGCGACTGTTCGGTCAGCTCACCCGCGGCCGCCGCGAAGGCGCCGCGCGAGCCGCCGTGGTCGTGCCAGCCGGTGCCGGTGCCGGGCGGCCAGCCGATCAGCCAGGCCTCGCTGCCGCCCGGCCCGTCCAGCCGGAGCCAGGTTCGGCCTTCGGGGTCGAGCGGGAGCGAAGCGACCAGGGCCCGGTCGGTGGCGGCCCGGCGGGCGAAGTCGAGGAGTTCGGCGGCGCTGGGCCCGCTGTCCTTGCCGAGGGCAGGCGGGCGCGCAGGGGTGTGTACGTCGGGCACGGAAACCGTCCTGAGTGATCGCGAAGAGGCGCGGCTGCCGGTCGGAGGCGGGTGGCCGCGCGGGGAAGGAAGATGCGGATCAACAGGACGGACGACACATGCAGCCCGCGTAGCGGACCAGGTCGAGATGGACCCTCCGCCAGAATCGCGAGCTGTGATCAGTCATTCTCGGAGTGAAGCACGGTGCTTCCCACAGGGTCAACCGCGGAAGAGTCCTCCTCTCCGGCCGCGCCGCCGCCGGGTGCGGCGGCATCCCGGCCGGACCCGGTCACCGGCCCGTGTGCCCCGCCCCGTACCGCGTTCGCGCACGCGGCCATCTCGGCCGGGCGGACGCCGGACAGCGCGGTGACCAGATGGCCGTCCGGCCGTACGAGCAGCACGGTGTGCGCGGAGGCACCCGGATAGGCCTCGGTGACCAGGATCTCGGCGTCCATCGGCAATGCGTCGACCGCTTCGGCCAGTCGGGGCATCAGGCCGGCCGACTGCCAGTGCCGGCGGTCCCAGACGCCGGTGCCGGGTGCCACCAGCACCACCAGCAGTCCGTGCCCGAGCCGATCGCGCAGCCGTACCACCGAGCCGTCCGACGCGGTCACCGCCACATCCGTGACCGGCGCGCCGGGCGGTGTCTCGACGAGGAGGCCGCCGGTGTTCCCGTCGGGCGGTCCCAGCGGGGTGCGGGCATAGACGGGCGGCGCGCCGAGCGGGCCGCGGCCCAGGTGGCCGTCGGTGAGCAGGGTGCTGCGGCCGCGTGCCGCGCCGGGAAGGACGGTGCGCCAGCGGGCCGAGCGGCCGTCGCGCAGCAGCGGCAGCGCCTGGTCCGCGGCGCGCAGCCGGGCCGCGACCGCGCCCCGCCGCTCGGCCTGGTAGCTGTCGAGCAGTACATCGGACGCGCCGTGATGCCAGGCCAGGCCCAGTTTCCAGGCGAGGTTCTCGGCGTCCCGCAGCCCCTCGTCCAGGCCCTGGGTGCCGAGCGCGCCCAGCAGATGTGCGGCGTCCCCGGCGAGGAAGGCGCGGCCCTGCCGCCAGTCCCGGGCCAAGCGGTGGTGGACGGTGTGCACCCCGGTGTCGAGGAGTTCGTACGGCGGGACCAGCCGGCCGTGGCCGCGCCCCCGGGGGCGCGCGGTGTCGCCCTCGGCGCCCGTCTCGTCGGCCGGACCCGCCGGTGACTCGCTGGTCCAGCCGGCCAGTGAGTCCCGGATCCGGGCGACCAGGGCGTCCGGGGTGACCAGTTCGCGCCCGGGCGGCAGCAGCCAGTCCAGCCGCCAGACATGCCCGGTCAGCGGGCGGGCGGAGACCTCGTTGCCCGGTCCGCCGCCCGGCCGGGGCGGCGAGCGGTGCAGCAGCGCCTCGCCGGGCCAGGGGAGCTCGCAGCGCAGTGCGGCCACCGCATGCCGTTCGACGGCCGTACGGCCCGGGAAGCGGATGTCCAGCAGCTTGCGGACGGTCGACCGGGACCCGTCGCAGCCGATGAGGTAACTCCCGCGCCACCACGTGCCGTTGGGGCCGCGGGTGTGGGCGCTGATGCCGTGCTCGTCCTGTTCGAGGTCGGCGAGCCGGCTGCCGGTGACGATCTCGGCGAGCTTCTCGTGGGCGAGTGCGGCGCGCAGGGCGCGGGTGAGCGCGTGCTGCGGGAGGTGGAGCGGGGATGCGGTGGCGGGGGCGGCCGCGCCGTCCGGGGTCCGCGGGGCGAAGGCGACGCGTTCCCGCAGGCGCCGGCGGCGCATCGTGCGCCAGGCGGTCCAGTGGGTGCCGGCGCTCTCCAGGGTGTCGGCGCAGCCGAGCCGGGCGACGAAGGCGGCGGTGTCCGGGCGGAGCACGACAGTGCGGGCGGGCCGGGTCTCCTCCTGGCCGGTGGTCTCGTCGAGGACGACGGTCGGGACGCCGAGGCGGGCGAGGGCGAGCGAGAGGGAGAGGCCGACCGGGCCGGCCCCGACGACGATCACCGGGTCCACGGCGCAGCTCCCCGGGGCCGCTGGTACGTACGGGACATGCGGGAACTGGCAGTTGGAGCCCGGTGCGTGATCACACAGCGTATGCAACCCACTGCGACCGCTCGCGTCAAGTGACGGAGGCGGTGGCGAGGGTGCCACCGCCTCCGGACGGATCGATATCGGCCGCGGGCGGCCTGCGGTGCGTCAGTCCTTCGTGGCGGCCGGGCCGTCGGACACCGCGTCGGAGACCTCCATCGCGTCGGTGGCCGTGACCGGCTCGCCGGCCGTGGCGACACCGATGCCCGTCTTGGCCCGCCGGCCGCGCTGCTCGATCCAGTTGGCGAGGGCGGACAGCGCCAGGCACATCGCGACATAGATGGCGCCGGTGACGATGATGAACGGCACGTAGGTGTCGTTGCCGTTGACGATGATGTTGGTGCTCATCTGGCGGGCGGTGAAGAGCAGTTCCTCGAAGGTGATGATGTAGCCGAGGGAGGTGTCCTTCAGGGTCACCACGAGCTGGCTGATGATCGTCGGCAGCATCGCCCGCACGGCCTGCGGGATCAGCACCGTCGTCATGACCTGCGTCTTGCTCATGCCCAGGGCGTACGCGGCCTCGCGCTGCCCCGTGGGCACGGAGTTGATGCCGGCCCGCAGCACCTCGGCCTGGACCGAGCCGTTGTAGACGGTGAGGCCGATGACCAGTGCCCAGAACTGCGGCTGGTTCCCGGCCAGGCCGAGGCTGTCCCGGTTGCTGAGGAGGAGCACCCACAGGGCGTAGATGGTGATCAGCAGCGGCACGGCGCGGAACAGCTCGATGAACCCGGTCGCCAGCCAGCGGACCGGCCGGTGGTCCGAGAGCCGTGCCACCGCGAGCAGCACGCCCAGCACCAGCGACAGCACCGCCGCGACCGCGAAGACCTGCAGGGTCGTCAGCAGGCCGTCACGGATGTTGGTCCGCACACCGGCGTTGTTGAAGATGTTCCACACCTCGGGCGCGAGCTGGCCCTGGGTGTTCAGCCGCAGCACGACGAAGACGATCAGCGCCAGTACCGCGAGCGAGCCGACCACGGAGTAGACGAGGTTGCGGGACCTCGCCTTCGGTCCTGGTACGTCGTAGAGAACGCTGGCGCCGCTCATGCCCTTACCTCGCTTTGTTCCGCCGCGCCTGCGCGTGGCACCCACGTCGTGCTGATCCGCCCCTCGCGCCCGCTCATCGGGCCACCCCCATACGGCGCTCCAGCAACCGGAAGACGGCGCTGATGGCGAAGGTGATGATGAGGTAGGCGAGCGCGGTCCACAGGAAGATCCAGGCGATCGCGTATCCCTTGTCGTTGAGCAGCTTGGAGAGGTTGAACAGCTCGCCGTAGCCGAACGCTCCGGCGATCGCGGAGTTCTTCGTCAGCGCGATGAAGATGCTGCTCAGCGGGGGCAGGACGGTGCGCGTGGCCTGCGGGAGCACGATCTGGCCCAGCGTCTGGGAGAACGTCATACCGAGGCTGCGCGCGGCCTCCGCCTGTCCCAGCGGCACGGTGTTGATGCCGGACCGCACCGCCTCGCACACGAAGGAGGAGGTGTAGAAGCCGAGCGCCAGTGTGGCGAGCACGTACGGGCTCGCACCCTGGAAGAGGACCTGCGGTACGACGAAGAAGGCGACGAGGAAGAGCAGCGTCAGCGGCGTGTTGCGCAGCACCGTGACCCAGGCCGTCCCGAAGGCGCGCAGCGGCGGAATCGGGGAGACCCGGAAACCGGCTATGAGCACGCCGAGTACCAGCGCGAGCAGGGCGCTGGACGCGGTGATCGCCAGGGTTCCGAGGAATCCGTCCCGGAACTGGGGCAGATAATCGAGGAGTACGTTCATGGGGTCTCCGCGGTAGCGGTCATCGGGTCGACGGCGGGAAGTGAGTCAGCGGCGGGTGAAGACACCGTGCGCCCCGCACACCCGCCGCGGCGGGCGTACGGGGCGGCACGGTTCAGTGGGTTCGCCGGCGCCTCAGTCGCGGGGCAGCGGCGTCTCCGGGGCGACGAACTTCGACCCGGACTTGCCGAGCGTGCCGTCGTACGCCTTCTTGTAGTCGCCGTTCTTGATGTGGGCCTCCAGCGCGTCGGTGATCGCGTTGCGCAGGGCCTTGTCGTCCTTGTTCATGCCGACGCCGTAGGGCTCCTTGGTGAACGACTTGCCGACGACCCGGAGCTTCTCGGGGCGCTGGGCGGCGTAGCCCTTGAGGATCGCGTCGTCGGTGGTGACCGCGTCGACCTGGCCGTCCAGCAGGTTCTTCACACAGTCCGAGTACTTGGACTGCTCGCTGGTGTCGGCGCCGTACTTCTTCTTCTTGATCTCCTGGAGCGGAGTGGAGCCGACGATCGAGCAGACCTTCTTGCCCTTGAGGGTGTCCGGTCCGGTGATGGCCTTGTCGTCCTTGCGCACCAGGAGGTCCGCGCCGGCCGTGTAGTACGGGCCCGCGAAGCCGACCTGCTTCTTGCGCTCGTCGTTGATCGTGTAGGTACCGACGTAGTAGTCGACCTGCCCGTTGGAGATGGTGGTCTCACGGACGTTGGAGTCGATCGTCTTGAACTCGATCTGCTTCTCCGAGAAGCCGAGGTCGGCGGCGACCATCTTGGCGATCTCGATGTCGAAGCCGGAGTACTTGCCGGTGGTGTCCTTGAAGCCCAGGAACGGCTGGTCGGCCTTGACGCCGATGACGATCTTCTTGGCCTTCTGCGCCTTCTTCAGCACCGGCGAGTCGATCTTGGGCGCCGAGGCGACCTTGTACTTGCCGCTGAAGACATCGCCGCCGGCCGGCTTGTCGCCCGCCGCGCCCGAGTCGCCGCCACAGGCGGTCGCCGTCGCCGCCAGCGCGAGCACCACCGCACCGGCCGCAGCCGTCTTACGAATCCTCATGGTGAACATCCTTTGGTTCAGCAAGTGTTGGCAATGATGGTGGCCCAACTGCGGGCTCAGTGGTGGAGGATCTTCGACAGGAAGTCCTTGGCGCGGTCGCTGCGCGGGTTGTTGAAGAACTGGTTCGGCTCGGCCTCTTCGACGATCCGGCCGTCCGCCATGAAGACGACCCGGTTCGCCGCGGAGCGCGCGAACCCCATCTCATGGGTGACGACGACCATCGTCATGCCGTCCCGGGCGAGCTGCTGCATGACGTCCAGCACCTCGTTGATCATTTCTGGGTCGAGCGCGGAGGTCGGCTCGTCGAACAGCATCACCTTGGGGTCCATCGCCAGCGCACGGGCGATCGCCACCCGCTGCTGCTGACCGCCGGAGAGCTGCGCGGGGTACTTGTCCGCCTGGGTGCCGACACCGACCCGGTCGAGCAGGGCGCGGGCCTTCTTCGCGGCTGCCGCCTTGTCCGTCTTGCGGACCTTGGTCTGGCCCAGCATCACGTTTTCGAGCACGGTCTTGTGCGCGAAAAGGTTGAAGGACTGGAAGACCATGCCCACATCGGCGCGCAGCCGGGCCAGTTCGCGGCCCTCCTGCGGCAGTGGCTTCCCGTCGATCGTGATGCTGCCGCTGTCGATGGTCTCCAGGCGGTTGATCGTGCGGCAGAGCGTCGACTTGCCGGAGCCCGAGGGCCCGATCACGACGACGACCTCGCCGCGGTTGATCGTCAGGTCGATGTCCTGGAGCACGTGCAGCGCGCCGAAGTGCTTGTTCACGTTGTCCAGCACGACCAGCTGGTCCGCTGCCGGCGCGGGACCGTCGGCGTTCTTGGTCACCGATACTTCGCTCATCGGCGTGTGGCTCCGTCCTCCTCGATTGGGGAGGACCCTAGTAACGCCCCGCGACCAGCGTCATTACATCTGAGGGGAACTTGAGCATAACGATCCGGCCGCGACGGGACCCCGGGCGCGCGGCGCGGCGTCCGCGGTGGACACGGCGCCATGGTGGTGTCCCCGGCGTACCGGCTGGGTAACGGATGGCGGCGTGGAGGTGGCCACCTCTTGACGCATGGGCCTCCCATCGCCGTAGATGCCCTGTGGCCTGTACGCATGCACCCGGGAGGAGGCCAGATGAGACTGCTGCTCGTCGAGGATGACGATCATGTGGCCGCGGCCCTGTCCGCGGTGCTCGCCAAGCACGGCCTGGCCGTCGTGCATGCGCGCAACGGCGAGGACGCGCTCAAGGCCCTGCTGCCCGACGACGGGGAGCCGTTCGCGGTGGTGCTGCTCGACCTCGGGCTGCCCGACCAGGACGGTTTCGAGGTGTGCGGCCGGATCCGCAAGCTCTGTGCCACCCCCGTCATCATGGTCACCGCGCGCTCCGATGTGCGCTCGCGCATCCACGGGCTCAACCTCGGCGCGGACGACTATGTCGTCAAGCCGTACGACACCGGTGAGCTGCTGGCCCGTATCCACGCGGTGAGCCGGCGCAACGCACCCGGCGGCGGTGAGCAGCCCGCCGAGGAGAGCACCGCCGACGAGGCGCTGCGCCTGGGCGCGGTCACCGTTGAACTCTCCACCCGCCAGGTGGCGGTGGACGGCGCCGCGGTCCCGCTCACCCGCAAGGAGTTCGACCTGCTCGCGCTGCTCGCCCAGCGCCCCGGTGTGGTCTTCCGCCGGGAGCAGATCATCAGCGAGGTGTGGCGCACGAGCTGGGAGGGCACCGGCCGGACCCTGGAGGTGCATATCGCCTCACTCCGCGCCAAACTGCGCATGCCCGCGCTGATCGAGACGGTGCGCGGGGTCGGCTACCGCCTGGTCGTTCCGGCCGCCGGCCCAGGGGCGCGGGCGTCTGCCGCCCCGGCCTCCTGAAGGCCGCCGCGACCACGTGCGCACCCGACTCCTCCCGCTGCTCATCGTCCTCATGGCCGGTGTCCTGCTCGCGCTCGGCATCCCCCTCGGCGTCATCACGGCCGGGGTGGAGCAGCAGCGGGTGGTCGTCGACCGGATCGACGACGCCGCCCGCTTCGCCTCCCTCGCCCAGTTCGTCACCGCCCGCCCCGACGCGGACGAACGGAACAAGACCCCGGAGGAGGACGAGCGGCGCGCCACCCTCCGTACCGAGCTCGCGCGCTACTACGACCTCTACGGCATACGTGCCGGTGTCTTCTACCGCGATCGCACCCCCATGGCCGCCGCCCCCGTCGGCCTGCCGGTACCCCAGGACGGCGAGGCCGCACGCGCCTTCAGCGAGGCGCTGGCCGGCCGCCGCAGCCATGACCCGCACCAGGTCTGGCCCTGGGACGACAAGGGCCGCATCCCGGTCGCCTCACCGGTGATCCGCGACGGCGATGTGGTCGCCGTCGTCATGACCGACTCACCCACGGGGCAGCTGCGCTCGCACGTCCTGCGCGGCTGGCTGCTGATCGCGGCCGGCGAGTGCGCGGCCATGCTCGTGGCCGTGGCCGCGGCCTTCCGCCTCACGGGCTGGGTGCTGCGGCCCGTACGGGTCCTGGACGCGGCCAGCCACGACATCGCCACCGGCCGGATGAACGCCCGGGTCGCCGCCACCGCGGGCCCGCCCGAACTGCGCCGGCTGGCCCGCTCGTTCAACGAGATGGCCGACAACGTCGAGGACGTCCTGGAGCAGCAGCGCGCCTTTGTCGCCGACGCGTCCCACCAGCTGCGCAACCCGCTGGCCGCGCTGCTGCTGCGGATCGAGCTGCTGGCCCTCGAACTCCCCGACGGCAACGCGGAGATCGCCGCGGTCCGCACCGAGGGCAAACGCCTGGCCCGGGTCCTGGACGATCTGCTCGACCTCGCCCTCGCCGAACACACCGCCGCCGACCTCCAGCTCACCGATGTCGCGGCGCTGGCCGCCGGCCGCGTCGACTCCTGGCATCCGCTGGCCGACGACAAGGGCGTCGGCCTCACCTACGAGGGGCAGAGCGCCGTCACCGGCTGGGCCGACCCGGTGGCCCTCTCCAGCGCCCTGGACGCCGTGATCGACAACGCCCTGAAGTTCACCCCGGAGGGCCGTCCGGTCACCGTCGGCGTCGCACCGGACGGCGAGCGTGTCCACGTCACCGTCGCCGACCGGGGCCCCGGCCTCACCGACGACGAGCTCTCCCGGGTCGGTGACCGCTTCTGGCGCAGCGGCCGCCACCAGAACGTCTCCGGATCGGGACTCGGCCTGTCGATCACCCGCGCGCTGCTCACCGCGGGCGGCGCCACCATCAGCTACGCCCCGCATCCGCCGCACGGGCTGAAGGTCACCGTGACCGTGCCGCGCACCGCACCGTGAGGGAGCCGGTGCGCAGGAGCCGACGGCCCCGCCGACTGTGCTACCGTCGATGACGTTGCAGTTGTGGTACCCATGAACTATGTGCGCGCCCGGAGGCTGGATGCCCCGGGCGTTCCTTGTTTTCCCGGACCTGTTCCGGTGTGGGGCAATCATCTCGGCGACAAGGAGGCCGTGCAGTACGGTCTCCCGTTTGCCCCATGAAGGAGAAAAACATGGCTTCCGGCACCGTCAAGTGGTTCAACTCGGAAAAGGGCTTCGGCTTCATCGAGCAGGACGGCGGCGGCCCCGACGTCTTCGCCCACTACTCGAACATCAACGCGCAGGGCTTCCGTGAGCTCCTCGAGGGCCAGAAGGTCACCTTCGACGTGACCCAGGGCCCCAAGGGCCCGCAGGCGGAGAACATCGCCGCTGCCTGACGCACCGCGTCCCGTGAGCGGGGCCCGCACCGGTACGCCCGGTGCGGGCCCCGCTCCGTTGGCGGACCGGCCCCTGGACCGACCCCTGGGCGGACGCCTCAGGGCTTCTGCGACACGTAATAGCGCCGGGCCCCGGTGTGCAGCTCCAGCGGGTCGGTGAACACCGCCGTCCGCAGATCCACCTTCTGCGCGGCATGCACCTGGCGGCCGATCCAGTCCCGGCTGTCGATGACGGTCCGGGTGATGCCCTCGGTCAGCGCGGCGTCCTCGCGGTCCGTTGTCACCAGCAGATTCGCCACCGCGATCGTCTTCACCGCCTGCCCGCCCTGGGCCTTCGGGTAGGCGTCGGCGGGCATCACCGCGGCCCGGTAGTAGCGGGTGCGCTCGCCCTGCCGGTGCAGCGCCTCGCTCAGATCCCCGAGCTGGACCAGCCGCACCGGGAAGCGCTGCGCCAGCCGCTGCACCGCCGTCGTCGGCAGCCCGCCGGACCAGAAGAAGGCGTCCAGCTTGTGCTGCTCCAGCAGCTGCGGCATCCGGTCGATACCGACCCGCACCGGCTTGATGTCCCTCGCGAAGTCCAGCCCGGCCGCCTCCAGCAGGCGCCGGGTGAGCAGCTGGACGCCGGAGCCGTCGGTCCCGACCCCGACCCGCAGCCGCCGCAGATCCTTCGTCGAGCGCACCGCGGAGTCCTTCGGCACCACCAGCTGCGCGTAGTCGTCGTACAGCCGCGCACAGGCCCGCAGCCGGTCCGCGCCCGGCTCGCCCCTGATCTTGTACGTGGCGACCGCGTCCGCCGTCGCGATGCCGTACTCCGCGCGCCCGGCGACCAGCTGCCGCAGATTGTCGATCGAGCCCTCGCTGCGGGCCAGCCGCAGATCCACGTCCGGCAGATCATGGGCCAGATCCTGCTTCAGCAGCTCCCCGTAGCGCGCGTAGACGCCGGTCGGGACGCCCGTCGCCAGCGTCACCCGGCCCCCGGGCGCGGGCGTACCGCCGGTCGACATCAGCCACCACAGCCCCAGCCCGAGGGCGACCAGTGCCGCGATCGCCGCCTGGAAGGCCCGGCGACCGGCGCCGGGGAGTGCTGTGAACATGAGCGGGATCCTGCCAGGACCGCGGCGGGAAAGGGAGGGGTGGGGCCGGTCCCATGAGGTCACCGGTGTCCGGACCGGCTCTCCCGGCTGCCGGCGCGGCACGGTCCGCCGCCCGCGGGGGCCGGGAACGGACGGTCGTCACGGCCCGGGTACCCGACCGCGCTTGCACCCGCAACAGCAGTTGTTACGGTGGCGAAGTGGCGCCCGGTACGCTCCGGCGGCAGCGGGCAGCCCCTCCCTGCCTGGACCCAGCGGGGACCCGGCACGTCCCCCCCACTGCGCGCCCGCAGGCGCGCGCCAAGAGAATCCCTCCACCCTCAGCGCACCGGCGCCGGTGCCCCCCACCACGGCCCTCTGATGCGCCGGTGCGGGAAGCGACACCTCATGAAACCGCCCACCGCACTGCGGCCCGACACCCGTGCCCGGTCCGAGGCCGTCCGCCCACCCCCCGTCGCGGCCGATGCCGGGCTGCTCCTCCTGCGGCTGACCGTGGGACTGATCCTGGCCGGCCACGGTGCCCAGAAGCTCTTCGGGCTCTTCGGCGGCCGGGGCCTCGACATCACCGCCAAGGGCTTCGCATCGCTCGGCTACCGGCCCGGCACCTTCTTCGCCGGCCTCGCCGGAGCCTCGGAAGTCCTCGGCGGCCTCGGCCTCGCCCTGGGACTGCTCACCCCCCTGGCAGCCGCCGCACTGATCGGCGTGATGATCAATGCCGTGGTCCTGGCGGCGCCCAAGGGCCTCTGGGCGGAAACCGGCGGCCTCGAATATCCGCTGACCATCGCCGTCGTCGCACTGACCATCGCGGCCACCGGCCCCGGCCGCTACGCCCTCGACCGGCCCTTCCGCTGGGGGCACGGCGGCTGGCGCAGTGCGGCCTTCTCCCTGGGAGCCGGCGGCCTCGGCGCCGCCCTCGTGCTGGCCCTCTGAGCGGACCTCCTGGCCTTCCCGCGCCCGGTACCGGATGATCCCGGCCGGGCCTCCGGCGTCAGGAGGTACTTCCGGCACCGCCTACCCTTGTGGCATGAGCAGCAGTGACCGGAGCCAGGCAGTGGGCGTCAACAAGAGTTACGAGATCCGCACCTACGGGTGCCAGATGAACGTCCACGACTCCGAGCGGTTGTCCGGCCTGCTGGAAGAGGCCGGATACGTGCCCGCGCCCAAGGACGGCGACGGCGCCGATGTCGTGGTCTTCAACACCTGCGCGGTGCGCGAGAACGCCGACAACCGGCTCTACGGCAACCTCGGTCAGCTCGCCCCGAAGAAGGCCGCGCGGCCCGGGATGCAGATCGCCGTGGGCGGCTGTCTCGCCCAGAAGGACCGCGACACCATCGTCAAGAAGGCCCCCTGGGTCGACGTGGTCTTCGGGACCCACAACATCGGCAAGCTGCCGGTGCTGCTGGAGCGCGCCCGCGTCCAGGAAGAGGCGCAGGTCGAGATCGCCGAATCGCTGGAGGCGTTCCCCTCGACCCTGCCCACCCGGCGGGAGAGCGCCTACGCGGCCTGGGTCTCCATCTCCGTGGGCTGCAACAACACCTGCACCTTCTGCATCGTGCCCGCGCTCCGTGGCAAGGAGAAGGACCGCCGGCCCGGCGACATCCTGGCCGAGATCGAGGCGCTGGTCTCCGAGGGCGTCAGCGAGATCACCCTGCTCGGCCAGAACGTCAACGCCTACGGCTCCGACATCGGCGACCGCGAGGCCTTCAGCAAGCTGCTGCGCGCCTGCGGCACGATCGAGGGCCTGGAGCGGGTCCGCTTCACCTCCCCGCACCCCCGCGACTTCACCGACGACGTCATCGCCGCCATGGCCGAGACGCCGAACGCGATGCCGCAGCTCCACATGCCGCTCCAGTCCGGCTCCGACCGCGTCCTGAAGGCGATGCGCCGCTCGTACCGCCAGGAGCGCTTCCTCGGCATCATCGAGAAGGTGCGGGCCGCGATGCCGGACGCCGCCATCTCCACGGACATCATCGTCGGCTTCCCCGGCGAGACCGAGGAGGACTTCGAGCAGACCCTGCACACGGTCCGCGAGTCCCGCTTCGCCCAGGCCTTCACCTTCCAGTACTCCAAGCGCCCCGGCACCCCGGCCGCCGACATGGAGGGCCAGATCCCCAAGGCCGTCGTCCAGGAGCGCTACGAGCGCCTGGTCGCCCTCCAGGAGGAGATCTCCTGGGCGGAGAACAAGAAGCAGGTCGGCCGCACCCTGGAGGTCCTGGTCGCCGAGGGCGAGGGCCGCAAGGACGAGGCGACCCACCGGCTGTCCGGCCGCGCCGCCGACAACCGGCTGGTCCACTTCACCCGCCCCGACGAGCCGGTCCGCCCCGGCGACGTGGTGACCGTCGAGATCACCTACGCCGCTCCGCACCACCTCCTGGCGGAGGGCCCGGCCAAGGCGGTCCGCCGCACCCGCGCCGGGGACGCCTGGGAGAAGCGCAACGCCGCCCCTGCGGACAAGCCCACGGGCGTCCTGCTGGGCCTGCCCACCATCGGGGCCCCGGCACCGAGCCCGGCGCCCGCCGCCGGCTGCGGCTGCGACTGACCCGGCCGCGCGCAGGCGGTCCCGGGGCACGGCGACCCGCCCCGCACCAGGGGGCGTTACGCTGCGTGTCATGCTCGTAGCCGCCGCCCTCTGCCCCTGCCCGCCGCTGCTCGTCCCGGAGGTGGCCGCCGGGGCGGCGCCCGAACTCGACGCACTGCGCGCCGCCTGTCTGGACGCGATCGGCGTGCTCGCCGCGGCCCGCCCCGACCGGCTGGTCGTCCTCGGGCCCACCGACGAGGCCGGCAGCGGCCCGTACCCCCAGGGGGCCATCGGTTCCTTCCGCGGCTTCGGGGTGGACCTCGAGGTGCCGCTGGGCGCCGCGGAGACCGCACCGGAGCGGGAACTCCCGCCGTCGCTGTCCGTCGGCGCCTGGCTGCTGTCCCGTACGGACTGGGACGACGCCCCCGTGGAAGGGCTGGGAGTGGCGCAGTCGCTGCCCCGCGACCGCTGCCTCGAACTGGGCCGGGAGATCGCCGCGGCCGCTCCCCGGGTCGCCCTGCTGGTGCTGGGGGACGGCAGCGCCTGCCGGACGGTGAAGGCGCCCGGCTACTTCGACGAGCGGGCCGAGCCCTTCGACGCCGAGGTGGCCCGCGCCCTGGGCGGCGCCGACCTCGCCGCACTGACCGCACTCGACGAGGAGCGGGCCGCCGGCCTCCAGGCGTCCGGACGGGCCTGCTGGCAGGCCCTGGCGGGGGCGGCGGAGAACGCTGACCGGAGCGGCCGGCTGCTCCGCGAGGAGGCCCCCTACGGGGTGGGCTACTTCGTGGCGGCCTGGTCGTAGCGCGGCCGCACGACGGGTACGCCCACGGCCGCGAGGCGCTCCGCCCGCGGCCGTTGTGGCGGTGCTCCGGTCAGCGCGCCTGGTGCCGCGCGCTCTCGCTGTCCGCGGCGGCCTCCACCGACTGCTGCCGGGGAATCCCGGCGCTCTCACCGGCCTTCTCGCCGGCCTGCTCCGCGCGCGGCGTCCCGGCGTCCGCCGCCTCCGCTGCCGCGTCGCCGGACGCTTCCGGCGCAGCCGCGGCGTCCTCCGCTTCCTGCGCATCCCCGGCGTCCGGGGCGGCCGCCGCCGGGCGCTCGGTGCCGTCCGCGGCTTCTTCGGCCTGATCGGCGTGACCGGCGTGACCGGCGTGACCGGCGTGATCGGCGTCCTCGGACTGCGCCGGAACGGCCGGCGCCGTCGGCTCCTCCACCTCGGCCGCCACCGCCGTAGTGGCACTCTCCTCCGTCAGCGCCTCGGACTTACGGCGGCGAAACCGCGAAAACACACCCATAACTGCTCCTACGCTCTTCAGGTGGCGACGTCCCGGTCCGCCCGGGAGCGGACCGTTGCGCCGCCCGCGGGCGCCGGGTGCTGCGCCGGCTCTCGGGACCTCGCAACAGGCAACGAGGTCATCGGTGGCCCGTCACGTCGCTCGTTCGAGATGGGGGCGTGATGTTTGCGAGACTGACGGGGTGAACACCGTCGTTCCCGCTCCGCGGGTCATCGCCGTCGTCGGTCCCACCGCGGCCGGAAAGTCCGATCTGGGCGTCGCGCTCGCACAACACGTGGGGGGCGAGGTCATCAACGCCGACTCCATGCAGCTCTACCGCGGCATGGACATCGGCACCGCCAAACTCACGCCCGAGGAGCAGCAGGGCGTCCCGCACCGCCTCCTGGACATCTGGGACGTGACCCGCGCCGCCAACGTCGCCGAGTACCAGCGGCTGGCCCGCGCCGAGATCGACCGGCTGCTCGCCGAGGGCCGCACCCCGGTCCTGGTCGGCGGCTCCGGCCTCTACGTACGCGGCGCCATCGACGCGCTCGACTTCCCCGGCACCGACCCGGAGGTGCGCGCCCGCCTGGAGGCCGAACTCGCCGAACTGGGCAGCGGCCCCCTCCACGCCCGGCTGGCCGCCGCCGACCCCGAGGCCGGCCGCGCGATCCTGGCGAGCAACGGCCGCCGCATCGTGCGCGCCCTGGAGGTCATCGAGATCACCGGCCGCCCCTTCACCGCCAACCTCCCCGGCCACGAAGCGGTCTACAACACCCTCCAGATCGGCGTCGATGTCGCACGCCCCGAACTCGACGAGCGGATCGCGCGGCGGGTCGACCGTATGTGGGAGGCGGGCCTGGTCGACGAGGTGCGCCGGCTGGAGGGCGAGGGGCTGCGCGAGGGCCGTACGGCGTCCCGGGCGCTCGGCTACCAGCAGGTGCTCGCCCAGCTCGCGGGGGAGTGCACCGAGCAGCAGGCGCGCGACGAGACGGTGCGCGCCACCAAGCGCTTCGCGCGCCGCCAGGACTCGTGGTTCCGCCGGGACCCGCGGGTCCACTGGCTCAGCGGCGCCGCCGAGCACCGGGGAGAACTTCCTGGACAGGCACTGGCGTTGCTCGAACGACCGGTCACAGCCTGATCACGTCATGGCATCGGGACGCTCAGGCCGTCATCCGGGCCCCTGAGGGCGTGTCATCATCGACCTTCGATCGAGGCGTGCAGTCTGTAGTGGGGAGGGCGCGTGGCAATGGAGGCCGGCCCTCGCAACGGAGCGCAGCAACCGGACAGCGGCGCCGACACGGCTCCCCTGACCGACGACGGTCCCGGCACCGGCGACGGCCTGTCCGGCCCTGACGGGGTCGGCAGCGGACCGCTCACCGACCCGGACACCCTGGACGACTCCGACGCCCCGGACGACGGCCCCGGGGAGGGCGGCGAGTCCTTCCGGGAGCTGCGCCCGCCGCGCCGGCTGCGGCTGTGGCAGCTGGCCCCGATCGTCACGCTCGCCGCCCTCGGCTCGCTGATGTTCGCCTTCCCGCTCGCCTTCGAGCTGGGCGGCGACGGCGGCGCGATGATCGCGATGCTCGGCCTGCTGCTGTGCTGCTGCGCCGCGGGCTGGGGCATGATGGCCGCCCGCCGCGTCGGCTACACCTGGCCCGGCCTCCCCGCGCAGGGCTCCGGCCGCCGCGCCTGCTGGCGCGTGGTGCTGATCTACACCGTCCTGGTGGCCATCCCGGCGTCGCTGGCCATCTGGCGCGTGGCCCGGCTGCGCTGAGGCGTGGCCCGGGCGGGGCGGGGCGGGCGGGCGACCGTTTCCCTGTGGCTCCCTTTGCACCCACTCGGTTTCGCGCTTCAAGGTAGGGCGCCTCATGCTTTGGCCCTTCCCGTTGTTTCCCCGCCGCCCACCCCCCTTCGGGGGGTGGGCGGGTACGGGTGAGCACCTGGCGCCCAGACCTGGGCCCCAGCACCCGGGCACCAGGGCACCAGGCCCAGCGCCAGGCCCAGCCCCCAAGGCCCCATCCACCCCTCCCCCCGCCCTCCCCGTACGATGCAGGGGTGACCAGCACGCAGCGCCTCGCCTTTCTCAAGGGCCACGGCACCGAGAACGACTTCGTGATCGTCCCCGACCCGGACGGGCGGCTCGATCTGCCCGCGACCGCCGTCGCCAGGATCTGCGACCGGCGGGCCGGCCTCGGCGGCGACGGCCTGCTGCACGTCGTACGGTCCGCCGCACACCCCGAGGCGCACGCCCAGGCCGACGAGGCCGAGTGGTTCATGGACTACCGCAACGGTGACGGCTCGATCGCCGAGATGTGCGGCAACGGCGTCCGCGTCTTCGCGCGCTATCTGCTGCACGCCGGCCTGGTCGAGGCCGGTGACCTCGCCATCGCCACCCGCGCCGGCGTACGCCGTGTGCATCTCGCCAAGACCGGCGATGTCACGGTCTCCATGGGCCGGGCCCAACTCCCCGAGGAGGGCGTCGTCGTCACCCTCGGCGGCCGCAGCTGGCCGGCCCGCAACGTGAACATGGGCAATCCGCACGCGGTCACCTTCGTCGAGGACCTGGCCCACGCCGGCGAACTGCTGGCCGTACCGCCGTTCAGCCCAGCCTCGGTTTATCCCGACGGCGTCAACGTGGAGTTCGTCGTCGACCGCGGTCCGCGCCATGTGGCGATGCGGGTCCACGAACGCGGTTCCGGCGAGACCCGCTCCTGCGGCACCGGCGCCTGCGCGGTCGCCGTCGCCACCGCCCGCCGGGACGGTGTCGACCCCGCCGAGACCGGTACGCCCGCCACGTACCGGGTCGATGTGCTCGGCGGCAGCCTGTCGATCACCGAGCGGCCCGATGGCACGGTCGAGATGACGGGCCCGGCCGAGATCGTCGCCGAGGGCACGTTCGACGCCGCCTGGCTGGCCGCCGCGCTCGCCTGACGCGCCTCGCTGCGTACCGCCTCCCGGGCCCGCTCCGGGAAAGGGTTCCGGCCAAAAGATTCGCTCGAACGGGTGATCCGTATCACGCTGAGCGAGAGGCGGACAGCGGTGCGTGATGGGCTCGGTAGCATCAAGCACCGGCCCGGGCGCCCGAACTGACGCGTTCCACCGCCGGTCGACGCTGCCGGAGGTGCCCATGAGCGCAGAGGCCACTAACCCTGGTAATCCTGGAGCAGCGGGCCGCAGGCGCGGCCGCCGCCGACTGGAACTCAGCGGGCTGCGCCGCATCGGCCGCGCCGCACTGCTCGGCCCGGCCCCGCGCGACGGCCTCCCGCACGCCCTCGAACACGTCGCCAAGGTGCACCGCGGTCACCACCCCGACGCCGACCTGGACACCCTCACCAGGGCCTATCTGCTCGCCGAGTCCTCGCACCGCGGCCAGCTGCGCAAGAGCGGCGAGCCGTACATCACCCACCCGCTCGCGGTGACCCTGATCCTCGCCGAACTCGGCGCGGAGACCACGACCTTGACCGCCTCCCTGCTCCACGACACCGTCGAGGACACGGAAGTGACGCTGGATCAGGTGCGGGAGCTGTTCGGCGCCGAGGTCTGCTATCTCGTCGACGGCGTCACCAAACTGGAGAAGGTCGACTACGGCGCGGCCGCCGAACCGGAGACCTTCCGCAAGATGCTGGTGGCGACCGGCAACGACGTCCGGGTGATGTCCATCAAGCTCGCCGACCGGCTGCACAACATGCGCACCCTCGGCGTGATGCGCCCCGAGAAGCAGGCCCGGATCGCCAAGGTGACCCGCGATGTGCTGATCCCGCTCGCCGAACGCCTCGGTGTCCAGGCGCTGAAGGCCGAGCTGGAGGACCTGGTCTTCGCGATCCTGCATCCCGAGGAGTACGCCACCACCCGGGCCCTGGTCATGGAGTACGCCTCCCGCTCCGACCCGCTCACCGCCCTCGCCCAGCGGGTGCGCACGGTCCTCGACGAGGCCGGTATCGACGCCGAAGTCCTCGTCCGGCCCCGGCACTTCGTCTCCGTCCACCGGGTGCGCCTCGCGCGCGGCGCGCTGACCGGCGCGGACCTGGGGCGGCTGCTGGTGCTGGTGGCCGAGGACGCCGACTGCTACGCGGTCCTCGGCGAGCTGCACACCTGCTTCACCCCGGTGATCTCCGAGTTCAAGGACTTCATCGCGGTCCCCAAGTTCAACCTCTACCAGTCGCTGCACACCGCGGTCACCGGCCCGTCCGGCGAGGTCGCCGAGACCCTGATCCGTACGCACCAGATGCACCGGGTCGCCGAGGCCGGGGTGATCGCGCTCGGCAACCCGTACGCGCCGACGGACGGTGTGGACGCCCCCGAGGGCGAGCGGGCCGACCCGACCCGCCCCGGCTGGCTCTCCCGGCTGCTGGAGTGGCAGCGCACCACCCCCGACCCGGACACGTTCTGGACCTCGCTGCGCGACGATCTCGCCCAGGACCGGGAGATCACCGTCTTCTGCACCGACGCCCCGCCGGACGGCTCGTCCGGCGGCACGGGGGGCGTGATCGGTCTGCCCGCCGGGGCGAGTTGCGTGGACGCCGCGTATGAACGGCACGGCGAGGGGGCGCACTGTTGCATCGGCGCGCGCGTCAATGGCCGGCTCGCCACCCTCTCCACGGTCCTGCACGACGGCGACAGCCTGGAGCTGCTGAGGGCACCGGAATCCGCGGCCGGTCCCTCGCCCGAATGGCTGGAGCACGCCCGGACCCCTGCCGCACGGCTTGCGATCACCCGGTGGCTGGCCGGGCCACGGGAGTCCTGCGCCCGCCCGGCAGCCCCCGGAGAGGGGCACGGCGCGGCGCCCCCCGACCGCCGGGCCGCAGGGCCCGACCACCCCGGAGCGGACCCGGTCGCCCACGCCTCGGTCCTCGCGGTGGCGGATCTGCCCGGCGCGTCGGTCCGGCTGGCCCGCTGCTGCACCCCGGTGCCGCCGGACGCCGTCACCGGCTTCGCCGTACGCGGCGGCACGGTCACCGTGCACCGCGCCCTGTGCCCCGTCGTGGCGCGGATGGCGGCCACCGGCCGGCAGCCGGTCGGGGTGCGCTGGCCCGGCGCCGGCCAAGGGGGCCACGGCTGCCGGGTCACCCTCCTGGCCGAGGCCTTCTGCCGGCCGCAGCTCCTGGCCGACCTCACCGAAGCCATCGCCTCCCAGGGCGCCGCCGTGGTGTCGGCCGCCGTCGAACCCCCGCACGAACAGCGGGTCCGCCACACCTACACGCTGCATCTGCCGAACGCCGCCGGGCTGCCGTCCCTGATGCGTGCCATGCGCCAAGTGCCCGGGGTCTTCGATGTGTTGCGCGCGGGGCGCGCCCGGCAGCCCGCGGCCCTGCGCCCCTGAAGGGCCCGGGGGACCGGAAGCTGACGCCCCGTCGGACGCTCCTCCGTCCGGCGGCGTAAGACGGGTGGACGATCCGCCGCCCGTTCGGGTGCCGTTTGCCCCGTCACCCGCGGGGGAGGGGGCCGCGTTGGTAGCCGTAGTGCATGTCCCTTCCCTTGCGCCGCCCGTCCCGCGACCCCGACCGCCCCGTCCCCGTCCTGCCCCGTGGCCCGAGCGGGCGGGGCCGGCGGACCGGTCTGCGGGCCGCCGCCCTTGGGCTGGCCGCGCTGGCCACCCTCGGTGTGGCCGAGCCGCCGGCCGTGGGGCCGCAGGGCCTCGGTGACCGACTCTTCCCCACCCTCGGCAACACCGGCTACGACGTCACGTCCTATGACGTCTCCCTGGACTACTCCGGCCACAACGACCGGCCGCTGAACGTCACCACCCAGATCACCGCCCGCGCCACCGATGAGCTCGATCACCTCAACCTCGACTTCGCCCGCGGCGCCGTACGCTCCGTGAAGATCGGCGGCCTGGCCGCCCGGCACGAGCAGCACGGCGAGGACCTCGTGCTCACCCCGGCCTTCCACATCTCCCGGGGGCAGGATCTGAAGATCACCATCGAGCACACCAGCGACCCCGGCGGCAAGGGCGACGGCGGCTGGATCCGCACCGCCGACGGGCTGGCGATGGCCAACCAGGCCGACGCCGCACACCGGGTCTTCCCCTGCAACGACCACCCCTCCGACAAGGCCCTCTTCACCTTCCACATCACCGCGCCCCAGCAGCTGACCGCCGTCGCCAACGGGCTGCCGCTGCGCCCCGGCGCCCGCGCGGGGCGCCGCACCTGGACCTACCGCACGGACCACCCCATGGCCACCGAGCTGGCGCAGGTCTCCATCGGGAAGTCCAGCGTGCTGCTGCGCCACGGGCCGCACGGCCTGCCGATCCGCGATGTCGTACCGACCGCGGACCGGGCCGCCCTCGCGCACTGGCTGGCCAAGACCCCCGGCCACGTGACCTGGATGGAGCGCAAGGTCGGTCCCTACCCCTTCGAGGCGTACGGGGTGCTGATCGCCAACGCCAGGACCGGCTTCGAGCTGGAGACCCAGACCCTGTCGCTCTTCGAGAAGGCCCTGTTCACCGCCGGTCAGCTGCCCGACTGGTACGTCGAGTCCGTGATGGTGCACGAGCTGGCCCACCAGTGGTTCGGCAACAGCGTCAGCCCGCGCCGCTGGTCCGACGTCTGGCTCAACGAGGCCCATGCCACCTGGTACGAGGCCCTCTTCGCCCAGGAGAAGGGCGACCGCCGGGCCTCGCTGGAGGCCCGTATGCGGCACGCCTACGAGCAGTCCGACGGCTGGCGCGCCGAGGGCGGACCGCCCGCCGCGCCCAAGGCCCCCAGCCCGGGGGAGAAGATCAGCATCTTCCGCCCGGTCGTCTACGACGGCAGTGCGCTGGTCCTCTACGCCCTGCGGCAGAAGATCGGCCCCGCCGCCTTCGACCGGATCGAACGCGAGTGGGTGTCCCGGCACCGCGACGGGGTGGCCGACACCGCCGACTTCGTCCAGCTGGCCTCCCAGGTGTCCGGGCAGGACCTCACCGCCTTCTTCCAGGGGTGGCTCTACGGCGAGCGGACCCCGCCGATGCCCGGGCACCCGCAGTGGCAGCCCAGGAAGGGCGCGGACAAGCCCGGCGCCAAGGGAGCCGCCCCCGGCCCCGGTGCCAAGAAGCCCGCTCCGACCCCCGGCGGACCCAAGGCGGCCGCCGGCAGCCCCGGTAAACCCGCGTGACGGCCCTCTCCGGCCGTGGGACCATCGTCAGGTCGGCTCCGGCCCGGCCGGGGAATCTCCCGGACGGCTCGGACGTTGACATCAGCGACGGTCGCGGCATCACCGCGGCGGTCGCCATGACGACAGTCCCGGAGGGGCCGCCAGGTCCCCGTGAGGGCTTCCCAACGACGCGAAGGATCAAATGACCTCCTCTTCTTCCCTTCCACAGGACCGGCAGCGCCTCCCCGAGAGCCTTCGGGCGAACGCCCTGATGGAAGAGGACGTCGCCTGGAGCCACGAGATCGACGGGGAGCGGGACGGCGACCAGTACGACCGCTCGGCACGCGCCGCACTACGCCGGGTAGCGGGCCTTTCCACCGAGCTCGAGGACGTCACCGAGGTCGAGTACCGACAGCTCCGCCTGGAGCGCGTGGTGCTCGTCGGTGTCTGGACCACGGGCACGGTCCAGGAGGCGGAGAACTCGCTCGCCGAGCTCGCCGCCCTCGCCGAGACCGCCGGCGCGATGGTGCTCGACGGCGTCATCCAGCGCCGGGACAAGCCCGACCCGGCCACCTACATCGGCTCGGGCAAGGCCCTGGAGCTGCGGGACATCGTGCTCGAATCCGGGGCGGACACCGTGGTGTGTGACGGTGAGCTCTCCCCGGGCCAGCTGATCCACCTGGAGGATGTCGTCAAGGTCAAGGTGGTCGACCGGACCGCCCTGATCCTCGACATCTTCGCCCAGCACGCCAAGTCCCGGGAGGGTAAGGCGCAGGTCTCGCTGGCGCAGATGCAGTACATGCTCCCCCGCCTCCGTGGCTGGGGTCAGTCGCTCTCCCGGCAGATGGGTGGCGGTGGCTCCGGTTCGGCGGGCGGCGGTATGGCCACCCGTGGTCCCGGTGAGACCAAGATCGAGACGGACCGGCGGCGGATCCGCGAGAAGATGGCGAAGATGCGCCGGGAGATCGCGGAGATGAAGACCGGCCGGGACATCAAGCGCCAGGAGCGCCGGCGCAACAAGGTCCCCTCGGTCGCCATCGCCGGCTACACCAACGCCGGTAAGTCGTCCCTGCTCAACCGCCTGACCGGGGCCGGCGTCCTGGTGGAGAACGCCCTGTTCGCCACCCTGGACCCGACCGTCCGGCGGGCCGAGACCCCCAGCGGACGGCTCTACACCCTCGCCGACACCGTCGGCTTCGTCCGCCACCTCCCGCACCACCTCGTCGAGGCCTTCCGCTCCACGATGGAGGAGGTCGGCGAGTCCGATCTCATCCTGCATGTGGTCGACGGCTCGCACCCGGTGCCCGAGGAGCAGCTGGCCGCGGTACGCGAGGTGATCCGCGACGTGGGCGCGACGGACGTGCCCGAGATCGTGGTGGTCAACAAGGCCGACGCGGCCGATCCGCTGGTGCTCCAGCGACTGCTGCGCAACGAGAAGCACGCCCTCGCGGTCTCGGCCCGTACGGGCCAGGGCATGGCGGAGCTGCTGGAACTGCTCGACGAGGAACTGCCCCGGCCGCAGGTCGAGATCGATGTCCTGGTGCCGTACACCCAGGGCGCCCTGGTCTCGCGGGCGCACGCCGAGGGCGAGGTCATCTCCGAGGAGCACACCGCCGAGGGCACGGTCCTCAAGGCACGGGTGCACGCGGAACTGGCCGCCGAGTTCGAGCCTTTCGTGCCGGCTGCCTGACGCGCCCGCAGTAGTACAGAGCGACAGAAGGCCCGCCCCCGGGAGACCGGGGGCGGGCCTTCGTCCTGTTCACGGGCGGAGCGGGTGGTGCCGTCCGGGCACCACCCGCCTCAGGCGACTACTGCTTGCTCGCCCACTTCTTGCTCATGTTGTCGAAGAGGGTCTTGGCCTCGGGGCCCAGGTGCGGACCGGCCGACCAGCGGGCCGGACGCGGCCCCATCGACATGTTGGAGATCAGCACCTGCTTGCCGCTCGCGTCCTTGGCGAACCAGGGGCCACCGGAGGAACCACCGGTCATGGTGCAGCCGATCCGGTACATGGTCGGCTTCTTGGCGTCCATCGACAGCCGGGTCGGCTTGTCGGTGCACTGCTGCTGCGCCGCACCGTCGAACGGCGGCTCGGCCGGGTAGCCCTGTGCGGTCAGGCTCGGGATCTTGGCCATCGCCGGGGCGTTGAAGTCGACCTCGTAGGCGCCGCCGGCCATCTCCTCCAGCGACTTGCCGCCGGTGCCCTGCTCGGACTTCACATGCATCAGCGCGTAGTCGTACGGAGCCATCGGGACACCCGGAACCGCGCCGCCGGCCTTGATCCACTGCTGGGACGTCGCCATGTCGTCCGCCCACCACTTGCCCGAGGGGACCCGGTCCTCGAAGGGCTTGCCCTTCAACTCAGCGGCGGAACCACCGGTCTTGTTGAAGTTCGGCACGAACATCATGTTGCGGTACCAGCCGCCGTTCTTGCCGGCGTGCACACAGTGCGCCGCGGTCCACACCAGGTTGGACTTACCGGGGTGCGCCGGGTCCTTGACGACGGTGGCGGAGCAGCGCGAATCGCCCTCGGGGGTGCTGAAGAGCAGCAGGCCCACGCCGGGGGCGGTGGAGGTGTACGGGGTCTTGACGGCCTGCGCCGGGACGGCGGACGGCTCGGGGTCGGTCTTCCCCTGGTCCTCGGAGATGTCCTCAGGCTTGCTGGGGTCCTGGGGCGGCTTGACCTTGTCGATCTTGTCCTTGTCCCAGAAGTCCTTGATGATCGGGTTGATGAACTCCCCGGCTTCCCGGAGCCACTTGTCCCGGTCCCAGTTCTTCCACTCGCCGTTCTTCCACTTGTCCAGGTCGACGCCGTGTTCCCTGAGCTTGTCCTGGATGTCCTGAGGGATCTTGAAGTCACCCCCGCCCGCTTCCTGGCCGGCGGCCTGGGTGGGCTTGGCGTCCGCGTTGTCGCCTTCCGGCCCGCAGCCGGTGGCGGTCAGCGCCAGGACGGCGGTGAGAGCGGCGGCGGCCAGGACTGGCCGACGTATGGATCGCATGGGTGAGTTCCCCCTGGTGAATCGGACTGAGCCGGTGTGACGTGAGCTGATCTTGCGCCGGTTCCTTCTTTGTCATGAACCTCAAGATCCCGGTGCAACACCCCACTATGCCGGTGACGATGGGGACGGCGGTACTCGGGTACCCGGTTCCACGCCGCCAAGGATCTTGGCGACAACCGTGATCCCACGTCGCCGCCGTCGTTGGTACGGACGGGGAACGGCCGGGCCGCCCGCAGGGCCCGCGGCCTTCCGCAGCTCACCAGCAGGAGGACACAACTGCCGTGGCGTTGACCGAAACCGTGCCGGCCGCGCCGGCCCACGAGGGGATCCTGCGCCGGCAGTCCCTGCGTGAGTCCGCCGCCCGCACCTACGCGCGCTCGCTGCCCATCGTCCCGGTACGCGCCCGCGGGCTCACCATCGAGGGCGCCGACGGCAGGCGCTATCTCGACTGTCTCTCCGGCGCCGGCACCCTGGCGCTCGGCCACAACCACCCCGTGGTGCTCGAAGCGATCCGCAGCGTCCTCGATTCCGGTGCACCGCTGCACGTCCTCGACCTGGCCACACCCGTCAAGGACGCCTTCACCACCGAGCTCTTCGCCACGCTGCCCGGAGAGTTGGCCGAAAAGGCGCGCATCCAGTTCTGTGGCCCGGCCGGCACGGACGCCGTCGAGGCCGCCTTCAAACTCGTCCGCACCGCGACCGGCCGGGACGGCCTGATGGCCTTCTCCGGCGCCTACCACGGCATGACCTCGGAGGCGCTGGCCGCCTCCGGGGGAGCGCAGCACACCAGCGTGGTCCGGCTGCCCTACCCGTACGACTACCGCTGCCCCTTCGGGACCGGCGGCGAGCGCGGAGCCGAACTCGCCGCGCGCTGGACCCAGAACCTCCTCGACGACCACAAGAGCGGGGTGCCCAGCCCGGCCGGGATGATCCTGGAACCCGTCCAGGGCGAGGGCGGGGTGATCCCCGCACCGGACGGCTGGCTGCGGCGGATGCGGGAGATCACCGCCGCCCGGCAGATCCCGCTGATCGTGGACGAGGTGCAGACCGGGGTCGGCCGCACCGGCGCCTTCTGGGCGGTGGACCACAGCGGCATCGTGCCCGACGTGATCGTGCTGTCGAAGGCGATCGGCGGCAGCCTGCCGCTCGCCGTGATCGTCTACCGCGAGGAACTGGACGCCTGGCAGCCCGGCGCGCACGCCGGCACGTTCCGCGGCAATCAGCTCGCCATGGCCGCCGGCGCCGCCACCCTCGCCTATGTCCGCGCGAACGGCCTCGACCGGCGGGCCGGGGAGCTCGGCGCCCGGATGCTCGCCCGGCTCACCTCCCTCGCCGCCGCTCATGACTGCATCGGCGACGTCCGCGGCCGCGGCCTGATGCTCGGTGTCGAACTCGTCGACCGCGACGCCGACGCCGATGCCACCGGCGGCCGCCCCGCCGCCCCCGAGCTCGCCGCCGCCGTCCGGGACGCCTGCCTGGACCGCGGCCTGATCGTCGAACTGGGCGGGAGGCACTCCGCCGTCGTCCGGCTGCTGCCACCCCTGACCATCACCGACGAACAGGCGGACGCCATCCTCGACCGCCTGGCCGACGCCATCACGGCGGCGGTCCGCACCACCCCCGGGCCGATGGGCTCGTCCCCCACGACATTGCGAGGCACCACCCCATGAACGAACGCCCCGGCCCCGACGGCGGCCAGCCCGCCGAGCGCATCCCCGCCCACCAGGGCGCGGGCATCATCGAGTCGGTACCGCGCCAGCAGCGGCGGGCCCCGGACGAGGCCTGCCACCAGCAGTCCTATGAGTCCCCGGACGGACTGGCCGCCCATGGCGGCGCCGCCCCGCACGACCGCGCCCGCGGTGACCACGACCCGCTCGACCACCCGGACCCGGCGGTCGCCGCCGACGCCGCGGGCATCGAGCACCTCCTGCGCTGCTGGCTCCGGGAGAGCGGCACCCACCACCCGGCCGAGGGCCGGCTGCGCCTCCCGCTGCGGGCCGCCGCCGCGAGCGCCCTGATCATCCCCGTCCGCTACTGGTCCCCCACGGGCTGGCACCGCCTGGGCGCCCCCACCCTCGAAGGCGCCCCGCCCGGTGCCGCCCCGCTGGACGCCGTCACCCTCGCCGCGATGCTGCGCCGGGAGGCCGCGCACGGCGACCGGCGGGCCTCCGACGGCGGCGAGCACCGGGTGGCGGACGGCGGGGAGCGGCCGGAACCGGACGCCACGCCGCAGCAGGCACCGGACGGCGACGGCACCGAACTCGTCGGCCGGGTCGCCAACTCCGTCCGCAATGTCGCCGCCTTCCTCACCGACCGGCGCGCCCGGCCCGCCGACGACCACGGCGCCCTCTTCCTCGAAGCCGAACAGTCCCTCCTCCTCGGCCACCCGCTGCACCCCACACCCAAGAGCCGCGAAGGTCTCTCCGACGCCGAGACCCGCGCCTATTCGCCCGAACTGCGCGGCGCCTTCCCGCTGCACTGGATGGCCGTGCACCGCTCCGTCCTGGCCGCCGACTCCGCCTGGACCGTACGCGGCAAGCCCGTACCGGCCGACCATCTCACCCGGGAGTTCGCGGGGAGCGGCTGCCAACTCCCGGACGGCACCGTGCCGTTGCCGCTGCACCCCTGGCAGGCCAGAGAACTCGCCGACCGCTCCGATGTCACCGCCCTCCGCGAGGCCGGTCTGCTGCACGACCTCGGCGTCCACGGCCCGCTCTGGCACCCCACCTCCTCCGTCCGCACGGTCTACCGCCCCGACGCGGACGCCATGCTCAAGCTCTCCCTCGGGCTGCGCATCACCAACTCCCGCCGGGAGAACCTCCGTAAGGAACTGGCCCGCGGGGTCGAGGTGCACCGGCTGCTGCGCACCGGCCTCGCCAAGCAGTGGCAGACCGTCCACCCCGGCTTCGACATCGTCCGCGACCCGGCCTATCTCGCCGTCGACGGCTTCGACGGCGAACCCGTCCAGGGCCTCGACGTCGTCATCCGCCACAACCCCTTCAGCACCACCGACGACGCCGTCTGCATCGCCGGCCTCACCTCCCTCCGGCCCTGGCCCGGCCGCTCCGGCGTGCGCTCCCGCCTCGAAGACCTCGTCTCCACGCTCGCCGCCCGCACCGGCCGCCCCCTGGACGCGGTGGCCACCGAGTGGTTCCTGCGCTACCTCGAAGCGGTCGTACGGCCCGTGCTGTGGCTCGACGGCACGGCCGGCATCGTGCTGGAAGCCCATCAGCAGAACACCGTGGTGCTGCTGGACCCTGACGGCTGGCCGGTCGGCGGCCGCTACCGCGACAACCAGGGCTACTACTTCCGCACCTCGCGCCGCGCCGAACTGGAACGACGGCTGCCCGGCATCGGCGCGGCCAGCGACTCCTTCGTCGCCGACGACGTCACCGACGAACGCTTCGCCTACTACCTCGGCATCAACAACGTCCTCGGCCTCATCGGGGCCTTCGGCTCCCAGCGCCTGGTCCGCGAGGAGATCCTGCTCGCCGCCTTCCGCCGGTTCCTCGCCGATGCCGCCGCGGCCCCGCGGGCCCACCGCTCGCCGCTCCCGGAGCAGTTGCTCGCCGCCCGCACCCTGCGCTGCAAGGCCAACCTGGCGACCCGGCTGCACGGCCTGGACGAACTCGTCGGCCCGGTCGAAACCCAGTCCGTCTACGTCACCCTGCCCAACCCCCTCGCCCCGTAGCCGCCCACCGCGGCCCCCGACAGCAGACCCCCGCATCCCGTCCCCGGCGCCGGCGCCCCGCGACCCATACGGCCACGCGGCACGCGGCCACGAGAGGAGAGCGTCGCCGTGCCACCCACCGACCCCGGCCTCAGCTCCGCTGACACGCTTGGCCGGCAGCACCCGCCGGAACGCAGCGCGCGGGCCGACGACGGTCCGCGGCCGGCGATGTCCCCGGACGCCCCGGCCGCCGGGCCGCTGCTCGACAACCTGGCGGGCTGGGGCGCGGCCGAGACACCCGCCGGGCCGTTCGCGCTCGTGCCCGTCCGGCCGGACCGCGATCTCGACCGGATCACCGGCTGGATGAACGATCCGGCCGTCGCCGCCTTCTGGGAGCTGGCGGGGCCGCCGGAGACCACCGCCGCCCATCTGCGCGGCCAGCTCGACGGCGACGGCCGCAGCGTGCCCTGCCTGGGGGTGCTGGCCGGGGTCCCGATGAGCTACTGGGAGATCTACCGCGCCGACCTCGACCCCCTCGCCCGCCACTACGCCGCCCGGCCCCAGGACACCGGTGTCCACCTGCTCATCGGCGGGGCCGGTGACCGGGGGCGCGGACTGGGCAGCACCCTGCTGCGTGCCACCGCCGGTCTCATCCTCGACCACCGCCCGCAGTGCACCCGGGTCGTCGCCGAGCCCGATCTGCGCAACACCGCCTCCGTCGCGGCCTTCCTGAGCGCGGGGTTCCGCTGCGCCGACGAGATCGAACTGCCCGCGAAACGCGCGGCGTTGATGGTCCGCGACCGCGCCCGCCGCCGCCTGCTCTGACCCCGGGACCGTCCGTCGACGGTCCCGCTCCGGTCCGCCGTCCACCACGCTGCCCCGGTTGTCCCCCGTACGAGCCGGGGCGGTCCCGCTTCGAGGAGTCCCGCCTTGTCTCCTGAGCCCCAGCCCCAGCCCCAGCCCTCGCACCGCGCCTGGCAGCACGCCGCGCGCCGACTGTTCGCCAAGATCCTGGCGGAGTTCGCCTACGAGGAAGTTTTCACCCCCGAGCCCGACGGCACCGCCCCCGACGGCACCCCGCAATACCGCCTGCCGGTCACCGAGGCCCTGGTCTACCGCTTCCGTGCCCGACGCGGCGCCTACGGCCACTGGCGCGTCGACCCCGCTTCGATCACCCCGGACACCGACCCCTTCCACTTCCTCACGCATGCCCACGACACCGTGCTGGGCCTGTCCGGCGACACCACCGGCCACCTCATCCGCGAACTGACCGCCACCCTCGCCGCCGACACCCGCCTCGACGCCACCGCGCTCGGCGCCGCCGAACTCGCCGACCTGGACTACGCCTCCCTCGAAGGCCACCAGACCGGCCACCCCTGGCTCGTCGCGAACAAGGGCCGGCTCGGCTTCTCCGCCACCGACGCGGCGACCTGGGCCCCCGAGGCCCGCACCGCCCGGCGCCTGCCCTGGCTCGCCGCGCACCACAGCATCGCCCACTACCGCGGTATCCCCACCCTGGCCACCCCCGACCGTCTCTACGGCGAGGAACTCACCCCCGCCACCCGGCACGCCTTCGCCCGCACCATCCGCGACGAGGGTTTCGACCCCGCCGACTACCTCTATCTCCCCGTGCACCCCTGGCAATGGGACGAGACCATCGCCCCGCTCTTCGCCCCGCAACTCGCGGACAGATCCATCATCGCGCTGCCCACTGACAACGACCTCCGCCTGCCGCAGCAGTCGATCCGCACCTTCCTCAACCTCAGCCGGCCCGAGGCCCGGACGGTCAAGCTGCCGCTGTCCATCCTCAACACCCTCGTCTGGCGCGGCCTGCCCACCGAGCGCACCCTCGCCGCGCCCGCCGTCACCCGCTGGGTCCACGGCCTGCGCGACGCCGACCCGTATCTGCGCGACGAGACCCGGGTGATCCTGCTCGGTGAGACCGCGTCCGTCACTGTCGAGCACCCCCTCTACGACCGGCTGCCCGGCGTCCCGTACCAGTTCAAGGAGCTGCTCGGCTGTATCTGGCGCGAGCCCGTCAGCGGCCAGCTGGACCCCGGCGAACGCGCCCGCACCCTGGCCGCGCTGTTGCAGACCGATTCCCGGGGCCGGGCCCTGACCGCGGAGCTGGTGCGCCGCTCGGGGCTGGCCCCGCGCGCCTGGCTGGCCCGGCTGTTCGCCGCGCTGCTGCCGCCGCTGCTGCACTTCCTCTACCAATACGGCACGGTCTTCTCCCCGCACGGCGAGAACGCCATCGTCGTCTTCGACGAGCACGACGTCCCCACCCGCCTCGCGGTCAAGGACTTCGTCGACGACGTCAACACCAGCTCCGTGCCGCTCTCTGAGCACGACTCCATGCCGGACGACGTACGGGCGGTGCTGCTGACCGAACCGCCCGCCTTCCTCACCCAGTTCATCCACTCCGGCCTGTTCGTCGGCGTCTTCCGCTACCTCGCGCCGCTGTGCGCGGACCAACTGGGCGTGCCCGAGGCCGAGTTCTGGTCACTCGTACGGGCGGAGATCCTGCGCCACCACGAACGTTTCCCCGCTCTCAAGGAGCGGCACGAGACCTTCGACCTGCTCACCCCGCGGATCGAGCGGCTGTGTCTGAACCGCAACCGTCTGCATGTGGACGGTTACCGGGACCGCACCGACCGCCCGCACGCGGCCGTGCACGGCACCGTCCCCAATCCGCTCCACATGCCGTGACGGACCCGGCTGTCAGTGGTCCCGCGTAGGCTTGCAGCGCTATGACAAAGCCCTCCCTCCCCGATCTGCTGCACGCCGCCGTCACCGCCGTCGGCGGCACCGAGCGCCCCGGCCAGGTGGCGATGGCCGAGGCCGTCGCCGAGGCCGTGGACGACCAGGCCCACCTGCTGGTGCAGGCCGGCACCGGCACCGGCAAGTCCCTCGGCTATCTGGTCCCGGCGCTCGCCCATGGCGAGAGAGTGGTGGTCGCCACGGCCACCCTGGCGCTCCAGCGCCAGCTCGTGGAGCGCGATCTGCCGCGGACGGTCGAGGCCCTGCATCCGCTGCTGCGCCGCCGCCCGGAATTCGCCATGCTCAAGGGCCGCTCGAACTACCTGTGTCTGCACCGCCTCCATGAGGGTGTCCCGCAGGAAGAGGAGGACGGCCTCTTCGACGTGTTCGAGCAGGCGACGCCCACCAGCAAGCTCGGCAAGGACCTGCTGCGACTGCGCGACTGGGCGGACGAGACCGAGACCGGCGACCGCGACGCGCTGACCCCCGGGGTCTCCGACCGCGCCTGGGGCCAGGTCTCGGTCTCCTCCCGGGAGTGCCTGGGTGCCTCGAAGTGTGCGTACGGGGCGGAGTGCTTCGCCGAGGCCGCCAGGGAGCGCGCCAAGCTCGCCGACGTGGTCGTCACCAACCACGCGCTGCTCGCCATCGACGCCATCGAGGGCGCCCCGGTCCTCCCGCAGCACGAGGTCCTGATCATCGACGAGGCCCATGAGCTGGTCTCCCGGGTCACCGGCGTCGCCACCGGCGAGCTCACCCCCGGCCAGGTCAACCGCGCCGTCCGCCGGGCCGCCAAGCTCGTCAACGAGAAGGCCGCGGACCAGCTCCAGACGGCGTCGGAGACCTTCGAACGCCTCATGGAGCTGGCCCTGCCCGGCCGCCTGGAGGAGATCCCCGAGGATCTGGGCTACTGCCTGATGGCGCTGCGGGACGCGGCCCGTACGGTCATCTCGGCGCTCGGTTCGACCCGCGACAAGTCGGTCCAGGACGAGGACGCCGTCCGCAAGCAGGCCCTCGCCTCGCTGGAGAACGTCCACGCCGTCGCCGAGCGCATCGCGAACGGCTCCGAGTACGACGTGGTCTGGTACGAGCGCCATGACCGCTTCGGCGCGTCCCTCCGGGTGGCGCCGCTGTCCGTCTCGGGCCTGCTGCGCGAGAAGCTCTTCGACGACCGCTCGGTGACCCTCACCTCCGCCACCCTCAAACTGGGCGGCGACTTCAACGGGGTCGCCGCCTCCCTGGGGCTGGCCCCCGAGGGCACGGAGGGCGAGGACGTCCCGCTCTGGAAGGGCCTCGATGTCGGCTCCCCCTTCGACTACTCGAAGCAGGGCATCCTGTACGTCGCCAAGCATCTGGCCCAGCCGGGCCGGGAGGGCAGCCGTACGGACATGCTCGATGAGCTCACCGAGCTGATCGAGGCGGCGGGCGGCCGCACCCTCGGCCTCTTCTCCTCCATGCGCGCCGCCCAGGCCGCCGCGGAGGAGCTGCGCGGCCGGCTGGATCTGCCGATCCTCCTCCAGGGCGAGGAGACCCTCGGCGAGCTGATCCGCACCTTCGCCGAGGACGCCCGTACCTGCCTGTTCGGCACGCTGTCCCTCTGGCAGGGCGTCGATGTGCCGGGGGCGAACTGCCAGCTGGTGGTGATGGACCGGGTGCCGTTCCCGCGTCCGGACGATCCGCTGATGAGCGCCCGGCAGAAGGCCGTGGAGGAGGCCGGCGGCAATGGCTTCATGGCGGTCGCGGCGACTCATGCGGCCCTGCTGATGGCCCAGGGCGCCGGCCGTCTGGTCCGCGCCACCGGCGACCGCGGGGTGGTCGCCGTTCTCGACCCCAGGGTGGAGCGGGCCCGCTACGGTTCCTTCCTCCGCAAGTCGATGCCCGAGTTCTGGTACACCACCGACCGCAACCAGGTCCGCCGCTCCCTGGCCGCCATCGACGCAGCAGCAAAGACCCCACAGGCCGACGCCTAGACGGCGCACCACCCGGGGGGTCTTGCGCCGCAAGCCTCAATTGAGCAACCCCCACCGGACAGCAACCCCATCCGCGAAAGCGGCGCCGGCTCAGGCGCACAAACAGAGCCCCGGAACCGGCGCAGTGGTTCCGGGGCTCGGTCGTGAGGGGTGGGTCAGACGCGGCGCAGTACCGCCACCACCTTGCCGAGGATGGTCGCCTCGTCGCCGGGGATCGGCTGGTACGCGGAGTTGTGCGGCAGCAGCCACACATGGCCGTCCTCGCGCTTGAAGCGCTTGACGGTGGCTTCGCCGTCCAGCATCGCGGCGACGATGTCACCGTTCTCGGCGACCGGCTGGCGGCGGACCGTGACCCAGTCGCCGTCGCAGATGGCGGCCTCGATCATGGAGTCGCCGACGACCTTCAGCACGAATAGTTCGCCGTCGCCGACGAGCTGGCGGGGGAGCGGGAAGACGTCCTCGACCGACTCCTCGGCGAGGATCGGGCCACCGGCGGCGATCCGGCCGACCAGCGGGACATAGGACGCGGCGGGCTTGCCCGCGGTCTCCGTCGCGGCGGTGCTGGTCTGGTCCGAGCCGCGGACCTCGTACGCCCGGGGGCGGTGCGGGTCGCGCCGCAGGAAGCCCTTGCGTTCGAGCGCCATGAGCTGGTGGGCGACGGACGAGGTGCTGGACAGGCCGACGGCCTGGCCGATCTCGCGCATGGACGGCGGGTAGCCGCGCCGCTGCACGGAATCGCGGATCACCTCGATCACCCGGCGCTGGCGGTCGGTGAGCCCCGAGCTGTCGGCGCGGATCCCTGGGGGCCGGCCGGGCAGGGCGCGGGGGGGCTTTTGCTCTTCGGAGTCCAACGTGGCGTCGTCCATCGGCCGCTGTGCCTTCTGCGGGTGCTCGAACCGGCTCTGGGAGTGGCTTTGTGCGGTGATGGTCGCGCTGTCTGCGGTGGTGGTCACGTCGGCCCCTCTCGAAATGTTCTCCCTAGTTAGCCAACGGTAGTTGCTTTCGAAAGGTTGCGCCAAACACACGTTCGAGTGAAATATTCGGCTATTGCCTACCCGGATCGAGTGGCTAGGTGTATGGCCGAGCGGCATTCCGGTCCCGCAGCGGACTGCGTGCGCCGGGTTTTGCGGCCGGGCGGCGGGCCGGACCGTCGTCTGCGAGGGCGTCGGTGGCCGGCCGTCCCGACCGGTCGATTCTGTCATCCCGGCCCCGCCGCACCGCCGGCCGGGTGGCTTCCCGTACTCTCATGGGCGACCGCCCGGCCCGCCTCCACCGCGACACGCGGTAGGCAGATGTAAGCGGGCCGACACCACATCTAGTGGTTGAATGCGTTCGGTCACCCAGAAGTTGTGGTGCCTGGTCCCTCAGGGGGTCGGGAATCGCCTATGCTGGTGACTGCTCCGAAGGGCCCGTACGGACCGGTCAGAGGTCTGTCGCGGTACGCGGGGCTCGTTGGCGTACGTACGTCCGTATATCACAGGGTGAGGAGGGTGGAGCCATGCACTGCCCCTTCTGTAGGCACCCGGACAGCCGGGTCGTCGACAGCCGCACCACCGATGACGGGACGGCGATCCGTCGGCGCCGCCAGTGCCCCGACTGCTCCCGCCGTTTCACGACCATCGAAACGGCGTCACTGATGGTGATCAAGCGGAGCGGGGTCACCGAGCCCTTCAGCCGCAACAAGGTCATCGCGGGAGTGCGCAAGGCGTGCCAGGGCCGGCCGGTCACCGAGGACGCCCTCGCCAAGCTCGGCCAGCGGGTCGAGGAGGCGGTGCGCGCCACCGGCAGTGCCGAGCTGTCCACCCATGACGTCGGGCTCGCCATACTGGGGCCGTTGCAGGAACTCGACCTGGTCGCGTACCTGCGCTTCGCCTCCGTCTACCGGGCCTTCGACTCGCTTGACGACTTCGAGGCGGCCATCGCCGAGCTGCGGGAGCAGCGCGAGCAGGGGCCGCCCGGGCAGGAATGCGGGACCGAGGGGGAGGCCGGCGGCCCGGCCGTCCCCGTGCCCGCCACCGCCGCCGACTGAGTTCGGCGAACATCCAGGACCTGTACCGGGGCGAGAGCAGGGCGTCCCGGTCGCTGAAAGACATACACCGTGCCACGGAATGCGTGCGCACATATGGGCGTTTGCCCGTATACAGGGAGGCGGCATGACAGAGACGACGAGCGGCCCGGCACGAGGCTCCCGCGCCAAGGGCAGCAAGGCGAGCAAGGGTCTGCGTATCGAGCGCATCCACACCACACCCGGCGTGCATCCGTACGACGAGGTGGAGTGGGCGTCTCGTGACGTCGTCATGACCAACTGGCGCGACGGCTCGGTGAACTTCGAGCAGCGTGGCGTCGAGTTCCCCGACTTCTGGTCGGTGAACGCGGTCAACATCGTCACGAGCAAGTACTTCCGTGGCGCGGTGGGTTCCCCGACCCGTGAGTCGAGCCTCAAGCAGCTCATCGACCGAGTGGTCAAGACGTACCGGAAGAGCGGCGAGGAGAACGGTTACTTCGCCTCCCCGGCGGACGCCGAGATCTTTGAGCACGAGCTGGCG
This sequence comes from Streptomyces platensis, assembly GCF_008704855.1. Classification (NCBI taxonomy): domain Bacteria; kingdom Bacillati; phylum Actinomycetota; class Actinomycetes; order Kitasatosporales; family Streptomycetaceae; genus Streptomyces; species Streptomyces platensis. Next base: position 6,465,474 of record NZ_CP023691.1, read on the forward strand.
TACGCCCTGCTCCACCAGGTCTTCAGCTTCAACTCGCCGGTGTGGTTCAACGTCGGCACCCAGCAGCCGCAGCAGGTCAGCGCCTGCTTCATCCTCTCCGTCGACGACTCCATGGAGTCGATCCTCGACTGGTACAAGGAAGAGGGGATGATCTTCAAGGGCGGCTCCGGTGCCGGTCTGAACCTCTCCCGTATCCGCTCCTCCAAGGAGCTGCTCTCCTCCGGTGGCAACGCCTCCGGCCCGGTCTCCTTCATGCGCGGCGCCGACGCGTCCGCCGGAACGATCAAGTCGGGCGGCGCCACCCGCCGTGCGGCCAAGATGGTCGTCCTGGATGTCGACCACCCGGACGTCGAGGCCTTCATCGAGACCAAGGTGAAGGAGGAGGAGAAGGTCCGCGCGCTGCGCGACGCGGGCTTCGACATGGACCTGGGCGGCGACGACATCACGTCCGTCCAGTACCAGAACGCCAACAACTCGGTCCGGGTGAACGACGAGTTCATGAAGGCCGTCGAGGGCGGCTCGAAGTTCGGGCTGCGCGGCCGGATGACCGGTGAGGTCATCGAGGAGATCGACGCCAAGGGGCTCTTCCGCAAGATGGCGGAGGCGGCCTGGGCGTGCGCCGACCCCGGCATCCAGTACGACGACACCATCAACCACTGGCACACCTCGCCGGAGTCGGGCCGGATCACCGCGTCCAACCCGTGCAGCGAGTACATGCACCTGGACAACTCCTCGTGCAACCTCGCCTCGCTCAACCTCCTGAAGTTCCTGCGCGACGACGACCTGGGCAACCAGTCCTTCGACGCCGAGCGCTTCGCCAAGGTCGTCGAGCTGGTCATCACCGCGATGGACATCTCCATCTGCTTCGCCGACTTCCCGACCGAGAAGATCGGCGAGACCACCCGCGCCTACCGCCAGCTGGGCATCGGCTACGCCAACCTCGGCGCCCTGCTGATGGCCACCGGCCACGCCTACGACTCCGACGGCGGCCGCGCGCTGGCCGGTGCCATCACCTCCCTGATGACGGGCACCTCCTACCGGCGCTCGGCCGAACTGGCCGCGGTCGTCGGCCCGTACGACGGCTACGCCCGTAACGCCGACGCCCACAAGCGCGTCATGAAGCAGCACTCGGACGCCAACGGCAGCGCCGTGCGCATGGACGACCTGGACACCCCGGTGTGGGCCGCGGCGACCGAGGCCTGGCAGGACGTGCTGCGGCTCGGCGAGAAGAACGGCTTCCGCAACGCCCAGGCGTCGGTGCTCGCGCCGACCGGCACCATCGGCCTGATGATGGACTGCGACACCACGGGAGTCGAGCCGGACCTGGCGCTGGTCAAGTTCAAGAAGCTGGTCGGCGGCGGCTCCATGCAGATCGTGAACAACACGGTCCCCAAGGCGCTCAAGCGGCTCGGCTACCAGCCCGAGCAGATCGAGGCGATCGTCGCCCACATCGCCGACCACGGCAATGTCCTCGACGCCCCGGCCCTGAAGGCCGAGCACTACGAGGTCTTCGACTGCGCCATGGGCGCGCGCTCGATCTCCGCCATGGGCCATGTGCGCATGATGGCGGCCGCGCAGCCCTTCCTCTCCGGTGCGATCTCCAAGACGGTCAACGTCCCGGAGACGGCCACCGTCGAGGAGATCGAGGACGTCTACTTCCAGGGCTGGAAGCTCGGCCTGAAGGCGCTGGCGATCTACCGCGACAACTGCAAGGTCGGCCAGCCTCTTTCCGCCAAGAAGAAGGAGGAGGAGAAGAAGGCCGAGCCGGTCGCCGAGAAGAAGGTCGTCGAGTACCGCCCGGTGCGCAAGCGCCTCCCCAAGGGCCGTCCCGGCATCACCACCTCCTTCACGGTCGGCGGCGCCGAGGGCTACATGACCGCCAACTCCTACCCGGACGACGGTCTCGGTGAGGTCTTCCTGAAGATGTCCAAGCAGGGCTCGACCCTCGCGGGCATGATGGACGCCTTCTCCATCGCGGTGTCGGTGGGCCTCCAGTACGGCGTGCCGCTGGAGACCTACGTCTCGAAGTTCACCAACATGCGCTTCGAGCCGGCCGGTATGACGGACGACCCGGACGTGCGGATGGCCCAGTCGATCGTCGACTACATCTTCCGTCGCCTGGCGCTGGACTTCCTGCCGTTCGAGACCCGCTCGGCGCTCGGCATCCACTCCGTGGAGGAGCGCACGCGCCACCTGGAGACCGGTTCGTACGAGCCGTCCGATGACGAGGTCGACGTCGAGGGCCTGGCCCAGTCGGCGCCGCGCCAGACGGAGTCGGTGAACGAGTCCACCCCGGCGGCGAAGATCGTCGAGGAGGCCGCCGCCCCGGCCCCCAAGCAGGCGCACACCAACGCCGAACTCGTCGAGATGCAGCTGGGCATCAACGCCGATGCCCCCCTGTGCTTCTCCTGCGGGACGAAGATGCAGCGGGCCGGCAGCTGCTACCTGTGCGAGGGCTGCGGATCGACCAGCGGTTGCAGCTGACCGCGCACGGAACGGCGTCCGACGCGGCCTTGAGCAACTGCCGCTGAGGGCGCCGCACCGCACCTGAGAGAGGGTGTCGACCATCGGTCGGCACCCTCTTCGGCGTCTTGCGGCACGGGGACGGGCATGGCCCGAGCGGCCGCCACCCATTGAGGCAACCTCTCGCCGGTGGCCCTCTACGGGAGGACCTGGGCGTCCGGCAGCGGGGCCCGTGGGCATGCCGCGCCGCCGGGGCCCTCCTCCCGGGGACGGACCAGGGTGTAGAGGAGCGCCGCGGCCAGGTGGACGGCGGCGATCCCGAGCAGCAACAGGGGCGGCGGCAGTGTGGCGGCCGCACCGACGAGGGTGGCTCCGCAGGCCGCTGCCGTGATCTTGAGGCCCGCCCCCAGGGTGAAGACCTGCGCACGGACCGGCGGCGGGGCGTGCGCGGCCCGCAGGCGCAGGGTCGCGGTCAGCAGCGGACCGTCGCACAGCCCGGCGAGGACGAACAGCGCCGTGGTGGCCGTCGGCGACACCGGGAGCGCGGCGGCGGCGAGCGCGACACCGGTGCCGCACAGGGCAAAGGTGGCCAGGCGCGGATCGGACAGCGGCGGTCGCCATCGGGCCACGGCCAGCGAACCGGCGAGCGCACCCAGCGCGAACGCGGTCATCAGGATGCCGCCCGCCCCGGGGTGCCCCCGGTGGCCGGCGAGCAGCACCGTGGTGGTGGTCAAGCCGCCCACGCCGACGAAGGCCAGACAGGTGCCCGCGGTGAGGGCGCGCAGCGCGCGGATGCGCCAGACGGCCGCCAGGCCCGCGGCCAGATCGGCGCGCAGCGTGCCGGCGGGGGCGTTGTCCGCCGCGGCTGGTTGGGCGCGCCCGTACGACAGTCCGGTGGCCAGTGCCGCCGCGGTGGCCGCCGCCCCGGCGAGCAACAGCATCGCCGCGCCGGGCGACGCCTCCGCGGCCGCGAGGCCGGCCACGGCGGGACCCGCCACCGACGCGGCGTTGTAGACCGCCGCATCCAGTGCGTAGGCACGCTCACGCGGTCCGCCCGCCGGCAGCAACCCGGTGATCAGGCTGGACAGTCCTCCGGAGACCACCGGCCCGAAACTGCCGCCGACCAGGGCGACGGCGAGGGTTACCGGTGCGGGCGCCCGCACCACACTCGTCGCCAGCACGGCGATGGCTACGGCAAATCCGCCCAGGGCGCCGAGGTAGCAGAGCCGGGGACGCCGCATACGGGAGACGAGGGTGCCGACCAGGGGAGCGGCGATCACGTGCGGCGCCATCCAGGCGGTGAGGACGAACGCGCCCTGCCCCGCGCTCCCGGAGCGCTGCAAGGCCAGCAGCACCACCGCCACGGCCATGCCCTCCTCTGCCAGGCGGGCGCAGAAGGCCGTGGCCAGATAGAGCGGTAATCCTGAGCGTGTCCCTGGTGTGGCTGGGCGTCGCGGCATACGCATCTCCGGAAGGACGGGCAGAGCCGTAACGGCTTATTTAGATAAGACGTTACTCTGTTGTGGAGAGTGCGTGGCCCATGGGCAACGGGGCGCGAAGAGAGGCCGGTTGTGAAGGATGAGACGCTGCCGCGGCGCGGCTTTCGGCCCGCTGAGCGGCTGATCGAGCTGGCGAACGCGGTGCGTGCGGACCCCGGTCTTCCGCGGGGCGCACTGGCCGAGCTGCTCGCGCGCCATGGGGAGAGCCCGGAAGACCTTACGGAGCAGGCGTTTTCGCCGGACGATGCCGTGCGCCTGCGGGCGGCCGCCGCCCGGCTGGCCGCGCTCCTGGCCGAGTCCGATACGGACCTGGCCGCCCACGCCATCAATGCGCTGCTGGCGGAGTGCGGCGCCCGTCCGCACCTGTCACGGCACGGCGGGCACGCCTGGCATCTCCATGTCGACCGTGGTGACGACGCCGACTGGGCGGACTGGTTCCTGGCGTCCGGTGCCCTGGCGCTGGCCCAGATTCTCACCACATACGGCCGGGCCCCCTGGGGGGAGTGCGCGTCCGCCCGCTGCGGCACGCTCTATCTGGGCACCGGCCCCGGGAGCGCCCGCCGTTACTGCTCGACGGCCTGTGCCACGCGGGAGCGGGTGGCGGCGCACCGCCGCCGCAAACGGGCGGGCGACTGACGGCGCGGGCATGGCAACGGGGGAGGCGGCACCTGGCCACCTCCCCCTCGCTGCTGCCCTCGGGCTCAGCGCCGTCCGCGCGCCGTTTGCCCGTCAGCGGCCCATTTCCGAGGTGAACGCGTGGGGGTCGGTGTCGAACCCCCGGAGGCCCGAGCGGAAGCGCCACTGCCCTCCCTCGTCCCGGGTGAATTCGGCGACCGTCGCCGCAGTTGCCCCCGCGACCTCGGTGAAGTCGTGCTCCGTCAGATCGGTGTACCCCTCGCGGATCCGGACGGCGGTGTTCGCGATATCGCCGAAGACCTTGCGGCCCTCGGCCTGCTGGATGGCCACCCCCACGATCACCCGGGTGTAGGTCTCGGCCAGCCGGTCCAGCTCCAGCGTCATGATCTCGTCGAAGCCGAACCCCTGGCCGGTCCTGCTGTCCCGGTTGAGGGTGATGGTCCCGTCCGGCGACCGGCTGTCGAAGTGCACCAGATAGGCGGGCTCGCCGTGCGGCGCGTCGGCCGTATAGGTGGCCGCGACGATGTCGAGATCATTGTCCGGCGTCCCGAGGGGGCTCGGGTCCCACTTGAGCGTTACCTCGACCTTCTCGATTCCTTTGCTGAGCGTGCTCACCGGACTTCCCTCCCGTCATCTCCCGGGGGCGTGGCGTGGCCTGCGCGGGCAGGCGGGCGACTCCCCAGGGCTTCCCGTTGGCTGTCCATCGTGCCACGCCTCACGGCCCGTGGGCGGGGTGAACTGCCCCTGGTCATCCGTGGTTTGTCTCCGGCTCGGGTGGCTGGAAAGTGCCGTCCGGCCAATGGGGTCGTCGGATGCGGCTCAGCTTGTCCGTTCGTCCCAGAGGCTGTTGAGCTGACCGTCCAGTACGTCCAGCGCCTCGGCGGGGGAGAGGTGGCCGATCAGGACATGGGTGGTGAGGCCGTCGGCCAGGGCGAGGAGGGTGCGGGCCGCGCGGTCCGGGCCGGGGGTGTCGGAGGCCTCGGCGATCAGCCCTGCGAACACCGTCTGTAGATCGGCGTAGTTGGTACGCAGAATTCCGGCCAGGGGCGGACTGACGGCGGCCTGCGCCACGAAGGCCAGCCAGACCCGCGCCTCGGCGCGATGTTCCTCCTGGAGGAGTGACACCTCCGTCGTGGCGTGCCCCAGCGCCGTGCGGGCCGACTGGGCGGGCGAGGCGGCCAGCCGGGCCGAGACCCGGGCGGTGACCCGTTCGCCGATGTGGCCGAGCGCGAAGACCAGCATCTCCTCCTTGGTGCGGAAGCAGCGCTGGACGGCGCCCATGGAGACCTGCGCGCGGGCCGCCACATCGCGGAGCGTGACGCCCTCCAGGCCGCTCTCGTCGGCGAGTTGGCACACCGCCTCGGCGATCTGGCGGCGCCGGCTCTCGTGGTCGACCTGTTTGGGCATGCCCCGTACTCCAGTTATTCGATGCGTGTGTATCGGCAACAAGGCTACGATGCCGAACCGATGCAACTGCATCGGAACGATCGGGAACGGTCCTGGCGGCCCACGGGAGGGCCGGCTGAGGCCACGGGAAGGGGAGGACATGCGCGACGCGCTGTGGAAGATGACGGCCCGCGCCCAGGCGGCGGCGGTACGCACCGGTGAGGTGTCGGCGGTGGAGCTGGTCGAGGCGCATCTGGAGCGGATCGCCGAGGTCAACCCGGCCGTCAATGCCGTCACCCAGCTGCTCGCCGAACGGGCGCGGGGCGAGGCGGCGGAGGTCGACCGCGGGCGGGCGGCGGGTGTGGAGCTGGGGCCGCTGGCCGGGGTGCCGTTCACCGTCAAGGAGACCACGGCCATCGAAGGGGTGCCCACGACCTACGGCGTGGAGCACTTCCGTGACTTTGTCGCGCACTCCGATGCGCCCCCGGTGGCGCGTCTGCGCGCGGCGGGCGGTATCCCCGTGGGGCACAGCAACATGCCGACGCTCATCCTGGCCGGCATCCATACCCGCAGTGAGTTGTTCGGCGACACCGTGAACCCCTGGAGTGCCGCGGTCACTCCGGGCGGCAGTAGTGGCGGCGACGGCGCGGCCGTGGCGAGCGGCATGGCCCCGCTCGGACTCGGCAACGACTCCGGGGGCTCGGTCCGCATACCCGCGTCCTTCTGTGGCGTCGCGGGTCTGCAGCCGACCTACGGGCGGTTCGCCGCCGATCACCGCATCGGCCCGGACGACCCCTCCCTCGCCGCCCAGTTCCTCGTGGTCGACGGCCCGCTGGCCCGTACGGTCGATGATCTGCGGCTCGCGTACGAGGTGCTGGCCGGGGCCGATCCGCGCGACCCGCGGGCTGTGCCGGTGCCGCCCTATGGGGCGCCGCCGGGGCGTCGCCTCAAGGTGGCGATGGTGGCTGATCCCGGAGGTGGCGGGGTGCATCCCGCGGTGCGCCGGGCCGTGGAGAGCGCGGCGGACGCACTGCGGGAGGCGGGGTACGAGGTGCGCGAAGTGGCGGACGTACCGCGGCTGGACGACGCCCTCGACGTCTACGCCCGGATGACGCTCACGGAGTTCGCCACCACCTGGCCCGCCGTCAAACCGCTGCTCGGGGAGGGCGGCCATCGCTATGTCGAGTGGGGGATGGCGAGGTCGGCGCCCGTGGAGCTGCCGGAGTATCTGCGGCTGACCGGGGTGCGGCTGGGCATCCAGCGGGACTGGGCGGCCTTTCTGGACGAGTATCCGCTGGTCCTGGGGCCGGTGTTCACCGATCCGCCGTTCGCTCCGGGGGAGGAGCTACGGGACGAGGAGAGCCATCGGCGGGTGCAGCACGCGATGCGGCTGTGCACCGCGACCAGCTTCGTCGGGGTGCCCGCGGTGGCCGTCCCCACCGGGGTGGCGGACGGGCTCCCGTACGGAGTGCAACTGATCGGGCGCTCCTACCGGGAGGACCTGTGCCTGGCGGCGGCCGAGGCCGTGGAGCGGCGGCTCGGTGTCCGCACGCCCATCGATCCGCGCCCGTAAGGAAGTTCGGGGTGGTGCGAATGTGACGCGCAGTGATCCCGGTCCGTCCTTGGGCCGTACGATGGCGCGGTGCTGGTCAAGTGGATTCGCCTCACCGTCGTGGACCGTCGAGGGTTCGAGCGGGGGCAGCGGAAATGGGCGGGGCTGCTGGGTGAGCCGGGGTTCCGAGGGCAGGGCGGGGGGTGGAGCCGGGGGCGGCCGGGCGTCGCGCATCTGGTCGCCTTCTGGGAGAGCCGGGCGTTCTACGACTCCTTCATGGCGCGCTCGCACGACCGGCTGGCGGCTTCCCAGGTCGGCACGTACAAGGACGCCCAAGTCCGGCTGTTCGAGCACGAGTTTGATGTGAAGGTGGGCTTCCGCCCGTCGTTCGGCGATGTGGATGTCCTGCGGCTGGCACACTGCCAGGTGCGCCAGGACCGGGTGGATCACTTCATGCTGATGCAGGAGAAGGTCTGGAACCCGGCGATGGCGGGTTCGCCGGGCATGCTGCGGGGGATGCTGGGGCGGGCACCGGGGGAGGAGTTCCTGGTGCTGTCGATGTGGCAGTCGGCGGCCGAGCGGGGGAAGTACCGGCCCGAGCGGGTGGAGCGGCTGGCGCTCCGTGCCCAGATAGCCGCGGATGTCCGGGCCATCGCGGGGGATGTGGTGCAGCTCGAACCGTCGTGGACGGTGTGAGGGTCGGCGCGGTCAGGAGCTTGCTCCGGAGGAGGCGTCCGCCCGGCCGGCGACCGTGAACGCCCCGGCGTGGGCGGCCGCCAGTGTGGCCGCCACGGCCTGCTCGGCGACGGTGTCGTCGACCGGCTCCCGGGTGATGAACAGGCGGAAGAACAACGGCGCGGAGACGGAGCGGACGAGCGCTCCGGCGTCGATGCCGCAGTGGGCGGCGCCGGCTTCCGCGGCGGCGTCCGGGTCCGCTGCCAACTCCCCGCGTCGCACGGCGCGTTCGACGAGGGCCTCGCAGCGCGCGAACCGCTCGGTGTAGTAGTCGCGCAGGGCGTCGGCCGCCCGCTCCGACTGAAAGGCGGCGGCGATCATCGCGGAGCCCGACGCGGCCACCGCCGGGTCGGTGAACGAAACGACGACCTCTTGGGCCAGGGCACGCAGATCGCCCTCCAGGGACCCGGTGTCGGGCGGGACCCAGCTGTCTTCGCCCGCAAGATCCAGAGCGTCCGCCACCAGGCCCTCGATGTCCTTCCAGCGCCGGTAGAGCGTGGTCTTGTGCACGCCGGAGTGGGCGGCGACATATTCGACGGTCAGGCCGGGATAGCCGTGCTCGGTGAGGCCGGCCAGCACGGCGTCGCGGACGGCGGCGCGGGTGCGGGCGGTGCGGCCGCCGGGGCGGCGGGTGCCGGGGGAGGGTGCGGTACCGCCGCTCTCGCGACCGCGGTCGGGCACCGTCTCGTCAGACAATTGCTACTCCAGTTGCGTTAGCGGATTCCGTCTGTCATCATCATCGTAATGCGACGAAGGTTGCATTTACTTCGGGGGGATGTGTGACCACTCAGATTTCCTTGCATGACATCACCCAGTCCTACGGTGACCACGTGCTGCTCGACGGCGTCTCTTTGTCGGTGCGCCCCGGCGAACGCGTCGGGATCGTGGGGGAGAACGGTGCCGGGAAGTCGACACTGCTCCGCATCGTCGCAGGTGCCGAGCAGCCCGATGAAGGCCAGGTGGTGCTCCGGGCCGACGGTGGCATCGGCTACCTGGGCCAGACCCCGGACCTTCCGCCGGACCGCACCGTCCAGGATGCGATCGACGCCGCTCTGGCGGACCTCAGGGATATGGAGCGCCGACTCCGCTCCCTGGAGCGCGGGCTCGACCGGGCCACGCCCAGCGGGCTGGAGGAGTACGGCGATCTGCTCACCCTCTTCGAGCTGCGCGGCGGCTATGAAGCCGACGCCCGCGTCGTCCGGGCACTGCACGCCCTGGGGCTGGCGCAGCTGGGTCACGACCGGCTGCTCGGCAGTCTCTCCGGGGGCGAGCAGGCCCGGCTGGGGATTGCCTGCCTGATCGCCGCGGCCCCCGAGGTCATGCTTCTCGACGAACCCACCAACCACCTCGACGTCACCGCCCTGGACTGGCTGGAAGGCGCCCTGCTCGCCCACCGGGGCACGGTCCTCGCCGTCTCGCACGACCGGCTCTTCCTCCAGCGCATCGCCACGGCACTGGTCGAGGTCGATGCCGACCGACGGACCCTGGTCCGCTACGGCGGCGGTTACGGCACCTTCCTCGCGGCCCAGGCCGCCGCCCGCCGGCGCTGGGAGCAGGACCATGCCCAGTGGTGCGCACAGATCGCACAGCTCACCGACTTCGCCGGGGGCGCGGCGCGGAACGTCGCTCAGGGCCGAGCCATGAAGGACGGCAACAAGATGGCGTGCGACCGGGCCAAGGGCCGTGTCCAGGCCTCTGTGGCCGGCCGGGTGCGCAACGCCCGGGAACGGCTGCGCAGGCTCCGGGAAGAGCCCGTTCCCAGGCCTCCCGACCCGCTCCGGTTCCGTGCCGTGCCTGACGCCGGCGAGGCCGAGGGCACCCTCGTCCGGCTCGACGGAGTGCGGGTGGGGGACCGGCTCGCGGTGGACTCCCTCACCGTTGCCGCCGGCGAACGTGTGCTGATCCACGGTGCCAACGGAGCGGGCAAGACCACGCTGCTCCGGGTGCTGGCGGGGGTCACCACACCGGACAGCGGTACGGTGCGGCGCCGAGGCCGGACCAGCTATCTCGCGCAGGAAATACCGGTCTCCCGCCCCGCCGAACCGCTGCTCTCGGCGTTCCGCCGTGGGCTGGCCGGGGACGTGGAGGAGCACACCGCCCTGCTGCTGTCCTTCGGCCTGTTCCGCGAACGCGACCTCGATGTCCCCGTGGGGGCGCTCTCCGCCGGGCAGCGGCGCCGGCTCGCGCTGGCCCGGCTGCTGGCCCGCCCGGCGGACCTGCTGCTGCTCGATGAACCCACCAACCACCTGGCGCTCGGCCTCGTCGAAGAGCTCGAAGCCGCGCTGGCGGCATGGCCCGGCGCCCTGGTCGTCGTCTCCCACGACCGGCTGCTGCGGCGACGCTTCGGCGGCCGCTCCTACGAGTTACGCGACGGCCGCCCGGCCCTGGCCGCCCTCTGACCGGCGCTCCTTGATCCGGTACGCCCGACGGCCCGGCGTGGCCTCCGCGCAGCCGCTGCCTCCGGACATCGACGCCGACCTCGCCCCGGGCAGCGGACATCCGACGGGGACGACCACCAGGATTCCGTACGCAAGGGCGTCGACGGGTCTACGGCCACGGCCCCCCGACACCCGAACCCACGCCTGGCTCGGAAACGCGCAGAAAGGAGACCGGAAGGTGACAGATGGACACTCGACCGGGCCGCGACCATGACAGCGTGCGACATGCACAAGCCACCCGATCTAGGCTGGCGGCATGGCTCGGCCCCGACGCATCGTCCTCATCCGCCACGGAGAGTCGGAGGGGAATGTCGACGACACCGTGTACGAGCGGGAACCCGATCACGCGCTCGCCCTTACCGGGGCCGGGCTGCGGCAGGCGACGGAGGCCGGCGGCGCGGTGCGGGAGATGTTCGGCGACGAGCGGGTCTCCGCGTATGTCTCGCCGTACCGCCGCACCCACCAGACCTTCCGCGAACTCCGCCTCGACCCCGCCCGGGTCCGCGTACGCGAGGAACCCCGGCTGCGCGAGCAGGACTGGGGCAACTGGCAGGACCGCGAGGACGTCCGCCGGCAGAAGGCCTATCGGGACGCCTACGGCCACTTCTTCTACCGCTTCGCCCAGGGCGAGTCCGGAGCCGATGTCTACGACCGGGTCGGGGCCTTCCTGGAGAGCCTGTGGCGCAGCTTCGAGGACCCCCAGCACCCGCCGAACGTCCTGATCGTCACGCACGGGCTCACCATGCGGCTGTTCTGCATGCGCTGGTTCCACTGGACGGTGGCGGACTTCGAGTCGCTGTCCAACCCCGGCAATGCGGAGTGGCGCACTTTGCTGCTCGGCCCGGACGGCCGCTACACCCTCGACCGGCCCTTCGAGCGCTGGTGTGAACCCGTTCCTTATGGGGCCACCGGTTAGAGTGCACACCGATGACCCTCGACCACCGTGACGCAGACCGCCGTGAGCGGGCTCTGGCGAGCCTGCGCGGACTGTCCGTGGGTGATGCCCTCGGATCCCAGTTCTTCGTCCCCGCGAACTACCCCTCCCTCAAGCGCCGTGAGCCGCCGCCCGCCCCCTGGCAGTGGACCGACGACACCGAGATGGCCTGCTCCGTCCTGGCCGTCCTCACCGCTCACGGACGGATCGACCAGGACGACCTCGCCCGCTCCTTCGCCGACCACCACGACTTCGACCGCGGCTACGGTCCGGCCGTCAACCGCATGCTGCGGCTGATCCGCGAGGGCGGCGACTGGCGCGAGCTGGCATCCGGGCTCTTCAACGGCCAGGGCTCGTGGGGCAACGGCGCCGCGATGCGCATCGCTCCCCTCGGCGCCTGGTACGCCGATGACCCCGAGCAGGCCACCCACCAGGCGGAGATCTCCGCTTACACCACCCATCAGCACCGCGAGGCCGTCGTCGGCGCCATGGCCGTCGCCGCCGCGGCCGCCCTGGTGGCCGACCCGACCCGCGACAACGGCCCCGAGCAGCTGCTCGACGGGGTCCTGGAGCTGATCCCGCGCAGCGCCGTACAGGCCGGGCTGCGCCGGGCCCGCGACATGCTCGACTACGCCGACTCCGGCACCGTCGCCGCCGTCCTGGGCTGCGGACGACGCACCAGCGCACATGACACCGTGCCCTTCGCCCTGTGGGCCGCCGCCCAGCATCTCGGCAACTACGAGCGGGCGTTCTGGACCACGGTTCAGGCGGGCGGCGACGTCGACACCACCTGCGCCATCGTCGGCGGCATCGTTGCCGCAGCCGGTCCCGCCGGCGCCCCGCCCGAGGCATGGCTGGAGGGCACCGAGCCCCTCCCGTCGTGGGCCCCCGCCCTCGCCGACTGATCACCGCCGTACCGCCCCACCTCTTGTCCTTCCGGGTCCCTCGTAGCCCGATCGTCCGCTCCTGCGTTCGTGCCGTGCGGTGCCGTGCAACAGGCAGCGCCGCACGGTGAGTTCGCCTCCGTACGGCTGCATGCGAGGAGGCGGAACAGCGGCGTCCGCATGCCGGCCCCCGCCCACCTGCGCCCGCTTCGTCATACCCGTCGGTAGCGGCACCGCCCGGCCCCTCTCGCAGGTTCGCCGAGACCGTTTGCCGCCAGGTTCGGATCCGATGCGGACGGCTGGGCCGAATAGGCGTAACCTTGCTGGCGCCATGCCGTACGAGCCCCCCACACATTCCGTCGAGCGATCATTGCGCGCCACGACGGGCGCCAAGATCGTTGCAGGTATCGACGAGGTCGGACGCGGAGCGTGGGCCGGTCCGGTCAGCGTCTGCGCAGCCATCACCGGTCTGCGCCGGCCACCCGACGGACTCACCGATTCCAAGCTGCTGACCCCCAAGCGCCGCACCGAACTGTGCGATGTGCTCGGTGAGTGGGTCACGTCGTATGCCCTGGGGCACTCCTCACCGGAGGAGATCGACGAGCTGGGCATGACCGCTGCCCTGCGGCTCGCGGCCGTACGCGCCCTGGAGGCGCTGCCGGTCCGGCCGGACGCGATCATCCTCGACGGCAAGCACAACTACCTGGGCGCGCCCTGGCGCGTCCGCACGGTCATCAAGGGCGACCAGTCCTGCATCGCGGTTGCTGCCGCGTCCGTGATCGCCAAGGTGCGGCGCGACGCGATGATGGCCGAACTGGGCCTGGCCTACGCCGACTTCGACTTCGCGGCCAACGCCGGCTACCCCTCTCCGACCCATCGCATCGCCCTGGAGGAGTACGGTCCTACGCCGCACCACCGAGTGTCGTGGTCCTACATGGACGCTCTGCCCCGGTGGCGGCATCTGAAGAAGGTGCGCATCACCCCCGAAGCAGCCGCTCTGCAAGCCGGTGGCCAACTCGGCTTCGACTTCTGAGCGGTGCGGACATGAATTCGGTACCCGATGACGTGTTCCGCACTTACGTTTGATAGACATCCCTTTATGCCTCTCATCCCCGAGGAGCCTCAGATTCACGAGAGTGTCCCGGGTCCCCGCGCAACTCCGGCCGCCGGCCGTACCGCGCAGACCCCCCGCCCCGTTCCTGGCCCCGGTCCCCGCCCCGCGCCTCCGCGTGGCGCGCCCGCGTCCAGTGTCCGTCCGGGCAAGCCCGGACCTGCTGCCCCGCCGCGTGGGCCTGTCGCCGCCCCGCCGGCGCAGCGCACCAACTCCCCGCAGCCTGCCGGTGATCCCGGCACCGCCGCGGGAGCGCAGCTCCAGCTGATCCCGGCCCCCGCCGACGGCGCCGTCGACGCCGCCGACGAGGCCGTCGACCTGCTGCTGGACTCCGGACGTGCACCGGGCGAAATCCTGGTGCTGACCACCGGCGAAACCCACCCGTGGGCCGTGCATGAACGGTCCTTCGGTGAGGCGTCCTACTGGGCCCAACACGACGCCGCGGACGATGTGTTCTACGCGGACGCCACGGCCGAGCGCGCCACCGGCCGGCCCGTCGTGGTCGTCGCCGTCAATGGTGGTTCGGACGAGGTCACCGGGCGGGCGCTGCCCGCGGCGATGGCCCGTGCCGGCACGCTGCTGATCGTCTGCGGTGACCCGCAGCGGATCAACGCCGTGCTCGGCGCCCCCGCCTGACCGCTGCCGGTTCGCAACAGCCCGTCGGCCCTGGAGGCCGTCGGGCTCGTTTGCGTACCCGACAGTTGAGGCCCGGACGGTACGCCGATGCCGAGTGAGGGCGGCCCGCTGCTCCCGCGCTGCACGGGAACCCGGGACGCCCGCCCGCTCCGCTCAGCGCGCCGCGGTGTGCCGATGGGCTTCCGGTGCGCCGCCGCCGGTGCGCCGCGGCATGGACCGGTTCTGCGCGGGAATACCCATGGCCGTGTACGGGGCATCCGGAAGTGAAGCCGTCGTGCGACGCATCACCCGGCGGCTCCCCCCGGTCGGTTCTCCGGGCGGTTCATTCATCGGGGACTGCCTGGGGCGGCGCCCGCCCCGGCCCTCTCCCAGTACCTGCCAGCGGTCCGGGGTCAGCGTGATGTACGCCCCGCAGCGCAGCCCGTGCAGAAGGCAGGCATCGCGCAGTCCCCACATCCACGCCCCGTCCGTCTCTGTCCAACGGGGCTCGCCCTCGCGGCAGTAGAGCAGCACGGCGGTGCGCACCGGGGCACGCAGCCGCAGGTCGTGCGGGATGACCCGGCGCAGATGCGCCAGCAGCACATTGCGGAACCCCCAGCCGTCGGGAGCGGCCGCGAGCTCGGTGAACGAAGCGCTGGCCGTCACCCGATCCTGCGCATCGAGCACCGCGACGATGGCCGTTGACGGCCCCGGGCGATGGCGATCGTGCAGGTCGGCGACGACCTCACGGGGGTTGCGCAGCAACGGGATTCCGGCCGAGGCCCATTCGGCGGGCTCCAGCATCCGTCCCAGTCGGGCGGAATCGGCGGACGCGGGCGGGGGCACATGCGAGGGCGAGGCGAAGCCGAAGGTCACGTTCCTCCCTTCGTCTACGCGTCCGCATGTCGGGCGGCCGGGCACCGTACGCACCACGACATGGCCCTGCCTGACCACGGACGGCCGGTAAGGGGAAGCACCTCCAATTCTCGCGGTCGTACACGCATGCGGCAACGAGCAATTTCCGCCCATGACCGGAATCGCCGCAGGTATCCCAAATATCCCTGCGCGCCGCCGCAGGTCGTCCCGCGCTCAGCCCTGTACGGCGAGGACCAGCGGAAACACCTCTTCTGCTCCCGCCCGGCGCAGCAGCCGGGCGGCCACGGCCAGAGTCCAGCCGGTGTCGGCGTAGTCGTCCACCAGCAGCACCGGGCCACCTGCCGCGGCAAGGGCCTGCGCCAGCTCCGGCGGCACACCCAGCGAACCGTGCAGGGCCCGCAGCCGCTGGGCGCTGTTGCTGCGCGGAATCCTGCCTTCGGCATCGTCGTCCGACGAGGTCACCGTGCCGAGGAACGGCATCCGGCCGACCGTGGCGATCCGCTCGGCCAGCGACCGGATCAGTTGCGGCCGGCTGCGCGAGGAGAGCGCGACGACGCCCACCGGGCGGGCCGGCGCCTCCGCCGTCCCCGAGGCCCAACCGCCCGGCCCCTTGGCCCAGTCGGCGAGAACCGTGACCACCGCGGCCGCCACATCGTCCGGGACCGGACCGTCCGCGGCCTGCGGGGTGAGCATCGGACGCAGCCGGTTGCCCCACCCGATGTCGGAGAGCCGCCCCAGGGCACGGCCGGTCGCTGCCAGCTCACCGGCAGGGATACGCCCCTTGAGATCGACACCGACGGCCGGCAGCCCCGTCGGCCACATCCGGCGCGGCTCGACCTCCACGCCCGGCCGCCCCAGCTCACCCCGCGCCGCGTCCAGCGAGGCCGCGGACACCTCGGTGGTGAACCGCGCCCCGGCGCAGTTGTCACAGCGGCCGCACGCCACCGCCGCCTCGTCGTCCAACTGCCGCCGCAGGAACTCCATCCGGCAGCCCGTCGTGGTGGCGTACTCCCGCATCGCCTGCTGTTCGGCCTCGCGCTGACGGGACACCCACGCATAGCGCTCGGCGTCGTACGCCCACGGCCGGCCGGTGGAGGTCCAGCCCCCCTTGACGCGCTGCACGGCGCCGTCCACATCCAGGACCTTGAGCATGATCTCCAGGCGCGAGCGGCGCAGTTCGACCTGGGGCTCCAGGGCCGGCAGCGACACCGGTCGGCCGGCGGCCGCCAGGACGTCCAGGGTGCGCCGCACCTGCTCCTCGGGCGGGAAGGCCAGCGAAGCGAAGTACTTCCAGATCGCCTCGTCCTCCCGCCCGGGCAGTAGCAGCACCTCGGCGTGCTCGACCCCACGGCCGGCCCGGCCCACCTGCTGGTAGTAGGCGATGGGGGACGATGGCGAACCCAGATGCACCACGAACCCCAGGTCGGGCTTGTCGAAGCCCATGCCCAGCGCCGAGGTCGCCACCAGCGCCTTGACCCGGTTGGCGAGCAGGTCGTCCTCGGCCTGCTGGCGGTCCGCGTTCTCCGTCTTGCCGGTGTACGAGGAAACCGTGTGCCCCCGGTGACGGAGGAACGCCGTGATCTCCTCGGCCGCGGCGACGGTGAGTGTGTAGATGATCCCCGAGCCCGGCAGCTCGTGCAGATGGTCCGCGAGCCAGGCCAGCCGGTGCGCGGCATCCGGCAACGGGAGCACCCCCAGGCTCAGACTCTCCCGGTCCAGCGGCCCGCGCAGCACCAGCGCCTCCGTGGAGCCCTCGCCCGTGCCGAGCTGTTCGGCGACATCGGCGGTCACCCGCGCGTTGGCCGTCGCGGTGGTGGCGAGCACCGGCACATCGGGCGGGAGATCGGCGAGCATCGTGCGCAGCCGTCGGTAGTCCGGCCGGAAATCGTGGCCCCAGTCGGAGATGCAGTGTGCCTCGTCGACCACCAGCAGCCCTGTCGTCGCGGCGAGCTTGGGCAGCACCTGATCGCGGAAATCGGGATTGTTGAGCCGCTCGGGGCTCACCAGCAGGACATCCACGTCACCGGCCGCCACCTCGGCCTGGACGGTGTCCCACTCCTCGGTGTTGGCGGAATTGATCGTGCGCGCGCGGATCCCGGCGCGCGCGGCCGCCTCGACCTGGTTGCGCATCAGGGCGAGCAGCGGGGAGACGATCACGGTCGGGCCGCTGCCGCGCTCGCGCAGCAGCGCCGTCGCGACGAAATAGACCGCGGACTTGCCCCAGCCCGTGCGCTGCACGACCAGGGCGCGGCGGTGGTCGGCGACCAGGGCCTCGATCGCGCGCCACTGATCCTCACGCAGCCTGACGTCGCCGCCGGGGTCTCCGACGAGGCGGGTCAGGACGGCATCGGCTGCGGCACGCAGATCTTCGTTGCTCATGCCCCCATGCAACCCGATGCCACTGACATCGCGCGAACCCCCCGCCCGAACCTGTGGATAACCTCGTCGCCCGCGAGTTATCCACAGGGGTCGCGGCGCAGCGGCCGGTCGCGGGATCTTCGAGTCATGAATCCGCACAGCGAACCGAGCAAGCGCACCGACGACAGCAACTCCGCCGCCACCCCCTCTCATTCGTCCGCCCCTACCCCCTCGAACTCCCCCCGCCCGCCCAAGCCGTCGCCCCCTGCCAACCCGCCGAACATCACCAGGCCCTCCCGCCCCATCACACCGAGTGGCCCCACTGACCCCACCAGCGCCGCAGAACCGGCCGGTCCGGCCGCCCCCGCGCACACCGCCACCCCTTCCGCGCTCTCCAACCCCGCCTACATCGCCGGCTCCGCGAGCCCGCCCGACTCCTCCCACTCCTCCTCCGCCCCCGCTGATGGGGACACTGCGCCGTCCGCCGACGCCCAGGTCACCCTGCGCAGCCCGGCCGAGCTCGCCGACGCCTTGCCGTATTTTTTGGGTTTCTATCCGGACGACAGCGTCGTGATGGTCGCTTTGCACGGCGAGCGCGGCCGGTTCGGCGGCCGGGTCAGGCTCGGCATTCCGACCGACACCGCGCAGTGGCCCGATGTCGCCGACGAGCTCGCAGACTGTCTGATCTCGGCAGGTAAGGAGCGTGGCGACCGGCCTGCGGCGATCATCGTCTACCTCTGCCAGGAGCCCGCGGCGGGAGAGAGCGGCAAGGACGTCAAGGACCGGCTGCGCCCGCTCGCCCAGCGGCTGCGTACCGCCTGCGGAGCTCTCGACGTACCGGTCCTGGAAGCCCTCTGTCTCTCCAACGGCCGCTTCTGGTCCTACTGCTGTCCCGACTTCCGCTGCTGCCCCGCCGAGGGCACACCCATGGTCATGCCCGGGACGTCCGTAATGGCCGCGGCCGCCGCATATGCGGGAATGCAGGTGCGCGGCTCCCTCAAAGAGATGGAGGCCAGGCTGAGGCCCCGCACCGGACCGCGGGCCGCCGAACAGGAGAAGGCGCTGGACGCGGCGGCCGGTGCGCTGGTGCCGCACATGCTCCGGCGGGACGGGGCGACGGCCGTCCGCCGGGAAACCCTCGATCGGGCCGGCGCCATGATCCGCCGGTTCCGTCTGGACACCCCCTCGGGCAGCAACCGGGCCAGGGACGCCTGCGACGACGCATTGATCACCGACTCCGAGGCCGCCGCTCTCATCCTCGGCCTCCAGGACCGGGTCACCCGTGACCGGGCGGCGGAGTGGATGGACGGCCCCGCCGCGGCGCCGGCCCTCCGGCTCTGGCGCGCCCTCGCCCGCCGCTGCGTCGGCGGCTACGCCGAACACGCGGTGGCACCGCTCACCCTGGCCGGCTGGGTGTGCTGGTCCACCGAGGACGGACCTTCGGCACGCGTCGCCCTCAGCTGTGCCCTGGCCCTCGACCCCGACTACACCTTCGCCCAGCTGCTGTACCGCGCCATCAACGAAGGCCTCGATCCGGAGCCGCTGCGCCGCTGTCTGCGCGAGCAGCACCAGGAGGCCGGGTCCGACACCGAGGCGCCCACGTCTTCCACCGCTCCGGCCGCCAAGGAAACACCGCGGCCCAGGAAGCGCTCCGGGCCGCCCCGCTCGGGATCCGCAGGCCGTCCCCGGGGGCCGCGCGGAGCCACGGGCCCGGGCAGCCGTACGACCGACGGGCGCGGCAGGCGCCGGGCCGGCCGGGACGGGAGCCGACGGTGACCGGGCCGCTGCTGAGAGGCCGGCGTGACCTGGGAGCCGGCCGGCGCGTTCACCCGAGTGGCGTAACCCGTACGGACCCCCGACCTCACCAGGGAGCACAGCGCGTGCCAGGCCTCGTCCCCACAGCTCAGCCGGCCCGCCGGCTGCCCGGAGCGCGCCGCCCGGCACCGCCCCGGGCCCCACAACCGCAGCCCGTCCACTCCGCACTCGTCTGTGTGGCCCTCCCGTCCCTCGCCGTCTCCCCGGTGTCGGGACAGCTGACCGGCCAGGGCATGGACGGCTACTACCGCGACGGCCGGCGGGTCCTGTCCCGTTGCGAACTGCTGGTCGCGGGCGAGGAACCGCTCGTCGTCCAGGGGCGGCTGACCGGAGCGGACCGTGCCCGGTTCGTCGGGACGATGCGCAAGATCGGCGAGCGCGGGCCGGATCCGGAGGTCCACATGGAGCGGCTGCGGTCCGCCGACGGCACCGAGCAGATCACATTCCGCAGCAGCGCCACCCGGCCCCTCCGGCTTCCGGTCGAGCTCCGGCTGGGCACGGATCTCGCGGAGCTCGGGTCCGTCGCCGCCGGGTTCCCGGGCCCCGGCCTGCAAGCGACGGTCCACGGCTCCGGACTCCGCTGGTCCGGGCCCGGTGTGCACGCGGTGGTGTCCGCGACGCCCGGTCCCGCGGACGCACTGGCATTGGCTGGCTTGCTGCGCTGGGAACTGGATCTGCCGCCAGGTGCCTGCCGCACCATCGAACTGCGCGCCGGACTGGAAAGAGACAACGGCGGCCCGGGAGGCGCTCCGGGCAACCACCGGCTCCCCGGTGAAGCCCGCATCCCTGGTCCCCGCACCGGACCGGTCGCCCCGCGCACGCGTGGCGACGGGCCACCGCGTCCCTGGTCGGCGGCCCGGCTGGAGTGCGACGACCATCGGGCCGACGCGCTCCTGGCCGGCAGTCTCGACGATCTCCACGGCCTGCTGATGCGCGACCCGGCGGCCGCTGCGGATCTCTATCTCGCCGGCGGGTTCCCCTGGCGTTGCGGCCTGGCACCGGTCGAGGCGCTGTGGGCCGCCCGGATGCTGCTTCCCCTGGGCACCCGGCTCGCCGCCGGCACGCTCCGCGCCCTCGCCCGAGGTCAACAAGCCGCTCCAGGGACGGATTTCGGCCGAATCCCCGGCTCTCTCAGGGATGCCGGACCGCACGCTCCACCGAGCTGCACCGGCATCGAGGCCACCCTGCTGTTCCCCGTGGTGCTCGCGGAGGCCCGCCGCTGGGGCCTGCCCGATCGGGAGACGGAGCGGCTGCTCCCCGCCGCTGAGCGCTGTCTGCGGTGGCTGATGATCATCACCGACCCACGGGGCAGCAGCCCCAGGGGCTACGTCCCCGACCCCGCGCCCGGCGGACCGTACCGCTGCGAGACCCAGGCCCACGCCCATCGCGCCGCCTTGCTGGGCGCCGATCTCCTCGATGCCTTCGGATCCTTTGACGCGGCAGCTTTACGGGACTGGGCCGATGACCTGCGCACCCGTTTCCGTACGGACTTCTGGCCGGACGACGGCGCAGGTGGCCGCCCCGCCGCCCTGCTCACCGCCGACGGACGCCCCGTCCCGCACCTCGCCTCCACCACCGCCTCACTCCTCGACACCGGCCTGCTCGGCGGCGGCGCTCTCGCCCCCGGCCTGCTGGACGCGGCCCAGACCGACCAACTGGCCCGGCTGCTGGGCAGCCCAGCCATGGACTCCGGGTGGGGCCTACGGGGGCTCAGCGCCAAGGAGAGCGGCTACAACCCCTTCGGCCACCGCAGCGGCGCGGTCCGCGTCCACGAAACGGCCATTGCCGCTGCCGGATTGGCCGCGGCCGGCCATGAGCGGACAGCCGGTGTCCTGACCAAGGGGGTTCTCGCTGCCGCGGAAAGCTTCGGCTACCGCCTCCCCGAGATGTACGCGGGGGAGCAGCGCACCGCCGCCAGTGCCCCCGTGCCGCATCCGGCGGCCTGCCGCCCCGCTGCCGTGGCGGCCGCCGGCGCGGTGCACATACTGGTCGCGCTCGCCGGCCTGCGCCCCGATGTCCCCGCCAAGACGGTGTCCGTCCGGCCGCCCGGTACGGCCCCGCTCGGCGCACTTCAGCTCACCGGTCTGAGCGTCGCGGAGCAACCGTTCGCCGTACGGATCAGCAGACTCGGGACGGGGGTGGTGGAAACGGCGGCGGACGGTCTGCGGCTGGGTTCGTGAGGTGCTTCGGGCCTGTTTATCGTCAGGCGGACGACTATGATCACGCCCATGCCTCCCTACGACCCGTCGGCCTTCCCGCCCTTCGCTGTCACCGTCGACCTGGTCGTGCTCACCGTGCGCCGCCACGCCCTGTGCGCGCTGGCCGTGCGCCGCGGTGAGCCGCCGTTCCAGGGCCGCTGGGCGCTGCCCGGTGGATTCGTCCGGGCCGATGAGGACCTCGAGGCCGCGGCCGCCCGGGAGCTCACCGAGGAGACCGGTCTGCAAGCCCAGACCCCGGCAGGCGCGTCGCCGATCTACGGCGCGCACCTGGAGCAGCTCGCCACGTACGGCGACCCCAAGCGGGACCCCCGGATGCGGGTCGTCAGCGTCGCCCACCTGGTCCTCGCCCCCGACCTGCCCGCTCCCCGGGCCGGCGGCGACGCCCACAGCGCACGCTGGGCACCGGTCGAGACCCTCCTGGAGCAGGACGACACCACCCGCGAAGGCGAGCTCGCGGCCCCACTCGCCTTCGATCACGCCCGGATCCTCGGCGACGGCGTGGAGCGCGCCCGCTCGAAGATCGAGTACTCCTCGCTGGCCACGGCCTTCTGCCCGCCGGAATTCACCGTCGGCGAGCTGCGCCGCGTGTACGAGGCGGTCTGGGGCGTCGCGCTCGACCCCCGCAACTTCCACCGCAAGGTCACCGGCACCCCGGGCTTCCTGGTGCCCACGGGCGGCACGACGACGCGTCAGGGCGGCCGTCCCGCACAGCTGTTCAGAGCCGGCGGGGCGACGCTGCTCAACCCGCCGATGCTGCGCCCGGAGGTCTGAGTCCGGGGCGCAGCCCAGTCATCGTGGGGCCGAAGTTCACCCGCGGTGACACGGCGAGCCATCAAGATCGATCAATTACGAGAAAATAGGACATATCGCGCTACCTTGGTCGGGTGAGTCCTCTCGTATCTCCCGTAGCTCCCGACCGGCCTCACGCCCCACCAGGGGTGCGACGCCTCGCGCTGCCGGGTCGCCCGGCGGCCCCTACGGCGTGCATTCCGCCGCCGTCGGCACCCCCGGTCGCCCGGCGCCGCTCGGCCGGGGCGCCACCTCGCTAGCGCGGCCCGCCCCGTCCGGTCCGCACGAACCGTTCCCAGCGCCCTGCCCGGTCAGCCGCTCACCCACGTTCCGCCTCCCCACCACGGTCCGACGCCGGCCACGGGCGCCCTTCATCGCCACTGCCGCCGAGTGGCCTTTTCGCGGCCCCAGTTGGGCGGCCTGTCGCAGAATTTGCCTGGGCGGAGGTTTGAGACATCGGCGCATTTCCTTCCCTCGCAATGGGATTGTCCGCGGCACCTCTCATTACGCCTCGACCGGGGTCGTCCTGTCGTTCAGTCGCCTCGTCAAGGGCTCGTTCGGAACCGACCAAGGTGCCTCTGTTCGTGATGTGCTTCACGCGCCAACCCGCAAGCGGGGCAACGGTGTTGCCGTCGACCGGCCTGGTCTGCGGTGATGTGTCCACCGGGTCGGACGGCTTCAGTCGCTGATCGAGTAATGCATATGTTTTGGCGTCCTGTTGTTGTGGGCGCTGTCCACAACTCGCCTGGGAGAGCGCATTTCTTTCCGATAAAGCGTCAATTCAGGGATGGGGGGCGATCACCCTTTCGTGTGCTTTTCACCAAAGACCTCAAGGGTGTTCAGGGTGTCGCCGACAAAAGATGCGTGAGTACCCTTGCGCACACCATGATGACCGCGGCTCGCCCCGGCGACACCGGCCTCGCAGGCCCGGGCGAGCTTGACCGCTACCCCTACGCCAACGCGGCCAACGCCGCGAACGCCAACAACGCAGCCGGCCAGGACCGTGCCGAGCGGGTTTCGCAGGTCTGGGACAGCCCCGAAGCAGACATCGGCCGGGTCGGCCGTCGCGCGGCCGGCAGTCGAGGCAGAGGCCTGCACGGCCAACTCGTCCAGCAGCTGGGCCAGATGATCGTCTCCGGCGATCTCGGTGCCGACCGCCCGCTCGTCCCCGAGGAGATCGGCCAGCGCTTCGAGGTCTCCCGCACCGTCGTCCGTGAGTCGCTGCGAGTCCTCGAGGCCAAGGGCCTCGTCAGTGCCCGCCCGAACGTGGGCACCCGAGTGCGACCGGTCAGCGACTGGAACCTCCTCGACCCCGACATCATCGAATGGCGGGCCTACGGGCCACAGCGTGACGACCAGCGCCGTGAGCTGTGTGAGCTCCGCTGGACGATCGAGCCCCTCGCCGCCCGCCTCGCCGCCGGCCACGGCCGTGAGGACATCCAGCAGCGGCTGGCGGACATGGTCGAGATCATGGGCCACTCCGCGGCCCAGGGCGACACCATGACCTTCTCCCGCGCCGACGCCGAGTTCCACTCGCTGCTGCTCCAGCTCGCCGGCAACCGCATGCTCGAGCACCTCTCGGGCATCGTCTCCGCCGCCCTGCACGTCTCGGGTGGCGCCGCCGGCGGCTGTGAGCGACCGGTCGAGACGTCCGTGGGGCAGCACATGAGGGTCGTCGACGCCATCGGCTCCGGCGACGCCACGGCCGCCGAATCCGCGATGCGGCAGCTCCTCGCCGCCCACAGCGAGGTCGTCGGCCAGGGCCCCGGGACGCCCGCGGACCACGTCGTCCCCGCGCCCCGCGAGCACTGAAGGGCCGTACCCGAGCGCGTACGGACAGTAGGCGCCGCGCGGCACCCGTGCCCTGCACACCCCTCCGGGCAGGGCACGCCGTACGCGGCGATGGCGCACGAGATCGCCGGATCCGGGTCGTCGACCGGATCCGGCGAGAGACCTTGGGAGGGTTGCATGTCATATGACTGGGAATGGGTCGTTATGGGGTGTGACTCGGGCCACGCAGATTGGGCGTAACGCTCTTCAGGGAAGCGCGATGACTTAAGAGGTGATAGCCGAGGAGGGAATACGAGCGGCGTTCGTGACGCTGTTCAACTCCCCGGTTGCCCCTGCGCCGTCGGTCCATCCCTACCGGCGGTCGTCGGCTCCGATCCACAGAGGACGGGGTCGGAAGCCGTTTCCATCGTTCCGAGAGGTTGTTCGTGTCGGCCAGCACATCCCGTACGCTCCCGCCGGAGATCGCCGAGTCCGAATCTGTGATGGCGCTCATCGAGCGGGGAAAGGCAGATGGGCAGATCGCCGGCGATGACGTGCGTCGGGCCTTCGAGGCTGACCAGATTCCGCCAACCCAGTGGAAGAACGTTCTGCGCAGCCTCAACCAGATCCTCGACGAGGAGGGTGTGACGCTGATGGTCAGTGCCGCAGAGGCGCCCAAGCGCACCCGCAAGAGCGTCGCAGCGAAGAGTCCGGCGAAGCGCACCGCCACCAAGACCGTCGCGGCGAAGGCCGCCACGGTCAAGAAGACCACCGCAGCCGCGGCCCCCGCCTCCATGGGGGACCCGTCGGCCGGTGAGTCCGAGTCCGCGCCTGCGAAGAAGGCCGCGGCGAAGAAGGCGACTGCCAAGAAGACGGTCGCGAAGAAGACCACGGCCAAGAAGGCCACCGCAAAGAAGACCGCGTCCAAGAAGGACGTCGACGAGCTGCTCGACGAGGACGTGACCGAGGAGACCCCGGCGCCCGGTAAGGGTGACGCCCCCGAGGCCGCCGAGGGTACGGAGAACGCCGGCTTCGTTCTGTCCGACGACGACGAGGACGACGCCCCGGCCCAGCAGGTCGCCGCGGCCGGCGCCACCGCCGACCCGGTCAAGGACTACCTCAAGCAGATCGGCAAGGTCCCGCTCCTCAACGCCGAGCAGGAGGTCGAGCTCGCCAAGCGCATCGAGGCCGGCCTGTTCGCCGAGGACAAGCTGGCGAACTCCGACAAGCTCGCTCCGAAGCTCAAGCGCGAGCTGGAGATCATCGCTGAGGACGGCCGCCGGGCGAAGAATCACCTCCTGGAGGCCAACCTCCGTCTGGTCGTCTCCCTGGCCAAGCGGTACACGGGCCGCGGCATGCTCTTCCTGGACCTGATCCAGGAGGGCAACCTCGGTCTGATCCGTGCGGTCGAGAAGTTCGACTACACCAAGGGCTACAAGTTCTCGACCTACGCGACGTGGTGGATCCGTCAGGCCATCACCCGCGCCATGGCCGACCAGGCCCGTACGATCCGTATCCCCGTCCACATGGTCGAGGTCATCAATAAGCTCGCGCGCGTCCAGCGCCAGATGCTCCAGGACCTGGGCCGTGAGCCCACCCCGGAGGAGCTGGCCAAGGAGCTCGACATGACCCCTGAAAAGGTCATCGAGGTCCAGAAGTATGGCCGTGAGCCGATCTCGCTGCACACTCCGCTCGGCGAGGACGGCGACAGTGAGTTCGGTGACCTCATCGAGGACTCCGAGGCAGTCGTCCCGGCCGACGCAGTCAGCTTCACGCTTCTCCAGGAGCAGCTGCACTCGGTGCTGGACACCCTCTCCGAGCGTGAGGCCGGCGTCGTGTCCATGCGCTTCGGCCTCACCGACGGCCAGCCCAAGACGCTGGACGAGATCGGCAAGGTCTACGGGGTCACGCGTGAGCGGATCCGCCAGATCGAGTCGAAGACGATGTCGAAGCTGCGGCACCCGTCGCGCTCCCAGGTGCTGCGCGACTACCTCGACTAGTCCCACCCGTCCGGACGGCATCACGAGCCCGGTCCTCCTAGCCGGAGGGCCGGGCTCGCGCCCGTCCGGGTGCGCCGGGCGGCCGATTGACTCACTCTGGGTATGCGTGTACTGCCCCAGAGTCAGGAGTCCGAATGCGTCCGACCGTCCACGCCGCCCTCGGAGCCCTCGCGCTGCTCCTCGCCCTGCCGACGCCGGCGGCCGCGGACGAGTCGGTGATCGGCGGGAAGCCCGCACCGCTGGCGCACAGCCCCTGGGCGGTGGCGCTGGCCTCTCACGAGCGTTTCGGGGCCCAGCGCTCCGGACAGTTCTGCGGCGGCGTGCTCGTCGGGCATTCGACGGTGGTGACGGCGGCGCACTGCCTGAGCAGGGAGGTCCTGGGCGTCCCCTGGCGGCAGGTGCGGGACCTGAGGATCGTCGTCGGGCGCGACAACCTCTCCGCCGGCGGCGGACAGGAGCTCAAGCCCGCGAAGATCTGGGTCAACCCGCGCTACAACAGCTGGACCAACGACGGCGACATGGCCGTCCTCACGCTCGACAAGCCGCTCCCGAATCAGCCCCTCCCGATAGCGGGACGGAACGACAGCGCCTACCGGCCGGGCAATGCGGCCACGGTCTACGGCTGGGGTGACACCACAGGCGGCGGCAGCTACGCGTCACACCTGCGGGCGGCGCACGTCAATGTGCTGCGGGACGCGGTCTGTGCGCGGGCCTATCCGGGCAGTGCCGACGGCAAGTACAGAGCGCAGTCGATGCTGTGCGCGGGGGAGCCGGCCGGGGGCCGGGATGCCTGTCAGGGGGACAGTGGCGGGCCGCTGGTCGTGCGCGGCCGGCTGGTGGGCCTGGTGTCGTGGGGGACCGGCTGTGGTCAGGCAGGCAGGCCCGGGGTCTATACGCGCGCCTCTGCGTTGTTCCCGGCCGTGGCTGCCCACGGGGCCGACTGAGCGGCGTGGGGAGCTGTCAGCCATGGATGAGGGCACGAGTGCGGGCGGCCTCCCCGGTGGTGTCGGGGAAGCCGCCCGCGGTACGGCCCTGGGCCGCTGCTCGCTCGTCGTGGATGCGAAGTGTCAGCGTTCCTCTTCGGACGCGGACGCCGGAGAAGCGGTCAGCCGCTCCGTCTCGTCCTGTATTTCCGCGGCGATCTTCTTGAGTTCTGGCTCGAACTTGCGACCGTGGTGGGCGCAGAAGAGCAGTTCTCCGCCGGACATCAGGACGACGCGCAGGTATGCCTGGGCGCCGCAGCGGTCGCAGCGGTCAGCGGCCGTCAGCGGGCTCGCGGGTGTCAGAACAGTAGTCACGTCGCCTCTTCTCTAGCTCGACGAGCTGTCGTACCAGGGTCAACATCCAACCAGGCCGAAAACGTTCCCGCTCGTGCCTTTTCCTCGAAAAATTTCTTCGAGGGGGCCGGGTGCTGCCGGGTGGCGGCGAATGAGCCGTATTGCTTGGTGGTCTGATTCACGTTGGTTGTTGGTCTGTCCCCCCGGCTGGCTTGCCGGTTGTTGATGAGGACGTGCCCGGAGCCTAAATGGTTCATGCCTCGAAGGGAACGTGATGTGCACGTCACTCGGACGTCACCCCAACGGGGGATCGAACGTACGAGCGAAATTCTACTACCATGGCCATGCTTACGGGTGGCGTCACATCGGCTCTACCAGGCCTCGGTACCCTCTGACCGGCGACACCGCCACAACCGAGTCCGCGGAATGCGGACTGCCAGAAATTCAGCGAGGAGCGAACCGCGTGACCGCCGAGATGTCCGTGCCGTCCACCGCAGTGCTGACCGGGGCAGACCGGGACGGTTCCAACTACACCGCGCGGCATCTGCTCGTCCTCGAGGGGCTCGAAGCCGTCCGCAAGCGCCCCGGCATGTATATCGGCTCGACGGACAGCCGGGGGTTGATGCACTGCCTCTGGGAGATCATCGACAACTCCGTCGACGAGGCACTGGGCGGCTACTGCGATCACATCGAGGTGATCCTCCACGACGACGGGTCGGTGGAGGTCAGGGACAACGGCCGGGGCATCCCCGTCGATGTCGAGCCCAAGACCGGCCTCAGCGGCGTCGAGGTCGTGATGACCAAGCTGCACGCCGGCGGAAAGTTCGGCGGCGGCTCGTACGCGGCCTCCGGCGGCCTGCACGGCGTCGGCGCCTCGGTCGTCAACGCGCTGTCCGCCCGGCTGGACGTCGAGGTGGACCGCAACAGCAAGACGCATTCGATCAGCTTCCGCCGCGGCGTCCCCGGGATCTTCACCGAATCCGGTCCCGACGCCCCCTTCGATCCGGGCAACGGCCTGCTCAAGGGCAAGCGGATCGCCAAGACGAAGACCGGCACCCGGGTGCGCTACTGGGCCGACCGGCAGATCTTCCTCAAGGACGCCAAGCTCTCCCTGGAGACGCTGCACGCCCGCGCCCGCCAGACGGCCTTCCTCGTGCCGGGCCTGACCCTTGTGGTCCGTGACGAGCGCGGCATCGACGGCGCCGGAAAGACCGAAGAGACGTTCCGCTACGACGGCGGCATCAGCGAATTCTGCGAGTACCTCGCGCAGGACAAGGCCGTCTGCGACGTGCTCCGGCTGACCGGCCAGGGGACCTTCAAGGAGACCGTGCCGGTCCTCGACGACCGTGGTCACATGACGCCGACCGAGGTCACCCGGGAACTGGGCGTCGATGTCGCGCTCCGCTGGGGTACCGGCTACGACGCGACGGTCAAGTCGTTCGTCAACATCATCGCGACGCCCAAGGGCGGCACCCACGTCTCCGGTTTCGAGCGGTCGGTCGCGAAGACCGTCAACGAGGTGCTGCGGTCGAGCAAACTGCTCCGGGTCGCTGAGGACGATGTCGTCAAGGACGACGCCATAGAGGGCCTCACCGCCGTCGTGACCGTACGGCTCGCGGAGCCGCAGTTCGAAGGGCAGACCAAGGAGGTGCTCGGCACCTCCGCCGCCGCGCGGATCGTTGCCCAGGTGGTGAGCCGGGAACTCAAGGCGTTCCTGACCTCCACGAAGCGGGACGACAAGCAGCAGGCGCGCGCCGTCCTGGAGAAGATCGTCGCCGCGGCCCGGACACGCATCGCCGCCCGTCAGCACAAGGAGGCCCAGCGGCGGAAGACGGCGCTGGAATCCTCCTCGCTGCCGGCCAAGCTCGCGGACTGCCGGAGCGACGACGTCGACCGCAGTGAGCTGTTCATCGTCGAGGGAGACTCGGCGCTGGGCACCGCCAAGCTGGCGCGCAATTCGGAGTTCCAGGCCCTGCTGCCGATCCGCGGCAAGATTCTGAATGTCCAGAAGTCATCGGTTTCGGACATGCTCAAGAACGCCGAGTGCGGCGCCATCATCCAGGTCATAGGGGCCGGCTCGGGCCGTACGTTCGACATCGACACCGCCCGCTACGGCAAGGTCATCTTCCTGGCCGACGCGGACGTCGACGGCGCCCACATCCGCTGCCTGCTGCTGACCCTCTTCCAGCGCTACATGCGCCCGATGGTCGAACAGGGCCGGGTGTTCTCCGCCGTCCCGCCGCTCCACCGCGTCGAGCTGATCAACCCCAAAAAGGGCCAGGAAAAGTACATCTACACGTACTCGGACAACGAGCTGCGCCAGACCCTGCTCGAACTCCAGCGCAAGAAGGTCCGCTACAAGGACAGCATCCAGCGCTACAAGGGCCTGGGTGAGATGGACGCCGACCAGCTCGCCGAGACGACCATGGACCCGCGCCACCGCACCCTGCGTCGCATCAACATCAGCGACCTCGAAGCGGCGGAGAAGGCCTTCGATCTCCTCATGGGCAACGAAGTCGCCCCCCGTAAGGAGTTCATCACCAACTCCGCGTCCACTCTGGACCGTTCGCGCATCGATACCTAAGGGGGCCACAGCTCCCGACGGGCGCCTCTCCACCCCTGGGTGGACAGGCGCCCGTCGCCGTTTCCACCCGAGGCCCACCCTGGCTCCGATCCGGGCGGCAGCGCCGCTCCGTAGCGTCGGGACGGTCGAATTCCCCGTCCCCAGGAGGGCCAGGTCATGAGCGGTTTGCTCAACATCGTTGTGATCACCGCGGCTGTTGCGCTGGTGTTCGCCCGTCAGTTCAAGGCGCAACGTGTCACTTCGGAGAGCAAGACGTGGTGGCTGATACCGCTCGTCCTGACGGTCATGGCGGTGCGGGAGCCAGGCCTTCTGGACCCCGTACACCACACGGCGTCCGCCGCCCTGCTCGGTGTGGAGGTCTTGATCGGGCTGGCCTGCGGCGTGGGCTGGGCCCGGACGACGCGCATCTGGACCGACGCGGACGGTGTCGTGTGGACCAAGGGCGGCTGGGCGGCGGCCGGCGTGTGGCTCTGCGGTCTGCTGCTGCGCCTCGGCCTCCTGGGCATCGCCGCGGCCATGGGCGTCCACCAGGGCAGCGCGACCACCATGCTCTCCGTGGCCGCAATGCTGCTGACCCGTGGAGGGGCCACCCTGTGGCGGGCCCAAGCGGCGCAGCAGAAGTACCGTGTCCCCGTCGCGGGCTGAGGCCGTGAGCACGCCGGGGAAGGACCGTACGTGTTGCTGAACTCCTGGACGAGCTGGCCACTGCGGGAGTCGCTGTCCCCCGAAGGGATGACCGGCGCCCGGATGTGGATCCGCCGGGCGGTGCGTGCCGTCGTGGTCGTGGTCCTGATGTGGACCACCCTGGCAGGGCGGGCGTTCACCGGCTGGGGTCTGGCAGCGGCGGGCGTCGGCATGGTCGGCACCGTCCTGGCCTTCCGCGCCCTCTATCGCACCACACTGGCGCGCCGTCTGTGGCCGTCCATCGGCTTGTTCGCCCTCTTGGAGGCCGCGGCCTTCGGCTTCGACCTCGCCGGGGCGCGGGTGCCCGCGATCGTCCTGTGGTGCGCCTGCGCCATCACCGCCATGGAGCGGCTGCCACTGAATGTCGCCCTGCCGTTCTCCGCCGCCGCCCTGGGTGCGTACGCGGCGATGAACAACGGCGGCTGGGTGGCGACCACCGCCGCCACCGTGGGCCTGGCGCTGGCGGGCTACGTCATGCGGCTGGACGCCGAGGCGCGCGGCAATGCCCAGCGGCTGCTGGCCCAGGAACGGGCGGCCCACAAGGCGGAGGCCGAATCGGCGGCGCTCACCGAACGCGGGCGGATCGCACGGGAGATCCACGACGTGCTCGCCCACAGCCTCAGCGCCCAACTGGTGCACCTGGAGGCGGTACGGCTGCTCATCCAGCACAGCGCTGACCTCGAGGCCGACCGTGACCAGCTCCTGGAGCGGGTCACGGCGTGCCGGGGGATGGCCCGAGAAGGGCTGGAAGGCACCCGTGAGGCGCTTTCCGCGCTGCGTGGGGAGATGATCCCGGTCGAGGACTTCCTGAGCCGCCTGACCGCCGCTGAGGGCGCTCAGCTGAAAGTGACGGGTGAGGCCCGCACCGTGCCGGCCGAAGCGGGCCTCGCGGTCCGCAGGGTCGCCCAGGAGGCGCTGACGAACGTGCGCAAGCATGCTCCGGGAGCCCGGGTGAGCGTGCGGCTGGAGTACCGAACCGGCGACGTGGGACTTGAGGTGCGCGACTTCGGTGGCCCTGGCAAGCCCGGTGAGCTCGCCAAGAGCGGCTCCGGGTACGGTCTGCCCGGAATGCGGGAGCGCGCGGAACTCCTCGGTGGAACGCTGGAGTCCGGCCCTGATGGAGACGGTTTCGTGGTGAGGTTGCGGGTGCCGGCATGACGGAGCGCACGGTGACACGGGTCGTGGTCGCCGACGACCAGACGGTGGTGCGCGAGGGAATCGTGATGCTGCTGGGGCTGCTGCCGGGTATCGAGGTCGTCGGATCGGCCGCGGACGGCGCGGAAGCGATCTGCCTCGTCGCGGACCTCGCCCCCGACGTCGTCCTGATGGATCTGCGGATGCCACGCTGCGACGGCGTCGAGGCCACCCGACGCATCCGTCTCGAGCACCCCGGTACCCAGGTCGTGGTGCTCACCACCTATGCGGACGACGAGTCGCTCTTTCCCGCTCTCCAGGCCGGTGCGCGCGGCTACCTGACCAAGGACGCCGACGGTGATGAGATCGTCCGTGCCATCGACGATGTGCTCTCAGGCGAGGCCGGCCTGTCGCCCAAGATCCAGCGCAGGCTCCTGGAGCGCTTCACAGAACCCGTGAGTCCCTGGGCGCGTCCGCCGGACGAGCCGCCTGACGGGCTGACCGCCCGTGAGGTGGAGGTGCTGCGGCTGATCGCCGCGGGACACTCCAATCCCGAGATCGCGCGCACGCTTCACGTTTCCACGGCGACCGTGAAGACCCACATCAACAATCTCTTCGCCAAAGCGGGGCTACGCGGCCGGGCCCAGGCCATCCACTACGCCTACCGCCAAGGTCTCGCACTGCCGCCCGGGTGACTCCTCACCTGATGGGGTGAAGGATTCGCAATGAAGCATCCCGGATCTCCCTTTCTGTCCACCCTTGGGCCGCACGGACAACAGCCCCGTGCATCAAGGAGAGTTCGGTGGACAAGCAGGACGGCCGCTCGGTCGGTGACCCAGGGGCCCTACGGCTCGACGACCCCTGGTACGACACTCTCGCCTCCGGGTGGGGCGAACTGGACGACGCGGCGGAGACAACGGACGGGTGGGGTGGCACGCAGCCACCGCCACCGGTACCGGGATCGCGGTCAGCGCCGCATGACGAGGTCTACCTGGCGGTGCAGCGAAGCGCGGCCTTCCAAGAGGTGCGTCGCCGCTACCGGCGCTTCGTCCTGCCGGGCACGGTGGTCTTCCTGGCTTGGTACCTCGCCTACGTGATCGCGGCGATCGCCGCGCCGGATCTCATGGCCCACCGCGTCGCAGGCGCCCTGAACGTCGCGATGCTCGCCGGACTCGGCCAGTTCGCCACCACCTTCCTGCTCACCTGGGCGTACGCGCGCCATGCGCGGCTGCGCAGGGACAGTGCGGCGCTCGACATCCGCTGGGAAACCCAGGAACTGACCGGAGGGAACACCCGGTGACCGGTGACCACCAGACCCTCGCGCTGCTCTTGTTCAGCGTGTTCATCGCCGTCACCCTGGCGATCACCACCTGGGTGAGCCGCCGCAGGCGCGGTTCCACCGAGGAGTTCTACGCGGGCGGAAGACTCTTCTCACCCATGGAGAACGGATTCGCCATCGCGGGGGACTACATGTCCGCCGCATCCTTCCTCGGCATCTCCGGACTCATCGCCCTCTTCGGATACGACGGCCTGCTGTACTCGGTCGGCTTTCTCGTCGCCTGGCTCATCGTCCTGTTTCTCGTGGCCGAACTGGTCCGCAACTGCGGCAGGTTCACTCTTGCCGATGTGGTCGCCGCCCGGATGCGGGAACGCCCCGTCCGTGTCGCGGCCGGCGCTGCCTCCGTCACCGTGTCCGTGCTCTACCTGGTGGCGCAGATGGTCGGTGCCGGCAGTCTGGTCGCGCTGCTCGTGGGGAGCGCGGGCCAGCAGGCCCGTACCTGGATGGTGATCGGGGTCGGGGCCCTGATGGTGGTCTACGTCGCCTTTGGCGGTATGCGGGCCACGACCTGGATCCAGGTCGTCAAAGCCGTGCTCCTCATGGGAGGAGCGGTCGCACTGACCGTCCTGGTACTGGTCCGCTTCCACGGCGACATCAACGCACTGCTGAACACCGCCGCCGAACGCAGCGGCCACGGCCGCGACTTCCTCGCGCCCGGTCTCAAATACGGTGGCGACTGGACCTCGCGGCTCGACTTCATCAGCCTGGGCATCGCACTCGTCCTGGGCACGGCCGGGCTGCCGCACATCCTCTCCCGCTTCTACACCGTGCCCACGGCGCGCTCCGCTCGTCGCTCCGTCGTATGGTCCATCGGTCTGATCGGTGGCTTCTACCTGATGACCATCGTGCTCGGGTTCGGTGCCGCCGCAGTACTTGGCAGTGACGCCGTCCGCGCGTCCAATTCGGCAGGCAACACCGCTGTCCCGCTGCTCGCCCTCGACCTGGGGGGCGGCGCCGGTTCTACCGGAGGGACGGTGCTCTTCGCCGTGGTGGCCGCGGTCGCGTTCGCCACCATCCTGGCCGTGGTCGCCGGCATCACACTTGCGTCGTCGGCCTCCGTAGCGCACGACCTGTATGCCGCCCTACGACGCCCGCGTGACACGGCACAGGACGCCCAGCGCGCCGAGGTGGCCGTTGCGCGCATCGCGGCGGTGGCCGTTGGCGCGGTCGCCATCGGCCTCGCCCTGCTCGCCCAGGACTTGAACGTGGCCTTCCTGGTGGGGCTGGCATTCGCCGTCGCCGCGTCGGCCAACCTGCCTGTCTTGCTGTTCACCCTCTTCTGGCGACGCTTCACGACCCGGGGCGCGGTGTGGTCCGTATATGGCGGTCTGATCCCTGCGATCACCCTGGTCATCCTCTCGCCGGTGGTCTCAGGAAGCCCGGAGGCCCTCTTCCCCGGACTGGACTTCGCCGTCTTCCCGCTCGACAACCCCGGTGTTGTGTCGATCCCGCTGGGCTTCCTGATGGGCTGGCTGGGGACGGTGCTCTCCCCAGAGGCCGCCGACGCGGCACGGCACGCGGAGACGGAGGTACGGGCGCTCACGGGGGCGGGGGCGGCTTAGGGCGTTCCCGGTGGGGCAGCGGCGGACATGCCCGCCAAGGGAGGGTCGGATGGGGCGGGGCAAGTGCCTCTCCCAGGGGCCGTCGCCCCGCCTTCGTATGGCCCTGGTGAAGGCCTAGACCCACTCGTAGCGGTGCTCGGGGCGACCGGTCTCGCCGTACCTGAGTGTGAGGCGCACCCGCCCGGCGCGTTCCAAGAGTTTGAGGTAGCGCTGGGCGGTCTGCCGACTCAGGCTGGCCTGTAGGGCGACGTCTTGCGCGGACAGCGGGGCGTCCGCGGAGCGCAGCACCAAGCGGACGCGGTCGGCGGTGGCGGTGGAGTGCCCCTTCGGCAATTCGGCGGAGCCGGCGTTGGCGGCTCCCAACGCCCCGAAGATCCGGTCCACTTCGGACTGCTCCGCCTGCCCGCCGCCCGCAAACGTGCGGTGCAGTGCCGCGTAACCCTCCAACTTGGAGCGCAGGCCCGCGAAGGTGAATGGCTTGACGAGGTACTGCAACGCCCCGTGGCGCATCGCTGCCTGCACAGTGGCGATATCGCGCGCCGCAGTCACCATGATCACGTCGGTGAGCAGACCGCGACGCCGCAGCTCGCTGACCAGTTGAAGGCCCGTTCTGTCGGGGAGGTAGTGGTCCAGGAGGATCAGGTCGACAGGGTGCGTCTCGAGGGCGGTGAGGGCTTCCGCAGCGGTGTGCGCGAGGCAACTGACACGGAACCCCTCGATTTTGGCGACGTATGCCGCATTGATCTTCGCGACGTGCACATCGTCGTCCACGACCAGTACGTCGATCATCGGCCCGCCTCCGTGGCATCTTCGGGGCGGCGAGAGCGTGCTACAGCCCATCTGGTGGCGTGGGTGTCCCGGGTTGCATTCTGCGGGGCTGTTTCACGGGGCTCGGGAAGCTCCTCGGACAGTGCGTCGGGGACCGTCACGGTGAATACCGCACCGCCACCGGGGCGCTCGCCGACCTCGGCGCTGCCTCCGTAGCGCTCGGCGAGTCTGCGAACGAGCGCCAGGCCGATGCCGCGCTGCCCGTGGGCGGGTGGCTCCTTGGTCGTCCATCCCTCGGTGAAGATTTCCGCGCGACGTTCCTCGGGCACGCCCGGTCCGTTGTCGCTGACACGCACCACAGCGGTCCGGCCGTCAGCGCGGATCTCCGCCTCCAGTTGGGCGTCGCGCTCACCCGATGTGGCGTCCAAGGCGTTGTCGACGAGGTTCCCAAGGATGGTGACCAGGCTGGGCGGGTCGACCAGACGGTCGGGCAGGTGGGTATCGGGAGAGACGCTCAAGGAGACGCCGCGCTCGGTGGCGACGGTGGCCTTGCCCACCAGGAGGGCGGCGAGCAGCGGATCGTGGACGCGCTCGGTGACCTGCTCGGCGGTCACGCGATGCACCCCCACAGCCTGTGTCACAAACTCGACGGCTTCCTCATGCAGCCCGAGTTCGAGCAGACCGAGCAAGGTGTGCAGCCGGTTGGCGTGCTCGTGGTCCTGGGCGCGGAGAGCGTCGATGAGGCCACGGGTGCCGTCCAGCTCGCGCCCCAGCCGCTCCAGTTCGGTGCGGTCGCGCAGGGTGACCACAGCACCGCCGTCATCGGTCGGCATGCGGTTCGCCACCAGGACTCGCTGCCCACTGACGGCCAGCAGGTCCGCCCCCGACACCCGACCGGCCAGAACATCGGTGGTGCGGCCCGGCGGCAGGGCTGCTTCCAGGGAGCGTCCGGTGTCCTCGGCGCGGAGATCCAGGAGGCGCTGCGCCTCGTCATTCATGAGACGGATGCGCCCGTGCTTGTCGAGCGCGAGGAACCCCTCACGGATGCCGTGCAGCATCGCCTCCCGCTCGGCCAGCAACGCGGAGATGTCAGAGAAGGCCAGGTCATGGGTGCGGCGCTGGAGGCGGCGGGAAACGAGATAGGCGGCGAGAGCGCCCACGGCGAGTGTCCCTCCCGCGTAGGCGAGCAGCTGGGGAACGGTGGAGAGCAGCCGTTCCTGCACGCTTTCGTACGCGATGCCGACGGAGACGGCTCCCACGACCTTGCCGTCCTCGTCGCGGAGCGGGACCTTTCCGCGCGCGGACCGGCCGAGGGTGCCCTCGTCGATCTGCATGACGTCCTGGCCGGAGAGCGCGGCGCTCGGATCAGTCGAGACATGCCGCCCGATCTCGTCAGGGTCGGTGTGGGACCAGCGCACACCCCGCTTGTCCATGATCACCACGTACTCGGCGCCGGTGGCGGCGCGAATCCGCTCTGCCTCGTTCTGCACAGGTCCATGGCGCGTCGGGCGGGAGGACTCCAGGGCGTCGTCGAGGTGTGTCTCAGCCGCGGTGGTCTGCGCTATCGCGAGAGCGCGGCGCATCGCCTGGTCGTCGAGCTGCGCACTGAGCGGGGCAAGGAACAGGCCGGTTGCCAGTGCGGTGACACCGGCAGCGATGGCTAGCTGAACCATCAGGACCTGGGAGAACACCCGCCGCGGCCAGCCCAGCCGTGGCCGGGTACGGCGCGGCCTCGGGGCGGCCGGCTCTTGGTTGACCGAGGCCGTGGTCTCAGCGGCCGGTCGTCTGTCGGCCGCATCTGGGGCTCTGCCTGGTCTGTCGGTAGTCGTGCCGGGGCCTGGCGTGGCGGTGGGAAACGGTGCGAAACCCGAGGGCTCTGCACCGCTCGGGCGTGGAACCGAGTCTCCCTTTTCGCCCATACGAACGAACAGTAAGCGCGGCGGTGGTCGCGTGGGTAATACCTGATGGAGGGAATTCGGAGGGTGTCCGGGCGGCGACTGGGATGTGACATCTCCGCTCCCGAGCCTGGGGCCAGGGTCGGATGCGTGCCTCGCCGCGCTGTCGCCTAACCAAGGCGAACACCAAGATCCCCCGTGTCATCACGATCGCCCATGCCATGACGCCAGCGGCCACACGAGGACGATGGCGCGACTCACGGCTGCCATGGTCGGCTCGTCCTGCTTGTGGCTTTTAGCCTCCGGTTCATCCAGGCGCCCCCCAGCAGGAGGCTACCGATGTGTCGGCGTCGTCTCGGCCGGCTGCTTGCCCGGCGACTGCCCGTCGGGCGGAAGGCGCAGGTCAGGTGTGCGTAGGCAAGGCCGGAGGAGCGCTGGGAGGAGTTATCCACAGGCCTTTCGGGTGCGGAGTGTGCGCGCTTAGCCTCGCGTGGTGAGGCCTATTGGGGCCTTGTGTGGGGCGGTCAGGACCGCCAAGACGAGGGTGAGGCGCGCGGGTGCGTAGGAGGGAGCGGCGATGAGGTCGGCGGGGGATGGCTGCGGTGCATGGCGGCAGCGGTGGAAGGGGGTAAGCGGCGTACGGTTCAGCCGCCGAGGCGGGGCTTTGCGGGCTCGACACAGTTGGTCAGTGCGTTTCGTCTGCCGCTTCACCTGGTCCTGGGGGAACTCTGCGCTACCGGGGGACGGCACTGACGAGCCGGGCCCGGCGTCAGGTGGCCGGGGCAGCCGGCCCACACATGACCATCGGCCCGGCAAGCGCGAAGCCCCGCACCTCGCGCGGGTGGGGGAAGCAAAGGCTGTTGGAGGGCTTGCGGACTGTCAGGGCAAGCCGGCGAGATCACCTACTGGCGGCGGCCTGGGGCGTCCCGTGAAGCATGCTGTTCGCCGCAGTGATGGAGACAACCGCCATACGCGCCGGTGGACCGAGCGGCGCACCACAGCTAGCGGGCGCCGCAGCGCCGTCGGCGCGCTGTTCGACGGCCACCTGCCAGGCACGCCCGTCGGAGTGCGCGACAGTAACGACCCAGGCAGGGGAGGCTCCCCCGACCGTCGCGCTGCTGGGCGTCCGGCTGTCGGCCGACTTGGGTTCGGGCCACATCGGGTCGGTCCGTACGACGTCGAGTGCGTCCGCCCGGTCCTCCCCGATCAGCCCGCGGACGGCAAGGTCAGCGGCCTGGCCCGGCCGGTCCCAGGCCGAGCGACCGCGGCAGTGATCGCTCGTGATCCGTCCGTCGCGCGCCGCCTCCACGGCCTCCTTGACCAAGGGCGCCGAGGCTCGTCCGTAGGCGTAGCCATAGGGGAGGACGAAGAGGGTGGGGGAGAAGCGGTGGCCACCGATGTGGGTGACCTCCCAGACCTCGGACCCGTCGGCGGCGAGCTCGGCCGCGAGCGGGCGGCCGAGCAGGGCACAGCAGCGGTCCCGCTTGCCGTTGGTGCAGACGAGAACCAGCGGCTCACCGATGTACGGCTCCCACAGACCGCGATGCTCTCCCCCACCCAGGGCCGAGAAGTCCAGGTCGAGGGCGGCCCGTGGGTCGGTGACGGTGGTCGTGCGGATCCAGGAGCGTCCCGGGGCGGTGTGGGCGAGGAACATTCGCCGCCGGGAGGTTTCGTGGCAGTCGGCGTGGCGTCCCGGCCGCCGGATAAGGGCGACGCGTACGCCTGTCCCCTCAGCCGCGGCTTCGAGGGCCCGGCCGACATCAGGATCCAGGTGACTGTTCGTCAGTGCATGGGCGCCCCAGGGTCCTGTTTGCTCGATGAGCAGCCAGGTCCGGGCAGGCGCCGCGGTTCCGGCGAGCGATTCGGCCGATTCACGGGAAGCGGTGGCGCAGGTACTCACATAGGTGAGCCTAACCTCATCCGCCGCGAGTCGGCTCTCGGGTGGGCATCCAGGGGACGAGAGCGAGCGGAAGGGCCCAAGCGTTAGCGGGTGTCCCACCGCGTGAGTTCCGGCGATGCCAATATCGACGCCCACGCGTTTCGCTGGTGGCGTCAGGGTCGGCACTGCCCGGTACCTCACT
Organism: Streptomyces platensis; assembly: GCF_008704855.1. Lineage (NCBI taxonomy): Bacteria > Bacillati > Actinomycetota > Actinomycetes > Kitasatosporales > Streptomycetaceae > Streptomyces > Streptomyces platensis. Next base: position 6,504,878 of record NZ_CP023691.1, read on the forward strand.
CGCGGCTGCCTGTCACGGCAACGGTTGTGGCGGGCGGGGACCGTGGTACTGGCCGCTGGGGCGCATGCGGAGAGGGCGTTCGGCGTATTCCTCCAGGGCGTGGGCGATCCAGCCGGCCGTGCGGGAGATGGCGAAGATGGTTTCGCCTGCCTCGGTCGGCATGCCCGTCGAGACGGTCAGTACGGCCAAGGCCAGGTCGACGTTGGCGTGCAAGTCCGTGTGCCGGGCCGTTGTGGTGATCACTTGGTGGGCGGCCTCCAAGGCGAGGCGGGCCCGGGGCACGTCTTCCAGGAGCTCGAAGAGGGTGCGGGCCCGTGGGTCCTCGCTGTTGTAGAGGGGGTGGCCGAGGCCCGGTACCCGGCGGCCGGCCCGTAGGTGGTCGGCGACGACGGCAGCCGCGCTGCCGCGGTCCAGCACCTCCAGCAGCATCCGGTGGGCGAGCCCGCTCGCCGCGCCGTGCAGCACGCCGTCCAGGGCCCCGTAGCCGGCCGAGACGATCGCGTACGGATGGGCACGGGCCGAGGCGGCGACCCGGACCGCGCAGGTCGAGGCGGCGAGGTCGTGGTCGATGAGCAGGACGAGGGCGGCGTCCAAGACGCGGAGTGCCGCGGCGTCGGCCGGCTCGGTGGTCAGCCGTGACCAGAGGCGAGGCGCGAGTGAGTCGGCAGTGCATTGCTTCGGGGTGTGTGACGGCAAGGCGTCGACAAGGGTCGGGATGAGGGTGCGGGCGGTCTCCACGACAGTGTCCTCGGACAGGTCGAAGCGCAGGGGGTCGGCGGCCGCGGCGGCGATCACGGCGACCCGTAGCCGGTCCATCGGTCCGCTGTGGGCCGGCAGTGCCTGGACGGCTCGTTGGGCGGCGGCCAGGGCGTCCTGCGGTGCTGTGAAGCGAATGCCGGGCCGCAGCTCGCCGGTCCACAGCCATTCGGCGACTTCCTCGTAGCGGTAGTGGGCGGCGAGTTCCGAGGTGTCGACGCCACGGAAGTAGCAGTGGTCGCGGTCGATCAGTGTGATGCCTGTACGGACCGCCAACTCGCCACCGGAGGAAGGAGGTTCGCGGCGTCCGGCACGGCGGGCGAGCGCGTCGACCTCCTTCGCGTCGAACGTGCTGCCGCGGCTGCCCGGCTCGCGGCGGCTGGTCAGCTGGCCGCGACTGACGTAGGCATACACCGTCTCCGGCTTCACGCCGAGCCGGTCGGCCGCCTCCCGGGTGCTCAGTCGCTGCCCGCCGGCATCCTGTGCTGCTTCTCGATCCGCCATGAGGTCACCGTATCCAGACCATCCATATTGATTCAATCAACATTGACAAGTGTTGAGTCAAGCATAGACAGTCGGATCAATATTCGGGTGAGGAAGAGCAAGGAGAGCAGCCATGCCGACCGCTGAGGTGAACGCACCGATCGACGCTCCCCGGGGGCTTGCGGGCGTCATCGTCACCGAGACCCAACTGGGCGACGTACGGGGCACCGAGGGCTTCTACCACTACCGCCAGTACTCCGCCGTCGAGCTGGCCACCGCCCGCAGCTTCGAGGACGTCTGGTACCTGATGTTCCACGGGGAGCTGCCCGACGCCGCGCAGCTGGCGGCGTTCAAGGCCGAGACCGCCGCGCTGCGCACGCTGCCCGCGGCCGTGCGGGACGCGCTGCCCGCCCTCGCCCATGCCGGTGCGCTCTCCGGTCCGCTCGCCGGGCTCCGCACCGCGCTGTCGCTGCTCGGCGCGACGGCGGGCTTCCGGCCGCTGTACGACCTCGACGCCGGCCGCCGCCGTGCTGACGCGCTTGCCGCCTGCGCCGCCGTCCCGACCCTGATCACCGCGCTGCACCGCCTCGGCCAGGGCCTGGCGCCCGTCGAGCCGCGCGCGGACCTCGGCCACGCGGCCAACTACCTCTACATGCTCACCGGTGACGAGCCGGAGCCGGAGCAGGTGCGGGCCATCGAGGCGTATCTGATCTCCACCATCGACCACGGCTTCAACGCCTCGACCTTCACCGCACGTGTCATCACCTCCACCGGTGCCGACCTCGCGGCCTGTCTCGTCGGCGCCGTCGGTGCGCTCTCCGGACCGTTGCACGGCGGCGCGCCCAGCCGCGCCCTGGACATGCTCGACGCCATCGGCACCCCCGACCGCATCGATGCATGGATCCGTGACCGCGTGCAGCGTGGCGACCGGATCATGGGGTTCGGCCACTCCGTCTACCGCACCGAGGACCCGCGCTCCCGGATGCTGCGAGGCATCGCCGAGCGGTTCGGTGGCCCGCTGGTGGAATTCGCCGTCCAGGTGGAGGCGAGGGTCGAAGAGCTGCTGGCCGAGCTCAAGCCCGGCCGTGAGCTGCACATCAATGTGGAGCTCTACGCGGGGGTCGTCATGGAGCTGTGCGGGCTGCCGCGCGAGATGTTCACACCCACCTTCTGCGCGGCCAGGGTGGTCGGCTGGAGCGCCAACATCCTGGAGCAGGCCCAGGATTCGAAGATCATCCGACCCGCGGCCCGGTATGTCGGGCCGCCCCCGCCGCAGCCGGTGCCCGGCGTCGTACCCCGCTAGCGGGCGAGGCGGCAGGGGGCCGAGCCGGGCCCGCGGCGCCGACGGTCCGTTACGATCGACAGCTCGTCCGCCGCCGGTCCGCGCGGCCCGCCACCCGCACCATGGAGGCGCTCCCTTGGCCACGCAACAGATCCCGGTCGTCGTGCTCGCGGGCTTCCTGGGGTCGGGCAAGACCACCCTCCTCAACCACCTGCTGGGCAACGGTGACGGCACCCGGATCGGGGCGATCGTCAATGACTTCGGCAGCATCGAGATCGATGCCATGACTGTCGCCGGGCAGGTCGACTCGATGGTCTCGCTCGGCAACGGCTGTCTGTGCTGTGCGGTCGACACCAGCGAGCTGGACACCTACCTGGAGCGGCTGGCCCGCCCCGCCGCCCGTATCGATGTGATCGTCATCGAGGCCAGCGGACTGGCCGAGCCGCAGGAACTCATCCGGATGATCCTGGCCAGCGACAACGACCGGATCGTCTACGGCGGGCTGATCGAGGTCGTCGACGCCGCGGAGTTCGACGACACCCGGGCCCGGCATCCCGAACTGGACCGGCATGTGGCCATCGCCGACATCGTGGTGCTCAACAAGGCCGATCGCATCGGCGACGCGGCGCGGCGGTCACTCATGGACACGCTTGCCGACCTGGCTCCCGGCCGCCCGGTGATCAGCACCGCATACGGGAGGGTCGATCCCGAGCTGTTCTTCGACCGCGGACCGGGTGAGGACCTCGACGCGGCCGTTCGCCAGCTGTCCTTCGAGGACCTGCTGCGCGAGGCCGCGGCGAACGGGGCTCCCGCCGATGACTCCGACGACCACTGCGGACACCCCGGTGAGTGCGGCCACCCCGGCCACACACACCACGCAGGTCACCTGCACGCCGCCTACGAAAGCGTGGAGTTCACCTCCGCCGAGCCGATGCACCCGCGCCGCCTCATGGGCTTCCTCGACAGCCGCCCGGCCGGCCTGTACCGCATCAAGGGCTTCGTCCACTTCGACGTCCCGGAGAACCGCCAGAAGTTCACGGTGCACGCCGTCGGGGACTTCCTGCGCTTCTACCCCGCGCCGTGGCCGAAGGGCGAGGAGCGGTGCACCCAGCTCGTCATGATCGGCAGCGGTATCGACGCCCCGGCCCTGCGCAAGGAGCTGGAGAGCTGCCGGGACAGCGCACCCTCGGAAGCCGATCCGAACAGCATGTGGGGTGTGCTGCGGTACGTGGCAGCAGACGAGGAAGCCGAAGACGCGTGACGCCGCCGGGCCGGTTCTCCACCGGCCCGACGGCGTCGGCCACGTCTGCCCTCGCGGCTAGCGGTTACACCGGCCCCGCCAGCGCCGCCACCGACTTCGTCAGCGGCACTCCCGAGCCGTCCCGGCGCGGATCCACCTCCGGCAGCTCCACCGGACTGCCCTTGGCGTCCGCGGCCCGTACCGGAGCGGGCACCGCCCACGCCTGGGTCAGACAGTCCTCGCCCTTCAGGAACCGCTGACAGCGCACCCCGCCGGTCGCCCGGCCCTTGCGCGGGTACTGGTCGAACGGGGTGAGCTTGGCCGTCGCCACTGAGTCGTCCAGCGTGCCGTGCGAGCCGGCGATCGTGAACACCATGGCGTCGGTGGCCGGGTCGACCGCGGCGAACGAGATCACCTTCGCGCCCTCGCCCAGCTTGATGCCCGTCATACCGCCCGCCGGGCGGCCCTGCGGCCGCACCTGTGACGCCGGATAGCGCAGCAGCTGCGCCTCGTTGGTGATGAAGACCAGGTCCTCGTCACCGGTGCGCAGCTCGACCGCGCCGACGATGCGGTCGCCCTCCCTGAGGGTGATGACCTCCAACTCCTCCTTGTTGGCGGGGTAGTCGGGCACCATCCGCTTGACGACGCCCTGTTCCGTGCCGAGCGCCAGGCCCGGTGAAGACTCGTCCAGCGTGGTCAGACAGACCAGCTCCTCGCCGTCCTCCAGAGTGAGGAACTCCGAAAGCTGCGCGCCACCGGAGAGGCTCGGCGCCGCCGCGGTCTCCGGGAGCTGCGGCAGGTCGATCACCGAGATCCGCAGCAGTCGGCCCAGGGACGTCACCGCCCCCACCTCGCCACGGGTCGTCGCCGGCACCGCCGAAACGATCACATCGTGCTTGACGCGCTTGGCGTCGACGTCGAAGGTCATGTCCCCGGTGACCGTGCGCGCCAGCAGCCCGGTCGAGGAGAGCAGCACCCGGCACGGGTCGTCGGAGACCTCCAGCGGCACCGCCCCGACCGCGGGGCCCGCCGACTCCAGCAGGACCGTCCGCCGGTCCGTGCCGTACTTCTTCGCGACCGCGGCCAGCTCGTTGGAGACCAGCTTGCGCAGCTCGGTGTCCGACTCCAGGATCACCGTCAGCTTCTCGATCTCGTCCTGAAGCCGGTCACGCTCCGACTCCAGCTCGATACGGTCGAACTTGGTCAGCCGGCGCAGCGGGGTGTCGAGGATGTACTGCGTCTGGATGTCGCTCAGCGAGAAGCGCTCGATCAGCCGCTCCTTGGCCTGTGCGCTGTTCTCGCTGGAGCGGATGAGGCGGATGACCTCATCGATGTCCACCAGGGCCGTCAGCAGGCCCTCGACCAGGTGGAGACGGTCGCGCCGCTTGGTCCGCCGGAACTCGCTGCGCCGGCGCACCACATTGAAGCGGTGGTCGACATAGACCTCCAGCAGTTCCTTGAGGCCCAGCGTCAGCGGCTGGCCGTCCACCAGCGCGACGTTGTTGATGCCGAAGGACTCCTCCATCGGCGTGAGCTTGTAGAGCTGCTCCAATACGGCCTCGGGGTTGAAGCCGTTCTTGACCTCGATCACCAGCCGCAGGCCGTGTTCGCGGTCGGTGAGGTCCTTGACGTCGGCGATGCCCTGGAGCTTCTTCGACCCGACCAGGTCCTTGATCTTGGAGATGACCTTCTCGGGGCCGACGGTGAAGGGGAGTTCGGTGACGACCAGGCCCTTGCGGCGGGCGGTGACGTTCTCCACGGTGACCGTCGCACGGATCTTGAACGTGCCTCGGCCCTTCTCGTACGCGTCCCGTACGCCGCCGAGACCCACGATCCGGCCGCCCGTGGGCAGATCGGGACCCGGCACGAAGCGCATCAGGGTGTCGAGATCGGCGTTGGGGTGCTTGATCAGATGCCGGGCCGCGGCGATGACTTCGCCGAGGTTGTGCGGCGGCATGTTCGTCGCCATACCGACGGCGATGCCGGAGGCGCCGTTGACCAGGAGGTTCGGGTACGCGGCGGGGAGGGCTGCCGGTTCCTGCTCCTGGCCGTCGTAGTTCGGCGAGAAGTCGACGGTGTCCTCGTCGATGGACTCCGTCATCAGGGACGTGGCGGAGGCCATCCGGCACTCGGTGTACCGCATCGCGGCGGGCGGGTCGTCATTGCCCAGGGAACCGAAGTTGCCGTGGCCGTCCACCAGCGGCAGCCGCATGGAGAACGGCTGCGCCATGCGCACCAGCGCGTCGTAGATCGATGCGTCACCGTGCGGGTGGAGCTTACCCATCACCTCGCCGACGACGCGGGCGCACTTGACGTAGCCGCGGTCGGGGCGCAGCCCCATTTCGTTCATCTGGTACAGAATGCGGCGGTGCACGGGCTTGAGACCGTCGCGGGCGTCCGGCAAGGCGCGCGAGTAGATGACCGAATACGCGTACTCAAGGAAGGAACCCTGCATCTCGTCGACGACGTCGATGTCGAGGATCCTCTCCTCGAAGTCGTCCGGCGGCGGGGTCTTCGTGCTGCGGCGGGCCATCGCGGCTGCGGCTCCTTCTGCTGCGTCTACTGCCGATGTCGGGAAAGCGTCGGGTCAACCAGTCGGGTCAACCAGCTGGGGGATCGACCCGCGAGTATGTCTGAGTCTGACGCGGACCATTGTGGACCGCGCCACTGACAACGCCGACCGCGACTCCCCCTTCGGCCCCGCTGGAGCCGAGCGCGGCGTACGTTCGGGGCCGGTCGGACGGGAACTTCGCCAGATGCCGACGCGCTTGCATACAGTGACAGAACTTCCTCGCAAGCGGATCGAAGGGACGTACATGCCCATGGGTCACACGGCCACAGAACAAGCCGGCTCCGGCGGCCTGACAGCGACCGAGCACCGGCTGGCCAATGGCCTGCGCGTGGTGCTCTCCGAAGACCACCTGACCCCGGTGGCGGCGGTGTGCCTCTGGTACGACGTCGGCTCCCGCCACGAGGTCAAGGGCCGAACGGGCCTGGCTCACCTCTTCGAGCATCTGATGTTCCAGGGTTCCGCGCAGGTGAAGGGCAACGGCCACTTCGAGCTGGTGCAGGGCGCCGGCGGTTCGCTCAACGGCACCACGAGCTTCGAGCGCACCAACTACTTCGAGACCATGCCCGCCCATGAGCTGGAGCTCGCGCTCTGGCTGGAGGCGGACCGGATGGGCTCGCTGCTGACCGCGCTCGACGAAGACTCACTGGAGAACCAGCGCGACGTCGTCAAGAACGAGCGCCGCCAGCGCTACGACAACGTCCCCTACGGCACGGCCTTCGAGAAGCTGACGGCCATGGCGTACCCGGAGGGCCACCCGTACCACCACACCCCCATCGGGTCGATGGCCGATCTGGACGCGGCGTCCCTGGAGGACGCGCGGGCGTTCTTCCGCACGTACTACGCGCCCAACAACGCCGTCCTGTCGGTCGTCGGCGACATCGACCCCGAGCGGACGCTGGCCTGGATCGAGAAGTACTTCGGTTCGATCCCCTCGCACGACGGCAAGCAGCCGCCCCGGGACGGCACCCTGCCCGACGTCCTCGGTGGCGAGCTGCGCGAGGTCGTCGAGGAGGACGTGCCCTCCCGCGCCCTGATGGCGGCCTACCGCCTGCCGCACGACGGCACCCGTGAGGCGGACGCCGGGGACCTGGCGCTGACTGTCCTGGGCGGCGGCGAGTCCTCGCGCCTGTACAACCGGCTGGTGCGCCGCGACCGCAGCGCCGTCGCGGCCGGCTTCGGCCTGCTGCGGCTGGCCGGCGCCCCCTCGCTGGGCTGGCTGGACGTGAAGACGTCCGGCGGGGTCGAGGTTCCCGACATCGAGCGCGCGGTCGACGAGGAGCTGGCCCGGTTCGCCGCCGAGGGGCCGACGCCGGAAGAGATGGAGCGGGCGCAGGCCCAGCTGGAGCGCGAATGGCTCGACCGGCTGGCCACGGTCAGCGGCCGCGCCGACGAACTGTGCCGCTTCGCCGTCCTGTTCGGTGACCCGCAGCTCGCGCTGACCGCCGTCCAGCGCGTGCTGGACATCACCCCGGAGGAGGTGCAGGCCGTCGCCAAGGCCCGGCTGCGCCCCGACAACCGCGCGGTGCTCGTCTACGAGCCCACCGAGCCGACCGACGCCGCCGACACCGAGGAAGGGAAGGCGGACCAGTGAGCGACGCCACCACCCACGCCGATTCCCCCGTGAGCACCATGGACTTCCACCCGCAGCCCCAGGGGGGCGCGCCCAAGCCGTGGGCCTTCCCTGCCCCTGAGCGCAGCCAACTCCCCAACGGGCTCACCCTCCTGACGAGCCACCGTCCCGGCCAGCAGGTCGTCGCCGTCGAGATCAATCTCGTCGCGCCGCTGGATGCCGAGCCCGCGGGCCTGGACGGCGTCGCCACGATCATGGCGCGTGCGCTGTCCGAGGGCACCGACACGCTGGACGCGGAGGAGTTCGCCGCCGAGCTGGAACGCTGCGGCGCCACTCTGGACGCGCACGCCGACCACCCCGGCGTACGGGTCTCCCTCGAAGTGCCGGTGTCCCGGCTGAACCGCGCGCTCGGCCTGCTCGCCGACGCGCTGCGGGCGCCCGCCTTCCCGGAGAGCGAGGTCGAGCGGCTGGTCCGCAACCGCCTCGACGAGATTCCGCACGAGCTCGCCAACCCGGCCCGCCGTGCCGCGATGGCGCTGTCCAAGGAGCTGTTCCCGGCCACCGCCCGCATGTCGCGGCCCCGGCAGGGCACCGAGGAGACCGTCGCACGCATCGACGCCGCGGCCGTCCGTGCCTTCTACGACGCCCATGTACGGCCCGCCACGGCCACCGCCGTCATCGTCGGTGACCTCACCGGCGTCGACCTCGACGCGGCGCTCGCCGGCACCCTCGGCGCCTGGACCGGCTCCACGGCCGAGCCGCTGACGGCCGCGCCGATCGTCGCCGACGATACCGGCCGGGTGGTGATCGTGGACCGCCCCGGGGCCGTCCAGACGCAGCTGCTCATCGGCCGTATCGGTGCCGACCGGCACGACCGGGTGTGGCCCGCACAGGTCCTCGGCACGTACTGCCTGGGCGGCACCCTCACCTCCCGTCTGGACCGCGTGCTGCGGGAGGAGAAGGGCTACACCTACGGAGTGCGGGCCTTCGGCCAGGTGCTGCGCTCCACCGCCCCCACCTCCCCCGAGGGGTCCACGGGCGCCGCCCTGCTGGCCATCAGCGGCTCGGTGGACACCGGCTCCACCGTCCCGGCGCTCGAGGACCTGTGGAAGGTGCTGCGCACCCTCGCGGCAGAGGGGCTGACGGACGAGGAGCGGGATGTCGCCGTGCAGAACCTCGTCGGGGTCGCGCCGCTGAAGTACGAGACCGCGGCGGCCGTCGCGGGCACCCTGGCCGACCAGGTGGAGCAGCAGCTGCCGGACGACTTCCAGGCGCAGTTGTACGCCCGCCTCGCGGAGACCGGCACGGTCGAGGCGACCGCGGCGGCGGTCAACGCCTTCCCCGTGGACCGGCTGGTGACGGTCCTGGTGGGCGATGCGGCACAGATCGCCGAGCCGGTCAAGGCGCTGGGCATCGGTGAGGTGACCGTCGTCAGCGGCTAGCCCCGCCGTGGTGACGGAAGGTCATATATCGACATGCGGCTCCCGTGGTGCTTATCGGCCACGGGAGCCGCTGTATGTCCGGTTTATCGCGGCTGGTGCCGCGGTTCTTGTGGCATCCCGCACAAAAGCGCTGATCTGTTTGCCGATTGAAAGTTGCCCCGTTTAGCGTCGGTCCGGCTGTTCGTCACAAGTCCGCCACAACAGTGGCACCGGGCAGTCATCGCCGAGTCCCCGTACGGCGCGAGCCAGGGGAGCCGGGGACCCATATGTCCCTTGGGGTGAATCGGGCTCCTCTCCGAGGAGTCCGTAGGAGACCTTCCTGCTCCGAACCCGTCAGCTAACCCGGTAGGCGAGAAGGAGGGAAAGGACAAGCCAGCACATGGCGTTCATCCGTGCCACCGGGAAGCACCGTCGCACGAGCCGTCCCGTCAAGACGGGCCGCAACATCGCCGGCATAGCCACCCTCGCGGCCGGTGGTGTGGTCGCTTCCGTGGCCTCGCCGGCGCTGGCCGCGACGGACGAGGCACGCCCGCACGACACCGGTCTCCAGCAGGCCGTCGTGCTGGGGGACGAGACCGCCAGCCGTGTCGAGGCCCAGGCCGACGCGCAGCAGGCCGACGCGGAGATCGCCGCGGCGCGGGCGAAGGCCGAGGCCGTCGCCAAGAAGCAGGCCGACGAGGCCAAGCGGCGTGCCGAGGCGGCGAAGAAGAAGGCCAAGGCCGCCCACGAGGCCAAGGTGCGCGCCGCCCGCGACGCGGAGCGCAAGCGCCTCAACGCCTTCGTCGCCCCGATTTCCGACTCCTACGTCTCCACCTCCTACAAGGCCTCCAGCGGCCTGTGGTCCTCCGGCAGCCACACCGGCATCGACTTCCACGCGGCCTCCGGCACCAGCGTCCACGCGGTCGGCTCGGGCACCGTCGTCGAGGCCGGCTGGGGCGGCTCGTACGGCAACAACATCGTGATCAAGATGAACGACGGCACGTACACCCAGTACGGCCACCTGTCGTCGCTCGGTGTCTCGGTCGGCCAGCAGGTCACCCCGGGCCAGCAGATCGGCCTCTCCGGCGCCACCGGCAACGTCACCGGCCCGCACCTGCACTTCGAGGCCCGCACCGGCGCCGACTACGGCTCGGACATCGACCCGGTCTCCTACCTGCGCGGGCACGGCGTCAACGTCTGATCCGTGTCGCGCCGGTGCCGCGCCCCCTACGGGGCCTGCCACACGCCGAGCGTCCTTCCGGAGCCCCGGTCCCACGGCCGGGGCTCCGGCGTATCCGGAGTGCGGTGCGCGCACCGGTTACGCCGCGGGCCCGCGACTTCCGGCCAAAAGTTATCCATGAATAACCAGGCGCCGTCGGAAAAGCCGTGCCGGTCGAATAGAGTCACGGAAAAGTCGCCGACCGGCGGCGTTTCCAGGGGATTACGGCGGAGGCACGGAAGATGCGAGGCCATATTTCCGCGCATGCGGTGTGCACGGCGATTCGCGACGACATTGTCTCCGGTGCGCTGGCGCCGGGGAGCCGGCTGATCGAGGAGATCCTGGCGGCCCGTTACGGCGTCTCCAGAGTGCCGGTGCGCGAAGCGCTGCGCACCCTTCAGTCCGAGGGCTTCATCACCACCCGCCACCACGCGGGCGCCTGTGTCGCCGAGCCCACCGAGCAAGAGGCCGCCGACCTCCTGGACATCCGCGCCCTGTTGGAGCCGCTGGGCGCCGCCCGCGCGGCCGCCCGTCGCAGCCCGGCCCACCTCAAGGTGCTCCGCGGCCTGGTACGGCTCGGCCGCGAGCGGGCCCGTCACGGCAACCCCGCGGATCTGCGCCAACTGGACGGCTGGTTCCACGAAACGCTGGCTCAGGCGGTCGGCAGCCCCAGCCTGACCGCGCTGCTGACCCAGCTGCGCCGCAAGATCGAGTGGATGTACACGGTGGAACCGCCGTCCCGGGCCGGCGAGTCCTGGGACGAACACGGCGCGGTGCTGGACGCGGTGGCCCGGGGAGACGCGGAACGGGCGCGCGCCCTGATGGCGGCTCATGTCGAGCGCTCGCTCCCCGTCTACCGGCTGCGGCGCCCCACCGCCCCCGAGGTGAGGGATCCGAAACGGCCCGTCAACACGGCACGCGTCCGCCCTTAACAATCGCCCCGTATACAAAGAGGCGCGAAATCGACAGCTGCGGCGCGTGGCGGTACGTTATTCGATCCGTGCCTGCATTTGGCGTGCCTATTTCCGCCGGCGCTGCGTGCGCTTAATGGTGTGTGCCTTTGCGGGTGGCTCTCAGATCGCGGTCGACCCCGAATATCGTTCGCCATCGCCCCCGGATGGCGGGCGTCCCGGAATTCCCACCTATCCGTCCCCGAGGGGAATGCGCGCAGCGAAACGGCCCCGCAGCGGCAACCGATCCGGTTTCCGCTGCGGGGCCGCCGCATGCAGCAGAAGTCCTGGCGGACTCAGACGGTCTCGGGGAGCTCCTCGAGACCCTCGGCGACGAGCTTGGCGAGACGGTCCAGCGCCGCCTCGGCACCCTCGGCGTCGGAGGCCAGCACGATCTCCTCGCCACCCTGGGCGCCGAGACCGAGGACCGCGAGCATGGAGGCCGCGTTGACGGGGTTGCCATCGGCCTTGGCGATCGTCATCGGGACGCCGGAGGCGGTGGCCGCACGGACGAAGATCGACGCGGGGCGGGCGTGCAGGCCCTCGGCCCAACCGACATTGACGCGGCGCTCTGCCATGGTGTTGCCCTTCAAAGTCGTGACAGTTGTCTAGACCAGTCTCTCACGCTGCCGGGTGTGGTCCGCCAGCCCTGCGTTGCGGCCTGCGCGGCCGTGGGGCCCGGAGGAGGCCCGGTATTCCGTGTGTCCTACGGGGTCCCAGCCTGCCCCGCACCCCGAGCGTACGCGCGCCGGGTCGGTTGTCGGTGGCCGGTCGTACGCTGTCCGCATGCAGACGCCGCCGGAGCACGCGTACCCGACCCACTGGGAAGCCGACGTGGTGCTGCGTGACGGCGGCACGGCGCGGATCCGTCCCATCACCCCTGACGACGCCGAGCGGTTGGTCTCCTTCTACGAGCAGGTCTCGGACGAATCGAAGTACTACCGCTTCTTCGCGCCCTACCCGCGCCTGTCCGACCGCGATGTGCACCGTTTCACCCACCACGACTACGTCGACCGGGTCGGGCTGGCCGCCACGGTCGGCGGCGAGTTCATCGCCACCGTCCGCTACGACCGGATCAACGACCAGGGGCTGCCCGCCAAGGACCCCGACGACGACCAGGCCGAGGTCGCCTTCCTCGTCCAGGACGCCCACCAGGGCCGCGGAGTCGCCTCCGCCCTCCTGGAGCACATCGCGGCCGTCGCCCGCGAACGCGGCATCCGCCGGTTCGCCGCCGAGGTGCTCCCCGCGAACTCCAAGATGATCAAGGTGTTCACGGATGCCGGCTACACCCACAAGCGCACCTTCGAGGACGGCGTGGTCCGACTCGAGTTCGACCTGGAGCCGACCGAGCAGTCCATGGCCGTGATGCGCGGACGGGAGCAGCGCGCCGAGGCCCGCTCCGTCCAGCGGCTGCTCGCCCCGGGCTCGGTGGCCGTGATCGGCACCGGCCGGGCCCCCGGCGGCCTCGGCCGCACCGCCCTGCGCAGCCTCCTGGACTCCGGCTTCACGGGCCGGGTGCACGCCGTCAACCACGCCTTCCCCGAGGACCTGCGGCGGCTCGACCCGGAAGACGTACCGGCCGTCCGCGCCCTGCGGGAGATCACCGACCCGGTCGACCTCGCCGTCATCGCCGTCCCCGCGGACAGCGTCCCCGAGGCGATCCGCGACTGCGGCGAGCACGGGGTCCAGGGCGTGCTGGTGCTGTCCTCCGGGTACGCCGAGGCGGGCCCGGACGGCCGGGAGCGGCAGCGCGCCCTGCTCCGGCAGGCCCGGTCGTACGGTATGCGGCTGATCGGGCCCAACGCCTTCGGCCTGATCAACACCGCTCCCGACGTCCGGCTGAACGCCTCGCTCGCCCCGCGGATGCCCGGCGCCGGCCACATCGGCCTGTTCACCCAGTCCGGCGCCATCGGCATCGCCCTGCTCAGCGGACTGCATGCGCGCGGCCCCGGGGACGGCGGGATCGCCGGTGTCTCCGCCTTCGTCTCGGCCGGCAACCGCGCCGACGTCTCCGGCAACGACCTCCTCCAGTACTGGTACGAGGACCCGGACACCGATGTCGTGATCCTCTATCTGGAGTCCATCGGCAACCCCCGCAAATTCGCCCGCCTCGCCCGCCGCACCGCCGCCGTCAAACCGGTGGTGGTCGCCAAGGGCGCCCGGCACAACGGCACCGCCCCGCCCGGCCATGCGGTGCCCACCGTCCGGGTCCCCGACAGCACCGTCGCCGCCCTGATGCGCCAGGCCGGCGTGATCCGCGTCGACACGGTCACCGAGCTGATCGACGCCGGGCTGCTGCTCGCCTCCCAGCCGCTGCCGGCCGGCCCGCGGATCGCCATCCTCGGCAACTCCGAGTCGCTGGCCCTGCTGGCGTACGACGCCTGCCTGACCGAAGGGCTGCGCCCGCTGCGCCCCCACGTCCTGGCCTCCGCCGCGACACCGGACGACTTCCGGGCCGCGCTCGCCGAAGCGCTGTCCGCCGACGGCTGCGATGCCGTGGTCGTCACGGCCATCCCCTGGGTGGGAGAGGGGGCCGCCGTCTCCCCGGGCGCCAGCGAGGGGGCCGCGCTCGCCGACGCCCTGCGCGCCGCCGCGACCGCCCACCCCCAGAAGCCGGTCACGGTCGTCCACCTCGCGATGGACGACCTGGCGGACACGCTCGCGGCACCGGCCCAACCGGCCGAGTCCCAAGCTCCCGACGGGGCCGGCCCCGAGCCGGCGGCCCGTCCCGCGGACCCGGCCCCGGTACCCCCGCCCGTCCCGCCCGCCCCGGCTCGCGCTCCACGCCCCCCGGCCCCCACCGGCCCACCGCCCACCCTCGCCGCACGCCACGCGCCCCCGGCCCGCGACGCCGAGGCCGCCCCGCCGCGCCGCCCCCGTCGGGAGCCCCTCCGGATCCCCGCCTACCCTGCCGCCGAGCGCGCCGTCCGCTCGCTCGCCGAGGCCGTCCGCTATGCCGCCTGGCGCCGGGAGGCGGCCGACCCGGGCCGGGTGCCGGAGTACGACGACATCCAGGAAGCCCAGGCCGGCGCCGACATCGAGCGCCTCCTGGACCGGCTCACCCCCGACACCCCCAGTGGCCGCTCCGTCCCGGTGCCGCCCCAGGACGCCGAGGCCCTGCTCGCCCGTTACGGCATCCACACCCTCCCCGTCCTCCCGGCCCCCGACCCGGACACCGCCGTCCGCGCCGCCGCCCGCCTCGGCTACCCGGTGGCTCTCAAGACCACCGCACCCCACCTGCGCCACCGCCCCGATCTCGGCGGCGTACGCCTGGACATCGGCGGTGAGGCCGAACTCCGCCGGACCTACGCCGAATTGACCGACTTCCTCGGCTCCCCGGAGGAGCTGCGCCCGGTCGTCCAGTCCATGGTGCCGCGCGGCGTGGACACGGTCGTCCGCGCCGCCATCGACCCGGCCGCCGGCGCCGTCCTCTCCTTCGGCCTCGCCGGGGCGCCCTCCCAGCTGCTCGGTGACATCGCCCACCGCCTCATCCCCGCCACCGACCGCGAGGTCGCCGAGCAGATCCGCTCGATCCGCGCCGCCCCGCTGCTGTTCGGCTGGCGCGGCTCCCAGCCTGTGGACACCGCCGCCCTGGCGGAGCTGCTGCTGCGCGTCTCCCGGCTCGTCGACGACCACCCCGAGGTCGTCGGCGTGGACCTCGAACCGGTCGTCGTCGCAGCCCACGGGCTGTCCGTCCTCGGCGCGACCGTCCGGCTGGCCAGGCCCCCCGCCACCACCGACCTCGGCCCCCGCCGGCTGCCCGTCTACTGAGGCTCTCGCGGCCCGGTACGCCCCGTAAGATGGACTCCATGGCTAAGACCGGTACGACGACCCAGGGGCTGCGCGCGGCAATCGAGCGCAGTGGCTATTACCCGACGCTCGTGGCCGAGGCGGTGCAGGCCGCGGTCGGCGGTGAGCCGGTGGTGTCGTACCTCGTCCATCAAGAGACGACCTTCGATGCCAATGAGGTCCGCCGCCATGTCACGGTCCTGGTCCTGACCGGCACCCGCTTCATCGTCAGCCACACCGACGAGCAGGCCGCCGACGCCACCTCCCCGTCGCCGTACGCCACCACCTCCACCGAGTCCGTCAAGCTGGGCCGGATCTCCTCCGTGGTGCTCAGCCGGGTGGTCGCCAACCCGGAGTCCTACACCCCGGGCCAGCTGCCCCGCGAGGTCGTGCTGACCATCGGCTGGGGCGCGGTCGCCCGCCTGGACCTGGAGCCGGCCGCCTGCGGCGACCCCAACTGCGAGGCGGACCACGGCTACACGGGCTCCTCCACCGCCGACGACCTCTCGCTGCGGGTCAGCGAGGCCGGGGACGGCCCGGACTCGGTGCGCGAGACGCTCACCTTCGCCCAGGCGCTTTCCGAGGCCACCGCGGCCACCACCACCAGCTGATGGTCCACACCGCCCCCGCCTGGCCGGAACCCGAACCGCTCGACCCGCTCAGCGCCCCGGTACCCCAATACGGCACCGCCTCCCTCGCCGATCTGCTGCCCACCATCGCCACCGGGCTGGGCATACCCGGCACCGCCGGTGCGATGGAGCTGGCCCCCGCCGACCGGGCCTGTGTCTTCCTGATCGACGGCCTCGGCTGGGAGCTGCTGCGAGCGCACCCGGAGGAGGCACCGTTCCTCACCTCGCTCCTGGGCACATCGTTCAACGGCAGCGGCCGTCCGCTCACCGCGGGCTTCCCGTCCACCACTGCCACCTCCCTGGCCTCGGTCGGCACCGGACTGCCGCCGGGCGCCCACGGCCTGCCCGGCTACACCTGCGAGGACCCGGCGACCGGCGCCCTGATGAACCAGCTGCGCTGGTACCCGTGGACCGACCCCTATGTCTGGCAGCCGTATCCGACGGTCTTCCAGCGCGCGGACGCCGCCGGCATCCACACCTGCCAGGTCTCCGCGCCGAACTTCCAGCACACCCCGCTCACCAAGGTCGCGCTCAGTGGCGGCACCTTCCACGGCCGGCTGTCCGGCGAGGAGCGGATGGACCTCGCCGCCGAACAGCTCGCCGCCGGTGATCGTTCGCTGGTCTACACGTACTACTCCGAGGTCGACGGCAAGGGGCACCGCTACGGCGTCAACTCCGACGCCTGGCGCGGCCAGTTGATGTATGTCGACCGGCTCGCCCAGCGGCTGGCCGAGCAGCTGCCGCCGCGCAGCGCCCTCTACATCACCGCCGATCACGGCATGATCGACATCCCCTTCGACCCCGATTCCCGGATCGACTTCGACGAGGACTGGGAACTGCGCGCCGGCGTACGCCTCTTGGGCGGCGAGGGCCGGGCGCGCCATGTGTATGCCCACCCGGGCGCGGCCGCCGATGTGCTCGCCGTATGGCGCGAGGTGGTCGGTGAGCAGATGTGGGTGGCCAGTCGCGAAGAGGCCATCGCCGCGGGGTGGTTCGGGCCGCAGGTCGACGACCGGGTGCGTGCCCGGATCGGCGATGTCGTCGCCGCCGCTCACGCCGACATGGTGATCATCGCGACGGAACGAGAGCCCCGGGAGTCGGAGATGGTCGGGATGCACGGCTCCATGACCCCGGTGGAGCAGCTGGTGCCGCTCCTGGAAGTCCGCACCTGACCCGCACGGCCGCCCGCCCGTCGCCCCACCCCTTACGAGCCTGAAAGGCCCGCAACTCCCCATGCCCGAGCTGGTGTTCTTCTCCGGAACGATGGACTGCGGCAAGTCGACACTGGCCCTACAGATCGAGCACAACCGCTCGTCCCGCGGACTCCAGGGAATGATCTACAGCCGCAACGACCGGGCCGGCCACGGCAAGCTCTCCTCCCGCCTCGGGCTGGTCACCGAGGCCGTGGAAGCGGCGGACGACATGGACTTCTACGCGCATGTCGTCGGCCATCTCTCCTCCGGCGGCCGGGTCGACTACGTCATCGCCGACGAGGCCCAGTTCCTCGCCCCCGAACAGATCGACCAGCTCGCCCGGGTCGTCGACGACCTCGAACTGGACGTCTTCGCCTTCGGCATCAGCACCGACTTCCGCAGCAAGCTCTTCCCCGGATCCCAGCGCCTGGTCGAACTGGCCGACCGGGTAGAGGTGCTTCAGGTCGAGGCGCTGTGCTGGTGCGGCGCCCGCGCCACGCACAACGCCCGCACGGTCGGCAACCGGATGGTCGTCGAGGGCGCCCAGGTCGTGGTCGGCGATGTCGTCGGCGACGCGGACGGCCCGCCGGCCGAGGTGGGCTACGAGGTGCTGTGCCGGCGTCACCACCGCCGCCGCCAGACCTCGGCGTCCGCCCGCGCGGTCGCGCTCTCCCCGGACGTCCTGCCGGTCGACAACGCGAGGTAGCGGCCCCGACGGCCGGCCTCCGCAGATGAGGTGACGGGCCCTCAGCGCTGCTGGATGAGCGTGAAGACGGCGCCCTCGCTGTCCGAGACGGTCGCCAGCCTGCCGTGCGCGGAGTCCCGGGCGCCGTCCAGCACATGCCCGCCCAGTTCGGTCACCCGGCGCATCGCCGCGTCCGTATCGGAGACGGCGAAGTACGTCATCCAGTGGGAGCCCCGGTCGCGTGGCAGGGCGCTGCCCACCCCGTGGATGCCGGCCACCGGATGGTCCTTCAGATGCAGCGTCAGATAGTCGAAACCGGCGGAGTCGTCCGGGGACAGGGGCTCCGCCTCGAAACCGAAGACATGCTCGTAGAACGGCCCGACGGCGGCGGTGTCCCGGGTGACCAGCTCGTTCCACACCGCGGTGCCCGGCTCGCCGGTGAACGCGGTGCCCATCATCGACCTGCCCTGCCAGACGCCGAAGATCGCCCCCTGCGGGTCGGAAGCGATCGCCATCCGCCCCGTGTCGTCGTCCGCGTCCAGCGGTCCGACACCCACCGTCCCACCGCAGGAACGGATCTGTTCGGCGGTCACATCCGCGTCGTCGCTGGCCAGATACGTGGTCCAGGAGACCGGGAGATGGCGGTCGGGCGCCAGTTCGCCGACCCCGGCGACTTCCCGGCCGTCGAGGAAGGCCCGGGAGTACGGACCGAAATGCTGCGGTCCCGGGCGGAACTCCCAGCCGAACAGCGCACCGTAGAACTCCTGCGTCACGGGCAGGCTGTGGGCCAGGAGGCTCACCCAGCAGGGCGCGCCGGGCATCCGCCGGGTCGCTGCCTCGGTCGTCATTGTCACTCTCTCCTCGGAGCGTCGGGTGCTGACCATGTGCGGTACGGGCGCGGGTCCCGTGCAGATGCTCGCACCCGGTGACCTCGTGTGCGCCCCGGCCGCGCCGTCCATGACACGTTCGCGAGGGAGAATGCCCTTTTTAGGGTTCCCCAGCCGTTTCAGCGGAGTTACGGCAGGGTGTAACTGCGCCATACGGAGGGTGGGCACCCACCTTCTGTACGTAGTTGTCGCTACGCAAGGATGAGTCCTATGAATGCCATCATCACCGCTACCGAACTCGCGAGCGAGTTGGCGCGGCCCACTCCTCCGGTGCTTCTGGACGTCCGCTATCAGCTCGGCGGACCGCCCGGCCGCCCCGAGTACGCGGCCGGCCACGTACCCGGCGCGGTCTATGTCGACCTCGACAGTGAACTGGCCTCACCCCCCGGTCCGGCCGGCCGTCACCCGCTGCCCGACCTCGATGCCTTCGCCGAGGCCATGCGGGCCGCCGGGGTCCGCGCGGACCGCCCCGTGGTCGTCTACGACGGCGGCCAGGGCTGGGCGGCCGCCCGTGCCTGGTGGCTGCTGCGCTGGACCGGTCACCCCGAGGTGCGGGTGCTGGACGGCGGTCTCGCCGCCTGGCAGGCGGCCGGCGGCGTCCTGAGCACCGAGCAACCGGCCCCGCCGGCCGGTGACTTCACGCCGCTGCCCGGCGCGCTGCCGCTGCTCACGGCGGACGACGCGGCCGGCGTGGCCCGCCGCGGCATCCTGCTGGACGCCCGGGCCGCCGAGCGCTACCGCGGCGAGGTCGAGCCCATCGACCGGGTCGCCGGCCACATCCCGGGCGCCGTGTCCGCGCCGACCACCGAGAACGTCGTCGAGGGTGACACCGTCTTCCGTGACGCCGCGGACCTGGCCAAGCGGTTCGCGTCGCTGGGTGTCACCGCGGACGCCGAGGTCGGCGTCTACTGCGGTTCCGGGGTCTCCGCGGCACATCAGGTGCTGGCCCTCGCGGTCGCGGGTATCCCGGCCGCGCTGTACGTCGGCTCCTGGAGCGAGTGGTCGGCCGACTCGTCCCGTCCGGTCGCCACCGGCCCGCAGCCCGGCTGAGCCCCCGCGGGGCCCCGTAGTACGCCCGTCCGCCCGCCCCGGAAACCGGGACGGGCGGACGAGGTGGCGCGTTGGGGGACGGCGGTCCCGTTACTCCGGCTTCTTGCGCCGGGTGCCGAAGACGATCTCGTCCCAACTGGGTACCGCGGCACGGCGCCCGGGGCGAACGCCGTCCGCCTCGGCCTGCCGGTCCGTCGTCCCGGTCAGCCGGTCGCGATGCCCGGCCACCGCGCGCGGCATCAGCACATCGGCGTACGCGGAACCCGCGCCCGCACTCGCCGCCGGGGCGGGCGGCTCCTCGACCTCGGCCTCGGACTCCTCATCGCTCTGCGGCGACTTCGCGCTCTCCGGTACGACCATGTCGCCACGGAAGCTCGGCACCGCCTCCAGCAGGCTGGTCAGCGAATCCCGCTCCCGCTCACCGGTGGCCTCCTCCACGACCCGCGGCTCGTCGTCCTCACCGCCGGGCTGCGCCGCGCGCTCGCCACGCTCGGACGTCTGCCGGTCCAGGGCGCGGTCCAGCGGCCGGTCGCGCGGCAGCCGCGCGATCCGCGGCACGAACGGGAAGCTCGGCTCGGGCGTGTCGTCGCTCTCGCCGATCAGCGCCCGCGCCTCGTCGTCCACGGCCTGGACGAGCCGCCGCGGCGGGTCGTAGGTCCAGCTCGCCGAGTGCGGTTCGGTCGCGACGCGGTAGACCAGCAGCACCTCCCAGGTGCCGTCGTCCCGGCGCCAGGAGTCCCACTGGACGCTCTCCTTGTCGGCGCCGCGCAGCAGCAGCCGCTCCGCGACCGCCTCACCGAGCTGTGGGCCGGTGTTCTCGCCGGGGCGCCGTACCGGGGTCTTACGGGCCCGCTCGGCCATGAACGCACGCTCGGCGAGGACCGGTCCCTCGAAGCGGCGCACCCGGTCGACGGGGATGCCGGCGAGCTGGGCGACCTCTTCCGCGGAGGCACCTGCTCTTATACGCGCCTGGATGTCCCGTGGGCGCAGATGGCTCTCGACCTCGATCTCGATCTGGCCCAGCCGCGCACGGTCGTTGCGGACGGCGGCGCGCAGCCGTTCGTCGATCGGAAGCGTGTACTCGGTGCTGTCCGCAGCTTTGAGCACCAGCCGTGTGCCGTCGTTGGAGACGGCCACGACACGCAGTTCGGGCATGGGGACCTCCCGGGTGGTGCCTGCCGACGTCACGTGCGTCGCTGCTTCCGCTAGTCGAGTGTGGCCTGCCCGGGTGCAGCCTGCCACAACATTGCCGAGTTGCCCGGCGTGTCGGGGCTTGGCCCTGAAACGCCGTTATGACACGGTTACCTGTTCGCCACGCTCAGTGACCGTGTCCCTTGCCTGTCGCCGTGCACCCGTGCCGAGCGGCGGCGCCCCGGGCGAGTGCCGCCTTCAGGGCCCCTCCCGCGGGTTCCGGGCAGCCGGACGGGAACCGGGGCCAGGGCTCGCCACAGTACTCCATTTGGACCACTTAGGTGGACCGCCGCGCCGCCGAACTTCTGGGCGGGCAAGGGTGTTCGGTCGTCTTGTCGACCTCTCTACCTGGGGCTCAGGTGGCGAGTTTCACAGATTCCCCAAAATCGGAACTAATGGCTCCGCCGAATGGTCACTTCTCCATGCAAGATGGATCGAAGGGGCTATCAAAGGTTGGAGATGGACGAAGAAACCGAAACCGACACGAAGAAGAAGGAGAAGCGGATAGACCTGAGCGTCGCTCAGGTTGCCGGCAGCGCGCTCGCTGCGGCCGTCGCCGCGTACCTCGCGGGCCGGCTCGGCGTCTACGGAACCATCATCGGCGCGGGTCTGGTCAGTGTCGTGGCCACGACCGGGGGCACGATATTCCACCACCTGTTCCGGCGCACCGGCGAACAGATCAAGGAGGCGACGGTCACCACGCGGCCGAAGCCACGCCGCTTCTCCTCCACCCGCAATCGATCCACCGCACCGCACGCTCGGCAGGCCGGCTCCACGATGGTGCTGCCGACCTTCGACAAGCAGGGCACGGAGGACCAGGTCACCTCCGTCGCCGCCAGGACACCCGGGCGCGACACGGCTCGTACCCAGCTGATCCCGCGGGCCGAGCAGGCCCGTCGCCGTGACCCCGCGAGCGCCCACCCGGATCAGCTGTCGGACGACCCGACGCGGATGCTGCGGCCCGCCGGCCACGGCGGGATCGGCGCCCCGCGTACGGAGGACGGCGCGGGCCCGGAGCGGCCCGCCGACCGGACGCAGCTGGTGCCGCGCCTCGACGAGCGGACCATGGCCCCGGGCCGGGCACCCGCCCACCCGGCCGGCCGGCCCGCGCGGCACCCCGCCGGACCGCCCGAGGAGCTCAGCACCGCAACGTACGGCACCCGTCTGCGCGGCTGGAAGCGGCCGGCGCTCGGTGCGCTCGCGGTCTTCGTGCTCGCCATGGGGGCGGTCACCGGCACCGAGCTGATCACCGGGCAGACGCCGAGCGGCGAGAAGGGCACCACGCTGAGCCACCTCACCCAGCCCGGGGGAGGAAGCCGGCAGCAGCCCGGTACACCGCAGTCGCCCGACCCCGGTTCTCCGGAGAAGGGCAAGCACCACGGCAACAGCGGTGAGCCCGGCCCGGACCGGGGCACGTCGCAGGACGACGGCACCGGCAAGGGAACGGACGGCGACTCCCCGTCGCCGGCCCCGAGCCCGTCCGACGGCGACAAGACGTCGCCGGACCCCGGCAACCCGTCGTCCCCGAACCCGTCCCCGAGCGGGTCCGCCGACGACGGTGGCGCCGGCAGCGGCGACGGTTCAACCGGTGGCGGGGACCAGGGAGGCCGGCATCAGCAGGAGTCCGACCCCCAGGCCCCGGAGCCTGGCGCCTCCTGACCCCGGTGCCTCCTGACCCCGGCGCTCCGTCCCGCGGACGGACCGCCCGGTCGGGTGGACCCACGACGGCCGCGCCCCGGTGCCCCTTACGGGTGCCGGGGCGCGGCCGTCGTCGCCGGTCAGTCCCCCAGGACCCGCCGCAGATACGGGTTGGCGAACCGGCGCTCCGGGTCCAGCCGGTCGCGGAGCGCGGTGAACTCGCCGAACCGCGGATAGACGTCGGCGAGATACGCGGCGTCGCGGGTGTGGAGCTTCCCCCAGTGCGGGCGCCCCTCGTGCGCCGTCATGATCCGCTCGGCGGCCGCGAAGTACGCCTGGTGCGGCGTCCCCCGGTACATGTGCACGGCGACGTACACGGTGTCCCGGCCCGAAGCGGTGGACAGCGGAAGGTCGTCGGCCGGCGCGGTGCGCACCTCGACCGGAAAGCTGACCTTGAAGTCGGAGCGCTCCATCAGGGCCTTCAGCTCGCCCAGCGCCGCGACCGCGGCGGCGCGGGGCAGTGCGTACTCCATCTCCAGGAACCGCACCCGCCGTGGCGAGGTGAACACCTTGTAGGGGATGTCGGTGTACGTACGGGCCGACAGCGCGCGGCTGGAGATCTTGGCGATGCCCGGTATGGCGGCCGGGACCGCCCGGCCGACCGTACAGGCGAGCTGGAAGACCCCGTTGGACAGCAGCTCGTCCTCGATCCAGCCGCTGACCTTCCCGGGGGGCGCCGCCGGGCCCTGGCTGCGGTTGTTGCGCTTGGTGTTGCAGCTGCCGGTGTGCGGGAACCAGTAGAACTCGAAGTGCTCGTTCTCGGCGACCAGCTCGTCGAACCGGCCGGTCACCTCGTCGAAGGGCATCGGCTCCTCGCGGGCGGTCAGCAGGAACTCCGGTTCCACCGCGAAGGTGAGCTCGCTGATCACACCGAGCGCGCCCAGACCCAGCCGCGCCGCGGTGAACACCTCTTGGTTCTCGTCGGCGGAACAGGCCAGGACCGAGCCGTCGGCGGTGACCAGTTCGAGTGCGGTGATCTGGGCGGCGACCGACGCCGAGTCGCGGCCCGTCCCATGGGTACCGGTGGCGGCCGCCCCGGAGACGGTCTGTTCCATGATGTCGCCCATGTTGGTCAGCGACAGCCCGTGGGCGGCCAGCGTCGCGTTGAGGTGCTTGAGCGGTGTACCGGCCGCCACCGTCACCGTCCCGGCCTCGCGGTCGACCGTACGGATCCCGGTCAGCCGCTCGGGGCGGATCAGCAGTCCGTCGGTGGCGGCCACCGGCGTGAAGGAGTGGCCGGTACCGGCCGCCTTGACCGTCAGCCCGTCCACGGCGGCGGTGCGGATCGCGGCCGCGAGCTCTTCGGTGCTCGCCGGGGCCACGCTCCGGGTGGGGCGGGCGGTGACATTGCCCGCCCAGTTGCGCCAGGGCCCGGTGGTCGGCCCCCGCCCTCCCGAGCCGCCGACGGCGTTGCTGACTGCCATGGTGACGTCCCCTCCCTGCGCGCGGGCCGGCCGCGTGCGGCCGCCGTTGGTGTGAGCGCATGATGTCAGTCACCGACACGGCATCCGGGCGGGGTGACGGGAATCACAGGGGCGGGAAACCGGCTGGAACCGTCCGGCTACCGGACATGTCGTACCGCCGGTAACGAGCAAGCGGGCGGGGGCCGTTGACCACCGTGGGCCGGAACGGGCCAGTCCGGTCCGAGCGTCGCCGTAACGGCCGGGCCCGGCCGAGCACCTCCGGAACGGCCGGTTCGGCGAGCTCCGCCGGACCGCCCCTACGCGACGCGCTCCTCATCCTGCCGCTCCGCGACCGGTCCGTCATTTCCGGGCAGCCCGCCGGCCACGGCCGGGCCTCCCAGCGGAGAGGTGGGCTGCGGACGCAGCCGGCGGTAGCCGGCGAACGCCACCAGCGCGGCGAGCAGCCCGGCGGCCCCCGGCACCAGATAGCCCCGGGCGGCACCCGCGGCATCCACCACCCAGCCGGCCGCCGACGACCCCAGCGCGACGCCCACCGCCAGGCCGGTGCTGGTCCAGGTCATGCCCTCGGTCAGCTTCGACCGCGGGACGTGCTCCTGGATCAGCGCCATCGTGGTCACCATCGTCGGGGCGATGGACAGCCCCGCGACGAACAGCGCGACGGCCAGCAGCGGCAGGGAACCGACCAGTTGCAGCGGCACCATGCTCACCGCCATCGCGCAGACGCCCACCACCCACCGCCGGGACGCATGCCCCTTGAGGTGCAGCAGCCCGAAAACGGCACCGGCCAGACAGGAGCCCAGCGCGTAGACCGCCAGCACCAGACTGGCCGCGGCCTTGTGCCCGACCTCCTCGGCGAACGCCACGGTCACCACATCGATCGCCCCGAAGATCGCGCCGGTCGCCACAAACGTCACCACCAGCACCTGAAGCCCCCGTGAGCGCAGCGCCGACCCCTTGGTGTGCTGCTCCCGCGGATGCGGCACCGGCTCCGTCGCCCGCTGCGCCGTCAGCCAGCACACCCCGGCGGCCAGGAAGACGGCGGCCAGCAGCGGCCCGGCCTCCGGGAACCACGCGGTGGACAAGCCGATGGACAGGATCGGCCCGAAGATGAAGCAGGCCTCGTCGACGATCGACTCCCAGGAGTACGCGGTGTGCAGCTCGCGCGGGGAGCCCCGGTAGATCTCCGCCCAGCGCGCCCGGATCATCGAGCCGACGCTCGGCACGCACCCCGCACAGCCCGCGAAGACGAACAGCAGCCAGTCCGCCCAGCGCTGCTGCGCGCTCAGCAGCAGCCCGGCGACCGCGGCGATCGAGACCAGGGTGGCCGGGCGCAGCACCCGGCTCTGCCCGTGCCGGTCCACCAGCCGGGAGATCTGCGGGCCGAGGACCGCGGCGGACAGTGCGAGGGTCGCGGAGAGCGCGCCCGCCAGGCCGTAGCGGCCGGTGAGCTGGGAGACCATCGTGACGATGCCGATGCCCATCATCGACAGGGGCATCCGGCCCAGCAGTCCGGCGGCGGAGAACGACTTGGTGCCGGGGCGGCCGAAAATGGCGCGGTAGGGACTGGGCAACGAGGGTGCTCCGCCGGTGAGGACCGAAGATCGGTAAGGGATGTCTGTAGCCGATACAGCTTACGGGCGGTGAACCACCGGCCGCCTCCGGTTTTCGGGGCGCCCCGGGGCCGCCGGTGTGCCCGGTCCGCACCGGGGCCTGCCCCTCGCCCCCGTGGGAAGGGTGGCAGGATCGATGGCATGCCCGAACAGCGTGATCCCCGCCCCTATGACGCCCTGCTGCTGCTGTCGTTCGGCGGCCCCGAAGGCCCCGACGACGTCGTCCCGTTCCTGGAGAACGTCACCCGCGGCCGCGGCATCCCCCGTGAGCGTCTCAAGGAGGTGGGCCGGCACTACTTCCTGTTCGATGGCGTCAGCCCGATCAACGCCCAGAACCGGGAGCTGCTGGACGCGCTGCGCAGCGACTTCGCCGCACACGGCCTGGACCTCCCCGTCTACTGGGGCAACCGCAACTGGGCGCCCTATCTGACCGACACCCTGCGCACGATGGTCCAGGACGGCCACCGCCGCATCGCCGTCCTGGCGACCAGCGCCTACGCCTCGTACTCGGGCTGCCGGCAGTACCGCGAGAACCTCGCCGACGCGCTCGCCGCCCTGCGCGCCGAGGGCCTGCCGGTGCCGCAGGTCGACAAACTGCGGCACTACTTCAACCACCCCGGCTTCCTCCGCCCCATGATCGACGGGGTGCTGGCGTCCCTCGCCGGACTGCCCCAGGACGTGCGGGACGGCGCCCACCTCGCCTTCACCACGCACTCCATCCCCACCGCCGCCGCCGACACCTCCGGCACCCCCGGCGACCACACCCGGGACGGCGAGGGCGGCGCTTATGTCGCCCAGCACCTGGACGTGGCGCGGATGATCGCGGACGCCGTCCGTGCGGAGACCGGGGTGGAGCACCCCTGGCGGCTCGTCTACCAGTCCCGCAGCGGCGCCCCGCACATCCCCTGGCTGGAGCCGGACATCTGCGACCACCTGGAGGAGCAGCACGCCGCGGGCGTCCCGGCCGTCGTCATGGCCCCCATCGGGTTCGTCTCCGACCACATGGAGGTCAAGTACGACCTCGACACCGAGGCCACCGCCAAGGCCGCCGAACTGGGACTGCCGGTCGCCCGGTCGGCCACCGTGGGCGCCGACCCCCGGTTCGCCGCGGCCGTCCGCGACCTCCTCCTGGAGCGCGCGGCCACCGAACGGGGCGACACCCCGGAGCGCTGCGCCCTGGGCGCCCTCGGCGCGAGCCACGACCTGTGCCCGGTCGGCTGCTGCCCCGCACGCGCAGCGCGCCCGGCGGCGGCCGGCGCCGACTGGCGGGGCCCGGTCGCCGAGGCCCCCGCGTAAGCCCGTCCGCCCGCCCGACCACCGTTCGTCCGAGCAAGGAGCATCGTGCCCGATCAGCAGCACCCCGACGCCCCGCAGACCGACCCGGCGCAGACCGCGGCGCTCTACGACGAACTGCTCGACATCGCCCTGGAGGCCGCCCGCCGCGCGGGGACGCTGCTGGTCGACGGCCGGCCCGCCGACCTGGGCGTGGCCGCCACCAAGTCCAGCCCCATCGACGTCGTCACCGAGATGGACATCGCCTCCGAGAAGCTGATCACCGGCTTCATCGGGGAGCGCCGCCCCGACGACGGCTTCCTGGGGGAGGAGGGCGCCAGCACCGACGGCACCAGCGGCGTCCGCTGGGTCATCGACCCCGTCGACGGCACCGTGAACTACCTCTACGGCCTGCCGTCCTGGTCGGTGTCCATCGCGGCGGAGAAGGACGGCGAGGTGGTCGTCGGGGTCGTCGCGGCCCCGATGCGCGGTGAGACCTACCAGGCCGTTCTGGGTCGTGGCGCGTTCAACAACGGCGAGCGCATCCGGCACCGGCCCGCCCCGCCGCTCTCCCAGGCACTGCTCGGCACCGGCTTCTCCTACGTCGCCGAGCGCCGGGCCGCCCAGGCCGAGGTGCTGCGCACGCTGCTGCCGCAGGTCCGTGACATCCGGCGCGGCGGCTCGGCCGCGATCGACCTGTGCGATGTGGCCTGCGGCCGGCTCGACGCCTACTACGAGCGCGGCCTGAACCCCTGGGACCTGGCCGCCGGCGCCCTGATCGCCCGCGAGGCCGGTGCGCTCACCGGTGGCCGCCCCGGCCGGCAGGCGGCCCTGGAGCTGACCCTTGCGGCCTCCCCGGAGCTCTTCGCGCAGCTCCAGCCGCTGCTGGACGAGCTCGGCGCCTGGCACGACTGAGCGGACGCCCGTCCGGGCATGACAGCGCCCCGGCACCATCCCCTGGATGCCGGGGCGCTGTCGTCATGCGCGGTGGAGCGGTCAGGCGCTGACCGCTCCAAGGCGCACACCGTGCTCGGTCGCCAGTCGCTGAAGATCCTCAAGTTCTGCCTGCTCGACCTCGGCGAGGAAGTCATCGCCCGCAGCGCGGGCCCGGTCCAGATCCGCTTCGGTGCTCTGTATGCGCTGCAAAATGCCTGCGGTGAAAGCGTCCATGTGCGCCCCCTCGTCGTGGGTCGGTGGGCACGGGGGTGTGCCGACGGGTGGGTCGATCACGGCGTGATCCCTGCGATGGAGCAGTCCATGGCAAGTAGCCGAAGAAACAGGGCGTGATCGCGGGTGTGCAGTCGTCCTCCCCACCCGCCACCTCAGGGAAACCTCAACCCGCCCAGGAATCCTGCCCGTCGGGCCCCCGGCCCCGCCCGCCGGCCACCCTGCCCCCCTCTTACCGCCGGTTTACGGCTCTTCGGGGCAGGATGGAAGAGCTTTCAGACAGTGTTGTACCTGCCCGTAAGGGCCCTGAGGAAGGACTAGCGACGTGCGTGTTCTCGTCGTCGAGGACGAGCAGCTGCTCGCCGATGCGGTGGCCACCGGACTACGCCGGGAGGCCATGGCGGTCGACGTGGTCTACGACGGCGCTGCCGCTCTGGAACGGATCGCGGTGAACGACTACGACGTCGTCGTCCTCGACCGCGACCTCCCGGTCGTCCACGGCGATGACGTCTGCCGCAAGATCGTCGAGCTGGGGATGCCCACCCGCGTCCTGATGCTCACCGCCTCCGGCGACGTCAGCGACCGCGTCGAGGGCCTGGAGATCGGAGCGGACGACTACCTTCCGAAGCCGTTCGCCTTCACTGAGCTGACCGCGCGGGTGCGCGCCCTGGGGCGCCGTACGACCGTCGCGCTGCCGCCCGTCCTGGAACGGGCCGGGATCAAGCTCGACCCCAACCGGCGCGAGGTCTTCCGCGACGGCAAGGAGGTCCAGCTCGCACCGAAGGAGTTCGCGGTGCTGGAGGTCCTGATGCGCAGCGAGGGCACGGTCGTCTCGGCCGAGCAGCTCCTGGAGAAGGCCTGGGACGAGAACACCGACCCGTTCACCAACGTCGTCCGGGTCACGGTCATGACCCTGCGGCGCAAGCTCGGCGAGCCCGCGGTGATCGTCACCGTCCCCGGCTCGGGATATCGGATCTGACTGGCGATGCCTTCCCTGCCCTCGTTCTCCAAGACGGCCGGCCCCCCGCCGGCCGCTCCGCCCAAGCCCACCTGGGACCCCCGGCCGGTCAATGTCCGGCCCTTCCCGTGGCTGCGCCCCACCATCCGGATACGGCTGACGCTGCTGTACGGCGGCATGTTCCTGATGGCCGGCATCGTGCTGCTGACGATCATCTACATGCTGGCCGCGGACGCGCTGCACGACGGCAGCGCGCTGCCGCTGAAGATCCTCGGCGGCAAATTCGAGTCGACCAGCGACATCTGTGACCTGCCCACCCAGACGTCCGGGCAACTGCTCCAGGAGGCCGTCAACAGCTGTCTTCAGCATCAGCGGGCGGTGGCCCTCAACAGCCTCCTCAACCGCTCCCTGCTGGCCCTGCTCGGTCTGACGGTGGTGGCGTTCGCTTTTGGTTATGCGATGGCGGGGCGGGTGTTGTCGCCGTTGGGGCGGATCACGCGGACGGCGCAGCGGGTGGCGGGTTCGGATTTGCATCGTCGGATCGAGTTGGGGGGTCCGGATGATGAGCTGAAGGAGTTGGCGGACACGTTCGATCAGATGCTGGACCGGTTGGACCGGGCGTTTGAGTCGCAGCGGCGGTTTGTGGCGAATGCGTCGCATGAGTTGCGGACGCCGTTGGCGATCAATCGGACGTTGTTGGAGGTGCAGCTGGCGGATCCGGCGGCGTCGCCGGAGCTGGCGCAGTTGGGGAAGACGCTGTTGGCGACGAATGAGCGCAGTGAGCAGTTGGTGGAGGGGTTGTTGCTGCTGGCGCGGAGTGAGAACCGGGTGGTGGACAAGAAGCCGGTGGATGTGTCGGAGGTGGCGGCGCAGGCGGTGGATCAGACGCGGGAGGAGGCGCATGCCAAGGGGGTGGAGCTGCGTGGGGCGCGGCAGCAGGTGTTTGTGCAGGGTAATGGGGTGTTGTTGGAGCGGATTGCGTTGAATTTGGTGCAGAACGCGGTGCGGTACAACGTGCCGGAGGGGGGTTGGGTGGAGGTGGTGACCGAGCCGCAGCCGGGGTGTGCGGTGTTGGTGGTGGCCAATACGGGGCCGGTGGTGCCGGCGTATGAGGTGGAGAATCTTTTTGAGCCGTTCCGGCGGCTGCGGACCGAGCGCACGGGCAGTGACAAGGGTGTGGGTCTGGGGTTGTCGATCGTGCGGTCGGTGGTGCGGGCCCACGACGGGAGCATCACCGCGCAGCCGCGGGAGGGCGGCGGGCTGATCATGCGGGTCGTCCTGCCACTCTGACGCAGGCCGGAGCGTGGTTGTACGCCCGCTGGAGCCCCTGTACGCCCCCGTGGGCAGGCATCGGACATCTGTGCGTACGATCGCTCGTCTCGCGGCCGTATGCCGCCTCGCCTCCCGGTTTGACGAGAAGGGGGGTCGGCGTGGATCCTTCGCCCCGAGTTCGCTTTGCGCGGAATTGAACCGGTCCGCCTGCCGGTCTTTGCGTGTGTGATCCCTCACAGGCGCGAAATTCCAGCCATCTACGCTCCGTGATCAAAATACCCGTCGGAATGCCGGGGAAGTCCGGGTTTCCGGGGGGTCAGATCACGGGAAGTACAGGTGGTGGGCTGCGCGAGGTGCGACTTTCGGACCGTGTACGGTCCTGATCGCCATCCAAACCGATCACCTCTTCAGGGGTGCGGTTGGGTGTCGATTGAGTAACAGACCTTGATGTGAGGCAAAATCTCCGCCTCAGGTCGGGCACAAGTCCGGCCTCTCACGCGTTACGAGCGCTGAGACACCGCAGACACCCAGAGGGGGAGAGCGAAAATGGCTACGGATTACGACACCCCACGCAAGACCGACGACGATCTCAACGAGGACAGCATTGAAGAGCTGAAGTCGCGGCGGAACGACAAGTCCGCCTCGGCCGTCGACGTCGACGAGTTCGAGCAGGCCGAGGGCCTGGAGCTGCCGGGCGCGGACCTTTCCAACGAAGAGCTCGCAGTGCGCGTGCTGCCCAAGCAGCAGGACGAGTTCACCTGCATGAGCTGCTTCCTGGTCCACCACCGCAGCCAGCTGGCCGCGGAGGATAAGAACGGCAACCCGATCTGCCGCGACTGCGCGGCCTGAGAACGGTCTGCGCCGTGGCAGGCGTGAACCCGTTCCGTAAGGGACCCAAGGGCGCCGAGGGACCGGCGGCCGGCGCACGATCACGCAACGAAACAGCGCCCGTGCCCGCCGACCCGACCGCCCTCCCCGCGGAGCGGACGACCGGTGCACTGAAGGAGCGAGGCCGCACGGCCTCGCTCGCGGCCTTGCTCGGTCGCGGTGCCGGCGGCAGGGTGCGGGCAGGGCTCGCCGTGATCGCCGACCGGATCATCGACCTCGCCCCGCGGATCCCGGTCCGCGACCTCGCCACCCTGCGCGCCCAGTTCCCCGGACTGACCCCCGAGGACCTGGCCGACAAGCTCGTCGCGGGCGCCTGCAAGGGCACCGCCACGGTCGGAGCGGGCGTCGGGGCGGCAGCGATGCTGCCCGTACCGCCCGCCATGCCGGCCGAGCTGGCCGCCGAGGTCACCGGCGTCGCCTCGGTCGAGATCAAGCTGATCGCCGAGCTGCACGAGGTCTACGGCCTGCGGCCGGCGGGCAACTTCCGGCAGCGGGGAATGGCCTATCTGATGTCCTGGACCGAGGAGCGGGGCATCGACATCGCGAAACCGACCTCGCTGAACTTCGCCCTCGGCATGCAGATGCGGCGCGAACTGCGCCAGCAGATCATGAAGCGCACGCTGCGCAATCTCCCGAACCTCATCCCGTTCATGATCGGCGCCTCCGTCGGCGCGTTCATGAATCGCAGGGACACCCGGAAGCTCGCGGACAAGGTCCGTAAGGATCTGCGCACGAAACAGGTCCCCTGGGACGCCCTCCCCGACTCCGCCCCGGCCGCCCGTACGGACGGCGAGGGGCCCGGCAGGCCCCTGCCACCGCCGGGTGACTGAATCGGGCCGGGAAGCCGCAGGTCAGCCGCGTACGGCCGCCAGCGCCGCCACCAGACGCTCCGGCTCCCGCGTCGAGAGATAGGCGTACGGCGTCGGGTCCTGCGGGTCGGTGATCTCCACCCGCACCGCGGTACGGATATAGCCGCGCAGCAGCATGAACGCCCGGGCGTCGGCCTTGTGCGTACGCCACGCCAGCGCCGCGTCCGCGTCCAGCACCTGTGCCTCGCCCAGCGCCGTCGCCGGGATCTTCGCGTCGCCGGCGATCAGCGCGCCGCCCACCACCCGGATCCGCGCCGAGCCGTACCCGCTCACGCCCACCGCGGCCAGCGCCGCGCCGCCGATCAGCCCGCCGAGCATCGGGAGCGTCCCCAGGGGCAGCAGCATCAGGGCACAGGCGACGCCGATCAGCGCGGCGATCACCCACCAGGACCGGGGCGCGGTGAGACGTTCTTCGTACGACTGCATGGCTCCAGCTTGGCACGGCGGCGCGGGCCCGCTACGCGCGCGGGTAGGGTCTGCACTCGTGAGTGGAACTGACGAACCCAGGGCGCGGCTGACGCCACCGACGGACGCCGTCGCTCCGGTCCGGCATGCCGAGGCGCCGGCACCCGGAGAACTCCTCGGCGCGCACTACGACCGGTGCTTCGGCTGCGGCACCGGCCAGCCTCACGGTCTGCACCTGGAGGCGCGGGCCGGCGACGGCGTGAGCGTGACCGCCGAGTTCACCGTCAAGGAGGCCCACCAGGGTGCGCCCGGTCTGGCGCACGGCGGCGTGCTGGCCACCGCGCTGGACGAGACGCTCGGCTCGCTGAACTGGCTGCTGCGGGTGATCGCGGTGACCGGCCGCCTGGAGACCGACTTCGTACGTCCGGTCCCCCTGGGCACCGTGCTGCACCTCGACGCGCGGGTCACCGCCGTACACCGCCGAAAGATCTATTCGACGGCCGTGGGGCGTATAGGCGGCCCGGACGGCCCGGTCGCGGTGCGTGCCGAAGCCGTCTTCATCGAGGTGAAGGTCGACCACTTCATCGACAACGGCAGGACCGAGGAGATCCAGGCGGCGATGTCCGACCCGGACCAGGTCAAACGAGCGCGTGCCTTCGAGGTGAACCCGTGAGTCAGGTACGGAATCCGGTGGATGTGCTGCTGCGCCGGCTGGACCCGGACGTGCCCGTTCCGTCGTACGGGCATCCCGGCGACGCGGGCGTGGATCTGGTGACCACCGAGGCCGCCGAGCTGGCGCCGGGGGAGCGCACCGTGCTGCCCACCGGGGTGTCGATCGCGCTGCCCGACGGCTACGCGGCCTTTGTGCACCCGCGGTCGGGGCTGGCCGCGCGGTGCGGACTGGCGCTGGTGAATGCCCCCGGGACGGTGGATGCCGGGTACCGTGGAGAGATCAAGGTGATCGTGGTCAATCTGGACCCGCGCGAGCGCGTGCGGTTCGAACGATTCGACCGGATTGCCCAACTGGTCGTCCAGCAGGTCGAGAAGGTGCGCTTCCACGAGGTGGCGGAACTTCCCGGCTCGGCGCGGGCCGAGGGGGGATTCGGTTCCACCGGCGGTCATGCGGCGGTGGACGGCTCCACGGGCGGGAATGAATACGCATCGGTCGGTGCCGACCGGGAAGGACAGTGACGTGTTCGGACGTCGCAAGAAGAACGAGGCTCCTGAAGAGTCGGCCAAGGACACCAGGCTCGCCGACGAGCGAGCGGTGAGCGACGCCGACGAGGACGAGGCGGAGCAGCAGCGGCTCAGCCTTCCGCCCGCGCCGCGTCCCGACGGTCCCTGGGACGCGTCGGAGGTCTCCGAGCCCGGCGAGGGCCGGGTGGACCTCGGCGGGCTGTTCGTGCCCGGTGTCGAGGGCATGGAACTCCGGGTGGAGGTCGCCGGTGACGCCATCGTCGCCGCGACCGTGGTGCTTCAGGACAGCGCGGTACAGCTACAGGCCTTCGCCGCCCCCAAGAACGAGGGGAT
Source organism: Streptomyces platensis (assembly GCF_008704855.1). NCBI lineage: Bacteria > Bacillati > Actinomycetota > Actinomycetes > Kitasatosporales > Streptomycetaceae > Streptomyces > Streptomyces platensis. The sequence continues at coordinate 6,538,888 of NZ_CP023691.1, forward strand.
CTGGGGCGAGGTCCGCGAGGAGATCGCCGCCGGCATCACCCAGCAGGGCGGGGTCATCGACGAGGTCGAGGGCCCGCTGGGCTGGGAGCTGCGTGCCCAGGTACCGGTACAGCTGCCGGACGGCACCAATGGGGTGCAGGTCGTGCGCTTCATCGGCGTCGACGGCCCCCGGTGGTTCCTGCGGGGTGTGATCTCCGGCCAGGGCGCGGTGCAGCCGCAGGCCGCGGGCGTGCTGGAGCACATCTTCCGGGACACCGTGATCGTCCGCGGCGATGCGCCGATGGCGCCCCGCGACCCGATCGTCCTGAAGCTGCCGGACGACGCCCAGATGGTGCCGGACGGTGTGCAGCAGGATCAGGTCGAGCAGTCGCGCTTCGGCGGCGGTGTGGAGCGTCTGGAGCGCGGACCGGAGATCACCGAGATCCGCTGACACCACCCGGCGGCCGGGCGGCGCGCAGGCGCCCGGTGACGGCCGGAACATGACGGTCACAAGGGCCCGTACTCCCCGATGGGGGGTGCGGGCCCCTCCGTTTGTGCAGGTCAGGTCGTGATGCGTAAGAAAGTCGTCAACGGAGCGCTAATGGCCGTAAGGGAGGCGTCAACAGCGGTCATACGGGGCGGGAACGGCGCTTTGCTCTAGGGGTCCTGTCCGCCCCGTCCCTCTAGGAGCACACGATGGCCGACGTGGCCTTCGTCGTCGTCACGATTGCGGTCTTCGCGCTGGTGGCCCTCGTCGCCAAGGGGGTGGCGAAGCTGTGACCGCCGAAAACATCGTCGGCCTGATCGTGGCCGTCGCCCTGCTCGGCTATCTGGTCCTCGCCCTCGTCTTCCCGGAGAGGTTCTGAGGTGTCGACTGCTGCTGCCGCGGCGGGCCAGATGAGCCCCGTCCTCGCAGGCGTGCTCCAGCTGACCGCGCTCGTCGCGGCGCTGGCCCTGGCCTACCGTCCCCTCGGCGACTACATGGCCGCCGTCTACAGCTCCCCCAGGCACCTCCGTGCCGAGAAGATCATCTACCGCTGCATCGGCGCCAATGCGGACGTCCAGATGCGCTGGCCGGCCTACCTGCGCAGCGTCCTGGCGTTCTCCGCGGTGGGCGTGCTCTTCCTCTACCTGCTCCAGCGCCTCCAGGGCGGGATGCCGCTGTCCCTCGGCTTCGCGTCGATCAGCCCGGACCAGGCGTTCAACACCGCGGCCTCCTTCGTCGCCAACACCAACTGGCAGTCCTACAGCGGCGAGCAGGCCATGGGCCACGTCGTACAGACCGCCGGCCTCGCGGTGCAGAACTTCGTGTCCGCCGCCACCGGAATGGCCGTCGCCATCGCCCTCGTCCGCGGCTTCGCCCGCATGCGGACGGGCGAACTCGGCAACTTCTGGGCCGACCTGGTCCGCGGCACCGTACGGGTCCTCGTCCCGATCGCCGTGATCGGCGCGCTCGTCCTGGTCGCCTGCGGCACCCTCCAGAACTTCTCCGGCATCCACGAGGTCGGCCAGTTCATGGGCGGCTCCCAGCAGACCAACGGTGGTGCGGTCGCCTCCCAGGAGGTCATCAAGGAACTGGGCACCAACGGGGGCGGCTACTTCAACGCCAACTCCGCCCACCCCTTCGAGAACCCCACCGCCTTCACCAACCTCTTCGAGATCTTCCTGATCCTCGTCATCCCCTTCGCGCTGACCCGCACCTTCGGCAAGCTCGTCGGGAACGTGAAGCAGGGCTACGCCGTGCTCGCCACGATGGGCGTCATCTGGCTCGGCTTCACGGCGCTGATGATGTGGACCGAGTTCGCGCACGGCGGCCCGGCCCTGGAGGCCGCGGGCGCCGCCATGGAAGGCAAGGAGAACCGCTTCGGCGTCGGCTCCTCCGCGATCTTCTCGGTGGCCACCACCCTCACCTCCACCGGTGCGGTCGACTCCTTCCACTCCTCGTTCACGGCCTTCGGCGGCGGCATCCAGCTGCTCGGCATGATGCTGGGCGAGATCGCCCCCGGCGGTGTCGGCTCCGGCCTCTACGGCATGCTCGTGATGGCGATCATCGCCGTGTTCATCGCCGGTCTGATGGTGGGCCGGACACCCGAGTACCTCGGCAAGAAGATCGGCACCCGCGAGATCAAGCTGGCCGCCTGCTACATCCTCATCACCCCGACGCTGGTGCTCGGCTTCACCGCCGCCTCCATGGTGCTGCCGGACGCACTGGGCTCGATGCTCAACACCAAGGCGCTGGGCGCCGGTTCGCACGGCTTCTCCGAAGTGCTGTACGCCTTCACCTCCGGCGCCAACAACAACGGCTCCGCGTTCGGCGGCCTCAACGCCAACACCCCCTGGTACAACACCACGATCGGTCTGGCGATGCTGCTCGGCCGCTTCCTGCCGATGGTGTTCGTGCTCGCCCTGGCCGGCTCGCTCGCCGAGCAGCAGCCGGTCCCGGAGACCGCGGGCACCCTCCGTACCGAGAAGCCGCTCTTCGCGGGGCTGCTCGTCGGCACGATCCTGATCATCACCGGTCTGACGTACTTCCCGGCGCTGGCCCTCGGGCCGCTGGCGGAGGGTCTGTCATGACCGCCCCCGTGAAACCGGAGGAGCCCGGCTCCATGTCCACCGCCACACCGACGCGCGCTCCGCACCAGGACGTCCCCAGCGGGCACCAGCCCGGCGGCGGCCGGGTGGGCGGCGGCCTCTTCGACCCCAAGCTGCTGCTCAAGTCCTTCCCGGACGCCCTCCGCAAGCTCGACCCGCGGGTGATGGTCAAGTCCCCCGTGATGTTCGTGGTCGAGGTCGGCTCCGTGCTGACCACGGTCTTCGCCTGTATGTCCCCGTCGGACGGGTTCGGCTGGGCGATCGCCGTCTGGCTGTGGCTGACCGTCATCTTCGCCAACCTGGCGGAGGCGGTCGCCGAGGGCCGCGGCAAGGCGCAGGCCGACACCCTGCGCAAGGCCAAGACCGACACCGTTGCCCGGCGGCTGAACGGCGGCAGTGAGGAACAGGTCCCCGGTACCGCACTGCGCATCGGCGACCTGGTGGTGTGCGAGGCCGGTGACATCATCCCGGGTGACGGCGATGTCGTCGAAGGCGTCGCCTCCGTCGACGAATCCGCGATCACCGGCGAATCGGCCCCGGTCATCCGCGAGTCCGGCGGCGACCGCTCGGCCGTCACCGGTGGTACGAAGGTGCTCTCCGACCGCATCGTCATCAAGATCACGACGAGGCCCGGCGAGACCTTCATCGACCGGATGATCAACCTCGTCGAGGGCGCCGCACGGCAGAAGACGCCCAACGAGATCGCGCTGAACATCCTGCTCGCGTCGCTCACCATCGTCTTCCTGCTGGCGGTGGTCACCCTCCAGCCGTTCGCGATCTACGCGGGCGCCGAACAGCCCATGATCGTGCTGCTCGCCCTGCTGGTCTGTCTGATCCCGACGACGATCGGCGCCCTGCTCTCGGCCATCGGCATCGCCGGCATGGACCGCCTGGTGCAGCGCAACGTCCTCGCGATGTCCGGCCGCGCCGTCGAAGCCGCAGGCGATGTATCGACATTGTTGCTCGACAAGACCGGCACCATCACCCTCGGCAATCGCCAGGCCGCCGAGTTCGTCCCCGTCCACGGCACCACCGAGGCCGAGGTCGCGGACGCGGCCCAGCTGTCCTCTCTGGCCGACGAGACACCCGAGGGCCGCTCCATCGTCGTCCTCGCCAAGGAGAAGTACGGCCTCCGCGAGCGCCACCAGGGCGAGCTGACGGACGCAGAGTGGGTGCCGTTCACCGCCCAGACCCGGATGTCGGGGGTGGACGTCGACGGGCGCAAGGTCCGCAAGGGCGCGTCCGGGTCGGTCATCGCATGGGTCGAGGAGCGCGGCGGCACGGTCGCCGCCGACGCCCAGCAGCTCACCGACACCATTTCGCAGGCCGGCGGCACCCCGTTGCTGGTCGCCCTGGAGGACGAGAGCGGCCCCCGCGTCCTGGGAGTCATCCACCTCAAGGACGTCGTCAAGGACGGGATGCGCGAACGCTTCGTCGAGCTGCGCCGGATGGGCATCAAGACCGTCATGATCACGGGTGACAACCCGCTGACGGCCAAGGCCATCGCCGACGAGGCGGGCGTGGACGACTTCCTTGCGGAGGCCACGCCCGAGGACAAGATGGCGCTCATCAAGCGCGAGCAGGCCGGCGGCAAGCTGGTCGCGATGACCGGCGACGGCACCAACGACGCACCCGCGCTGGCGCAGGCGGACGTCGGGGTGGCCATGAACACCGGTACGTCGGCCGCCAAGGAGGCCGGGAACATGGTGGACCTGGACTCCAATCCCACCAAGCTGATCGAGATCGTCGAGATCGGCAAGCAACTGCTGATCACCCGGGGCGCACTGACGACCTTCTCCATCGCCAACGACGTCGCGAAGTACTTCGCGATCATCCCGGCGATGTTCGCGGTGGCCTATCCGGGCCTGGACACCCTCAACATCATGCGGCTGTCGAGCCCCAACTCCGCGATCCTCGCGGCGATCATCTTCAACGCGCTGATCATCGTCGCGCTGGTACCGCTCGCCCTCAAGGGCGTTCAGTACCGCCCCGTAAGCGCCGACAAGATGCTGCGACGCAACCTGGCGGTCTACGGACTCGGCGGCCTGATCGCCCCCTTCATCGGCATCAAACTCATCGACCTGCTCCTCTCTCTCCTCCCCGGAATCGGGTGACCGCCGTGAACAACTCCGTACGCAACACCGCCCGGTTGATCGGGGCGGGCCTGCGCGCCCTGCTCGTACTGACGTTGGTCTGCGGCGTCCTCTACCCGCTGGTGGTCACCGGGGTGGCGCAGGCGGCGTTCCCCGATCAGGCCAACGGGTCCGAGGTGCGCTCCCACGGCAAGGTCGTCGGCTCATCACTGATCGGCCAGCGCTACGACAAGGGCCAGAACAAGGACGGCGAGCCGGTCCCCGACCTGAGGTACTTCCAGCCGCGCCCCTCGGCGGGACTGGGCAGCAACCAGGCCAACGGCGTCAACACCCGGTACGACCTCCAGGTCTCCGGCGCCTCCAACCTGGGCGCCACCAACACCGACCTCATCAAGGCGGTGCAGGAACGCAGGCACTGGGTTTCCACCACGTACCAAGTCCCCGAGTCGAAGGTCCCGGCGGACGCCGTCACCTCCTCCGGCTCCGGCCTCGACCCGCACATCTCCCCGGCCTACGCCCAACTACAGACCGCCACGGTCGCCCGGCGGAACCACCTCCCCGCTGGCAGGGTGGAGAAGCTGGTCGAGAAGCACACCGACGGGCGCGACCTCGGATTCCTGGGGGAGCCGCGGGTGAATGTTCTGGAGCTGAACGTCGGGCTGAGGGAGTTGGTGTTGAGGGTGCGGGAGGGCTGAGGGCCGGGGGATCTGGCGGGGGCTCGGCTGAGCCGGGCGGGGGCTTGAGCTGGCTGCGTGGCTGAGCCGGGCGGGTGGCTGAGCTGGGCGGTGTGGCTGAGTCGGCTGCTGTGGCTGAGCCGGCCGGTGCGGTGGTGGGCGTATGGAGGGGGTTGCTTCCGCCCGCCCTCTCCCGTCTCTCTCCTGCCTCACCAGACGTCGCCGTCACGCCAGTCGCAGGTGAGGTCGGAGTCGAGGTCGAGTGGGGTGGCCGCGGCCGGCAGGACGTAGATGCAGCCGTCCTCGTCGGCGGTGCGCTGGATGCCGTCCGGGGTGAGTGCCCAGGAGCGGCCGCGCCACCGCTGCCAGCCGCGGGCCGCGTAGAACGTCGCGGCCTCGTCGGCGGCGCCGAGCGCGCCCAGGTCGTAACCGCTGTGCACCACCCGCTCCAGGGCGTCCATCAGGGCCGCGCCATGGCCGCGGCCGCGCCGGTCCGCGCGTACGCCGACGCCCTCCACATATCCGCAGCGCAGCGCCCGGCCCCCGTGCAGCAGTCGTCGTTGCACGACGCTCGCATGCCCGATCAGTTCGCCGTCCTCGTGGATCAGGGCGTGCAGCCCGCCGAGTGAGTGTTCCCAGTCCTCGGCGGTCATGTCGTCGAAGACGTCGTAGAGGAGGGCGCGGGCGGCCTTGAGGGTGGTGACGTCCAGATCGGCGGTGTGGGCGATGCGTACGTCGGTCATGCGGGGCGTCGTCAGATGTGCCTCGGTCATGGGGGCATCGTCGCAGTCGGCCGGAGGCCGGGCGACGGCATTTTTCCGCCATGGTTCATGCCTTGCCGCCGGCCGTTCGGCGTCAGTGATGCGTAAGGGAAGGCGTGTTGGGCTGGTGTGCCTCTGCCCCGGCCGGTGTCATGGGGGCATGACCGGGCGCTTCGCGCCGCCGGGCAGCCGTCGTACGGCGGTGCGTGGTGGGCGCCGCCCGGGGGTCCGGCCCCTCAGCCGGACGTCACGGTGGGCGTCGCGTACCTCTTCGCGCGGCGCCCGCCCGTATGAGGCAGGACGGGCGGCACTCCGGCCGAACCGGCCTATCGGGTCAACGGGCCGACGGTCCGCCGGGCCGGCCGCACCGTCGGGCCCTGTCAGCTGGCAGCCCTGCCTGATCGCGGGGGGCGCCACCCCGATCGCTGGCACTCGACGTGCCCTCGTCCCCAGGTCACCGCTCCCCCCCCACAGCCGCACCACCCCACCCCCATCAGAGTCCCGTCAAAACCCACCCCCCACCCCCCAACTGCACCCTTTGTGCCCTTGTTCGGTCGGTAGGGTCGCGGGAGGTTCAGCCCGGTGGGGGCGGCTTTCACGTAAGACAATGAGGCCATGGCACGCGGCAAGCTACGGATCTATCTGGGCGCGGCACCGGGCGTCGGCAAGACGTACGCGATGCTGTCCGAGGCGCACCGGCGTGTGGAGCGGGGGACGGATGCCGTTGTGGCGTTCGTGGAGCACCATGGCAGGCCCCGTACGGAGGTCATGCTGCACGGGCTGGAGCAGATTCAGCGCCGGGAGCTGGAGTACCGCGACACGGTGTTCACTGAAATGGACGTGGACGCGGTGCTGGCGCGGCGGCCGGCCGTGGCGCTGGTCGACGAGCTGGCGCACACCAACGTGCCTGGTTCGCGCAACGGCAAGCGCTGGCAGGACGTCGAGGAGCTGCTGGAAGCGGGGATCCACGTGATCTCGACGGTGAACATCCAGCATCTGGAGTCGCTCGGTGATGTCGTCGAGTCGATAACGGGTGTGCGGCAGCGCGAGACCGTGCCGGATGAGATCGTCCGCCGGGCGGATCAGATCGAGCTTGTCGATATGTCGCCCCAGGCGATCCGCCGGCGGATGGCGCACGGCAACATCTACCAGCCCGACAAGGTGGACGCCGCCCTGTCGAACTACTTCCGGCCGGGCAACCTCACGGCGCTGCGCGAGCTGGCGCTGCTGTGGGTCGCCGACCGGGTGGACGAGTATCTCCAGGAGTACCGCGCGGAGCATTCGATCCGTTCCACCTGGCAGGCCCGTGAGCGGATCGTCGTCGGGCTGACCGGCGGGCCGGAGGGGCGCACGCTGATCCGTCGCGCGGCCCGGATGGCGGCCAAGGGCTCGGGCAGTGAGGTGCTCGCCGTCTATATAGCGCGCAGTGACGGGCTGACCTCGGCCTCGCCCAAGGAACTCGCCGTCCAGCGCACCCTGGTGGAGGACCTCGGCGGGACGTTTCACCACGTCATCGGCGACGACATACCGAGCGCGCTGCTGGAGTTCGCGCGGGGCGTCAACGCCACCCAGATCGTGCTGGGCTCCAGTCGCCGCAAGGCCTGGCAGTACATCTTCGGGCCGGGGGTGGGCGCGACGGTCGCCCGGGACTCCGGGCCCGATCTCGATGTGCACATCGTCACCCATGACGAGGTCGCCAAGGGCCGGGGGCTGCCGGTGGCACGCGGTGCGCGGCTGGGGCGGGCCCGGATCATCGCCGGCTGGCTCGTCGGTGTGGTCGGCCCGGTGCTGCTCTCGCTGCTGCTGACCAGCATCGCGAACGGTCCCGGCCTGGCCAACGACGTCCTGCTCTTCCTGTTCCTGACGGTCGTCGCGGCGCTGCTCGGCGGGCAGCTGCCGGCGCTGGCGTCGGCCGCGGTCGGCTCGCTGCTGCTGAACTTCTACTTCACACCGCCCACCCACACCCTCACGGTCAGCGATCCCAAGAACCTCGTCGCCATCGTGATCTTCTTCGCGGTGGCCGTCTCGGTCGCCTCCGTGGTGGACCTCGCCGCCCGCCGCACCCACCAGGCCGCCAGGCTGCGCGCCGAGTCGGAGATCCTGTCCTTCCTGGCGGGCAGTGTGCTGCGCGGTGAGACGACCCTGGACGCGCTGCTGGAGCGGGTGCGCGAGACCTTCGGGATGGAGACGGTGGCGCTGCTGGAGCGGGCCGGCGATGTCGAACCGTGGACCTGCGCGGGCCGGGCCGGTACGGACCACGGCACGCCGCTGCTGCGCCCCGAGGACGCCGATGTCGACATGCCCGTGGGCGACCACATGGCGCTGGCGCTGACCGGTCGGGTGCTGCCCGCCGAGGACCGCCGGGTGCTGGCCGCGTTCGCCGCCCAGGCCGCCGTGGTCCTGGACCGGCAGCGGCTGGTGGGCGAGGCGGAGCGGGCCCGGGAGCTGGCCGAGGGCAACCGCATCAGGACGGCGCTGCTGGCCGCCGTCAGCCATGACCTGCGGACCCCGCTGGCGAGCATCAAGGCCTCCGTCACCTCCCTGCGCTCCGACGATGTCGCCTGGTCCCCGGAGGACGAGGCGGAGCTGCTGGCCGGCATCGAGGCGGGCGCCGACCGGCTGGACCATCTCGTGGGCAATCTTCTGGACATGTCCCGGCTCCAGACCGGCACGGTCACCCCGCTGATCCGGGAGATCGACCTCGACGAGGTGGTGCCGATGGCGCTCGGCGGTGTGCCGGAGGGCAGCGTCAGCCTCGACATCCCCGAGGAGCTGCCGATCGTCGCCGTCGATCCGGGGCTGCTGGAACGTTCGGTCGCCAATCTCGTCGAGAACGCCGTGAAGTACAGCCCGGACGGGGCGGCGGTGCTGGTCTCGGCCAGTGCGCTCGGTGAGCGGGTGGAGCTGCGTATCGCCGACCGCGGGCCGGGGGTGCCGGACAGCGCCAAGGACCGGATCTTCGAGCCCTTCCAGCGCTACGGTGACGCGCCGCGCGGTGCCGGGGTGGGCCTGGGGCTGGCCGTGGCGCGCGGTTTCGCGGAGGCGATGGGCGGCACGCTCGCCGCCGAGGACACCCCCGGAGGCGGGATGACCATGGTCCTGACCCTCCGGGCCGCGGCCGGCCGCCCGCCGGCCAGGCCCGATCTTCCGGCCCAGGCCACGACATGAGCCGGCCCGCACGGATCCCCCGCATCCCACGCCCGGCGGGCCCGCCCCGCCGGGAGACGACACCACGAGGAGAACGCCAGTGAACCGGGTGCTTGTGGTTGATGACGAGCCGCAGATCGTGCGCGCCCTCGTGATCAACCTGAAGGCGCGCAAGTACGAGGTCGACGCCGCCCCCGACGGGGCCACCGCCCTCAAACTCGCCGCCGCCCGCCACCCCGATGTCATCGTCCTCGACCTCGGTCTGCCAGATATGGACGGCGTCGAGGTGATCAAGGGGCTGCGGGGCTGGACGCGGGTACCGATCCTGGTGCTGTCCGCCCGGCAGACCTCCGACGAGAAGGTGGAGGCGCTGGACGCCGGCGCCGACGATTACGTCACCAAGCCGTTCGGCATGGACGAGCTGCTGGCCCGGCTGCGGGCGGCGGTGCGCCGGGCGGAGCCGACCGGGCCGGCCGATGACGAGGTGATCGTGGAGACGGAAGGTTTCTCCGTCGATCTCGCCGCGAAGAAGGTCAACCGCGGCGGCCGGGACATCCGGCTGACCCCCACCGAGTGGCATCTGCTGGAGGTCCTGGTCCGCAACGCGGGCCGGCTGGTCAGCCAGAAACAGCTGCTCCAGGAGGTCTGGGGGCCCTCGTACGGGACCGAGACCAACTATCTGCGGGTGTACATGGCCCAGCTCCGCCGCAAGCTGGAGAGCGACCCCTCGCATCCGAAGCACTTCATCACGGAGCCGGGGATGGGCTACCGGTTCGAGCAGTAGCGCCCGGCGGCCGGACGCGGCTTTGTGCGGTCGGTACGGACTCCGCGTGCGGGCCGTGATCCCGGTCCCCGGCCACCGGTACGCTGGGCCCATGAGTGCTGGGACCCGACCCGAGAAGCCGGCAGGCCGTTTCCGCCGGCTGCTCGACAGGCTGTCCTCCTCCGAGGAGGAGTTGCAGTCCGCCGAGCTGCAACAGGACGCGCAGGACGCGGGATGCACCCGTATCTGCGACTGTGACGACCGGCAGATAGTGAAGGTCACCGGCACCCTGCGGCATGTCACGCTGCGCCCGCGCGCCGGTGTGCCCGCGCTCGAGGCGGAGCTGTTCGACGGCTCCGCGGCGCTCGACGTGGTGTGGCTCGGCCGCCGCTCCATCGCCGGGATAGAGCCGGGCCGCAAGCTCATCGCCTCGGGCCGGGTCTCCCTGAGCCACGGACGCCGGGTGCTCTTCAATCCGAAGTACGAACTCCGACCGCTCGGACAGGAGTAGCCGGTGACGTCTCACGACCGACCGACCACTGACGCGCATGCCGATACGGACCCCTCCGCAGGTTCCTCACCCGCCTCGCCCGACCCGGGCACCGAAGGAGCCGCCGACGGCAGGCAGGTGACCGAGGCGGCGCTGTTCGAGGCGTTCGGCGGGGTCCGCGGCATGGTGGAGACCGTGGTCCCCGGCCTGCTGTTCGTGACGATCTTCACGATCAACAAGGACCTGCACGTCTCGGCGATCGCCGCGCTGGCCGTCTCGCTGGTGCTGGGGGTCCTCCGCCTCATCCGCAAGGACACCGTCAAGCACGCCTTCAGCGGCGTCTTCGGCGTGGCCTTCGGTGTGGTCTTCGCGATGATGACCGGCAATGCCAAGGACTTCTACCTGCCGGGCATGCTCTACACCCTCGGCCTGGCCCTCGCCTACATGATCACCACGCTCGCGGGCGTCCCGCTGATCGGGCTGATCCTGGGGCCGGTGTTCAAGGAGAACCTCTCCTGGCGCACCCGCAACCCGGGCCGGAAGAAGGCGTACGCGAAGGCCAGCTGGGCCTGGGGACTGATCCTGCTCGCCAAGTGCGCGATCCTCTTCCCGCTGTACTGGTGGGCGGACACCACCCAGCTCGGCTGGATACTGATCGCGCTGAAGATCCCGCCGTTCCTGCTCGCGGTCTATCTCACCTGGGTCTTCCTGGCGAAGGCGCCCGCGCCGATCGATGTCTTCGCGGAGATGGAGGCGAAGGAGAAGGCCGAGGAGGAGGCCGAGGAGCGGCGCCGCGCCGAGCGCGAGACGCTGGACCGGGTCGCCGACGACCTCAGCAGGGGCCTCGTGCAGGAGGTCGCGGCCGAGCCGCAGTCCGACCCGCCGCAGGGCGGCCGCCACCGCCGCTGACGCGATACACAAACGCCGGGGCCCGGGAACCGATCGGTTCCCGGGCCCCGGCGTCTTCCGGCCTCCGCCGGGCGCTACGCGTCCTCGCGCCGCACCGACAGCAGGTCCTCCAGCTGCTCCTCGCGCGACTGCGCCGCCACGAACAGCAGCTCGTCGCCGGCCTCCAGCGCGTCCTCCTTATTGGGCGTGAGCACCCGCGTCCCGCGGATGATCGTGACCAGGGAGGTGTCCTCGGGCCACTCGACATCGCCGACCCGGGTGCCGGCCAGCGCGGCCTCCGGGGGCAGCGTCAGCTCGACGAGGTTGGCGTCACCGTGGCTGAAGCGCAGCAGCCGTACGAGATCGCCGACGCTCACCGCCTCCTCGACCAGGGCCGACATCAGACGCGGTGTGGAGACCGCGACATCGACGCCCCAGGACTCGTTGAACAGCCACTCGTTCTTCGGGTTGTTGACCCGCGCGACCACCCGCGGCACCCCGTACTCGGTCTTGGCGAGCAGCGAGACGACCAGGTTGACCTTGTCGTCGCCGGTCGCCGCGATCACGACATTGCAGCGCTGGAGCGCCGCCTCGTCGAGCGAGGTGATCTCACAGGCGTCGGCCAGCAGCCACTCCGCCAGCGGCACCCGCTCGACCGAGATGGCGGTCGGCGCCTTGTCGATGAGCAGGATCTCGTGGCCGTTCTCCAAGAGCTCGCCCGCGATGGAACGGCCCACTGCGCCTGCGCCTGCGATGGCGACCCTCATGCGTGCGCCCCCTCAGGACCCGTGGCGAATGCCGCTTCGACCTTCTCGACCTCGTCGGTGCGCATCATCACGTGCACCAGATCGCCTTCTTGCAGCACCGTCTGTGAGGTCGGCAGCATCGCCTCACCCAGTCGGGTGAGGAAGGCGACGCGGACGCCGGTCTCCTCCTGGAGGGTGCTGATCTTGTGCCCCACCCAGGAGGCGGCGGTGTGCACCTCGGCGAGCTGGACGCCGCCGCTCGGGTCGCGCCACAGCGGCTCGGCGCCCGACGGCAGCAGCCGGCGCAGCATCTGGTCGGCCGTCCAGCGGACGGTCGCGACGGTGGGGATACCCAGGCGCTGGTAGACCTCGGCGCGGCGCGGGTCGTAAATACGGGCCGCGACATTCTCGACACCGAACATCTCGCGGGCCACCCGGGCGGCGATGATGTTCGAGTTGTCACCGCTGGAGACGGCCGCGAAGGCGCCCGCCTCCTCGATGCCGGCCTCGCGCAGGGTGTCCTGGTCGAAGCCGACGCCGGTCACCCGGCGGCCGCCGAAGGACGAGCCCAGGCGGCGGAACGCGGTCGGGTCCTGGTCGACCACCGCGATGGTGTGACCCTGGCTCTCCAGGGTCTGCGCGAGCGCGGAGCCCACCCGCCCGCACCCCATGATGACGATGTGCATGCTGATTACCCCGTGCCCTGTACTAGCGCTCTGACCTGCACAAACACCCTGCTCACTACTTTCTTCTCCCAGTACCGGCGACACGGAGCCACGGCTCGCGACAGACCGGGTGCGGCAGCGGGAGCGCCGGGCGCACCGTGGTCCGGTACAACCGTAGCCGTAATGGCGGTTCCGGTAGGGGGCGCGGTGGGCCGCGGTCTCCAGTGGATCCGCACCGCCGGTGCCATGGCCTCCCGTGCCGGGCTGCGCCGCCCCGGGCCCGTAAGGCACGCTACGAGGTGTGCCCAACCTGCCTCTTCAGCCCCAACAGGGCCCCTCCACCTCGCACATGGTGGTCTGCGGCGACGATGCGCTGGCCCATCGACTGGCCGCCGACCTCCAGGACGTCTACGGCGAACGGGTGACGCTCGTCGTCCCCTCCGCCCGGGAACCACAGCGCCCCCGTATTCCGCCGCCGGCCCGCGCGCTGGGCCGGGCCGGCGCGCTGCTGGGCCGGGTGTCGGCGGCGATGGTGCGTCCCGCGCCGTTGTCGTCCGAGGCGGCCGGGGACGGGGCGGAGCCGGCGGAGGAGACGTTACGGATCCTGGAGGCGGCGCAGCCGGACGACGCGGCGCTGACCGAGGCCGGTATCGCCGGGGCGGGCGCGCTGGCCCTGGTCTACGACGACGATGAGCTCAACATCCATGCCGCGCTGCGCGCCCGCCGGCTCAACCCCCGGCTGCGGCTGGTCATCCGGCTCTACAACCGCAAACTCGGCCAGCATCTGGAGGAGTTGCTCGATCAGGCGGCGGCGGTCGCCGCGCTGGGTTCGGAGGACGCCGGGGACGCGGAGGGCGCCGACGCGTCCACGACGGTGCTGTCCGACGCCGACACCGTGGCCCCCGCGCTGGCGGGCGCCGCGGTCGCCGGTACCAGCAGGGTCATCGAGGCGGACGGGCTGCTGCTGCGGGCCGTGGAGCGTGCGCCGGTGCCACCCGGGCGGCCCGGTGAGCCCGGACTGTGCACCCTGGCGCTGCTGTCCGCGTCCGCCAACGACCCGGCGGGCGCGACCGGTTCGGCGGCGGGCGACGAGGGGCCCGTACTCCTGCCGGACGATGCCGCGACGGCGGCCGCCGCCGGCTGCGGCACCGTCGTCCTGGAGACCGTCTCCTATACCGGCCGGCCCATACGGCGCCGATGGCTCCGTGGCCGGGGCGCACCGCTCGCGTCCCTCTTCTCCCGGCGGCTGCGCTGGTCCCTGGCCGGGGTCGTCGGTGCGGTGCTGGCGCTGGCCGTCGCGTCCTCCCTGACCATGGGCGAGGACCCGGTGCACGCCGTCTACCTCTCGCTGCTGGATCTCTTCGCGATCAACGACCCGGCCATCAACGATCCGGCGCCCCGCAAGGTGCTCCAGCTGCTGTCCGGGCTGACCGGGCTGTTGCTGCTGCCGGTGCTGGTCGCGGCGGCGTTCGAGGGGCTCGGCACCTTCCGCAGCGCCTCGGCACTGCGCCGTCCGCCGCGCGGGCTGTCGGGCCATGTGGTGCTGCTGGGCCTCGGCAAGGTCGGCACCCGGGTACTGGCGCGGCTGCACGAGATGGGCATCCCCGTGGTCTGCATCGAGGGCGACCCGGAGGCCCGGGGCATCGCCCTGGCCCGCCGGCTGCGGGTGCCGACCGTCCTGGGGGACGTCACCCAGGAAGGTGTCCTGGAGGCCGCGATGATCGACCGAGCGGCCACCCTGCTAGCCCTGACCAGTGAGGACACCACGAATCTGGAGGCCTCCCTCTATGCCCGCTCGGTCAGCCCCCGGCTCCGGGTGACGCTGCGGCTGTTCGACGACCGGTTCGCCACCGCCGTCTACCGCACCCTGCGCGCCGCCCATCCAGGGGCGCTGACCCGCAGCCGGAGCGTCACCTACCTGGCCGCGCCCGCCTTCGCCGGCGCGATGATGGGGCGCCAGATTCTCGGGGCCATCCCGGTCGAGCGCCGGGTGCTGCTGATCGCCCGGTTCGAGGTACGGGGCCATGCCGCGCTGGAGGGCCGTACGGTCGCCGAGGTGCTGCGGCCGGGGCGGCTGCGGGTGCTGGCGGTCGACACCTCCACCCCCGACGACGCGGAGCCGGACACCGCGGGCACCGCCCCCGCACCCCCGCCGGCCGAGGAGCGCACACCGGCGCAGCTGGTGCACGAACTCGGCGACGACTATGTCCTGCGGCCGCAGGACCGGGTGCTGCTGGTCGCCACCCGGCAGGGGCTGGGCGAGCTGCACGCCCGGAACCGGCAGCCGGCGGCGGCCCGGCAGAGCGGGGCCCGGCAGGGGTGACCACGAGGGGGCGGGCGACCGCGCACCGTAGTACGGCTGCGGTGCCGGAGCCCGCCGTACGGGACCGTGCCGCGGACGGAGCCCGTGGCGCCGGCCGCCCGCCCCACCGCCACGCCTGTCCGGCCCGCCTACCCCGTTGCCCCCGCCTCGCCTCCCCACCGTGACTCCGCCATCGCACCCAGTGACAGCACCGCCACTCCGTGACGAATGCCACGAAGGCGTCCTAGAGGGGGCCGTGACGTGCATATGACGTGCGGATCCTGTGGAGACGGGGCCGTGGCGCGCCCCCTCAGCAGGCCGGATGCGCCCCGCTCCGCTCCTCCGGCGCGCAGACCGTGCGGGCAGCGGGTGGGCGCGGGCCTTGACGAAGGCTTAGCATCCTCTGCGTGTCCAAACTGACCGACGTGCCCAAACGGATCTTGATCGGGCGCGCACTGCGCAGCGACAAGCTCGGG
This sequence comes from Streptomyces platensis, assembly GCF_008704855.1. NCBI lineage: Bacteria > Bacillati > Actinomycetota > Actinomycetes > Kitasatosporales > Streptomycetaceae > Streptomyces > Streptomyces platensis. The sequence goes on from NZ_CP023691.1 coordinate 6,554,464, forward strand.
GAAACCCTGCTTCCCAAGCGCATCGCACTCCCCGTCTTCGCCTCCGACCCGCTGTCCTCCGTGGCGTATGCGCCGGGCGAGGTGCTGCTCGTCCTGTCCATCGCGGGTGTGTCTGCGTACAGCTTCAGCCCCTGGATCGCGGTCGCGGTCGTGGTGCTGATGTTCACCGTCGTCGCGTCGTACCGGCAGAACGTGCACGCCTACCCGAGCGGTGGCGGCGACTACGAGGTCGCCAACACCAACCTCGGCCCCAAGGCCGGTCTCACCGTCGCCAGCGCGCTGCTCGTCGACTATGTGCTGACCGTCGCGGTCTCCATCTCCTCCGGAGTGGAGAACCTGGGCTCCGCGATCCCGTTCGTCGTCGAGCACAAAACCCTGTGCGCGGTCGCCATCATCGTGCTGCTGACGCTGATGAACCTGCGCGGCGTCAAGGAGTCGGGCAAGCTCTTCGCGATCCCGACCTATGTCTTCGTGGCCGGCGTCTTCATCATGATCGCCTGGGGTGTGATCCGCGGCGTCGTCATGGGCGACACCATGAAGGCCCCCACCGCCGACTACACCATCCACGCCGAACAGGGCGGGCTGGCCGGCTTCGCGCTCATCTTCCTTCTCCTGCGCGCCTTCTCCTCCGGCTGTGCGGCGCTCACCGGCGTCGAGGCGATCTCCAACGGCGTCCCCGCCTTCCGCAAGCCGAAGTCCAAGAACGCGGCGACCACCCTCGCCCTCATGGGCGGCCTGGCCGTCACCATGTTCTGCGGCATCATCGGCCTGGCCATGGCCACCAACGTCAGGATGGCCGAGAACCCGGCCACCGACCTGCTCCTCCACGGCAAGCCGATCGGCTCCGGCTACACCCAGAACCCGGTCATCTCGCAGGTCGCCGAGGCGGTCTTCGGCAAGGGCAGCTTCCTCTTCATCATCCTCGCCGCCGCCACCGCCCTGGTGCTGTTCCTGGCCGCCAACACCGCCTACAACGGCTTCCCGCTGCTCGGCTCGATCCTCGCCCAGGACCGCTATCTGCCGCGCCAGCTGCACACCCGCGGTGACCGTCTGGCGTTCTCCAACGGCATCGTCCTGCTGGCCGGCGCCGCCGCGATCCTCGTCTACCTCTACGGCGCGGACTCCACCCGGCTCATCCAGCTCTACATCGTCGGCGTGTTCGTCTCCTTCACGCTCAGCCAGATCGGCATGGTCCGGCACTGGAACCGCCATCTGATCACCGAGAAGGACCCGGCCAAGCGCCGCCGTATGCACCGCTCGCGCGCCATCAACGCCTTCGGTGCCTTCTTCACCGGCCTGGTGCTCGTGGTCGTCCTCCTGACCAAGTTCACCCACGGCGCCTGGGTCGCGCTGCTCGGCATGGTCATCTTCTTTGTGACGATGTCCGCGATCCGCCGCCACTACGACCGGGTCGCCGACGAGATCGCCGCCGAGGACACCCCCGACGACGATGTGGTCCGCCCCTCCCGGGTGCACTCCCTCGTCCTGGTCTCCAAGGTGCACAAGCCCACCCTGCGCGCCCTGAACTACGCCAAGCTGATGCGCTCCGACAGCCTCGAAGCGGTCAGCGTGGACGTGGACCAGGCCGACACCAGGGCCCTGCGGGAGGAGTGGGAGCGCCGCGGCATCGAGGTGCCGCTGAAGGTCCTGGCCTCCCCGTACCGCGAGATCACCCGGCCGATCATCGACTACGTCAAGTCGCTGCGCCGCCAGAGCCCGCGCGACGCCGTCTCCGTCTACATCCCGGAGTACGTCGTCGGCCACTGGTACGAGCACCTGCTCCACAACCAGTCCGCCCTGCGCCTCAAGGGCCGTCTCCTCTTCACCCCCGGCGTCATGGTCACCTCGGTGCCCTGGCAGCTGGACTCCTCCGAGGCCGCCAAGCTGCGCGCCCGCAAGCGCGCGGAGTGGAACGCTCCGGGTGCGGTCCGCCGTGGCCCGGTGGCCCAGCCGAAGAAGGAGAAGGCCGCCACCAAGAAGTAGCGCGGGCTTTCCGCCGTGCCCCGGTGGTGGTCGTCCGCGCCGGGCCGGGGCACGGCCCACGGGACGTAGACTTGACGGCTGGCCTCCCTCCGGAGGCCGGCCCCCGTCCCCGCTCACCACCCACCTCAGGAGCCCTCCCGCCATGCAGGCAGAACCCAAGAAGTCGCTGGTCGGCGAGGAGTACGAGGTCGAGGTCGGCCCGGTCGCCCACGGCGGCCACTGCATCGCCCGCACCGACGAGGGCCAGGTCCTCTTCGTACGGCATGCGCTGCCCGGCGAGCGCGTCATCGCCCGCGTCACCGACGGCGAGGAGGGCGCCCGCTTCCTGCGCACCGACGCCGTCTCGATCCTGGAGCCCTCCAAGGACCGGGTCGAGGCCCCCTGCCCCTTCTCCGGCCCCGGCCGCTGCGGCGGCTGCGACTGGCAGCACGCCGCCCCCGGCGCCCAGCGCCGCCTGAAGTCCGCGGTGATCGCCGAACAGCTCCAGCGCCTGGCCGGGCTCTCCCCCGAGGACGCGGGCTGGGACGGCACCGTCGAGCCCGCCCCCGGTGACAAGGTCGCCAAGGGCGAGGTGCCGGCCTGGCGCACCCGCGTCCAGTACGCGGTGGACGCCGACGGTCACGCGGGCCTGCGCAAGCACCGCTCCCACGACATCGAGCCGGTCACCCACTGCATGATCGCCGCCCCGGGAGTCACCGAACTCGGCATCGAGAAGCGGGAGTGGCCGCAGATCGCCACCGTTGAGGCGATCGCGGCCACCGGCTCCCACGACCGCCAGGTCATCCTCACCCCCCGCCCCGGCGGCCGCCTCCCGATCGTCGAACTCGACAAGCCGGTCTCGGTCATGCGGGTGGGGGAGAAGGACGGCGGCGTGCACCGCGTCCACGGCCGCCCCTTCGTCCGCGAACGGGCCGCCGACCGCACCTGGCGGGTCGGCAACGGCGGCTTCTGGCAGGTCCACCCGAAGGCCGCCGACCTCCTGGTCGACGCCGTCATGCGGGGCCTGATGCCCAAGAAGGGCGACATGGCCCTCGACCTGTACTGCGGCGTCGGCCTCTTCGCCGGCGCCCTCGCCGAACGCGTCGGCGACAAGGGCGCGGTCCTCGGCATCGAATCCGGCAAGCGCGCCGTCGAGGACGCCCGTCACAACCTCCAGGACCTCGACCGCGTCCGCATCGAACACGGCAAGGTCGACCAGATCCTGCCCCGCACCGGCATCACCGACGTCGACCTCATCGTCCTCGACCCACCCCGCGCCGGCGCCGGCAAAGCCACCGTCACCCACCTCGCCTCCCTCACCCCCCGCCGCATCGCCTACGTGGCCTGCGACCCGGCCGCCCTCGCCCGCGACCTCAAGTACTTCGCGGAGGCGGGCTATGCGCCGCGGCGGATGCGGGCGTTTGATTTGTTTCCGATGACGCATCATGTGGAGTGTGTGGTGGTGCTGGAGAGGGCCGACAAGGGCCGCTGACCTGCGATTTATCGCCAAGAGGCGAATGGGCCGACCGTGGTGCCAGCCTTCCTCTCCGGATCCCTGGCGCCGAGTGACGCTCGATGTGATGGCCTGTCAGATGGCACTCCGTGCACTCCGATCGTGCGGCGATTGTCATGGCCACGGCCCAGGTGTGGAATCGGAGGTGCCCGCGTCGGCGTAAGACCGCGGGCGGGGGACGTTCGTCGTCGATTCAACTTGCTCTGGGTGACCAGGCTCAAGAAGGTCTCCCCGCGGACGGGGGCTTTCGTACGTCTGCCCGGCGATCGGATCGCACGGAACCCGGCAAGCAGTGCGTTGGTTGCCGAAGGTCTGGGCGACCGCATGGCATGTGGCGCGAAGGATTCCTCCCGGTCCTTTCAGCGCCTGGCACTCTGCCATTCCTCGAAGACCAGCCAGAGATCACGAGGCCAGGACAAGGTCAGCGGGTCGAAGGAAAAGGAGTGGACAGTCGCCTCCCTCCACAGATCTTCGGCGCGCTCGGCCTCGTCCGCGAGGAGACGCGCGCTTGCCGCATGTCCACGAGCTCTGGCGTAGTCACGTTCGCTCGCGGCACTCGTCAAGTCGGGCCACAGCTCCCAGACCAAGTGCTGCTGTAGCTTGCGCAGGTGATCGCCGGCTTTCTGGCGGACCGCGTCGGCCAGATCCTGGTTCACCTCGATCGACATGTCGTCGAGCTCTTCGAGCCGGTCCTCGTTCCAGCCGTGCTTCCCTATGAGGTCCTGCCAACGGCGCCAGGCTCGTTCCCCCTCCTGCTGCACATACTTCTCCAGTTCCTCCCGAGCCAACCGAGGGATTTCCTCGTCGCCCACAGCGTCGAGGCCGGAATGCGGACTCGGGCTCGTGTCGTCGCCGTACCTGATCCGGGTGAGGACCTCCAGGAGGTCGAGACTGGATGAGAGGTTCTCGGCGCGGGCCACGCCACAGATATCGGCGATGTCCTGGGCGACGCCTTCCCGGTCGGTCTCCGCGATGTGGTTGTCCAGCTGGTCACCCAACCAATCCGCCGAGCCGCGGCTGATCAGGTCGTCCAGGATTTCTTCGATCGTCGACTCGAGCCGCACCACCATGGCTTCCGGAGTCTCGCGATCCCTCCGAGCGGCGGATTCACGCTCAGCCTGCTTGGCAGCCTCTCGGTGCTGACCGCGCGCTGTCCGGCCCGACGGCAGGCGCGTCTGCAGAGCGCGCATCTTCTCGGCCTCAACCAGGTCGATCCCCTCGAGCAGGCTGATGGCTTGCATGCGGTGCCCTGCCTGGGCGAGGGGATCCGAAGCGAGACTCCGGAGCAGGGCCACGCCGTCTTTAGGGGCGCGTCGGGCCACGGCGGCCGCCAGAGCCAGACGGTCCGCACTCGGAGCCTGCGGATGGGCGACAAGTCGTTCGAGGGAGTCGGGTACATATCCGGCGGGGTGATCGTGTTCGGCGAGTGCCAGGCCGACCTTCAGGCGGGTGGTGAGAGCGGCGGTCTCGTCGGCGATAAAGAGGTGTGCGGTCCATACGGCCCACCCCTCGCGCACGGCGTCCGCGAGCCAGCCCCAGCCGTTTTTGGGTAGGAGGCTTCGAGCCTCCGCATAACCCGCTTCGTCTGCGCGGTGTACCAGGTCGTCCGCTGCCCGATGACGCAGGCCGGCGGGGACGCCCTTCGTCCCCGCGACATAGCAGAGTCCGACCGTGTACTCGGTGTAGGTGAAGTCCGGTCGCTCGAAGCCGACCCTCGACTCCCGGGCGATGCGTTGCAGGTCGTGATGCCAAGGGCCGTCGGCGCCTACTACGAACGATGCCGCTGCCATCGCCGAACCGCCGCGGATCGAGCATGCCTTCAGGCTGCTGGTGCGCCAGTTGTCGGCGAGCGAGTCGTCGGCGAGGCGAGTCAGACAGGTCTCGACGAAATGGTCAGGTTGCCTCCGGCGGGCTGGTACCTCGCAGTCCGGCAGCAGTTCGGGCCTCTCCATGCTCCCCACGGGCGCCTCCTTGATCGACGAGCACGGGCATCCTAACTCCGGCACTCTTTGCCTGATGTCGGCCCAACGCAGCCTGGCCTCAGGGCAGTTCGGCAGCCAAGCGCCTGGCTACCAGCCCCGGATCCGGCGCCCGTACTCGGTGTCGGGGTGCAGCAACGCGTCCGCGACGCGACCGCCCGAATTCTTGGCGCCACCACCGAAGTTGAGCGCACCGGAGGCGTTGGCACTGGCTGCCACGCCGTCCCAGTACGTTGCTTCGCGTTCCCACCGCACCGGCTCCAGGAGCGCGAACAGCTCCTCCTCGGTCAACGCGCTCCCAGAGGTGGCCCAGCCGGTCGTCTGGTGGGCGGCGATGCCGATACCCGCCAGTACCGCGGGTGCGGACACGGCCGTACGCGCCGCGAGATGCGGATAGAGGCGCGTGACGAGCCGTGACAGCAGCGGCACCAGCCTCTGCCCGGCCTGCTCCGCGTCCACCCCCTGCGGCAGCCTGTCGTCGTGCAGAGTGGAGGACGTCAGCGCCAGTCCGGCCCGCCCGTGCAGCGCGGTGATCACGAGAACGCGCAGCGCGGAAAGCGTGATCAGTTCCGGGTCGCTCTTCGTCAGCTGGCGCTTGCGCCCCTGCACCAGCTTGCCGAATGGGATGATCCTTCCCTCGTGCTCGACCTTCACCGACTCGCCGATCCGGTGGGCGAGTTGGGTGCCGATGTCCCGCTGGTCCATCGACATCGCCAGGTTCTTGGCCACCGGTACGCCCTCGACGTTGCGGTCGTAGAAGATCTGCCGCGCGGACTCGACCGTGAGCCCGAAGTACAGCTCGTAGGGCAGCCGCACGGTGGTGAGCTTCTCGTATGTGATGCCGAAGCGTTCCGGGCTGTCGTAGAGCTCGTGCCAGGCCGTGACCTGGGTCTCGCCGTCGATGGCGACGACGGGGGAGCCGGGCAGCACGGTGACCGTGCGAATTCCGCTGCCCGGGATCAGTTCGTCGCTCACCGCACCCGGCTGCCCGTCCAGCCACAGCGTGATAGGGGGAGTGGACCAGCCCGAGCCGTACTCGCCGTTGACTCCGGACGCGATGTACGCGGCGTACGAGGTGACGTTGCGGCCCTTCTGGGTCGACTTCAGCATGCGCTGAACAAGGGCGCGTACCTCGGCGTGCCGGCGCAGGGTGCCGGACGCGTACTTCAGGGCACGCGTGTCCTCCTCGGTCCGCGGCGACGGGACGAGCTGGAGCAGTGTCGGCAGCCCCATCGTTCCGATCACCACATCGGGGCGGAACGGCATCACGGTGAGCTGTGTGCCCTCGATGACGGTCGTGGGCATCGTGAGGTGCATGGCTGGGTCCCCCTCCAGAAAGTGACGGTCTTCGCTTCGAGTGGAAGCGTTAATAGAGAAGCATGACCGTGAAAGCAGTGTCAATCAGCTTGCGCGATTTGACGTCCGCTGTAAGGTGTTAACAGTTCACCGCCACCGAGAGGCTCATCCCGCCATGCCGCAGTCATCCGCCGCCCAGGTGACGGCCGCCGAGATTTCGCGCATCGCCGGGGTCACGCGCGCCACCGTCAGCAACTGGCGGCGGAGGCACGACGACTTCCCGTCTCCGTCCGGCGGCACCGAAAGCAGCCCGCTCTACGACCTGGAGGCGGTACAGGCATGGCTGGCCGCGCGGGGCCACACGACGACCGCCGGCCCGCGGGAGGAGTTCCGCACGGCCCTGCGTCTGCACGCACGAGGGGGAGCCGCCGCCGGAACCGCGCTACTGCCGCTCGTCCTCGCAGCCTCGCGTCACGCCCCCGACGACTTGACCACCTTCACGGAGCTCTCGGACGGCGACCTCGCCGCTCGTGCCACAGCCGAGGCGAAGGCGCTCGCGGACACGGTCCCGGGCGCGGACACCATCCGCTTCACGCCCGCGGACGGCGCGGCCCTGCGCGCCCTGCTGCGCTGCGTACGTGGCGAGGGGGGCCAGGCCGCGCTCGGCGTGCTCGCGGAACGGGAACTGGAGGACAGCGCCGCGAGCGGCACCTACCGGACTCCGGCCCAGCTGGCGGATTTGGCCGTCCGGTTGCTCCCGCGCTCTGTCGGCAGGGTCCTGGACCCGGCATGCGGAAGTGGCACTTTGCTGGAGGCCGCGGCCCGGCACGGCGCGACCGAGCTCTACGGTCAGGACACCCTTGCCGTCCAGGCACAGCGCAGCGCGGTCGGCCTGCTGCTGGAGACCCCCCATGCAGAGATCACCGTCCGGGACGGCGACAGCCTGCGTGCCGACGCGTTCCCCGGTCTCACGGTCGATGCGGTGCTGTGCAATCCGCCCTACGGTGACCGCGACTGGGGCCACGACGAACTGGCCTACGACCCGCGCTGGGCGTACGGCGTCCCCGCGCGCGCAGAATCGGAACTCGCCTGGATCCAGCACGCACTTGCCCACCTCAACCCGGGCGGCTGGGCGGCGCTGATCCTCCCGCCCGCCACCGCTACTCGCGCCTCAGGGCGCCGGGTCCGGGCGGAGCTGCTGCGCAGCGGCGCTGTACGGGCCGTGGTCGCACTGCCGGCCGGGGCCGCCCCGCCGCTGCACGTGGGGTTGCAGCTCTGGGTGCTGCAGCGACCGGAACCGGGCGGCGCGGAACGAAAGTCTGTGCTGTTCATCGACACGGCCGGCGCAGCCGAGGGGACCGCCGCGGGCAGCGAGCCCGGCCGCCCGGCGGTCGCGACCCGCACCGGCTCCGCGCGCAACCCCCTGAACTGGACCGCTCTCAGCGCACGGACGCTCACCCACTGGGAAGCCTTCGCCACGGCCCCGGACGCCTTCACCGGCGAACCCGCCGTTGCCCGCGCCGTGCCCGTTGTCGATCTCCTCGATGACGTCGTCGACCTCACCCCCGCCCGCCAGGTCCGCAGCTCACGCACGGATATCGACCCCGCCGAACTGGCTGCCCGCGCGGACACCGGGCGCCGTGAGCTGACCGAGGCAGCCCAGTCCCTCGTGCGAGCCGCGGGCCCCACCGGCTGGGGCGCGGCGGGTTCCTCGGTCAAGGAGTGGCGTACGGCGACCGCGTCGGATCTCGCACGGGGCGGCGCGCTGACCCTGCTGCGTACGGTGCCGGCCCCGAAGACACCGCGAGCCGACGGCGGAGCCGCGTCCTCCCCTGCCACCTCCGTTCTTACGGGGACCGACATCGCCAGGGGCTCGGCCCCGTCGGGCGATCCGGCCGAGCTGCGTGCCGAGGCCGCACCTGTCATCGCCGCGGGCGACGTCCTCGTACGGGCGGTCGCGGGCGGCACCGGTCCGATGGTCCGCGTCGCGGACGAGCCGGACGCCGGCGCGCTCCTCGGCCCGAACGTCCACCTCCTCCGCCCCGACCCCACCCGCCTGGACCCCTGGTTCCTGGCCGGATTCCTCGACTCCGAAGACAACATCGCGGGCGCGTCGACCGGCAGCACGGTGCTGCACATCGCGCCGGGGCGCCTGCGCATCCCCCTCATGCCCCTCGAAGAACAGCGCCGCTACGGCGAGGCGTTCCGGCACGTACACACCCTGCGCGCCGAGGCCCGGAAGGCGGCGCGGCTCGCGGAGGAGGCGGCCGGCCTGCTGACGGACGGCCTCACGGGTGGCGCGCTGATTCCGCCGCCGCCCCGCCCGGGCTCGTCGACCGCTGATTCGTCCTGATCCGCCACCTGAGCGCTCGTCCATGGACCACACTTGTCCGCACCCGCACTCGATGCGCGGAACGGCACGGAAGGAAACCGGGGAACCCCTTGAACAGCAGTAAGCACACGGAACTGGCGAATCACGCCTGGTCCGTCGCCGACCTCCTGCGCGGCGACTACAAGCAGTCCGACTACGGCAAGGTCATCCTGCCGTTCACCGTCCTGCGCCGGCTGGAATGCGTCCTGGAGCCGACCCGTCAGAAGGTCGCCGAGGAGGTCGCCCGCTTCGAGGGCCAGGACATGGACACGGACCACTTCCTGCGCCGCGCCTCGGGACACTCCTTCTACAACAAGAGCGATCTCACCCTGAAGAAGATCGCCGCCGACCCGCAGAACGCGGCGCAGCTCCTCCAGATCTATGTGGCGGGCTTCTCCGACAACGCCCGCGAGGTCCTCGACAAGTACGAGTTCACCCAGCAGATCAAGAAGCTGGCCGGCGCCGACCTGCTCTACAAGGTCATCGGCAAGTTCACCGACCTCGACCTGCACCCCGAGAACGTGTCCAACCACAACATGGGCTACATCTTCGAGGAGTTGATCCGTCGGTTCGCGGAACAGTCCAACGAGACGGCGGGTGAACATTTCACCCCGCGCGAGGTCATCCAGCTGATGGTCAACCTGCTGATCGCGCCCGACGGCGACGCGCTCAGTCTGCCCGGCGTGGTCCGCACGGTGATGGACCCGGCCTGCGGCACGGGCGGCATGCTCAGCGCGGCCGAGGAACACATCAAGGCGTACAACGACGACGCCACGGTGGAGGTGTACGGGCAGGAACTCAACCCCGAGTCGTGGGCGATCTGCCGTTCCGACCTGATGATCAAGGGCCAGGACCCGGAGAACATCGCCTACGGCAACTCCTTCTCCGACGACGGTCACAAGCGCGAGGAGTTTGACTACCTCCTGGCCAACCCGCCGTTCGGCGTGGAGTGGAAGAAGGTCAAGGAAGCGGTCGAGTACGAGCACAACCACATGGGCGAGGCCGGCCGCTTCGCCGCGGGCCTGCCGCGCATCAACGACGGCTCGCTGCTCTTCCTCCAGCACATGATCTCGAAGATGAAGCCGGTGGACGTCAAGGGGCGGGGTGGCTCCCGCATCGCGATCGTCTTCAACGGCTCGCCCTTGTTCACGGGTGCGGCCGGCTCGGGTGAGTCCGAGATCCGTCGGTGGATCCTGGAGAACGACTGGCTGGAGGCAATCGTCGCCCTCCCGGACCAGCTCTTCTACAACACCGGTATTTCCACGTACTTCTGGATCCTGACGAACCGCAAATCCGCGGACCACAAGGGGAAGGTCGTGCTGTTGGACGCGCGCGACCAGTTCCAGAAGATGCGCAAGTCGCTCGGCGACAAGCGCAAGGAACTCGGCAAGCAGCACATCGCGGACGTGACACGGCTGTACGAGGAAGCGATTGGCGCGGCAGCGGACCCTGACCACCCGTTCCACGGCAAGGTCAAGGTCTTCGACAACGAGGCGTTCGGCTACCAGCGCATCACGGTCGAGCGGCCGCTGAAGCTGCGCTTCGAGGTCACCGAGGAGACGCTGGCTGCGCTGACGGCGGCGAAGCCGGTGCAGAAGCTGGCGGATGCGGACGCCTTCGTTGGCGCGGTGCGTACGCTGCTGGGCTCGTCGTGGGCGACGAAGTCCGAGGCGCTGATCGCGCTGAAGGACGCGGTGGTGGGGGCCGGGTTGCTCTGGCCGACGGGTGCGCCGTTCGCGAAGGCGGTACGGGACACGGTGGGCGTCCGGGATCCGGAGGGTGAGGTGCAGCTCGTGAAGGGTGCGCCGGAGCCGGACGCGGAGTTGCGGGACTACGAGAACGTGCCGTTGGGGGAGGACGTTGAGGAGTACCTGAAGCGGGAGGTGCTGCCGCACGTACCGGACGCGTGGATCGACCACACGAAGACGAAGATTGGCTACGAGATTCCGTTCACGCGGCACTTTTATGTGTACAAGCCGCCGCGGCCGTTGGCGGAGATCGACGCGGAGTTGAAGGCTGTGGAGGCGGAGATTCAAGCTCTGTTGGGCGAGGTGACGGAGTGACCACGTATCGAATCAAGGACGTCGCGCGGATCAACCGCACCACGTTGCCAGAGGATACCAATCCGGACTTCAGATTCCGATACGTTGATATTTCTGCTGTTGATAGTCTCGGTAATATCACAGTGCCGGAAGAAGACACTGTCTTCGCCTCGGCACCGTCCCGTGCCCGACGGATCGCACCGGCTGGCTCGGTCTTGGTCTCGACAGTTCGCACATACCTGCAGGCAATCGGAACCGTTCCAGCCCGGATGGAGCCGCTGGTTTTCTCGACCGGCTTCGCCGTGCTTGAGGCCGAGCGGAATATTCATGGCAGGTACTTGGCCTTCTACTGCAGGTCGCAGCCTTTCATTGATGGAATCGTTGCTAGATCAACGGGGGTAAGTTACCCAGCGATCAGTGCGAGCGAGATCGGCAACCTGTCGGTTTCTCTGCCTCCACTCGAGGAGCAGCGCCGCATCGCTGACTTTCTCGACGCCGAGACCTCCCGCATCGATGGTTTGGTAGACGCGGAGTTGCGTGTCGTTGACCGTCTTGCCGAGCGGCGTGCGGCAGGAGTGCAGTACGCCGTTTCGGGTGGCGAGTATGTCAGGCGCCGTGAGTCCACCCTCGCCTGGCTGAAGTCGGTCCCAGAGTCGTGGCAGGAGGTACGTGTTGGGCTTCTGGCTCGGATGGGCAGCGGTCACACGCCAAGCCGGTCTCGCCCGGAGTGGTGGGTGGAATGCACTATCCCGTGGATTACCACCGGTGAGGTGAAGCAGGTTCGAGATGACCGCGTTGAGGACCTGTACGAGACGCGCGAAAGAATCAGCAAGTTGGGGCTTTCTAATTCTGCCGCAGAACTGCATCGGAAGGGCACGGTATTTCTCTGTCGAACCGCCTCCGCCGGCTACTCCGGAGTCATGGGGACAGACATGGCTACGAGTCAGGACTTCGTTACGTGGGCTTGTGGTCCACGACTCAACCCGTATTACCTGCTTTGGTGTCTTCGGGCCATGCGTGCTGACTTGCTGGGACGGCTGGCCATGGGTTCTACGCACAAGACGATCTATGTACCTGATCTTCAGATGCTGCGCATCCCTCTGCCGTCGTTGACGGAGCAGGGTCAGATTGTCGAGACCATTCGAAACCAAAACGCGCGGATCGACGTTCTCACGGACAAGGTGCGACGCCAGGTCGAGCTCTTGAAAGAACGTCGCCAAGCTCTAATCACCGCCGCCGTAACCGGCCAGTTCGACGTATCCACCGCCAGCGGACGCAACGTAACGGACGGAGTCACTGTATGAGCCCCATCCACAACGAGTCCGCTTTCGGCTCCGCGATAGTTGCCGCCATGACCGCGCCCGAGCCCGAGCCCGAGCACGGGTGGCGCGAGGCGCGGCCCCAGGACTACACGGCTGATCTCGGGCTCGACACCAACGAGCTGTTCGAGTTCATCAAGAACTCCCAGCACGATGAGTGGTACGAGCTCTGCACCGTCTACGGCAACGCCGACGAGGCTGAGCGCGGCTTCGCCAGGCGCCTCGACAAGGCCATCGGTGATGACGGCCTGCTGCACGTCCTTCGTAACGGCGTCAAGGACCGCGGTGTCCGCATCCGCCTCGCCTACTTCAAGCCCAACCTCGTGCCCGATGACTCCGTACTCAAGGGCTATCGCGCCAACCGCCTCACCGTTGTTCGCGAACTCCGCTACGCCACCAAGCAAGCCGACTGGGGCAACGAGCTCGACCTGACGCTCTTCCTCAACGGCATCCCGATCGCCACCGCGGAGTTGAAGAACCCTCTCACCGGTCAGGGCGCCGAGCAGGCCAAGGAGCAGTACCGCACGGACCGCGACCCGACCGAGTTGATCTTCACGCGCCGCGTCATCGCGAACTTCGCCGTCGACCCGGACGTGGTCTTCGTCGCCACCGAGCTGAAGGGGAAGAATACGCGCTTCCTTCCCTTCAACACCGGTTCCAAGGGGCCCGGTGAACCGGGTGGCGCCGGTAACCCCGCCCCCACCGCCTTCGGCCAGTACGCCACCTCGTACCTCTGGGAGCAGGTCTGGGAGCGGGAAAACTGGCTCGACCTGCTCCAGCGGTTCGTCCATCAGCAGAAGACCAAGACCGAGAAGAGGACGATCTTCCCGCGCTTCCACCAGTGGGACGCGGTCAAGAAGCTGACCGCCCACGCCGCAACCCACGGCGCCGGGCAGGACTACCTGATCATGGCTTCGGCCGGCTCGGGCAAGTCGAACACCATCGGTTGGCTCGCCCACCGTCTCTCCGACCTCCACGCGGACACCGACCCGCGCGCCCTCGACACCAAGGCGCTGGCCGCGGGTCTCATCAAGCCCGGCGAACCCGTCTTCGACAAGGTCATTGTCATCACCGACCGCCGGAACCTGGACGCCCAGCTCCGCGAGACCGTCGGCAGCTTCTCGCAGACCGACGGTCTGGTCGTGAAGATCGACGAGAAGAGCGGCGCCAAGAGCGAGCAGCTCGCCCGCGCCCTCTCCCGCGACACCGGCAAGATCGTCACCGTCACCCTGCACTCGTTCCCGGCGTTGCTCGACTACATCCAGCGCAACCCGACGGAGATCAAGGGCACCACCTTCGCGATCATCCTCGACGAGGCCCACTCCTCCCAGTCCGGCGACGCCGCCACGGCCGTCCGCGCGGCCCTGCGGGACCTCGGCCTCGACTCGGACTCGGAGGACCCTGGTGCGACCACCCTTACCGTCACCGAGCAGCTGATGAAGAAGGCGGAAGACCGGTCCAAGGCGGCCAACCTCTCCTACTTCGCCTTCACTGCCACCCCCAAGGCCAAGACCCTCGAACTCTTCGGCACCCCCGAGCAGATCGACGGCAAGACCACCTACCGGCCCTTCCACACGTACTCCATGCGCCAGGCCATCGAGGAAGGCTTCATCCTCGACCCCCTGCGCAACTACGTCACGTACAACACGTACTGGAAGCTGGTGAACAAGAACCCCGACGAGAAGGAAGTCGACCCCTCCAAGGCGAACCCGCTTCTCGCCCGGCACGCCCTCACTCACGACTCGACCGTCTCCCAGCACGCCCAGGTGATCGTCGAGCACTTCGTCAGTCACACCCGCGGACGTCTCGGCGGACGCGCCAAGGCGATGGTCGTGACCGCGTCCCGCCAGTCCGCCGCCCAGATGGCGCGGGCCATCAAGAGCTACATCAAGGACCGGGACTACGACACCAAGTTCCCCGACCTCGGCGTCCTGGTCGCATTCTCCGGCTCGCTCACCATCGACGGCGAGGAGACCACCGAGCCGAAGGAGAACGGCGGGCTCGCCGAGAGCGCGCTCCCGAAGGCGTTCGGCTACACCCGTGCCGACGACAAGGCCGTGAAGGCCGGGGCGAAGGGCAAGCAGGAGTACAAGATCCTGGTGGTGGCCGAGAAGTACCAGACCGGTTTCGACCAGCCGCTGTTGACCACGATGTACGTCAACAAGAAGCTGACCGGCATCTCCGCCGTGCAGACCCTCTCCCGGCTGAACCGTACCGCTGAGCGCAAGGCACAGGCCGACCTTGCCGTCCTGGACTTCGCCAATGAGGCCGAGGACATCAAGGACGCCTTCCGCCCGTACTTCGAGGAAGCGCAGACCCTCCCCTCGGACCCCAATCTCCTCTACACCGCGCAGAGCCGGGTCATGTCCGCGCCGATCATCTCGGAAGCGGACATGGACGAGTTCGCCACCGCCTTCTTCGAGGCGAAGCAGAAGGCCGCCGGGTCGCAGGCCCGGTGGGAGAAGCTGCACGCCGAGCTGTACCGCATCCTCTCCCCGGCCGTCGCGCGTTACGAGGCACTGCGAGATGACGACGAGGACGAGGACCACGTCCAGACGGCAGAGGACTTCCGCGCCGACCTGCACGACTATGTACGCAAGTACGGCTTCCTCGCTCAGATCGTGCCCTACCGGGACGCCGACCTGGAGCGACTGCACCTCTACGGCCGCTACCTCCTCACCCGGCTGCGGGGCCGCACCGACGGAGGCGTGGACATAGGCGACGTGGACCTCAGCCACCTGCGGGTGGAGAAGACCGGCGAACACGACGTGTCGCTGACGGCCGAAGGCCCGGCCCTCATGCAGGGGTTCGGTGAGGGCACGGGCGGCGCCAAGGAGCCGGAGAAGTCGCTCCTGTCGGAGCTGATCGAGAAGTTCAACGCCAAGTTCGGCACGGACTTCACCGAGGAAGATCTTGCCAAGCCGTTCAACGAGGCCAAGGCCGACGTCAAGGTGAAGGCCGCGGCCCTCGTCAACGACGAGGACAACTTCGGCAAGGTCTTCGACAAGGTCTTCGCCGACAAGATGGCCGACCACATCGACACCATCGCCGGCATGGGCCGCCAGTACTTCGGCGCCGACCGGAGCTTCAAGTCCAACCTCGACCGCAGCGCACGCCGCGCGGCATGGCGCATGATCCGCCGTGAGGCGGGCGTGGACGACGAGGGCTGAGACGGAGGCGGGGCCCGCGTACGCCACTGAGGTGTACGCGGGCCCCGCCCGTTCAGTGCTACGCCTGCGGACCGGAAGCCAGCTCGATGAACCCGGCCCACGCCTCGCGCCCTACGGTCAGTACGGGCCCTTCGAGTCGCCTTTTGGAGTCCCGTACGTGCATGGAGTCGGCAGTGGCGGCCACCTCGACGCACTCGCCGCCACCGCCGCCGCTGTAACTGCTCTTGAACCAGGCCGACTCAGGCACGGTGGGCACGAAGTGCTGCACGGTCATCCCTCTCCCAGCAGTTTCTCGACGAAGGCCAGTGACTCGCTCGGAGTCAGGGCTTGTGAGCGCAGGATGCCATAGCGGGATTCCAGTTCACGGATCTTTGTCGTCCCTGTGTGGAGGCGGCTGTCGTTCTGGACCTCGGTGTAGGCGATCCGCTGCCCGGTTGCGGCATCGATCAGGTTGAACGGCCCGTCCAGCGCGGCATGGTCCTCTCGGTCCGTCGGCATCACCTGGATCTCAACGTTCCGACGCTGGCCGACCAGGAGGACTTGTTGCAGCTGGCCGCGCAGTACTGCCCTGCCGCCGATCGGCTTGCGAAGGACCACCTCCTCGATGATGAAGCTCAGAAGTGGCGCCGGGCGCCGCTCGAAGATCTCCTGCCGCGCGAGACGTGATTCCAAGCGTTGTTCAATGACCGCATCGTCAAGCAAGGGGCGCTGCATCCGAAACACCGCGCGTGCGTAGTCCTCTGTCTGGAGCAGGCCGGGGATCGCAAGGGCTGCATACACGCACAGGGCTTGCGCTGTCGCCTCCAGCCGCGCCGCATCCCGGAAGAACGCCGGATACTGCGCCCGTGCCACCTCCTCCTTCAACGCGATCAGCACACCTCCCGCGCCCAGCACCTCGTCCGCCTGGTCGATGAACCGCGGCGGTGGAATACGCCGCCCCTGTTCGAACGAGGCGATCGACTGGGCCGCGTACCCCACCAGCTTCCCGAACTCCGCCCGTTCGAGTCCCGCCCGCACCCGCAGTAACTTCAACTGGCGCCCGAACGCCATCACGACACCCGAACCGGGTTCGTCCTCCGGGCGCTGCCCCACCGGTTCCCGCTCGCCCTGGTCCTCGTACTCCATCGCCGCCGCCTCTCCCGCCACGTACAGCGCGCCTGCCGCCGCGTACAAGAGTATGGCGACGGCGCGTCACCCATGGTCACGCTACGCCACCACGCCCCACCGTGGAGACATGACGAACAACCCCGTGGGCGACACCCAGACCGCGCAACTCAGCCACCCCAGCCACCATTTCGAGATGAGGTTCAGCTCCACTCCGCGGGGCGCCCGCCTTGCCCGTTGCCTCTGCGCCGAGCGTCTGCACGCCTGGGGTATCCCTTACGCCACCGAGGCGCATGACACGCTCGCCCTGCTTGTTGCCGAGCTCGCCGCGAACGCCGTTCGCCACGGGCGCGTGCCCGGCCGGGACTTCCTCCTGCGGCTCACCGCCCACGCCGAGACCGTACGCGTGGAGGTCACCGACACCCGCGGCGAACGGCTCCCGGAGCCGACGGCAGGCCCTCCGGCGCTCGACCGCGCCAGTGGACGCGGCCTGCTGCTCGTCGAGTGCCTCGCCGACCGCTGGGGCTGGTTCCCTCGTGCCGGCGGTGCACCCGGTAAGACCGTGTGGGCCGAGTACGACCGGCCGCGCGCTGGTGCGGTGGGGGGCGTATCTCAGCCATAACTGCCGAACTCCGCGCACTTTATGGACGGAAGATCGTCCCGCCCGCAAGACTTGTTCTCGGCCATGTCGAGCCGGCCGACGCCACCACCGTGTACGCGTGCCGGCGCAAAGACGCGACGGGGGCGGGCAAGGTGCCGCAGCAGAAGATCGCCGGACGTTACGAACTCCTGGAGGAGCTCAGTCACGGCGGCATGGGGGATGTGTGGCGTGGCTATGACGCCGTGCTCGACCGGCCCGTGGCCGTGAAGCTGATCCGGCAGCAGGCCATCAGCTCACCGCAGCTCGCCGAGGAGTTCGCGAAGCGGTTCCGGCGCGAGGCGCGGATCACCGCCCGGATCCAGCACGCGGGTGTGCCGCAGGTGTACGACGCGGTGCTCGACGACTCGCTGGAGCGGTTGTTCCTCGTCATGGAACTGGTCGACGGGGTGCCGCTGTCCGCGTACGTCCAACCCGGCCGTCCCCTCCCGGTGGCCTGGGCGGCAGCGGTCGCCGCCCAGGTGGCGACCGTCCTCTCGCACGCCCATGTGGTGCCGGCGATCCACCGCGACCTCAAACCCGGCAACATCCTCGTCGCCCGCGACGGGACGGTGAAGGTCCTCGACTTCGGGATCGCGGCGATCCTGCGGACCGACGTGACCAAGCTGACCGCCACCGGTACGCCGATCGGGACCTACCAGTACATGTCGCCGGAGCAGGTGCGCGGCGGGCGGATCACCCCGCAGACCGATCTGTACGCGCTCGGCTGCATCCTGCACGAACTGCTCAGTGGGCAGCTCCTGTTCAGTGCGGACAGCGAGTACGTGCTCATGTATCAGCACGTCAACGCCGACCCCACCCCGCTGCGCGAGCTGCGGGCGGACGTCCCGCCCGCACTGGAGGAACTCGTCCTCCTCCTGCTGCGCAAGGCGCCGGAATCGCGGCCCGCCGATATCCAGGACGTGTACGAGCGGCTGCGCCCCTTCCTGCCACCGCCCGGCGCGGCACCCGCACCGGCCGGGGCCGGACCGACCGGCGTACCCGACCCGACCGGGCTCTTCCGGAACCCGTACGCGCCGCGCTCCCGAGCCCAGGCCGGGCCGCGCGTCCCCGGCACGGACGGGCAGCCGCCCGCACCCCCTGCTCCCGCCGCCGTGCCGGGCGCGTTCCGGGAGGAGATCAAGGAGGCGTACGCGCACTCGGACGCCCTCCTCGAAGAGGAGCGGTTCGCACAGGCGGCCGAGGTGCTCGGCGAGATCATCGAACCGGCCGCCCGCGCGCTCGGCTCCGAGAGCCGGCAGGTCCTGGAGCTGCGGACCCAGCGGGCCGCGATCCGACTGCTGGGCGGGGACTACCGCGCCGCACTGCCCGAGTTCGACGCGCTCGCCGACGCCTACGGCCGCATCCACGGCCCCACCAGCGAACACGCCCGCGCCTGCCGGGCCCAGGCCGCGCGCTGCCGCGCCGAACTGGGCCAGGTCACGGAGGCTCTCGCCGCGTTGCAGGGCATTCTCGGCGTCGTGCGCTCCGTCGACGGCGACGTCAGCGAAGAAGCCGTCGAACTGCGCCGCGACATCGGGATGTTGATGCTCGCCCAGGGGCGGGCGGCCGACGCCTGGCACATCCTGGAGCCGCTGCACGAGGACCTGTGCGTGGTCTACAGGCCGGACGACGAGATGACCGCCGAGATCGCGGAGGCGCTGGCGCTGATCCGGCTGGACCTCGACGGGTCGGCTTCCTGAAAGGCACCGCGCAGCACGCGGCGCCCGTGGGACGATCTTGACCGGGGCCGGTCGTTCCACAGCACAACCGACGGCCCGGGGAGGGCGGGAAGCCATGACCACTGCGCACGCCGGGAGGGACAAGCAGGAGGTGATCCTGCAGGTCCGTCAGGTGAAACAAGCCTTGAAAACCGTCTACCTGGAGTCGGGTCTCATCGACGGGAGTGACCTGGCCGGGAAGACGGATGACGACCTTGAGAAGCGCATGCTCTCGCGCGCCCTGACCGCCCAAGCCGTCCGGATCGTCACCGGTTTCAGCCCGCAGGAAGCGGCGCTCACGGTGATCGACGGCATCGCCGACAAGGGCATCGACGCCATTGCGGTGGTGGATGGGCCGGACCCGCACGTCTATCTCGTCCAGGCCAAATGGAGCAAGGACGGCAAAGCCAAGGGCGAGCGGGAGACCGTCTGGGAGCTGCTCGCGGGGCTGCGGCTGATCGACGACGAGGACTTCGCCGCGTTCAACCCGCGCGGCAGGCAGCTTGCCGAGTACGCCAAGGCTGTCATGGCGAAGGGACCGACCAAGATCACCCAGGTCGTCGTGCTGATGCGGGCCGACGAGGTGAGTGAGGGCTTCCGTCACGCGCTGATCGACGGCGAGAAGGAGTTCAACCGCCACGGAAAGGTTTTGGGCCACCGGATCATCCTGGGACCCGAGGTCTGGGAATCCGTACGGAAGGACCTGGCACCCAACCCTGTCGAGCTGACGGCCGACCTGTTTCCGTGGTTCACGATCAGCCTCCCGTACGAGTCGTACCAAGGTGTGATCGAGGCCGAGCAGGTGGCCCGATGGATGGAGCACGGCGCGAACCTGTTCAACCTGAACATCCGCAATCCGCTCGGCCGAACGCCGATCAACAACGAACTGATCAGCACCCTCACCGAAGAGCCCGCCAGTTTCTGGTACTACAACAACGGCGTCACCGTCCTGTGCGAGTCGGTGGAAAAGGTGCATCAGGCCATCCGGAATCCTCAGGCCCGCCCGATCACCCTGACCCTGCACAACGCCAGCGTCGTGAACGGCGCGCAGACGGTGCGGTCGGTGGCCGAGGCCGTAGCCGCGGATGACGCGGCGGCGGATGCCCAGGTGGGCGTCCGGATCATCGTCACGGGCAAGGCCGAGGACTTCGCCAAGCGGACCACCCAGGCCACCAACCGCCAGAACCGGGTGGAGGCACGGGACTTCATTGCCCTGGACCCGGTGCAGGCTGCCATTTTGGAGGACATGCGGGCCGAACTCGGTCTGGAATACAGCGTCCGCCGCAGTGAACTGGATCCGACCGAGGACACCGGCTGTTCCGTGGTCGAAGCGGCGTGTGCGATGGCCTGCGCCCACCCCGACAGCCAGTACGCGGCGAGGATGGCGACCACCCTGGATGTGCTGTGGGAACGCGGCTCCCAGGGCATCTACGACGTGCTGTTCCGACCGCAACCCAGCGCCTATCTCCTCTGGAACTCGGTGCAGATACTCCGGGAGGTCCGCCGTACGCTGCATGCCGTGCGTTCGGGGTACGAGGGCCGGGGCGCCGCGCTCACCGAGCACGGCCTTTATCTGCTCACCCATCTCGTCTTCCGTCGCCTCGATACCGAGTCGATCGACGAGCCGGACCCGAAGCAGGAGTGGGCGACTGCTGCTGGGCAGCAGGTGCCCGCTCTGGTCAAGGAGCTCCTGCCCGCGGTTGCCGGGGCGATCGACGAGCTCTACGGCGAACGTTCGCAGATCCGGGCCGTGTGTGCGGACATCGCCCGCTGCCGTGAGGTCGCCGGCCGCGTACTGCGCGCCGCTGCAGACCCGGAGAGCCTGGCCGCACAGGACAAGTACCGCCGGGTTCCCGCACAGCGCAAACCCCGCCGCCCCAACGCGGTGCACGTCCTCGTCGACAAGGGGGTACTCGACGAGGGTGCCTCGCTCGTCCTGTCCACCGCCTATCCGCTCGAGGCCGAGGCTCTGAAGGGCTGGTTGGCCCAGGACGACAAGCGGGGCCGGGCCAGCTGGACCCGGCACCGCACCAAGCCGATCCTCTGGGCCGCCGACGGTAAGCAGTACTCACCGTCCGGCCTGATCACGCGGATGTGGGAACTCGCCGAATGGGAAAAGCGGCCTGTGGCCAACCAGGGAACCGCCCGGTGGGTCACCGAAACCGGCGAAACCCTCGCCGATCTCGCCTGGCGGGTCCTCGGCGAACTGGAAGAGCCGGACGAGGAGGAGCCGGCGCACGCACCACGCGACTGACGAATGCCCGACGGGGCGCGGCCGCGGTGCCCCTTGGAACCGCTTGAGGAGAACCGCTCGCCATGCCCCGACTCGCCTTCGACATCGCCTTCTGCGCTCAGCTCGGCAAGCTCCAGGGGTCGGTGAAACAAGGTGTCTTCGACGCCTGGGAGAAATTCCAAGACCTCACCCTGGAGCAGTTGTTCAAGGACCCGGGGTTGAAGCTGGAGTCCCTCAAGCGGGCCCGTGATCCTCACATTCGAACCATCCGCATCGACCAGGGCACCCGTGGTGTCGTCCTGGCTCCCGAAAGCGGGGACACCTACGTCCTGCTGAGGGTGATGCCGCACGACAAGGCCATCGCCTGGGCGGTCAAGCAGAAGGCGAGCATCAACACGGTCACTCAGGCCGTCGAGATCCGCGACATTGCCATGCTCGACGAACTCACCCCGGCCTACGAACGCATCGCGCCCGCCCGTGAGGAGCGACTGTTCGCCAAGTTCTCCGACGGTGACCTGTCAGCACTCGGGGTCGACGGCACCACTCTCCGCCAGGCCCGCGTCCTGACGACGCCGGAGCAGCTGGAGGTGTTCGCGCCGTTCTTCCCACAGGACCAGCGGGAGGTACTGGAGTATCTGGCCGCCGGATTCACCGTGGAGGACGTGTGGCGCGACGTGGTCGCCGTCAACCTGGCCGACCGGACTGCCGAGCCGGTCGATACCACCGACTACGAGACCGCCATCCAACGCTCCCGTACCCGGATCGCCCTCGTCAGCGCCTCCGACGAGCTCCGCGACATCCTCGACAAGCCCTTCGCCGCCTGGCGCGTCTTCCTGCACCCCTCCCAGCAGAAGGTGGCGTACCGGGCCTCGTACTCCGGACCGGCCCAGGTCACCGGAGGGCCCGGCACCGGCAAAACCGTGGTTGCGTTGCACCGCGTACGCCATCTGCTGCGACACCTGCGCGACGGCGACCGAATCCTGCTGACCACGTACACCAACGCGCTCGTCGCCGCACTTCGCTCCGGACTCGCCGACCTCGTCGAGGACGAGACGCTGCGCGACCGGGTCGACATCATGACCGTTGATGCGTTCGCGGGCCGTGTCGTCTCGACCTCGCGCCGGCCACTGCGCGGCGACGAGGAGCAGGGCCGTTGGGAGCAGGCCGCTCACGCCACCGGGTTCACCGGCACCGCCCAGTTCCTTGCCCAGGAGTACAAGCACGTCATCCTGGCGCAGAACCTGCGTACCTGCGAGGAGTACGAGGCCGCCGAGCGGAAGGGGCGGGGGAGCGCCTTGCCCGTCCGCGTTCGTCCCTTGTTGTGGCGCACCGTGGAGGAGTTCACCGGCCGCCTCGCCGCGGACGGTCTGCGCACGTACCTCGGGACCTGTGCCGAGGCGGCGGACCTGCTGGACGGGTCCGGCCCGCGCTACCGGCACATCGTCGTCGACGAGGCCCAGGACCTGCATCCCGCGCAATGGCGGCTGTTGCGGGCCGCCGCCCCCGGCCGGCCCGACGACTTGTTCATCGCAGGAGACCCGCACCAGCGCATCTATGACACGAAGGTGTCACTGAAGACCATCGGGATCAAAGTCACCGGCCGCTCGACGAAGATGCGCAAGAACTACCGCTCCACGCACGAGATCCTCAGCTGGTCCACCGCTCTTCTTCACGGTCGCCCGTTCGAGGAGCTGGCGGACGACAGCCGTCATGAAACGCTGCTTGGCTACCGCTCGGCGTTGCACGGCCAAGGGCCGGAGACCTATGCGGCTCAGTCCCAGAGCGCAGAGCTGGATGCACTGGTCACGAGGGTGCGCAGCTGGCTGGACAGCGGCATTCCGTCCGCTGACATCGGTGTGAGCGCTCGTTTCAACAAGACCTGTGAGCAGGCGGCCGAAGCTCTTACGGCCGCCGGTGTCCCTGCCGTCCGCCTGCGTGGGGACACGGAGGTCGCTGCAGACGCCGTCAATATCGGCACCATGCACGCCTTCAAGGGTCTCGAATACCGGTGCGTCGCTGTCATCGGGGTGCACGACGGAGCCCTGCCGTTCCCCAAAGCGGTGACGCCGGCGGACGTCGACCGTCTGCAGCACGAGACCGACCTGCTGGCGGAACGTTGTCTGTTGTTCGTGGCTTGCACCAGGGCCCGGGACGGGCTCTATGTGTCGTGGTCCGGCAGGCCGAGTCGGTTTCTTCTGGAAGCGGTTCTGTAGCCAGGGCGCCATCGTGCACCAGCGCCGGATTCGGCCACCAATCTGTGTCTGTGGGGGGCTCTGCCCGATTGTGGACTCTGACGTCGCGGTGGGCCGGAGGTCAGAGCGCCACGCGTGGCCGCTGACGCTCATTTGACGTGTGGGCGTTACAGGCGATGTCTTGAGGCTCGTGACGCTCATCTGACGCCCGCTCCGATGGTTCGTCCCATCGCTGATTTGCAGGTCACGCACGGTGGATGGTCCGCTTCCCGGGGGTCTGGCTTCGCGAAAACCCGGCAGGGCGCCGCCAACAGCCGTCCCCGTGAAGCGCGCCGCGAGGCGTGGGTCGACGTAGTTCCGCCGTCCGGTTATAGGTGCCTCAGTGACCAGGGGTTCCGGCAACCTAGCGGTCCGGGATAGCTCGAACCACCGCGGACGTATCCCCAAGTCGTGCCGCACCCATAGGATCGTGTAAGTTCTTCGAGTTGCCACGGAGCCGACAGGCCCGGGGCAGCCATCCCGCCGCTTCGCGGCGCACCACTACTGCACGGCCCCTCACTGGGAACGATTTCGGCATGCCGAAATTCGAACCGCGACGTGATTATGCGTCAACGAGGAATTCCGCTAAAGTAGTGGTCACGCCGAAAGGCACGGCAACGCAAATTGCCGGACCGCGGCGTAACCCCCTCCGACGGGGATTCGGAAACGAATTCGGACCGGCAACGGACCGAAAATCGGATCTGCTAGAGTCGGAAAGGCCCAAAGCGAAAGCCAAACGGCCGGGCCCGCTCCAACAGGGCGCCGGAGACGGAAACGGATCTGGTAAGGTTGGAAACGCGAAGAAGCCGAAAGGCGGAAACGCACCGGCGAAAATCGGGCCCGCAAGGATCTGATAGAGTCGGAAACGCAAGACCGAAGGGAAGCGCCCGGAGAGCCTGGTGAGACAGGCACAAAGGAAGCGTCCGTTCCTTGAGAACTCAACAGCGTGCCAAAAGTCAACGCCAGATATGTTGATACCCCGTCCACCGGAAACACTTCCGGAGGATGAGGTTCCTTTGAAAAGTCCATCGGCGCCCATGTGGTGCGGATGGCACACACAGCGAGGACGCTGTGAACGACCGGACCTATTCCGTCTGGTCGTTCCGCTCTCGTGTGTGTTTCACCCGATTACGGGTAAACATTCACGGAGAGTTTGATCCTGGCTCAGGACGAACGCTGGCGGCGTGCTTAACACATGCAAGTCGAACGATGAACCTCTTTCGGGAGGGGATTAGTGGCGAACGGGTGAGTAACACGTGGGCAATCTGCCCTTCACTCTGGGACAAGCCCTGGAAACGGGGTCTAATACCGGATACGACTACCGACCGCATGGTCTGGTGGTGGAAAGCTCCGGCGGTGAAGGATGAGCCCGCGGCCTATCAGCTTGTTGGTGGGGTGATGGCCTACCAAGGCGACGACGGGTAGCCGGCCTGAGAGGGCGACCGGCCACACTGGGACTGAGACACGGCCCAGACTCCTACGGGAGGCAGCAGTGGGGAATATTGCACAATGGGCGAAAGCCTGATGCAGCGACGCCGCGTGAGGGATGACGGCCTTCGGGTTGTAAACCTCTTTCAGCAGGGAAGAAGCGAGAGTGACGGTACCTGCAGAAGAAGCGCCGGCTAACTACGTGCCAGCAGCCGCGGTAATACGTAGGGCGCAAGCGTTGTCCGGAATTATTGGGCGTAAAGAGCTCGTAGGCGGCTTGTCACGTCGGATGTGAAAGCCCGGGGCTTAACCCCGGGTCTGCATTCGATACGGGCAGGCTAGAGTTCGGTAGGGGAGATCGGAATTCCTGGTGTAGCGGTGAAATGCGCAGATATCAGGAGGAACACCGGTGGCGAAGGCGGATCTCTGGGCCGATACTGACGCTGAGGAGCGAAAGCGTGGGGAGCGAACAGGATTAGATACCCTGGTAGTCCACGCCGTAAACGTTGGGAACTAGGTGTGGGCGACATTCCACGTCGTCCGTGCCGCAGCTAACGCATTAAGTTCCCCGCCTGGGGAGTACGGCCGCAAGGCTAAAACTCAAAGGAATTGACGGGGGCCCGCACAAGCAGCGGAGCATGTGGCTTAATTCGACGCAACGCGAAGAACCTTACCAAGGCTTGACATACACCGGAAACGTCTGGAGACAGGCGCCCCCTTGTGGTCGGTGTACAGGTGGTGCATGGCTGTCGTCAGCTCGTGTCGTGAGATGTTGGGTTAAGTCCCGCAACGAGCGCAACCCTTGTTCTGTGTTGCCAGCATGCCCTTCGGGGTGATGGGGACTCACAGGAGACTGCCGGGGTCAACTCGGAGGAAGGTGGGGACGACGTCAAGTCATCATGCCCCTTATGTCTTGGGCTGCACACGTGCTACAATGGCCGGTACAATGAGCTGCGATACCGCGAGGTGGAGCGAATCTCAAAAAGCCGGTCTCAGTTCGGATTGGGGTCTGCAACTCGACCCCATGAAGTCGGAGTTGCTAGTAATCGCAGATCAGCATTGCTGCGGTGAATACGTTCCCGGGCCTTGTACACACCGCCCGTCACGTCACGAAAGTCGGTAACACCCGAAGCCGGTGGCCCAACCCCTTGTGGGAGGGAATCGTCGAAGGTGGGACTGGCGATTGGGACGAAGTCGTAACAAGGTAGCCGTACCGGAAGGTGCGGCTGGATCACCTCCTTTCTAAGGAGCACTTCTTACCGACCTCTGGTTGGTCAGAGGCCAGTACATCAGCGAATGTCTGATGCTGGTTGCTCATGGGTGGAACGTTGACTATTCGGCACACTTGATTGGTTGTCACTAGTACTGCTTCGGCGTGGAACGTGGGGACGAGTGAAGTGGGTCGGGCACGTTGTTGGGTATCTGAGGGTACGGACCGTTGAGTCTGGACCTTCGCGATGCCGGCCCCGGTAAAGGTCCGCTTCGGCGGGTTGTGACGGGTGGCTGGTCGTTGCTTGAGAACTGCACAGTGGACGCGAGCATCTGTGGCCAAGTTTTTAAGGGCGCACGGTGGATGCCTTGGCACCAGGAACCGATGAAGGACGTGGGAGGCCACGATAGGCCCCGGGGAGCTGTCAACCAAGCTTTGATCCGGGGGTGTCCGAATGGGGAAACCCGGCAGTCGTCATGGGCTGTCACCCGCTGCTGAACACATAGGCAGTGTGGAGGGAACGCGGGGAAGTGAAACATCTCAGTACCCGCAGGAAGAGAAAACAACCGTGATTCCGGGAGTAGTGGCGAGCGAAACCGGATGAGGCCAAACCAGTCACGTGTGATACCCGGCAGGGGTTGCGTGGTTGGGGTTGTGGGATCTCTCTTTCACAGTCTGCCGGCTGTGAGACGAGTCAGAAACCGTTGATGTAGGCGAAGGACATGCGAAAGGTCCGGCGTAGAGGGTAAGACCCCCGTAGCTGAAACATTAGCGGCTCGTTTGAGAGACACCCAAGTAGCACGGGGCCCGAGAAATCCCGTGTGAATCTGGCGGGACCACCCGTTAAGCCTAAATATTCCCTGGTGACCGATAGCGGATAGTACCGTGAGGGAATGGTGAAAAGTACCGCGGGAGCGGAGTGAAATAGTACCTGAAACCGTGTGCCTACAAGCCGTGGGAGCGTCGCGTTGAGTCTTCGGATTCAACGTCGTGACTGCGTGCCTTTTGAAGAATGAGCCTGCGAGTTTGCGGTATGTTGCGAGGTTAACCCGTGTGGGGAAGCCGTAGCGAAAGCGAGTCCGAATAGGGCGTTGAGTAGCGTGCCCAAGACCCGAAGCGGAGTGATCTAGCCATGGGCAGGTTGAAGCGGAGGTAAGACTTCGTGGAGGACCGAACCCACCAGGGTTGAAAACCTGGGGGATGACCTGTGGTTAGGGGTGAAAGGCCAATCAAACTCCGTGATAGCTGGTTCTCCCCGAAATGCATTTAGGTGCAGCGTCGTGTGTTTCTTGCCGGAGGTAGAGCACTGGATAGGCGATGGGCCCTACCGGGTTACTGACCTTAGCCAAACTCCGAATGCCGGTAAGTGAGAGCGCGGCAGTGAGACTGTGGGGGATAAGCTCCATGGTCGAGAGGGAAACAGCCCAGAGCATCGACTAAGGCCCCTAAGCGTGTGCTAAGTGGGAAAGGATGTGGAGTCGCAGAGACAACCAGGAGGTTGGCTTAGAAGCAGCCATCCTTGAAAGAGTGCGTAATAGCTCACTGGTCAAGTGATTCCGCGCCGACAATGTAGCGGGGCTCAAGCACACCGCCGAAGTCATGTCATTGCAGCAATACTCCTAACGGAGGCTGTGATGGGTAGGGGAGCGTCGTGTGCCGGGTGAAGCAGCCGTGGAAACGAGTTGTGGACGGTTCACGAGTGAGAATGCAGGCATGAGTAGCGATACACACGTGGGAAACGTGTGCGCCGATTGACTAAGGGTTCCTGGGTCAAGCTGATCTGCCCAGGGTAAGTCGGGACCTAAGGCGAGGCCGACAGGCGTAGTCGATGGACAACCGGTTGATATTCCGGTACCCGCTTTGAAACGCCCAATATCGAATCCATTAATGCTAAGGCCGTGAAGCCGGCCTGGAGTCTTCGGACAAAGGGACGTGGTGGAGCCGCCGATCCAAGGTGGTAGTAGGTAAGCGATGGGGTGACGCAGGAAGGTAGTCCAGCCCGGGCGGTGGTTGTCCCGGGGTAAGGGTGTAGGGCGCTGTCCAGGTAAATCCGGACAGCATGAAGCCTGAGACCTGATGCCGAGCCGATTGTGGTGAAGTGGATGATCCTATGCTGTCGAGAAAAGCCTCTAGCGAGTTTCATGGCGGCCCGTACCCTAAACCGACTCAGGTGGTCAGGTAGAGAATACCGAGGCGTTCGGGTGAACTATGGTTAAGGAACTCGGCAAAATGCCCCCGTAACTTCGGGAGAAGGGGGGCCATTGCAGGTGATGAGTCTTGCACTCTGAGCTGGTGGTGGCCGCAGAGACCAGCGAGAAGCGACTGTTTACTAAAAACACAGGTCCGTGCGAAGCCGTAAGGCGATGTATACGGACTGACGCCTGCCCGGTGCTGGAACGTTAAGGGGACCGGTTAGTCACATTTCGGTGTGGCGAAGCTGAGAACTTAAGCGCCAGTAAACGGCGGTGGTAACTATAACCATCCTAAGGTAGCGAAATTCCTTGTCGGGTAAGTTCCGACCTGCACGAATGGCGTAACGACTTCTCGACTGTCTCAACCATAGGCCCGGTGAAATTGCATTACGAGTAAAGATGCTCGTTTCGCGCAGCAGGACGGAAAGACCCCGGGACCTTTACTATAGCTTGATATTGGTGTTCGGTTCGGCTTGTGTAGGATAGGTGGGAGACTTTGAAGCGGCCACGCCAGTGGTTGTGGAGTCATTGTTGAAATACCACTCTGGTCGTGCTGGATGTCTAACCTGGGTCCGTGATCCGGATCAGGGACAGTGTCTGGTGGGTAGTTTAACTGGGGCGGTTGCCTCCTAAAGAGTAACGGAGGCGCCCAAAGGTTCCCTCAGCCTGGTTGGCAATCAGGTGTTGAGTGTAAGTGCACAAGGGAGCTTGACTGTGAGACTGACGGGTCGAGCAGGTACGAAAGTAGGGACTAGTGATCCGGCGGTGGCTTGTGGAAGCGCCGTCGCTCAACGGATAAAAGGTACCCCGGGGATAACAGGCTGATCTTCCCCAAGAGTCCATATCGACGGGATGGTTTGGCACCTCGATGTCGGCTCGTCGCATCCTGGGGCTGGAGTCGGTCCCAAGGGTTGGGCTGTTCGCCCATTAAAGCGGTACGCGAGCTGGGTTTAGAACGTCGTGAGACAGTTCGGTCCCTATCCGCTGTGCGCGTAGGAGTATTGAGAAGGGCTGTCCCTAGTACGAGAGGACCGGGACGGACGAACCTCTGGTGTGCCAGTTGTCCTGCCAAGGGCATGGCTGGTTGGCTACGTTCGGAAAGGATAACCGCTGAAAGCATCTAAGCGGGAAGCCTGCTTCGAGATGAGTACTCCCACCCCCTTTGAGGGGTTAAGGCTCCCAGTAGACGACTGGGTTGATAGGCCAGATATGGAAGCCCGGTAACGGGTGGAGTTGACTGGTACTAATAGGCCGAGGGCTTGTCCTCAGTTGCTCGCGTCCACTGTGTAGGTTCTGAAGTAACGACCTGACTGTATTTAATTAAATGCAGTATGCCGGGTTGATATCTTCATAGTGTTTCGGTGGTCATTGCGTTAGGGAAACGCCCGGTTACATTCCGAACCCGGAAGCTAAGCCTTTCAGCGCCGATGGTACTGCAGGGGGGACCCTGTGGGAGAGTAGGACGCCGCCGAACAATTTTTCTGGGAAAGCCCCGCACCGTATGGTGCGGGGCTTTTCTGTGTTCTGGGTCCGTTCTCCCCCTTCCACCGCCCCGACCGGCCGGTGCCGCCGATGGCCGGTACCGCCGCGATCGGGGCGGTTGGGCGTCTGCCGGCCACCGCCATCGAGGAGGGCCGGGACCTGTCCTCGATGTGCGGCATCCTGGCCGGCACCGCCTACCGTCTGGTGTCGGCCTGACGGCCCGGCCTCACTTCAGGTGCCGGCCGAAGAACCGGTTCCCGTCCTCCACCTCGAACCACGGGGTGCCGACGTGTCCGCCCATATTGGCGTGCAGCGTTTTCTCCTTGCTGCCGAAGGCGTCGAACAGGTCCAGGGCCCGTTGCCGGGGGTTCCCTTCGTCGTCCCACTGGAGCAGGAAAAGCAGCGGAATGGTGACCTGTCGGGCCTCCTCGCGCTGGGCGCGAGGCACGTAACCCCCGGCGAAGAAACCGGCGGCCGCGATGCGCGGCTCGACCACCGCCAGCCGAATGCCGACGGCGGTCCACCCCGAGTATCCGACCGGGCCGCCGATTTCGGGCAGCGAAAGGAGGGCGTCCAGGGTGGTCCGCCATTCCGGGACCGCCTTTTCGACCAGCGGGCCGATGAAGGACTCGAAGATCTCGTCGACCGGCTCGCCGGCCTGCATCGCCCGGCGGAGGTCGGCGCGGGCCTGCTCGTCGGCGGCGGAACGGGGCCGTTCACCGCACCCGGCGGCGTCGATGGTGGCCACCGCGTAGCCGTGTGCCGCGGAGTGCCGGGCCCGGGCCACCAGCCGCGGTTGCCCCTTGGGCAGGCCGTTGTTGTGGGCCATCAGGATCAGCGGAGCCGGTGCGGATCCAGGCGTCCACAGGGTGCCGGGGATCTCGCCGAGGGTGAATTCGCGTTCGAGGACGCCGTCGTCGAGGCGCCGTTCGGAAGTGAATTGCATGGTCGTGCCTTTCGGGAGTGCTCTTGAACGGCGCTCCCGGACGACCTATCGCCCGACCGTGACCCCGGAGGGGAGCACCCATGTCGATACTGCGTTCACGGGTAACACCTCCTCGTTCTCTCGCACGGCCTTGGGGAAATTAGCAGTGGTCGCCGCGGCTTGCCAACGGGTTTCTGCGGAGGCGGCGGATCGCCCTGCGGGGGCCGGTGGGTGACGGAGGCGAGCTGGTGGGAGATCTCGTCGTACATCCGGATGGACTCCGCCTCCCGGTCTGTTTACGGGACGTGAGTGAGGCGTTAACGGAACGTCAGTGGCGGAGGGAAGAGTGGTGTTCACACCGCGGGAAGGCCTACGAAACAACTCCCGCACGAAACACAGGGGGAACCCGATCATGCGTACTTCCCGGATTCGTACCGCCACTCTGGCCGCCGTCACCGCCGCGCTGGCGCTGGGCCTGACCGCCTGCGGCGGCGCCGACGCTGACTCGAAGGCGGCGGGTGGTGACAACGCCGCCGGTAGCGCGCAGAGTCAGTCCGCGTCCAACGGGGGCGGCAAGGGCGGGGCGGAGCAGGCGAACCCGGGCGGTGACACCAAGGAGGGCGCACGCTCGACGACCGCCTCGGGCGGGACGGGCGGGGCCGCGGGCAAGGGCACGACGGCCGGTGCCCAGCAGTGCCGTGGCGACGAGATGCTGCTGACCGCGGTGCATCAGCTCGCCGGGCAGCAGGGCGACCACTTGCTGGTCACCGCCTCGAACAAGGGCACCAAGCCGTGCTGGGTCACCTCGTACCCGGCCGTGAAGCTCGGCGACGGCGTTGACGGTGCCGCACTGCCGCACTCGAAGAAGGACAACGCGGGCGGCGGCCAGCACATCACCCTCCAGCCCGGCGGCACGGCATACAGCGCGGTGAACCTCTTCGACTACGGCTCGAAGAACCACACGGCGCAGTCGTTCGCCCTCGCGCTGCGCGGCGCGGACGGTCACAACGGCCCCTCTTATTCCGTCGCCATCAAGGGTGAGAAGCCGCAGTTCAGCTGGAACGAGGCCGACGTACTGAACTGGAGCACCAAGAAGCCGTACGACTTCTGACGGCCCGCCGGTCGGTGACGCGTCGTGAAGCGACTCGCCCGGCCAGCACACGCCTGGGCGCTCGTGGAGGAAGGATGCGGTGGGGGCGATGCGTGTCCGTTGTGCGACGCGGTTGCCGGGCCCGGTGTCTGCCTTACCCTTTCCTTCAGGTCGTCGGCTGCGCGTGCGTCCATGGGCTGAGCGTGCGTACATACGGGACTGATGCCTCGCCTGAATCGTCCGAACAGGAGTAGCCGCTCGTGTCCTCGTCCGCCCCGGCCGGGGCCTCTTCGCGACCTGTCCGTGTGTTGCTGGTGGAGGATGACGACCTGATGCGACGGTCCTTCACCGTCGCCTTGGAGCGTTACGGCTATGAGGTGAAGGCCGCGGCCGACGGCCTTACGGGCCTTGAGCTCTTCCGCGAAGAAAGCTTCGACCTGCTGATCCTGGACGTGATGCTGCCCGGTCTGGACGGGATCGGGCTGTGCCGCAGAGTCCGGGAGAGCAGCTTGGTGCCCGTGTTGATGATGTCCGCGCGCGGCGACGGGCTCGATGTCGTCGCCGGTCTGGAGGCCGGGGCGGACGACTACGTGGTCAAGCCCGTGGACACGTACGTGCTGGTGGCGCGCATCCGCTCGCTGCTGCGGCGGGCGACCTACGCGCCCGCCCCGGGACCTGGGCGGGCCGCGGACGAGGGGCCGCCGGAGGGGGCGGTGCTGGAGTTCGGGGACCTGCGTATCGACACCGCCGGCATGGAGGTGTTCGTCTCCGGGAGCACGGTGGCGCTGACCCCGACCGAGCTGAAGCTGCTGCTGGAGTTCGCCGCTCACCCGGGCGTCGTGCTGGAGCGGCACACCCTGCTGCGCAATGTCTGGGAGTACGGCTGGGACGGCGACAGCCGGGTGGTGGATCTGTGTGTGCAGCGGCTGCGCCGGAAGCTGGGGCGGGAACGGATCGAGACGGTCCGCGGCTTCGGCTACAAGCTCAGGCGCTGAGGGCGGTGCGGGTGTTCCGACGGCTGCGGCCGGACCTGTCGTCCCTGCGCTGGAAGATCGCCGCGCTGGCCGCGGTCACGGCCTGCCTGGTCGTGGCGACGGTGGGGGTGCTGGTGCATCTGTGGACCGCGCGGGACATCCGCGACCGGGCCGCAGCTCAGGCGTTCAACGGGCTGTACTCGGCCATGGACACCTACCGGCGTACCAAAACCCTCGCGAACGGAGCCGAGCTGGATCCGGCCGAGCTGCCCCTCGTGCTGCGGCACCCCGTCGACGGCGAGCGGCATACGGCTTACGACGGACGCGTCGAGGGGAATATGGGCCCCAGCGTCTGGGCCGCCCAGCGGGTCGACGGCCCGGGCAGCCGGGTGCTGGCGGTGCAGGTCAACATGAGTTCGGAGCTGTATACGCTGCGCCAACTCGACGTGACCATGGTGGTGGCCTCGCTGCTCGCGCTCGCGGTGGCCGTGCCGCTGGCGGTCTACGGGGCCGGGTTGCTCGCCCGCAGGCTGCGGGGGGTATCCGAGACCGCAGGCCGGATCTCCGCCGGGGATCTGGACGCCCGCACCGGGCCCACCAAGGGCCGTGACGAGGTGGCCGAGATCGCCGCCACCGTCGATCATATGGCCGACACTCTCGGCCAACTGCTACGCACCGAGCGGCAGTTCACCGCGGACGTGGCCCATGAGCTGCGCACCCCCGTCGGCGGTCTGCTGGCCGCCGCCGACCTGCTGCCGGCCGGTGAGACGGAGGATCTGCTGCGGGCCCGGGTGCGGGATCTGCGCGGCCTGGTGGAGGACCTGCTGGAGATCTCCCGACTGGACGCGGGGGCCGAGCAGCCGGTCCCTGCCCGGGTGCCGCTCGGCCCCGTCGTCTCCGAGGCCGTGGCACGCACCGGTCTCCGCACCGAGGTCACCGTTGCCGGGACGGAAGCCGATCGGACCGTGGAGACCGACCCGCGCCGCCTGGAGCGGATCGTCAGCAACCTCGTCGTCAACGCCCACCGGCACGGCGGGCCCCCGGTGGAGGTCACCGTCGAGGGGCGTACGGTCGTCGTGCGCGACCACGGCTCCGGCTTTCCGGCAGACGTGCTGCTCCACGGGCCCCGCCGGTTCCAGACGGGTGCGACGGAGCGCGGCACGGGCCACGGCCTGGGCCTGACCATCGCCCTGGGCCAGGCCCGGCTCCTCGGCGCCGAGCTGCATCTGGACAACGCCTCGGACGGCGGCGCCGTCGCCACCCTGCGCCTGCCGCTCCGACCCTCCGGCTCCTGCGGAACCGCCGCGTCGGCATAGGGGCCGGGCCGGGAGGCCCTGTGCGCGGCCCGCAGCTTCGGGCATGATCGCCTGGCACGGACGCGGCTGCCCCCCGCCACCTCGGCCACCACGGACGCGTCTGCCCGCCCGGCCACCAGGCTCCCCGCGCCCTACAGAACTGCTACAAAGCAGCGCGGTCGCCGATACACAGTGGCTCAGGCCCCGATACGTTCCCCGGACACCCTTCGCAGTGCACCCTTCCGCACCCGAAGAGGAGTCCCCGCATGTCCGCCACCCCCCTCGCCTCGCGCGCGCAGCACGGGGCGCCCGGGATCGCCGCCGCCACCTTCGACCTGTCGAAGGTCTACGGCAGCGGCGACACCCGTGTCGTAGCCCTGGACCATGTCAGCATCGACTTCCGGGAGGGTGAGTTCACCGCGATCATGGGTCCTTCCGGCTGCGGCAAGTCCACGCTGATGCACTGCGCCGCCGGGCTCGACTCGCCCAGCTCCGGCTCCGTGCGCGTCGGCACCACCGAACTGAGCACGCTGGGTGACCGGCAGCTCACCGCGCTGCGCCGCGACCGGATCGGCTTCATCTTTCAGGCGTTCAACCTGCTGCCGACGCTGACCGCGCTGGAGAACATCACGCTGCCGCTGACCATCGCCGGACGCCGCCCCGACCAGCAGTGGCTGGACCGCGTGGTCGCCATGGTCGGACTCTCCCAGCGCCTCGGTCACCGGCCCGCGCAGCTGTCCGGCGGGCAGCAGCAGCGCGTCGCGGTCGCCCGCGCCCTGGCCTCCCGCCCCGCGATCATCTTCGGCGACGAGCCCACCGGAAACCTCGACTCCCGCGCCGGGGCCGAAGTCCTCGGCTTCCTGCGCGAGTCGGTGCGCGAGCTGGGCCAGACCGTGGTCATGGTCACCCACGACCCGGTCGCCGCCGGCTACGCCGACCGCGTCGTCTTCCTCTCCGACGGCCGCCTGGTCGACGAGATGACACACGTCACCCCGGACCGGGTCCTGGGCCTGATGAAGAGCCTGGGCGCTGTCTCACACCCCAGCTGAACCCGCCTCGCCCAGGACCGAACCCGCCGCCCGCTCGCCTCCGCCGAGCCCACGCCTCGAAAGCTCCCCATGCTGAAAACAGCCCTGCGCAACCTCCTGGCGCACAAGGCCCGCCAGATCATGACTCTCCTTGCCGTCTGCCTGGGCGTCGCGTTCGTCAGCGGCACCCTGGTCTTCGCGGACTCCTCCGCCGAGGCCCACCGCGCCGCCGCGTCGAAGAGCTTCGCCGACATCGCGGTCAGCGTGACCGCGAAAGAACCCCCACCGGGGGCCGCCGCACACCAGCAGACCAGCGCGCTCGACGACGCGCTCGCACGGAAACTGGCCGCCGTACCCGGTGTCGCCGCCGTGCGCCCGTCGGCCGACGGTTCGGCCGCCCTGAACACGGCGGACGGCACCCCGCTGCGGGTCGATCCGGGGGCCAATCCGGCCGCCGGCTACGTACCGGGCAAGGACGGCAAGGACAGCCGCTACCCGCTGGCCGAGGGCCGTGCCCCGACGCACAGCGGCGAACTCGCCGTGGACCGTGGCACCGCCGCCGCCGGCCACTTCCGCCTCGGCGACACGATCACGCTGGCCACCGACGGCCCCGTCATGACCAAGCGGCTCGTCGGCATCGTCACCACCGAGGACACCCGGGTGACCGCCGGCGGCACCCTCGCCCTGTTCGACAAGGCGACCGCCCAGAAGCTGTTCGCGTCCCCGGGCCACTACACCGGGATCGATCTGTCCGCCGCCCCCGGCACCGACCAGTCCGCGCTCTCCCGCCGGGTCGCCGGCATGCTCCCGGCCGACCGGGCCGAGGCCACCACCGGCGCTGCCCAGGCCGCCCAACAGGCCCTCTACGTCGACACCCTGACCCGGGGCTACGAGAAGCTGCCGCTGGTCTTCGCCGGGGTCTCGCTGTTCATCGGCTCCTTCCTCATCATCAACACCTTCACCATGCTCGTGTCGCGGCGTACCCGTGAGATCGCGCTGCTGCGGGCGATCGGCGCCACGCGCCGCCAGGTGTCCCGCTCCGTGCTCCTGGAGGCCCTTGTGGTCGGCCTCGTCGCCTCGGCGGCCGGCTTCCTGCTCGGCCTCGGCATCGCCGCGGTGCTGCCCGGCATCCTGAGCACCGACGGGAACACGCTGCCCCAAGGCCCTCTGGTGATCGGCCCGCGCCCGGTCGTGGCGGCGCTCGGCGTGGGCGTGGGCGTCACCGTGCTCGCCGCGTGGCTGCCGTCCCGCAGGGCCGCGAAGGTCGCGCCCGTCGAGGCGATGCGCACGACGGACCAACCGCCCTCCGCCAAGCGGTCCCGGATCCGCGGCGTGGCGGGCCTTGCTCTCCTCGTCCTCGGCGCCGGTGTGCTGGTGTCGCTCTCGGGGGCGAAGGACGCCTCGGAGAAGAACCTCCAGAACGCGATGTTCGGCTGCGCCCTCCTCGTCGCCGCCCTGATCGTCCTCGCACCGCTCCTCGCCTCCCCGATGATCCGGCTGACCGGACGGCTGACCAGCCGCTTCGGCATCACCGGCCACCTCGCACAGCAGAACGCGCTC
Organism: Streptomyces platensis; assembly: GCF_008704855.1. Lineage (NCBI taxonomy): Bacteria > Bacillati > Actinomycetota > Actinomycetes > Kitasatosporales > Streptomycetaceae > Streptomyces > Streptomyces platensis. Next base: position 6,591,226 of record NZ_CP023691.1, read on the forward strand.
CGCGACCCCAGGCGCACCGCCGCCACCGCCGCCACCCTGCTGATCAGCACCGCACTGGTCGCCGGCCTCGCCGTCATCGGCAACTCCACCGGGCAGGCCCTCGACCGCCAGGCCGCGGCCGGCCTCGGCGCCGACTACGTGATCAGCTCCCCGCCCATGACCGGTGTCGACCCGGCCGCCGTACGGCGGGTGGCCGACACCTCCGGGGTGCGGACCGCGAGCGCCGTCACGGACTCCACCCTGTTCACCGGCGGCGGTGTCCGGGAGATCTCCGGTGTCGACCCCCACACCGTGGACGACGTCATGAAGCTCGACTTCGTCAGCGGCTCCGCCAAGGATCTCGGGCCGGGCCGGATCGCCGTCTCCAGCACCCTCGCCCGGGCAAACGGCGTGACCACGGGCGGCCACCTCAACGCCGCCCTCGGCCGGAACCAGGAGTCCAGGAAGTACACCGTCGTGGGCGTCTACAAGGACAACCCCGTCGCCCACGACGCGCTCGGCGCCCGTACCGAGGTCGCGCACGACAGCTACCTGCCCGGCTCCGTCCAGCGCATCCTCGTCCGCACCGACGGCGGCGCGGTCTCGAAGACCACCGAGGACCGGCTGCGCACCGCCGTGGGCAACAGCCCGCTGCTGAAGGTGCAGGACCGCGAGCAGTTCGTCCACGAGGCCGCCGGCGCCATGGGCAACCTGCTGACCCTGATGTACGGGATGCTCGCCATCGGCATCGTCATCGCCGCGCTCGGCATCATGAACACCCTGGCCATATCGGTCGCCGAACGCACCCGGGAGATCGGCGCCCTGCGCGCCCTCGGCATGGACCGCTCCGGCATCCGGCGGATGATCCGCCTGGAGGCGGTGACCGTCGCCGCGTTCGGCACACTCCTCGGCCTGACGGGCGGCCTGTTCGGCGCTTGGGCAGTCGGCTCACTGGCCAACGGCGCGATGCCCCAGTACTCCCTCGCACTCCCCTGGGGAACGCTGCTCCTCGTGTGCCTGCTCTCCCTCACGATCGGCGCCCTGGCCGCCACCATCCCGGCCCACCGGGCCGCCGCCCTGAGCCCGTTGGAGGCCGTCGCGGAGGTGTAACGCAGGGCCTTGGGCGGGGGTCTGTGTGGTGGCGGGTTGAGTTGCTTGTAGCGGGGGAGGGGGCGGCGAGGCCGGGAAAGGCCAGGTGGGTCCGGGGGTGGGGCTGGTAGCTGTGGTGGGTCTGTGGCCTTCGGTCAGTCAGGAGACGGTGCGTCGATGACCCGCCTTCGGCGTCCGGGCCGTTCGCTGGATTCGATGGGTTTGCGGGCGATGCACCGTCCGCGCGGCCGCGGCCTTCGAACTCGCGCACGGAGACCGGCCGGGTGAACGCGTCACCCGGAGACGGCGCTCGGGGACGGCGCCTGGCGACCCCGGCACGGCCGAACCCTGGCCACTCTGCCCCCTATTGCGCCTTTGTGAGTCACTCTCAGGAAGTGCCTAGCAGTCACTATGAGGCTGCAACGGCTGCAATAGGGGGAGCGTGCTGCGCTCGGCCGCGCCTTGTGGACTTGAAGGGCTCTTTCGATCCCGCGTTCCCGTGGTGCTGGCGACATGCATTGCCCACGGCACTCGTCGTCCCCGGGGTTGACCGCCCTGAGTGCCTGCTAGGAAGGACTTGATCCCCCCTGGACGGCTGGGTGGCCAGGGCCCGGGACGGCGGAGAGGGAGCTGTGCCGCAGACCGCTAGAGAACGTTCTGCAACAGCAGACACAGGGCGACAGCGAGTGGATAGCAGCCAACGCCCGCCCAGGTGAGCAGTCGGCGTGAGCTGCGGCGTCCAATCCAGATGAGCGCCAGCCCGGCGTGCGTCACCACGAGGGCGAGGAAGGGGAGGTCCTTCCGGAGGTCATAAGTGAACGCGAAGTACACCCAGAGCCAGGGGAGGAGGATCGCGAAAAAGAGGGGGAGCAGTGCCCAGCCCCGCACCTGACGCTGGATGTATTGGTCAGTGGGGTCGCTTGTCTCACCGCCAAGTTCAAGCGATGGAAGATTGCTGCCGTCATCGCTGAAAATTTTCACTAGAGTACGGTATCAGCGCGCAACAGGCGCGTCAAAGTTACGAATGGGGGCAGGGTGAGCTTTTCGGTGGATCCAGACGATCTGACCGGTTTCGGAAAGCAGGTGAAGCGAGCCGCGGATGACGTCGAGGAATCACGGGATTATGTAAAGAAGTCATGCGAGATGCTCGCCTCGGATGTCGGCCCCATCTCCACGGTGGCTCAGCTGTGGAGTGGCGGCCACGAGGATGTGGTGAACCGCGTGCAAAACACCCTCAAGGTTCTGCACAAGATTCTCGGCGCATCATCTGCCGAACTGCTTAGCTCTGCAAAGCATTACGACTCTACTGACCGAGGCGAAGCTACCAAAATGGATGCCACCTACCCGGCTTCCAAGCGTTAATCCGGAACAGGCTCGGCTCGGGAGGAGATTGACATGGGATTTGCGGACGTAGCAAAACCAACCAGTCGTCTGGTGGCGCCAAAAGTGGATGACGACAAGGAGGAGCCGGAAGGTGGGGTGGTTAAGGACCTCCTGTCCTTCGGCGATGTGTTGAGTCCTTCCTGGGTGATCAGCAAGGGGTGGAGATCGCCTTTGAATTCAACCCGGTTGACGAGGCGAAGAAGCTGATCGCTGGCGACTGGGCAGAGTATGCGCAGTGCGCTAAGGCGTGGAAGGCGATGGGTGACTTCTGCGAGGACCTCGCGGAGAACATCAAGGCCGGAAATACAGCACTGGATAAGTCCTGGAATGGCAACGCCGCAGACGCCGCGTACATCTACTTCGAGACGCTCTCGAAGGACATCGCAGAAATGAAGGACTCCTTCGTTGATCTGAAGGAGAACTACGAGAAGACCACGGAAGCGGTCTGGAATGCCGCTGAGGCGTGCGGCGACCTGCTCCAGGGGATTCTGGATACTGCGGCGATCGTCGGACTGACTGCGCTGGCTGGCGCCTCGACGAGTTTCACTTTGTTCGGTCCGGCGATCGCCGCGGGTGCGATCGCCGGAGAGGTCATCGCCATGATCAACATGTGGTCCAAGCTGACCACGGTCATCAGTGAACTCCAGACCGCAATCAATGGATCGGTGGCGCTCGTCAGCGGCATCAGTTCCTCTATCGAGAACAAGGCGATCAAATTCCCCTTGCCCGGTAAAGCATACGACAGTCCGGTGGTCTGACGCTTTGCCCTGGTGGCAGTGCAAGCACCTCCGGGTGACACCGAAAATCGAGACAGGGAAATCGGGGAAGAATGCAGTCAAGCCAAAATGAGCGTGAAGTCGGCGACGCCGAATTCATGGGGCTGGCCAAGGATGAGGCCAGGGCCCGTATGCTGCGGAAAATGCTGAAGAATCTTGCGCGAGGGGATGGCCGCGATCCGTTGGCCGCGATGGCCAGGGACGTCATGTCGGGTCGGCGTGGCATCCGTGAAGCCATCGACGGCCTGCCCCGGAGCGAGTCCCTCGAAGTTCGCTTCGAAACCTTCCAGCAGCGCTGGGATGCGATGTCGGAGAGCGAACGCCTTGCAGCGGAACGCGAAAGCTCCCAGTACCTGGACGAACAGCGCCGGGAAATCAGAGCGGAACGCGAGACCGCCGGTCGCCCCGGCGCAGCACCGCCCCGCCACCGCGGCTGACGGCACCGAGCGCTCCTCCTGAGGTGCGCTGCGGCCCGCAATACGGCCGCCCAGACCCTCTTGGCCCTCTGGGTGTGCCCCTTTGCCCCTGGTACTCGAGGAAGCGTGCGTTGCCTCAAACTGGTCGGCCTTTGCTGTCGCGGCGTGGGGGATGAGGGGTGGGGCCGGACCGTGGGCGGCGGAGGGGGAGCGCGCGCCATGGTGGTGTCGAAGTCGGCCGTGGCGAGGCGCCCTTCACGCTTCAGGCCGCCCCCGCCTGGCGCCTTCCCCCTCGCCCACGTGCTCAGCCGAGCGGCAGAAGGAGCCCCGGCGTGAGCCCGTCGCCCGGGTTCTCTCCGGGCCGCCGCATCAGCGACGGCCCCCGTACGGCCGGCGGCTGTCACTGATCAGGTGTTGCGCTTGATGGTCTTGTGGATCCAGTCCGTGTAGGTGGGCACGTTGGTGTAGAGGCCGGGGCCGGCGGAGCAGACGACGCCGGGGGTTCCGGGGCCCGATGTGGCTCCCAGCAGTTCCCAACGCCCGTGGCTGTCCTTCTGGAGTTGTGGTCCGCCGGAGTCCCCGAAGCACGCCATGGCCTTGGGTACGCGGCTGGTCGTGCACAGCCGGGTCCGGTCCGCGTAGTTGGGGGCGCACTCGGCGGCGGCAGCCGTGCGGGCATTGAGCTGCTGCAACCGCTCGGCGAACTTCAGCTCGGTGTCGAGGGTGGTGCCGAAACCCAGGATCAGGGTCGGGGTGCCTGGCGGTCCGGCGCGGTCCGCGATACGGATGGGCTTCTCGGCTACCGGGCGGTCGAGGCGGACCAGCGCGATGTCAGCCTTGTTCGCGGCCTTCCCGTCGCCGTTCACATAGCCGGGGTGGACGATGGTCCGCTCGATGGCCCGGACGGTGCCCCCGGACTTCCGGTGCCGGCTGCCGATCCGGACGGTGCCGTCGAGCTCAAGGCCGTCGCCCTGCACGCAGTGAGCCGCCGTCAGTACCCACTGCGGATCGATCAGCGACGCCCCGCAAGTACCGTCGTACAGCCCCTGATCCGGGGCTGACTCCGGGATCGTCGCCATGAACGGGTAGCGCTCGGTGGAATCGGTCCCGTTGACGATCGCTCCGGCGCTGCCGGTCATCAGGGTGGCGCAGGCCGCGACGGCGAGAGCGCCGACGGCAGCGGTGCGCGCCGCGCGGCGACGCACCGACTTCACACTGGGCACGGAGAGTTCCTTCCCTCGGAGATCCGGACGTGTTCAGCGTGCGCGTCCACGATCCACCGGGGCCATCCGGGCAGCAGGCCCGAACACGGTCCAGGCAGCGGCCGGAGCATCGTAGGGGTAGCCCCCTGGAGGCAACCGCTCCAAGAGAGCCTTTGCCTCGACGACCGCTTCAGAAGCGAGCAACGCCGGGAGCTGCGAACCCCCTACTGGGCGCCATACGGGACCAGCCCTCGGACGGCTTGCCGACGGTACTGGCGCCCTTGCGGTCTGCGGAAACGCGGTAGAAGACCCGCCGCGGGGCTCGCCTCCCCCGACGCGTCCCATCCCCCGGCAGTCCCAGGCCCGGCCCGCGTCACCCCGTAACGATCAGGCCGATCCCGTAGGCCGCGACCGCGAGGCAGGAGGCGAAGCAGAGCAGGGCGATGGCTGTTGCCGCCTTCTGGTGTCGGACTCCGGGCGGGTGGGAGGTGGGCTCCCCGTGGCCGGCGCGGGCCCAGGCGGCCAGGCCCAGGGAGAACATCACGACCACCACGGCGGTGACCCCCAGGCTGATGGCGAAGACCCCGGCGAGTGTGCCCCAGTTGATGTCCATCCCGTTCTCCCCTTCCTGGACGGCGGCCGGGCCGGCGGGGCCGGCTCAGGCGGCCGGTTTGACGGTGGCGGGCGGTTCGGGTGCCGGCGCCTCGTTGACGTTCTCCGGGCTCACCGGGCGGCGGCGCGAGAGCATGTAGAAGGCCGCCGCGGCGGCGAGGGCGACGACCGCCACCAGGGCCACCCCCAGGTCGCCCTGATCGGCCACCCACGCCGCCACGCCTCCCACGGCGGCCGCGGCCGGCAGCGTCAGCAGCCAGGACACCGCGATCCGCCCGGCGACTCCCCAGCGCACATGTGCCAGCCTGCGGCCCAGCCCCGCGCCGAGGATGCTGCCGGTGCACACCTGGGTGGTCGACAGCGGGAACCCCATGTGGGACGAGGCGAGGATCACCGCGGTGGCGCTGGTCTCGGCGGCGAAGCCCTGGGGGGACTGGATGTCGGTGAGCCCCTTGCCCATGGTCCGGATGATCCGCCAGCCGCCCGCGTACGTGCCCAGCGAGATCGCCAGGCCCGCGCTCAGCACCACCCACCAGGGCGGCCCCGCGCCATGGCTGAGTGCCCCGGTCGAGATGAGCGCGAGGGTGATGACGCCCATCGTCTTCTGGGCGTCATTGGTGCCGTGGGCCAGTGCCACCAGGGACGCCGACCCGATCTGACCCGCGCGAAAGCCCTTTCCGACGGCGCGGCGGGCGGCCCTCCGGGTGATCACATAGGCGAGGTAGGTGGCCAGCAGCGCCACCACACAGGCCACCATGGGCGAGGCCACCGCCGGGATCACGATCTTCTCGATGATCGCGCCGAAGCGCACCGCGGAACCCCCGGCCCCCACCCACACCGCGCCGATCAGCCCGCCGAACAGGGCGTGGGACGAGCTGGACGGCAGCCCGAGGAGCCAGGTGACCAGATTCCACAGGATCGCCCCGATCAGCCCGGCGAAGATCATCACCAGCGAGACCTGGCTGTCCTCGACGATGCCGCCCGAGATCGTCTTGGCCACTTCCGTGGAGAGGAAGGCTCCCGCCAGATTGAGCACCCCCGCGACGGCGACGGCGACCCGGGGGCTCAGCGCGCCGGTGGCGATGGAGGTGGCCATCGAGTTGGCGGTGTCGTGGAATCCGTTGGTGAAGTCGAAGGCAAGGGCCGTGAGGATCACGGCCACGAGCAGGAACGAGAAAGAGTCCACCCGACCTCCCGGATCTCCCGCATCTCCCGGATCTCCTGGCCCTCCACGTCGAGGGCGGTCCGGCCGCGTGGGCTCCCTGATCGGGTAAGAACCGCCGTCCCCTTCACGCTAAGTGCCGCTCCGGAATGCCGCCAACGCGACGGTGCGGGCCGGTCGGTGGCGGCGTCCGGCCCAGGTCGGCGGCGTGCCGGACGGGGGAGTGGTGTGCCTGTCCCCGCCTATCCCAGACGCTCGGCCCAGTCCGCCGGGACGCGGCCCGCGGGGCCGGGGGTGGGCTGGTCGGCCGGGTGGCTCTCCGGGGGGGCCAGGGGCGGGCCCGAGGCGTACACGTCCGAGGTGTCGTAGTCGTAGAACCAGGTCTCGCCCGGTTCGAAGCTGCGGATCACCGGGTGCCCGGTGTCCCGGGCATGGGCCGTCGCGTGCTTGGCGGGTGAGTCGTCGCAACAACCGATGTGGCCGCACTGTGCGCAGCGCCGCAGATGGAACCACCAGCCGCCACCGGCCTCGCACTCCGCGCAGCCGGTCCCGCTGGGAGCGGCCGAGGGGTCGATTCCGTGCGGGGAAGTCATGACGCCTCCTGGGGGGAACGGGGGTCGGTGGGGGCCGGCGGACGGCGCACCTGGAAGCGGGTGTCGCCGGGGACGGAATCGAACCGCAGGTCCCCCTGGTGTTTGCCGGTCCGCGGTTTCCAGCGGGCTCAGGGCGGTGGCCTTGGCCACGCGCTCGGCCGTGCGTTCCTGGATGTTGACGAGCGTCTCCAGGGTGTCGCGCCGGTACGGGTGTGCCGCGATGATGCCGGGCTTGTGGCGCATCCCGGCTACCCGCTCGCGGAGCGCGGAGGTGGCTCGCACGGCCGCCGAGGCCGGGTTGTTCAGCTCATGGGTCAGTCCCGCGGACAGCGATCCGAGAGCCAGGAGCTGTTCCCGCCGGCCGACCGCCTCCATGGCGCCCGCTCCCACCGCGGAAGCGACATGCTCGCCGGACTCGGCGCGGGCGATGCGGTACAACTCGCCGTAGCGACGCCGCAGATCGCGGGCGACAGCACGTGACACGCCCGGGTCGTCGTCCACGGTCAGGATGACGGTCCGCGCCGCACTGGCGCCCTGCTCCATAGGCCTCCCGTCCCCGGTAGGCATCGCGTCCCCGGTCGATCGCCCTTCCGCGCCGGCGTCCCCGGTGTTGCATACATGGGTCTCCGCCCCCATCGTCGCGCTTCGGGGCACTGATCACCTCTCGGCCGCTTCAACGGTGGCGGCCGGGGTTCGCCACGCTGACGCACGGGGGCTGCGGTCAGTCCGCGCGCGTCTGCTGGAAGGTCCGGCGGTACGCGGAGGGTGTGGTGCCCAGCGCATTGCGGAAGCGGGCGCGGAGGTTGGTGCCGGTGCCGAGGCCGCATCGGTCGGCGATCTGCTCGATGCCGAGGTCGGTGACTTCCAGGAGTTCACGGGCGTGGTGGACGCGGGCGCTCAGCAGCCACTGGTGGGGGGTGCTGCCGGTCTCCTGGCGCCACATGCGCACCAGGGTGCGGGTGGAGACGCGTGCGTGCCGGGCGAGAACGTCGAGCGTGAGGGCTTCGGCAAGGTGCCGCACGGCCCACTCGCGGGTGTCGGCGAGGGTATGCGCGGTGGGCTCGGGCAGGGACTGGGCGATGTACTGGGCCTGGCCGCCGTCGCGATGCGGCGCGGCGACCAGTTCGCGGGCGATGTCGTTGGCGACGGCGGCACCGAGGTCCTTGCGGACGAGGTGGAGGCACAGGTCGATGCCGGCGGTCACGCCCGCGGAGGTCAGCAGGGGATCGTCGTCGATGTAGAGGACGCTGCGGTCGACCCGGACCTGGGGATAGCTCTCTTCGAGCTCGTCGGCGCTGGCCCAATGCGTGGTGACCGTACGGCCGTTGAGCAGCCCCGCAGCGGCGAGCGCGAAGGCGCCGGTGCAGATGGAGACGATGCGGGCGCCTCGGCGGAAGGCGCGTTTCAGGGCCGCCGTGACCTCGGGCGCCGGTGGCCGCTGATACTCCCAGTAGCCGGGCACGATGATGGTGTCCGCCCGGGCCAGGGCCGGCAGCCCGGCTCTGACGCCGACCGTGAAGCCGGTGCTGGTGGTGACGCTGCCACGGGCTCCGCCGCACACCGTGAGTTCGTACGGGGTGTGGGGCCGTGGGTTGAAGATCTGCGTCGGGATGCCCAGGTCGACGGGGAGCACACGGGGCAGCACCAGGACCGCGACGCGGTGAGGATCCATGGCTGCAATGTTACGGCCGTAACTTTCTTGCCAGTCCGGATCCGGGCAGGGTGCGCGGGGGCGGGCACGGTGTTGCCCCGTGGCAGGCGGGGCGCCAAGCGGACTCAGCTGAGGGGGCGTTGGATCAGCCGACGCGGGCTGCGCCGGTGTGGGAGCGACGAACGACCGCCCGCGCGGACGTGTCCCGAAAGTTGCGCATGCCGGCATTCGAACCCGTGGTTGATCAAAAACAGCCGGACGACGATCGAGTCATGAGCAGCGCGGCCCCACCGCCGGGGCTCACACCGGCAGCGCCCGCGGCAGAGCGGCCCCGCGCCGGTCCAGGCAAGGACATCTGACCTCCGTGACCACCCACACCCCGACCGGCCGGTACTTCCACGTGAACGGCGGGCGGGTCTACGGCCATGTCCGCGAAGGCGACGGCCCCGCCCTGGTCTTCCTCCACTACTGGGGAGGTTCCCACCGCACCTGGCGGCCGGTCATCGAGCGCCTCCGCCCGGCGCAGACGTTCGTCGTGTACGACCACCGCGGCTGGGGCGAGTCGACCGAGGTGCCCGGCCCTTACGGCATGGAGCAACTCGCCGACGACACCGAGCGGGTCATCGGCCAGCTCGGCTATGACGAGTACGTCGTGGTGGGCCATTCCATGGGCGGCAAGGTGGCCCAGACATTCGCCTCCCGCCGCCCCGCCGGACTGAAGGGCGTGGTGCTCGTCGCACCCGCCCCACCGGCTCCGGTGGGTGTGACGCACGAGTTCCAGGAGGCATTGGCGCACGCCTACGACAACGACGACGCCATCGGCCGAAGCATCGACCTGGTGCTGACCCACGGCGAGCTGTCCCCTGAGGCCCGCCGACAGGTCCACGAGGACAGCTCCCGGGCGGGCGAGGCGGCCCGTATGGCGTGGCCGCGGCAGGCCCTGGTCGAGGATCTCGCGGACCGGGTCGGCGCGATCAGCGTTCCCGTACTGGTGCTGGCCGGGAGCGACGACAAGGTCGACCCGCCCCAGATCCTGCGCGCACACCTGCTCCCCCTGATCCCCACCGCCACCCTCGCCGAGCTCAGCGGCACCGGCCACCTGTCGCCCCTGGAGGTGCCCGACCAGATCGCCTCCCACATCGGCGCATTCATCGCCCGCTTGTAGGTGATCACATGCGGTGATGACCCAGCGGTTGCCTCTCCTCACCGACCGTGTTCCGGGCGGCGCTCACCTCGAAGCCCCCGCTCCTGTTGCTACGGAACGGCGTCCGCGCGTCCGCGCCCACGCGGTCGACGGCAACGCAGCCTCCCGCCATTCACCCTCCCCGCCATTCACCCTCCGCGACTTCACCCTCCGCGACCTCGCCATCCGTGACGTCCCCCCACCCGAGGGTGAAAAGCGACCGTCCGCCGACAATGCGTAATTTCGCCCCAACTGTGACGGGCCCTACAGCGGCCCGGCGGCGCCTGTGCGCATCCTGTGCGGGCGACGAGCGAGAGAGCGAGAGCGCCGATGCCCATCCCCCGCCCATCCATGGCCTTGTCTGCCGGTTTGCTGGCCGTCACCACGGCGGTGGTGACGGTCTGCGGTGCCGGTGGCGCCGCGGCATCCCGGCCCGACGACGCCAAGGGCAGGGACGCGTCCGTACGGGCGCTGCCCGCGCGCTTCACGCAGCAGACGGTCCGGTGGACGGCCTGTGGCGCGGACGTCACCCCCAAGGCCGTGCCCGGCGCGCAGTGCGGCTGGGTGAAGGTGCCGGTCGACTACGCCGCCCCGGACGGGAAGACCGTCGCACTGCGGGTCTCGCGGGTGCAGGCCAAGGATCACAGTCGTCGGCTGGGCTCGCTGTTCTTCAACCCCGGTGGGCCGGGAGCGGGCGGCGCGGCCGACGTGGCCAATGGAAACTGGCAGGCCGGGGAACAGGCTCGGGCCCGTTACGACCTGGTCGGCTTCGACCCGCGAGGCATTGCCGGGTCCGGGCAGATCAAGTGCCCCGACGGCGTGGCTGAGGAACCCGAGAACCCGCCGCGTACCGCATCGGAGGCGGAGAAGACCTTCGCCGACGCGACCCGGCGTGCCCGCGCCTGCCAAAAGGCGAGCGGCCCCGTTCTCGCGCACATGGACAGCGTGAGTGTCGCGCGCGACCTCGATGTGCTGCGTACGGTGCTGGGCGACGCCAAGCTGAATTACACGGGTGTCTCCTACGGCACCTTCATAGGCCAGCAGTACATGAAGCTGTTCCCCGGGAAGGTGGGCCGGATGGTGCTCGACGGTGTCGTGAATCCCGCCGCCGACCTGCGGCAGGTCGCCCGGCTCGACCTCAAGACCTCCGATGACGCGGTGCGCCGGTACGCCCACGACCTCGCCGCGCGCGGCGATGACCGGCTGGGAGCCGGCGCCGAGGAGATTCTGCGGAGGCTCACCACGTTCGCCGAGGAACTGGACCGGAAGCCGCTGCACGGGGCCGGCGGCGAGGAATTCACCGGCGGCGACTTGTCTCTGTACCTGGGAATGGCCGTGTCAGGCGACGTGAGCTGGCAGCGACTGACCACGGCGCTGGTGGCCGCCCTGCACGGGGACGTGACCGCCTTCGACCGTCTGGACGCCGAGGCGGGCGGCGGGAGCGGTGACCAGGAGCCGACGCCGCAGGAGGAGCGCACCGAGGAGAACGAGTCGATGAGCATGTCGGCGGTGCTGTGCCTGGACTCCCCGTCCGCGCCGAAGCCCCCGAAGCAGATGCTCGCCACCGCCGACGCGTTCGCCAAGCAGTCGCCGCTCTTCGGCCGTTCCTACGCCTGGCAGATGATCGACTGCGCGACCTGGCCGATCGCCCCCACCGGCGCGGCCGAGCCGGTCAAGGCAGCGGGCGCGGCACCGGTGCTGCTGGTGTCGTACACCGACGATCAGCTCACTCCACTGGCGAACGCCCGGGCGGTGCACCGGCAGTTGGACCACAGCTCGCTCCTCGTACGCAAGGGCCAGGGACATGCGGCGTACGCCGCGGAGCCCCCCTCCACCTGCACCGACCGTGCCGTCGACCGATATCTGGTCGGCGGGAAGCTGCCGGGCAAGGCCGCCACCTGCTCGGGCTGAGACGGCTGCTGGTCCCCCCCGCGGCGGCTTACGAGGAAGATGTCCCGCCCGAGAAACGTCCTCCGGAGGGCCCCGCTTCCGTTATTCAGTAGTACGCGGAACAGCGGCCAGCAGCCTCTCGGAATACTGCTCGATGATGCGCTCCACCGCGAACGTCGGCCGGCCGGAACGGGCTTGGTCGAGCGTGAGCCAGACGGGTGCCTCGCCCTCCTCATTCACGGTCACCTCCCCCTGGGCTCCGGCTTCCCGGTGCTCATCGACCTCCAGCAGAAAGGCATGCCAACGATGCGCATCGGAACCCCTTCTGCACACATCTCCCCGCAAATACTCGTCCGCGACGAGCCGGAGCTCCCCCTCCGCGCCCCGGATTCCTACTTCCTCCCAGAGCTCCCGCGCGGCCGCGCACCGGGGTTCCTCCCCGCTCTCGACGTGCCCCGCAGGCACGGTCAACCGGTAAGGGAAAGCGGTTCGCTGGAAGAACAGAAACCTCGCACCCCGGTCGCGTACGAATACCCCGGCACTCTCGTGCCAGTACTCGCCGTCCGCATCGGTCCACCAGGAGATACGCGGATCAATGACGAGGGCTCGCTCCGCCTCGCGGCCGCACCCAGCGCAGGTGCAGCGTTTTCTTCCGTCCACGACGATCCAAGTGATCGCCTCGGCACGGCAGTACAGGCAGTACTCGCGAAAGGTGTTGTCCCGCACCAGCGGGAAGTCGATTCTCACCCTGCGCCCCTTCCTGGACGAAGGACTGCCATCAGCTGGTAAGGCAGTCGGGCACGCCACATGTCCGTGGCTCGTTCAGGGACGCATGCGCTGGCGCTTGCTGACATCCGCCGCCTTCGCCAAGGGGCCCGCCCCATTCCGCCGCTCTCTGCCACCCGGCGCGGCGGGCGGCCGGGACAGGTCGGCCGCCGAACCGGCCGCGGACGTGCGCGCCGCCGTCAGCAGCAGGGCCGCCCCCAGTCCGCCGAAGACCAGGACCAGGGCAGCGACGGTGCCCCACCCCGCGGCAGCGATGACCAGCCCGAAGACGGGTGGCCCCAGCAGAATCCCCACACTGCCCAGCTGGTTGAGGATGCCATTGGCGACATCGACATCCGCAGCACGGCTCACCGAGGCGGGAACGGCGGCGAAGACCGCCGAGATCAGCAGTCCGTCCACGACAAGGACAAGTGTGGCCGCTCCGCCGCTGACCGCGAGGGGGAATTCGGCCGAGAACGCGGGGAGGCAGGCGATCGGCATCAACGCACCCAGCGGCACCAGTGCGGAGAAGGCCGTGCCACGCCGCAGCAGCCAACTGGCGGCGAGCCCACCGACCGCGCTGCCCAGACAGACGACCGCCACCACGGCACCGGTGACCGTCGGCGTGGCCTGCCGCTGCTCCAGGAGAAAAGCCGGCAGCACCATCACCACGGCGACGCCGACCAGCGACAGGCTGCCGTACGCCACACCGAGCCGCAACGCCCCGTTCCAGGCGCCGGCTTCGCGGTGAGCGCACGGGACCGCCGCCCTCGGCAGCCGAGGCAGAACGGCCGTGAGCACTCCGGCCATGATCAGCGGCCCGAGTGCGGTGAGGGCCAGCCACTGGTTCCAGGTCCACACGGATTCCAGGGCCCCGCCCGTGACCGCGGCGATGGCAAGCCCCGTAGGGACGCAGGTGCCCCACAACGCGAGCGCTGCCGACCGGGTGCCGCCCTGAGCGATGCGGGTGAGAACGACCGGACCCGCCACGAACACCAGCAGGTAGCCGACCCCTTCAGCGATACGTGCCCCCAGCAGCAGCCCCCAGGATCCGGCGGCCGCACTGCCGACAGCGGCCACCGACATCACGGAAAGGCCCCAGGAAAGGGCCCGTTGGGCGCCGAAGCGGCGGACCCACCATCCCGCCGGGATGCCGAGAGCCGCGCTCACCGCCGTGATACTCGAGGTGGCCCATGCGAGCGCACCGTCCGACAGGCCGAGCGACGCACGCAGCGCGGACCCCACCGGCGCGACGGCACCCAGGCCGACTGCCGCCAGCACACCGGCGAGCCAGGTCGCCAGCGCGTACGTCCAGGGCGACGCCGAAGCGCGGCGCTGACTGCGTCTCTTCCTGACGCGCACGGATTCTCCTTGTGCCGGCCGGCGCGTGGTCCCGCGCGGTCGGCCGTCGAGGGACGGGCTGACCGGGGCCGCGTGGCGGGAGGGATCAGTGAGCACACCTCCCGCCACGCGAGTCCGCATCAGTCGTCCAGGCCGAACTTGGCCATCAACTCCTGATCGCCTGCCACATAAGAGGTATCGGTGGTGACGGTCTGGTCGGACGGACCACGACTGCACATGCAGAGGTGGCGACTGCGGGAGGTGACGCGCACGGCTTGTGCGCCGCCGGAGGACATGATCTCTTCAGCGATGTCCTTGACGAGGTACTCCTGAATCTGGAAGCGCCGGCTGAACGCCTGTACCAGACGGGGGAATTTACCGAGTCCGAGGATGCGGTCACCGGGCACGTAGGAGATGTTGACCTTCCCGAAAAACGGCAGGAAGTGGTGGGCGCAGATCGAGAAGAAGTTGTTCTCCTGGATACGCACCACGCCGGTGTGCTCGCCGTCCACCAGGCAGGTGGTTTTGAGGATCGTCGAGGTGTCGATCTCATAGCCACTCAACAGCTCGCGATAGGCTCGGACGATACGGTCCTCGCACTCCGGCCCGCTGTACCACCCGAGCGCCCTCGTGTCGGTGGTGACATTAGTTTTGAGCCATTCCTCTATGGTCATCTGCGACCTCCATTTCCTGCTCACACCAAGGGCTCCGAACCCGGTGGAGGCCTTTCACTATCCACCCATGCGTGTTCGTTGAGAACATACCTCCATTGGCCCACACCCGATGAGACCAATATGCAGGTGATGCGCCCATAGTGAAGTACTTAAATCCGCACGCAGCAGTAACGTTTCTCCGAGGCTTGAACCGAGCGGGCGAAGGGAATGCGGCGCCCGAAATGGAAAGGCATAAATACCTTTCCGGGCGCCGGGGCACACCCGCTCACTTTTCACCTTGCGGGGTGCGGGGGCGAATGCGCCCCACCGCGCCAACTCCCTTACCGCTTCGCGTCCAAGAACGAGGAAGGCTGCCGTCCGGCCCCGACGGAGGTGCCGAAGCTTCCCAGGCCGTACGGGAATGTGGCGCGATCAGCGCGGGGCTCCGGCCCTGTTGAGGTAGACGCTGCCCAGGATGGCGACCCCGAGTGTGGCTCCCAACTGCTCGAAGGCGTTCAGCAGTCCGGCAGCCGACCCGATCTCCTGCGGCCGCAGCGGCTTCAGGGCGAGGGTGAAGAAGACGGGGCTGAAGAGCCCGGCCCCCAGGCCGACGACACCCAGCACGATCAGCGGCGGCTCGGGGTAGGCCGTGGGATCGGCCGCGTGGTAGACGGCGAGGGCGGCCAGTGCTCCTCCGGCTACCAGTACAGCGGGGCCCAGGGACATCACGTGGTGCCCGTAGCGTCGGACCAGATGGCGCCGGCCACCCACGACGCCACTGCCAGGCCCACCGACCATGGAGCAAGCGTGCGGCCCGAGTTGAGCACATCAGTGCCGAGCCCCAGCTGAAGGTGCAGCACGATGACCACCATCAGACCGTTCGTCACCGCGAAGAAGGACGTCGACATCACCAGGGCCGCCGGAAAACCCCGATGCGCGAACAAGCTCGGCTCCACCAGCGGGCTGCGGCCGCCTACGGCGACATGGCGCTGATGCAGCCCGAACACCACCATCACGATGAGCCCGGCCACGATGGCCCCCAACTCCACCCGGACTGGCGGCGGTGCGGCACCGATCAGGGGACAGGCGATGAGCCCGACGCCGATCGTGGCCAACAGCGTGCCGGTCAGATCGAGAGTGGGCCGCCTAGGGGCGCGGTCTTCCAGCAGTTTGGGGCTGAGGGCCGGCACGACCAGGGACACGGGGATGTTGACGAGGAACACCGCACGCCACGACGAGCCGAACAGGTCGGCATGGGTCATGACACCGCCGAGCACCGGACCGCAGACAGCGGCAAGACCCATCACGGGGCCGATGCTGCCCAAGGCCTTGGACCCGCGACCTGCACGATCGTGGCGTCCAACAGATTCATCGCCTCGCCGAGCAGCAGGGCGGTGAGCGCCGGCCACCGCCCTCGGTACGCCGTTGCGGGAGACGGCACAAGCACACGCTCAGCAGTCATCGGGGTTCCTCTCCACCGTTGCCGACACCCCGGCTCGACCCCTTGAACCAGGGCATCGAGCTCGACCACGAGTCAGCGTGGCGGGCGAGTCCGGAGTCTCCAGTCAGAGCGCGGAGTTGGACGATTCCTTCCCTCGAGGACGCCTGCGGTGGCGAATTCCCATGCGACGGCCCCGTATGACGCACCACGTGAAACCCGTTGTGCTCCTGGAGCGGATGGCGGGGCGCATCGCCGCGTCACTCGAAGCCCCCGTCGAAGCGCAAGCCATACCCGATCGCGGGTCGGCTCGAGAAGCTCGGCTCACCACGGACATCGTCATGGGCCGGCCACACGAAGACGCTCGCCCTGTCGCTGCCCGGCTGTCCTCCAGCCGAAGTCTGCGGCGTGGCAGATTCGCATCCGATCCGCGATCGTATGCGGCATGAATTCCGACGAATCCGAGATGCGTGCAGCGGTCCGCGAGCTGGCCACGGCATTAGAGACGATGCTCAACCTGATCAAAGCTGACGCGCTGCCCACCACGCCTGAAGCTCAGCGGCTCATGCGGGAGGTGATGACCCACCTCGATGAGTCGTCCGACCAGATCAGCAACTCTGCCAGATCCGGTGAGATCCTCTCCGTGGCCAGCGCGCTCAACAGGATGGTCATTTCGGCGCGGGAGCAGATCCTCGACGATGTCGTCACCGCCTCGCCCCTGCCAGACCATCCGGACATGTGAACACTCCGGGTCGAACCCGCGATGGGCGGGCCGAGTTCGGGCCCTCTGCTTCACGGTCCAATGCGTGCAACGGGCGGCGGCTTCGGTGGCGCCGGTAAGCCGCGGACTGCGACGCTCAACACGAGGCCTCGTGCTTCGCGATCCTGGCCCGGAAACACCGGAGGCGGAGCCGGGGGTTTCCCCCTGGCTCCGCCTCCTGGTCAATGTTTTCGTCTACCGGTCGCGGCCCCGGCCAGTCTGGCTAAGGGGACACCGCACCGACCCGCGCTGGAGGGCTGCCGACTACCACCCGGCTAGCTGGGCGCTACCGTTCGCAACGCCCGCGCCCCACCGCCCCGCACCCGGGGCGGTGGCTCGGACGGCACGGAAGCTCGCTGCGATCAGACCGCCGGTGCCGGGTAAGTCGGGTACTCCACCCCGGAGACGTGCTGGACGACGCGGATGACCTGGCAGGAGTAGCCGAACTCGTTGTCGTACCAGAGGTAGAGGATGGCGTTGTCGCCCTCGACCTTGGTGGGGCCGGCGTCGACGATCGAGGCGTGGCGGGAGCCGATGAAGTCGCTGGAGACCGCGTCGGGGGCCGTGGTGAAGTCGATCTGGCGCTTGAGCGGGGAGGTCAGCGAGACGTCGCGGAGGTAGTCGAGGACCTCCGCGCGGGTGGTCTCGCGACCGAGCTGAAGGCTGAGGATCGCGATCGAGACGTCCGGCACCGGGACGCGGATCGAGCTGCCGGTGATCGTCGCATCGAGGTCGGGCAGCGCCTTGGCGACGGCGGAGGCGGCACCGGTCTCGGTGATCACCATGTTGAGCGGCGCGGAGCGGCCGCGGCGGTCGGAGCTGTGGTAGTTGTCCAGCAGGTTCTGGTCGTTGGTGAACGAGTGGATGGTCTCCACGTGACCGCGCAGGACGCCGTACTCGTCCGCCATCGCCTTCAGCGGCGGGACGATCGCGTTGGTGGTGCAGGACGCGCAGGACAGGATCTGCTCGTCGGGCTTGATCATGTCGTGGTTGACGCCGTGGACGACGTTGGGGACGTCGCCCTTGCCCGGGGCGGTCAGGACGACCTTGTCGATGCCGGGGCGCAGGTGCTTCGACAGGCCCTCGCGGTCGCGCCACTTGCCGGTGTTGTCGATGAGGATGGCGTTGTTGATGCCGTACGCCGTGTAGTCCACCGACGTCGGGTCGTTGGAGTAGATCACCTTGATCTCGTTGCCGTTGGCGATGATCTTGCTGTTCGCCTCGTCAACGGTGATCGTGCCCTGGAACTGGCCGTGGATGGAGTCACGGCGCAGCAGCGAGGCGCGCTTGACGATGTCCTGGTCGCCGCCGCCGCGGACGACGATGGCGCGCAGCCGCAGGCCACCGGCCTTCTCGATGAGCAGGCGGGCGACGAGGCGGCCGATGCGGCCGAAGCCGTAGAGCACGACATCGCGCGGCTCGCGGCGCTCGATCTTGTTGTCACCCGTGGCGCCGGCGACGGCCTCGGCGGTGAACTCCTCCACCGACAGACCGCGGTCGTCCTTCTTGTACGTCGCGGCGAGCATGCCGAGATCGATCTGGGAGGGGCCGAGGTCGAGCGTCGTGAGGGCCTGGAGGAAGGGCATCGTCTCGGTGACCGAGAGCTCCGCACCGGCGATCTGCCGGGCGAAACGGTGGGTCTTGAGGATGCTGACCACCGACTTGTTCACCAGGGAGCGGCTGTGCAGCAGGACCGTGACGTCCTGCTCCCGGTGCAGCTTCCCGATGATCGGGATCATCGACTCCGCGATCTCCTCGCGGTTCTTCCAGTTGGTGAACGAGTCGTCATTGACAGCAGTCACAGGCTTATCTTTCGAGCTAGGCGGTGCTCATATGCTAGCGCCCCCATATTTTGATCGTTCAGACGGTCCTGCTTTGCGGCGGATGCCGCGGTGGGCGCCAGGGTCATGCCGGCGTAAGGGTGGTGTGACGGTGCGGAGTGAAGAGATAGGGCAAAACTGGGCAAATGAGCCCAAGGGGTCGTCTTCGTCGCCTGCGTCTCGGGAGCCGAATGGGCGGCGGGCATCGTGGGTCGGCGAGGGTGTGACATCGGCTACCCGTGGGGGTCAGTGCCCGGCCGGGTAGCGGTGCCCTCGGTGAGACGGCGTAGGGCGGATGTCCTGGGCCCGCCAGTTCTTCTACGACCTGAGGTCCGAGTCGGTGAACTCGGTGGTGCGTCGAGTCCGCTATTGGCGTGGTGGACGGGAAGAAATCCTGCCCGTCGAGGCCGATGCATTCCTGACTAGACCGGCGGCGGGGTGGGTTATCGGCGCCCGGTAATGGGTTCGGGGTGGGAGGGGGGCATGTGGTGGGTGCTGTTTTGGGGGTGGGGGGCGGGGCAGCAGAGGGCTGTCGGGTTGATCGGGGGAGTGGAGGTTCCGTGGCTGGGTCTGTTTGTGGGGAGTAGCGGCTGGACGGGGCCTGGTCTTGTGTCGCGTAGAGAAGGGATGGCGTATGAGTGGCAATGTCTGGGGATACCTTTCCGATTCCGGGTACCGGGCGGGCACGGTCCTTGAAGGGTTCGGTGTCGAAGCTGTCGACGGGAGCATCGGCAAGGTCGACAAGCATTCCGATGACGTGGATTCTGCGCACCTCGTCGTGGACACCGGCCGGTGGATTCTCGGGCGGCGTGTGGTGCTGCCGGCCGGCATCGTGACCGGCATCGACCAGCAGGAGAAGAAGGTCTACGTGGGTCGCACCAAGGACGAGATCAAGGGTGCGCCCGATTTCGAGAGTGCCGGGCACGAGAACAGTGCGGATTATCTGCACCAGGTCGGAGTCTATTTCGGTGGATTTCCTCTGGTGTGAGGGGTGTTGCGCGGGGCCGGTCGGGATGGCTGCCGCTCAAGGCGGGGCGGCTCCGCCCTGTCTGCCCCCGGCCCGTGCGCTCCGGCGTCGTGGCGTATGGCGTGGGCGGTCGGCGCGCTGGGTGGTGGCGTTTCTGTGACGTCCTTCACCGGAGTCCGTGCGGCCGGCTCTGCTGCGGAGCGTTGGTGGTGAGGTCAGGGGGCGTGTCGGGGTCTTGGTGCGGGGGCGTGGAGAGTGTTGCGTGAACTGCGCGGTCCGGGGGAAGCCGTCAAAGGACCTTCTCGTCGAAGTAGCCTTTTGCGTGGCCCTCGCAGGGGGCGGTGGGTGAGCTCCAGGTGTTGTGGTCGATCGGGCGTGAGGTGAGAGGTGTGACGGACACGCAGCAGACCCCGGTGAACAAAGCGGCGGACGCGCGGGACCGCGTTCATGAGCTGCTGCACGCGCATCGCCCGCAGGTCGATGAACTCTCCGCGATCGACGCCCTGCTGGTCACCTCGGAATTGGTTACCAATGCCCAGAGGCATGGTGGTGGAGTCGCCGGATTCTCTGCCCGCATCGCGGGCGGTCTGCTGGAAGTGACCGTTGCCGATCGCAGTCCTCGGCATCCCGCCACGGCCATCGGACGGGAAAAGTATGGGGTCGGTGGATATGGGTGGCCGATGATCCAGAAACTCACGTCCTGCGTGGTGATTGTTCCCACGGGCGACGGCAAGGCCATTACGGTGACCGTCCCTCTCCGGTTCGACGGCGCGGCCGACTAGTCGACTCGCCGACCAGGTTCGACGAGGCAGTGAATGCCCGTGCGCCGTGCGCGGCAGGCCCACCAGCCCCACCCACCCGCTGAGTGTTCACCCGCTGATCCGCCCGTGCGGGGGCCTGAGAGTATTGCCGTCCTGCCGTGCGAGAAGGAAGTGCCCCGGCCGGCAATGCCTGCCCGGAGGGTGGGTGAGCGTGGCGGCGTCGCTGCGACGGCTCGGGGGCATTGGGGTGGAATGGTGTGATGCAGGGAGTACCTGTAAGAGCAGCCGAGGCGCGCAACTTTGTGCACGACCTGCTGCACAAGATAGGCAGCCCGGTCGATGACCTGGCCCTTGTCGATGCCCTCTTGGTGACCACGGAGCTGGTCACCAATGCCCAACGGCACGGGGGCGGGCTCACCGGGTTCACCGCGCGGGTCGTCGAGGGGTGTTTGGAAGTGGCGGTCGAGGACGGCAGCGCGCACTGCCCCGCTGCCGCCTCCCCGCAAACCCCCGGTCGTGACCCTGGCGCCACGGGTGGCTACGGCTGGCCCCTGATACAACGGCTGGCGCGCAGCGTCGAGATCACCGCGACCGTGACCGGCAAGACCATTCGCGTGATATTGCCCCTTTGAGGTTGTTGGTGCTGTTCCTGATGGTGTGAGTCGCGGGCTGTCTCCCCCCACCCGAAACCGGTCCCACTCCCCATCAGGCCTGCTCACTGACTCCCTGCGGCCCGACGGCGGGGAGGCGGCGCGCGGGCCCGTCGGAGCGCGGAGCTTCGAGGCCCGTCCGCGTCGTACGGAGAGCGGCGATGTGGTGTGGTGGCTGGTGGATGACACCGCCCGCCGGGCGGCGGAGGACGCCCTGCGTGCCGAGCGTGAGCGCACCGGGTTTCTCGCCCAGGCGTCGACGGAGCTTCTCGCCTCCCTGAATGTCGACCGGTGCATGGACGTCACGGCCCGGCTCGCCACGCGGTATCTGGCGGATGCCGCCGTCGTGGTCGCCCCGCCCTCCGGACGGTGGCCGGCGATGAGCTTCTGCGGCCCGGACGGGCGGGTGGTGCGGCTGCTCAACGGCGCGCTGCTCGATTCCGACCACACCCGGTTCGCCACCCTGGTCCTCGCCTCGGTCGCGCGGCGGGGCGGCACCGTCCGGCTGCGGGTGACCAGTGCCGGACACCCGCGCCGCTGGTCGTCCGCGCCGACGGCCGGGTGGAGGAAGCCGCCACCCGCGGTTCCCTCGTAGGCGCGCTGCCGGAGGTGACCTCCACGACGGCCACGCTCGATCTCGCGCCCGGGGAGTCCTGTCTGCTGTACACCGACGGGATCACCGAGGCGATGGGCGGGCCGCTGGGCGATGAGCTCTTCGGCGAGGCACGTCTGCGGTCCGCACTGAGCGAGTGTGCGGGCCTGCCGGCCGAAGCGGTCGTGGAGCGGATCCGGATGCTCGCTGCCCAGTGGGTGGGGGCCGGCCGGCATGACGACATGGCCGTGGTCGCCATCACCGCGCCCCGCCATGCGCACCTCAGCGCGGTGGACGGCCACAC
This sequence comes from Streptomyces platensis, assembly GCF_008704855.1. Taxonomy (NCBI): domain Bacteria; kingdom Bacillati; phylum Actinomycetota; class Actinomycetes; order Kitasatosporales; family Streptomycetaceae; genus Streptomyces; species Streptomyces platensis. Next base: position 6,613,213 of record NZ_CP023691.1, read on the forward strand.
CCGGGGCGGGTACCCGGCTTGAGAGCCATTACTTCTACGGGGGATGTGCCGAAGACCGCTGACTGGCGGGAGGCAGGGGTGGGGGCCGTTCCGGCCCGCCGTGGTCGTTCGGGGTCCATGGTCGGACGGCTGCCGGGTAGGCGGGCGTCATGACCACTTCGCCTGTGGCGATGACGGAGAGCCTGGCCGCCTACGTCGACGACCTGTGGGACGCCGTGGTGACGGTGGATGAGCACGCCGCCGTCCGCCGGGTGTTCGACGCGGTGGACGCCGGTGTTCCGCCGGAGGACGTGCTGCTCGACATCATCGCGCCGGTCCAGCACCGGGTCGGTGAGCACTGGGCGGCGAACAAGATGACGGTGGCGCAGGAGCACGCCGCGACCGCCATCAACGACCGGGTCATCGCGGCCCTCGCGTACCACCGGCCGCCCCCGGCCAGGGCGGAACAAGGCCGCATCACGGTGGCCTGCGTCGACGGTGAGTGGCATGCGCTGCCCGCCCGCCTCCTCGCCGAGGTGCTGCGGCTGCGCGGCTGGCAGGTGGATTTCCTCGGCGCCCAGGTGCCCGCGCCTCATCTGATCGCCCATCTGCACCAGACCGGTCCGCAGGCCGTCGCGCTGTCGAGCTCGATCGCCACCCGGCTGCCCACCGGCGACCGGCTCATGAACGTGCCTTGCCGGGGCATACGCGAGTTCAACGGCTTTCCCGACCAGGGGCGGGGCGGCGCGCACGGGCTGACGTCGAGCGATGCGTGGGTGCCGGGGGAGCGTGGGCAGGGGCGTACGGACGGCTCGGCCGAGGCGCACGAGCGGGCGGCGAACGGCAGGAGAGGGCGTAAGGGGACGTGGCCTATGAATGACCGTCAAAAGACCTCGGCCGGTGAGGCGGTCGATGAGGCAGACGGCGTGGGATATCTGCCCATCGCCGAACACGGTCTGATCGGTGATCTGCGGACCGCGGCGCTGGTCGGGACCGATGGCCGGATCGCCTGGTTCTGTGCCCCGCGGTTCGATTCGCCCAGCATTTTCGGGTCACTGCTCGATGCCGGGAACGGCGGACACTGGCAGATCAGCCCCGTCGAGGACATCGCCAAGCGCCAGCAGTACTACTTTCCCGATACCAACATTCTCATGACGCGAATGCTGACCGAGAACGGCATTGTCGAGATCCAGGATTTCATGCCGATACGGGAGGAGGGCGACCCCCGTCACCGGCAACGGCTGGTGCGGCGGGTGGTCAGCGTACGGGGCAGTTCGCGTATCCGTACCGTCGTCGCCCCGCGGATGAATTACGGCCGGGATCCGCACAAGGTGGAAACCCAGCCGCACGGTGTGCGTTTCACCAGTGACGCGCTGGATATCTCACTCCAGGCAAATGTGACCCTCCGGGTCGAAGGCCAGGACGCCGGCGGAGAATTCGACCTGGCGGAGGGCCAGTCCGCACTGTTCGTGCTGGAGACCAACCGGCCCTCCCGCGCCGAACCGGCCGTCGACCTGGTCGATACCCGAGCCGCCGAGGAACTCTTCCGGTCCACCGTACGGTTCTGGCGCCAATGGCTGAGCCAGTCCACCTACACCGGCCGCTGGCGCGAAATGGTGCACCGTTCCGCACTGACCCTGAAACTCCTCACCCACGAGCCCACCGGAGCCATCGTCGCCGCACCGACCCTCGGGCTTCCCGAACAGCTCGGCGGTGAACGGAACTGGGACTATCGCTATGTCTGGATCCGCGATGCGGCCTTCTCCCTGCACGCACTGCTGCGCCTGGGCTTCACCCGCGAGGCACAGGCCTTCATCAGCTGGCTGACCTCGTGTCTGCGCGGGGTGCAGGACGGTGAGCACGGCCCGCTACGGGTGCTGTATTCCATCGACGGTGACGCCGAACTCCCCGAGCATGTCCTCGACCACTGGGCGGGCTACCGCGGATCCGCCCCGGTCCGGGTGGGAAACGGTGCCGCCGGCCAGCTCCAGCTCGACATCTATGGCGAACTCTTCGACTCCGTCTATCTGTTCAACAAGTACGGTGGCGGCATTTCCCACGACAGCTGGATGGATCTGTGCGCCATTCTCGACTGGCTTCTGGAGCACTGGGACAGCCCCGATGCGGGGATATGGGAGACCCGTGCCGGTCAACAGCGCCACACCTATTCGCGGTTGATGTGCTGGGTGGCGGTGGAGCGCATGATCCGCATGGCCCGGCAGCGTGGTCTGCCGGGTGATCTGGGGCGCTGGATGTCGGAGCGCGACAAGATCTACCACCAGATCATGGAGCAGGGCTGGAACGCCCGGGAACAGACCTTTGTCCAACGCCTCAGCGGCGACGCGGGGCAGCCACCGGAATGCATTCTGGACGCCTCGCTCCTGGTGATGCCGATGGTCAAGTTCCTGTCCCCGGACGATCCGCGATTCCGCTCCACCGTGCGGGCCATCGGCGAGAACCTCGTCACGGACAGCCTGGTCTTCCGCTACGACCCGGAAGTTTCCCCCGACGGTCTGGACGGAACGGAGGGGACCTTCTCGATCTGCTCGTTCTGGTGGGTCGAGGCGCTCGCCCGTACCGGCCAGATCGAAGCGGCCCGGGTGGCGCTGGAGAAGATGTTCACCTACGCCAATCACCTCGGTCTGTACGCGGAGCAGATAGGGCTGACCGGCGAACACCTGGGGAATTTCCCTCAGGCCTTCACTCATCTCGCGCTGATCAGCGCGGCCACCAGCCTGGACGACTTCATGGGCTGAGCCGAAACGCCACACTGCCGACGGAATGGTGTCCGTTGCCGGCCCGATTGCGGGGCATACTGACCGGCGGTGCCGACGGGCACACATTCCGGAGCGAAGCGCTGTCCACCCCAGGAGAACTGAAGGGCAGGAAGACCGTGGCTGACTTTCTCACCGACATCACCACCCTCCGCGAGCGTGCCCGCCGCGAGATGGAAAAGGGACCGGTCACCGAAGCGTACGGAGCCGATCTGGAGCGCGTCCTTCAGGTGCTGAACGAGGCGCTGGCCACGGAAATCGTGTGCACCCTGCGGTACAAGCGGCACTACTACACCGCTTCCGGTCTCTATTCGGAGCCGGTCGCCGCAGAGTTTCTGGAACATGCCGCGCAGGAGCAGGAACACGCGGACAAGGTGGCACAGCGCATCGTCCAGCTCGGCGGCCGGCCCGACTTCAACCCGGAAACCCTGACGCAGCGGGCGCACGCCGATTACGACGACAGTGACGACCTGGTGGACATGATCAAGGAAGACCTGGTGGCCGAACGGGTGGCCATCGCCTCGTACACGGAAATCGCGAAGTGGCTCGGTGACGGCGACCCGACCACGCGCCGCGTATTCGAAGACCTGCTGGCGCAGGAGGAAGAGCACGCCGACGATCTGCGGGGGCTGCTGGAACGCATTCCGCAGGACAGGAAGACCGACTGACGCGCGCCGCTTCCGGCGTGATTGGCCTGATCACAGCGGTCGGCGGCGGCGCTCCCCGGTGCCGCGCGACGGTGGGCGCGTCCCCGCCGGGGGCTCCGCCCGGGGCGGGCGACCAGGGCGCGGGCCCTCAGGAGCTCAGGGCGCCGAGCATGTCGTCGGCCAGCGTGAAGTATCTGGCGGTGCCGGTGACATCGAAGAGCCGGCGGACGACCTCGTGGAACGGGCCGGCGACGATCAGCGTGCGCTGCTGCCGGTGGTGGGCACGCTGGGCGGCGAGCAGGACATGCAGCACCGTGGAGTCGGCGAAGTCGGTGAGCGACAGATCGACGACGGTACGTGGAGCGCCGGAATCCTCCGCCAGCGCGCAGGCCTCTTCCAGGAGAGGGGCGCTGTCGTGATCGAGGGACCCGCTGACGCGGACGACAAAGACCTCGTCCTCGACAGCATGGTTCACCACAGCCGGTGTATGAACGTACATGTGCGACAGCATGCCATGCTTTTCGCGCACAGGTTCTAGACAGTCTCTTGTTCGGCCGGCCCAAAGACCGTCCCTCGTATGGCCCCCGTCGCAGGTGGGCGAAGTGCAGCCGCACACCGGCGCCCTCGTTCTCGTCCGGAGTGCGGCGCGACGGCGGTCGAATTTCTCATGAATGATTCAGAATTCCGCGGACCGACCTCTCCGGTCCACCGGCTGCGCCACTCAGCGGGGTGATTGTTCCACCGTTACGCATAAGGAACCCGGCACCGGGCAACAGGCCTGCTCAACGACCTGAATCCCGGAGGTGGAGCATGAACACGGTTTTCGAGGACGTATGTGACACACAACTGCCGGGGCCCTATGACGGGCCGTCACCACGGGCCGGAAGATATTCCACCACGCTTCCGTGCGTCGAGGATGCCGGGAAGGTGGCTCCCCAGGACGCCAAGGCACTGTCGCCGCTGTTCTTCGAGCGGCTCGCGGAGCTCGACGAGGGCACTGCCGAGTATCAGTACGCCCGCAATACGCTCGTCGAGATGAACTTGTCGCTGGTGCGCTATGTGGCCTCGCGGTACAGAAGTCACCGGGACCAGATGGAGGACATCGTCCAGGTCGGCACCATCGGCCTCATCAAGGCCATCGACCGGTTCGACCTGTCCCGCCGAACGGAGTTCGCGGCCTTCGCCATTCCCCATATTCTCGGGGAGATCAAGCGGTTCTTCCGCGACACCAGCTGGGCCGTCCACGTCCCGCGCCGTCTCCAGGAACTCCGCATCGACCTGGCCCAGGCCATGGAGCAGCTGTCCACCTCTCTGGACCGGGAACCCACCGTCAAGGAGCTGGCCGGGCATCTGGAGCTCACCGAAGAGGAGATCATCGAGGGCATTGTGGCCGGCAACGGCCACACGGCCGTCTCGCTGCACCTCTCCGGCGACAGTGAGTCGACGGCACCGGGCGGCGGCGGTCCCGTCTTCGCCGACATTCTCGGCACCACCGACCCCGCCACGGAGCACGTCGAGGACCGGTACGCCCTGGCCTCGCTGCTGCGACAGCTCAACGAACGCGACCGGCTCATCGTTCATCTGCGCTTCGACCGGGAGATGACCCAGGCGCAGATCGGCGCGGTGCTCGGTATCTCCCAGATGCATGTCTCCCGACTGCTCACCCGCATCATCCAGCAGCTGCGCACGGGCATGCTCGGCCACAAGTGACCCCGCCGGGCCCGCTTCCGGCGTCCGCGCGGCACGGCCATGGATGGTTCCCCCGTGACCGGGTACCGGGTACCGGGCACCGCAAGATCCGCTGAGGTGCGGATGGGGCACCAGGCGAAGGGACGGCATGGCCGGAGAAGTCAGCGAGCGGCGGATGCGACCGGCACGGCCGGGCCGGATGGCGCGCGTCCGGCAGTGGTGGGGGCGGGCGCTGGGGTCCGAGGGCCATGAGCGCACCACGGTGCTCCTCATCGCCAAGGGCACCTTGGCGTCGACGATCGCCTGGGTGATCTCCTACCACCTGCTGCACGCGCAGTCGCCCGCGTTCGCCCCGTTCTCCGCGGTGCTCATCATGCAGGTGACCGTCTACCAGTCGCTGCTTCAGTCCTCGCGCTACGTGGGCGCGGTGGTGGCGGGCGTGGCCGTACAGGCCGCCCTGGGCTTTCTCGTCGGGCCCGAGGTACTGACGTTCGCCCTGGTGGCGGCGGTCGCGCTCACCATCGGCCGGTGGCCGGCGCTCGGCTCACAGGGCTCCCAGGTGGCCACCGCGGCGTTCTTCGCCTTCTCCACCTATGTGTCCGCCACCTCGACCCTCGACGCGAGCACCCAGCTGGGGCAGATCATCCTGCTGGTCCTCATCGGCTGCGGGGTCGGCGTCCTGGTGAACGTCACCGTGCTGCCGCCGCTGCGCTACCGCAGCGCCGAATACGGCATCCGCACGCTGGCCCACGCCCTGTGCGACCTGGTGAGCGACATCTACCCGGTGCTGCGTGCGGGCGGACTCGACGAGGAGAGCACCGGGCGGTGGCGGTCGCGCGCCGAACAGACCGGGGAACTGGTCGCACAGGCCCGCACGGGACTGCGGATGGCGCGGGAGAGCCTCCACTACAACCCGCGCCGGCTCGTCCGCCGCGGCCGCCCGCACACCGGCTTCGAGGGCTATGCCGCGGTGCTGGAAGCGCTGGAGCGCACCCTGGGCCAGGTCGCTGCCCTGACCCGGAGCCTGGACCGATGGAGCGCGGACGAGGACCGCCACCGTCACGGCGACTTCCTGGCGAGCTACGCCGATTTCCTGGAAGCCCTCTCCCGGATCACCCGCGTCTTCGCGGACCTCGACGAGGACCGGCTCGGCGACCAGGCGCCCGAGCTGTGCCAACTGGCCGACGAGGCACAGGACTACCGCCGGCGGCTGGCCGAGGAGGCGGAGCGGGGTGAGCTGCCGCTCGCGGATCCGGGCCGCCCGTATGGAGTGCTGGTCATCGAGGCCGCGCGGCTGATGGAGGAGTTCCAGTACACCTGTGACGTGCTCCAGCACCATGTCGACCGGTGAACCGGCGGCCCCGTGAGGTGGTGCCCCAGGAGGCAACGGGGCACGCGGCCGGAAAAAGGGGAGGGGCCACCGCAGGAAAGCGGTGGCCCCTCCCGTGCGCCGGGCGGTGCCCGGTCATTCCTTGAAGGCAGCTTTGGCCTTTTCGCCGGCACTCATGGCGGTCCTTCCGCCGGCGGCATTTCTCTCGTGCCCGCGGATTGCGCTGCCCAGCGACTCGGCGACATGTACGGGAACTCATGCCGACCCGGAGCGCGTACTGCGATGGAGGTGAGTCCCCTGCGGGAACAGCGCGCGCCCCGGGCCGTACTTCTCGTGTTTCCCCGGTCCGGGTGATGATGCGTCAGTGGACACAGGAAATCGGGGTGGGCCGGACAACACCGTGTTGTCCGGCCCACCCCGGATTTCCGGGCTGCGGCGGCTACCAGCGGTACCACCGGCCGCGCTTGCCGCCGGCGCCCGCGGACCGCAGCACAAATCCGAGCGCCCAGATGATGAGTACGGCCACCGCGACATACCAGAGTGCCTTCAAAGCGAATCCGGCACCGAAAAGCAGCAGCCCGAGAAGGAGCACGAGAAGCAGGGGAACCATAGTTATCAACCTCCGAGACATCGTGTGCCCGCACATTCGAGTCACACACAACGTTTCTTCGGATAAAAGCCGGGCAACCGCTGTCCCTCAGACGCTGATTGCCCCGGAAATCAGTTACCGTGCGCGGGCTCTGGGGCATATGAGGTTCCTGCTACGGAAAGTGGCCTCACCGGTCTCACACGCATCTCACAACTGCCGTCGGACGGAGCGCGGTTGCATCCGCTTCCGGTTCGTAGGCATGCCCTGGAGAGATCGGGGTAGGCGCGCCGCTGAAGCGTCCGCAGGTGCCGGGCGCGCGGGAGGGCGAGATGACCACCATCGTGAGCGAGACCACGACCGAGCAGCGACAGATCACCCCGGCGTTTGCACTGCCGGAGGTGCCGCAACCGCAGAAGGTGGCACCTCGGGACGCCAGGGACTTGTCCAAGCAGTTCTTCGAACGGCTTCAGGTCCTCGAAGAGGGCACACACGAGTACCAGTACGCGCGGAACACCCTCATCGAGATGAATATGTCGATGGTGCGCTATGTCGCCCGCCGCTACCGCAATCGCGGCGACGACATGGAAGACGTCATCCAGGTGGGCACCATCGGTCTGATCAAGGCCATCGACCGGTTCGACCTCACGCGTGAGGTGGAGTTCTCCACCTTTGCCGTCCCCTACATCCTGGGCGAGATCAAGCGGTTCTTCCGTGACACCGGCTGGGCCGTCCATGTGCCCCGCCGCCTCCAGGAGCTGCGCAGCGACCTGGCCAAGGCCAAGGAGCACCTCGCCGCCAAGCTCGACCGTGACCCCACCGTCCGCGAACTGGCCGCCCATCTGGAGCTGTCGGAGGACGAGGTCATCGAGGGCATCGTCGCCGCCAACGGCTACACCGCCGGTTCGCTCGACACCCCCGCCGACCCCGACCCGTCGGAGCAGCGCCGCACCCTCGTCGACGTGCTGGGGGAGAACGACCCGGCGCTGGAGGCCGTCGAGGACTACCAGGTGCTGGGGCCGCTGCTCGACACCCTCGACGCACGGGAACGGCGCCTCATCGAGCTGCGCTTCGGCCAGGAGATGACCCAGTCGCAGATCGGCGAACAGCTCGGCGTCTCCCAGATGCATGTCTCCCGGCTGCTCACCCGCACCCTGTCGAAGCTCCGCGCCGGAATGCTCACCGAACGCTGAGACCCGCCGCGGGCGGTGCAGGGGAGTACGGGGCCCGTTGATCCGGCGCGGCAGCCTCGGGTGTGCGTCTCCACCGGCACCCCTACCGCCACGACGGCCGCGGCTCCCGCGCAGGTCAAAAATGCCTGGGCAGTCGAAGGGCCCTGCTTTAGCATGGCGCGACGACAGCCTTGAGGCGCGGAAGGGGAGACGGGGTGCAGCCGGCGTTATCCGTGGGTGGTGAGCGGGCGAGCCGCAGGCCCCGTAACGCCCACGCCACGTGGTGGCCCCTGGTCCGAAGACAGGTCACGCCCCGGAGCTGAGCCATGCCCTCACGGCACGGCTCGGCTCCGTATGCCTGCCCTTTTCCTTTCGGACCTTTCCTCATGAGGCCATGACCACAAAGAGATATCTGCCTGCCCTGCTCGTGGTGACGCTCATCGGCACCATCATGGAGCTCGATATGTCCGTGCCCAGCTTCCCGGACATCGCCCATGACTTCGGAGCCTCCGCCTCCGCGGTGCAGCTGACGATCACCTGCAACTTCTTCGGCTACTGCCTGGGCGCCCTCGTCCACGGCCCCTTGTCGGACCGCTTCGGCCGCCGCACAGTGATGCTGGCCGGAAACACCCTCATGCTGGCCGGTGCGCTGGGCTGCACGGTCGCGCCACACCTCGGATTTCTGCTGGCGTCCCGGTTCGTCCAGGGCATCGGAGCGAGTACGTCCGTGGTCCTCGTGTTCGTCATCATCGGTGACGTCTACCAGGGCACCCGGCTGTTCCAGATGCTGGGGCTCACCAACGCCGCGATGTCCGCGTTCATGACCGCCGCACCCGCCCTCGGCGGCATCGTCAACCGGACGCTCGGCTGGCGCGGCAACTACGCGACGGTCTTCGGTATCACGCTGGTGTCGCTGCTGCTGATGGCGTTCTTCCTGCCGGAGACCGGTGGCGCGCCGGTGAAGGTCGGTGTGCGGCAGGTCGCGGCCGGCTTCCGGAAGCTGCTGACCAGCAAGGAATTCCTCGCGGCGTCCCTGGTGCCCAGTCTGCTGTTCGCCGCCTACATGGTGTTCATCGCGGCCAGTTCGTTCCTCTACACCGGCACCTTCGGCCTGTCCACGGTCGGCTTCGCCGGCCATCTGCTGATCATCGTGGCGTCGTTCTCGGTGACCAGTCTGCTGGCCTCGAAGATCATCGGCGTGCTGGGCGGACCGGAGCGCACGGTGGTCTGCGGTATCGCTGCCGCCGTCGTCGGTACCGCACTGTTCCTGGTGTGGGGCCAGGGACCGTGGGCGACCACCGGCCCGCTCGCCCTCTTCTGCGCCGGTTTCGCCGCGGTCTACCCGGTGATCTTCGGCCGCTCCATGGGGATCCACCCGGAGCTCCAGGGAGCGGCGGCCTCGCTGAACATGAGCGGGCGGGCGCTGTTGGTGACGCTCTTCACCGGTGTCGCCGGCAGCCTGTTCACGGGCACCTCCCGGGCGACCGCCGGGGTGATGGCCGTCGCCGTGGCCGTGGCCGCCCTCCTGGCCTTCGCCCGGCCGGCGCCGGCGCGGGACCGGACGGCGGCCGAACCGGTGGCCGAGACCGGCTGAGCCGACGCGTTCACCGATCCGTTCCCTGCCCTTGCGGCACCCGCGGTGGCGGTACGGCCGCCACCGCGGGGCACCAGGGGCGGGCGTCGCGTGGTCAGTACGGTGCCTGCCGCCGGCGCCGGACCAGCCGGCCGAGCAGGGCCGCCACCGCGGCCAGCGCGGCGATGGTGGTCAGCGCCCTCGGCAGTCCGTACGCCTCGGTGAGGAAGCCGATCGACGGCGGGCCGAGCAGGATGCCGGAGTAGCCCAGGGTCGAGGCGACCGCGACGCCCTGGGCGCCGGCGAGGGCGCCGGCGCCGCCGATCGCGGCCGGGAAGACGTTGGCCAGGCCCAGCCCGGTCAGCGCGTAGCCCAGGTACACCGGCCACAGCTGCGGGCTCAGCGCCGCCACCAGCATCCCCGCCGCCGCGAGGAGACCGCCGGCCACCAGGACGGGGGTGTCGCCCAGCCGTTCCAGGAGCCAGGTACCGGACATCCGGGAGAGCGTCATCATCAGCGCGAACACCGCGTATCCGGCCGCTGCCGCACCCGGCCCGGTGTGCAGGTCAGCGGAGAGATGGAGCGAACCCCAGTCGGCCAGCGCGCCCTCGCCGTACGCCGTGCACAGGGTGATCAGCCCGTAGACCGTCACGAGCAGCCGGGTCCGGCGCACCGGTACACGGCCGCGCACCGGTATCGCGTCTTCCCCGTCGTGGTGTGCGCCATGGCCGGTGGCCGGCCGGGGTGTCCGCAGCAGCACGTGGCCCGCGTACGCGGTGACGACGAGCCCGGTCGCGGCCAGGAGCAACAGGTGCCACAGCGGGCTCAGATGCGGGGCGAGGAGCCCGCCGAGTCCCGCGCCTGCCAGTCCGCCCGCGCTGAATGCCGCGTGGAATGACGGGAGGATCGGGCGCCGGACCGCCTCGGCCAGGTCCACGGCGGCCGCGTTGAAGGCGACATTGAGGCCCCCGTATGCGGCGCCGAACAGCAGCAGGACGAGGCCGAGCTGAAGGGCGGAATGAGTCAGCGCGGGCAGGGCGACCGACAGCGACAGCAGGGCCGCCGTCACCACCGTCACCGGATGGTTGCCGTAGCGGCGGCACAGCTTGCCGGTGAGCAGCATCGTGGCGACCGATCCCACCGACACTCCGAGCAGGGCCAGTCCGAGTGCGCCCGCCGAGGCGTGGATCTGTTCCTTGATGGCGGGGATGCGGACCACCCAGCCCGCGAACACGAAGCCGTCGAGGGCGAAGAACAGGGTGATCGCCCGGCGCAGCCGGGCCGCGGCCGGGGGAGCGGCGGCCGGGGCGCGCCGGCCGGTGTCCATGAGCTGGTTCATAGGAGCCTCCGGTCGTTCAGCGGCGGACGCGGTGGGTGAGGAGGGTGCCTGCGGTGGCGAGCACGAGCCCGGCGAGGGTGAGCGGCCCGAGCCGCTGTCCGAGCAGCAGCGCGCCGAGCCCCGCCGTGCTCATCGGGACCAGCTGGAACAGGCTGCTGACCTGGCTCGTGCCATGGCGCTGGAGGAGGCGGTAGAGCAGGCCGACGCCGACGATCGAGTTGACCAGCGCGCTCCACAGCAGCACCGGCCAGTACGCGGCGGTGAAATGCACGTCCCAGCCCTCGGCGAGCAGCGCGGGCACCAGCACCACCAGCGAGGCGGCCAGCAGCTGTACGGCATTGCCGCTCACCGGGTCCATCTGCCCGCAGAACCGCTTCTGGTAGACGGTGCCGGCGGAGATGCCCAGCAGCCCCAGCGCGAGAAAGCCCAGTCCCGGCAGGCAGTTGAGGGACAGCTCGATCCCCTCGGCGACCGCCAGTGCCACCCCGCCGAGCCCGAGGACGAGCCCCAGCAACTGGCCCGCCGAGACCCGCTCGTGGAGCAGCGGCACCGCCAGCAGCGAGGCGGTCAGCGGATAGAGGGCGATGATCAGGGCCGCGAGGCCGGACGGCACGCCGAGGTCCATGCCCGCGTAGATGCTGGAGAACTGCACCGCCTGGACGAGCACTCCGGCGACGGCCAGATGCAGCAGCCGGCGCCCGCGGGGCAGCCGTTGGCGGCGGATGCCGGCGACGGCCAGCAGCACCAGTCCGGCGAGGGCGAAGCGTAATGCCGCGAAGGTGTAGGGCGCCGCGTACCGCAGGCCGAGCGTGCCGGAGAGGAATCCCGAACTCCAGACGACCACGAGGGCCACCCGGGCGGGCAGTTCGGCGAGGCGCCCCGCGGGCCGTGCGGCAGGGGCCGGCACAGCGCTGGGTGCGGGCCGCTCCTCACTTCCCAGGGGTGGGCTTGGACTGGTCACTGCTGGCGCTCCCTCTGCTCGACCGTGTTCGGTAAAATGCACGCTAGAGCAAAATATCGTTCACTGCGACGGTTTTCCGCTCTCTGAGGTCGGCGTGGTGGTCATGGCCACGCCCGGACGGGAGGTCTGGGGGCCCGGGCAGCAAAAAGCCCCACGGGCCATGGTCCGCAGGGCAGTTGGAGGAGGGCGGAAGGGCTCAGTAGAGGCTGGAGAAGAGTACGGCGACCATCTGGGCCGGCTCGTCGGTGTCATTGCGGAAGGTGTGCGGATGACCGGCCGACCACTGGATGCAGTCCCCGGCGCGCAGCTCATGGTCCCGGCCGTTGTACCGGGCCACCAGCGTGCCCCGCGTCGCCATGATGAGATCGGAGCCCTCGTGCTGAAGGTCCTCGGTGAGGCCGCTGCGCGGGGCGAAGTCCCCCGTGACCACCTGGTATCCGAGCTCGGGGGACCGCAGCACCCGGTAGACGACACCCGGCGCCCGGTTCAGGGTCTCCTGCTCCTCCCGGGGGAAGAGCGAGGGAGTGGCCCGCCCCCGGGAGAACCCCAGGAACGAGCCGACATCGTGGTCGAACACCTTCGCCAGACGGCCGAGCCGCTCCAGCGCGATATCCGTCTCGCCGCGCTCCAGACCCGCCAGGAAGGACACCGACAGCCCGCACTCCGCGGCCACTTGGCGAAGCGACATCCCCCGCTGCGTACGAAGCCGGTGCAGCACCTCGCCGGGCGGCGGGAAGCCGAGCTCCGGATCCCGCGCGGGAGGGGTGGAGGGGTCCGGGTCTGCCATGCCCGCATCCTAATGCCGGGGCAGGGGACATGCCGCTGACGGCCTGATCCCTTCATCCCCGGCGATGTCCTTCTTCTGTGCACGGGCGGTGTGATCGAGGCCCGCGACCACAACGGCGCCTTCTCCCCTCTCCCCGACCGCCTCCATGACCGCTTCGGCGGGCGGTCGGCTCGGTGCCGTGGCGGTCTGCGTCAGTCCGTCTGGTGGGCGTCCCGCGCCGCGTCCACGAACTCCTCCAGGGCTTTCCAGTACGGGCGGTAGGCGGCGTCGAAGGAGTCCTGGCCGTCGGGGTCGCCGGCCAGGTCCGCGCTGAGGGCGGCGTAGAACGGGCGGGTGGCCTTCTGGAGGGCGAGGGCCGCGGCGGCGGCCGACTGCGGGCCCTCCAGTTCGACGACCCGGGCGCAGCGGCGGATCCTCGCGTACTCGGCGACCTCCCGGTCCTGGAGCTCGCCGAGTGTGGAGGCACGGGACTCGGAGCGGGGGAGCCGCAGCACGGTGGAGATCTCCCAGAACAACTCGCCCATCCGGTGGGTCTGTTCGATCAGATCCAGATAGGCGGTGCGGCGGCTCTCCCGCAGCCGCTCGGCACGCTGCGAGCGCGCGGCGGTCTCGGCCTGGATCCTGGCGGCCCGCGCGCTGCCGCGGCTGGTGACCCAACTGGCGAGCACCGCCGTGCCGCCGGTCACCGCCGCGATTGCCAGAGTCCATATCGTGCTGTCGCCCACGTGACGTCACCCTACCGAGCCGCTCGGGCGCACCGGCCGTCGCTACGAGGGGAAGGCGCCCGGCGGCACCGTGCTCGTGGAAGCGTTGCCGCCGAACACCTTGTTCAGGGTGAAGGTCAGCACCGTGTACTGCGTCCCGCCGGACACCCGCACCGTCCGGAAGTTCGCCTTGTCGTCGAACTTCTCGAAGCTGCATCCGCGGGTGAAGGAACGCTTCCCGCCGTTCCAGTCCTCGCCGGTGGTGAAGTACACGGTGTACGCACCGCTGTTGACGCTGCGGACGGTCGCCTTCGCGCCCTTGCGGACGTACAGGGAGAACGCCGTGCGGGTGCCGCGGGTCAGCGTCACCACCGCATCGGAGCTGGTGCCGTTGTTGACGGTCAGCCGGCCCAGCCCGCCCCGGCTGCCGTCGCGCACGAAGGTGCCGTTCGCCAGCCGCCGGTGCCGGGCCCGCTCCGTACGCGGCAGCCGCAGCGAGGTGTCATAGCCGAGGGCCTTGAGCGCGCGGGCGGCCTCCTTGACGCTCTGCGGGCCGTGCGCCGTGTCGAGTTCCACGCGGGGTGAGCTGGCGCAGCGGCCGCCGCTGCCGCGGGCACTGCGCAGATCCTGCCCCAAGGCCCGCAGCGCGGTGGCGAGTTGGCTGGTGCCCGAGCGGGCGTTGTCCGGTGCGGCGACCGTCTCCAGGGCCTCGGCGGCGGTCTCGGCCTTGCCCGCGGCGCTGTCCAGCGCCTTGTCCAGTGCACCGCCCTCGCGCGCACCGTCGACCGTGCGCAGTGCGCTGTCGAGCGGCCGGAGGGCGCCGGTCAGCGCATGACGGTAGGCGGCGGGATCGACGGTCGGCGCTTGGCTGGGGGACGGCGCCGGACCGGCCGCCGAGCTGCTCGATCCGCCCGTCGGAGCCTCGCTTCCCCCGCCCGCCGAACAGGCCGCCAGCGGCAGCGCCAGTGCGAGGGCCGCCGCACCGAGCGCGCCGGCCCGGCCCGTACGGCGGCGTCGGTGGGCCGCTGTCCAGCCCGCTCCCGCCGCTGCCCCGCCCGTCATGTGCGCAGACGTGTACCTCACCATGAGTCCCCCGATTCCCCCGGTATCCCCCGACATCCGGCAACTGCCGAAACAAACAGGCTTCTCCCACCACAAGTTGCTGTCAAGGGCGTTGTCCGGTACGGGAGTTGGGCGGGCCGGGGGCGGCGTCGGGATCCGGGCGCGCGCCGGGACGCCGTTCTTCCGGGCGCGATATCCGCGCAGGCCGCCCCTCCCACGGCGGTGGTCCGGGCCCACCCGGAGATCGCGCCGGCCGCGGAGCGCCGACGCCGCCGTCTCCTCCTCCGGAGGGGATCTGAGCTCTCGCGGGCCGGGCTGCTGGTTCGCGGCGAAACCGGTGGGGCGGCGGGGCCGTCGCAGCGGGGGCGACCGGCGGGACCGTCGTGGCGGCGGTGACCGCCCGGCCACCCGCATGGGCCGTTCGATACCCCGCCCCGCGCGCGTTCCGGCCCCCGCCGCCCCCTCGGACCTAAAATCGGAACATGCCCGCAGGGGGTTCCCGACCCGCCCGACGAGGGACGGGCCGGTGTCCCGGCTGATCCGGAGGGCCCATGACCACTGACGACGAGCGAGGGCGGGGACGGTTCACCGGACCGGCGGCGCCGGACGGGCCACCGCACACCCCGGCCGCGCCCGCTCCCGGCGCCCCCGGTCCGCACGCGCCCCTCCCCGACGCCGTGACCTGCCACGCGCTGCGCTACGCGTTCGGCGAGACCAAGGCCGTGGACGGCGTCGACCTCTCCGTCCGCACCGGCGAGGTCTTCGGCCTGCTCGGCCCGAACGGCGCGGGCAAGACCACCGCGATCCGCTGTATCACCACCCTCCTGCCCGTCCCGGCCGGCATGGTGCGGGTCTTCGGGCATGACGCGGCGAAGGAGCGGATGGCGGTGCGCCGGCTGCTGGGGTACGTCCCGCAGCAGCTGTCCGCGGACGCCGGGCTGACCGGCCGGGAGAACGTCGCGCTGTTCGCCCGGGTCTTCGACGTCTCCCGCCGCGAGCGCGCCGCCCGCGTCGCCCAGGCGCTGGCGGCGGTCGGCCTCACCGAAGCGGCCGGCCGGCTCGCCAAGACGTACTCCGGCGGCATGATCCGCCGCCTCGAACTCGCCCAGGCCCTGGTCAGCGCGCCCCGGCTGCTGATGCTCGACGAGCCGACGATCGGCCTCGACCCGATCGCCCGTACCAGCGTCTGGGAACACATCAACGCCGTACGGGCCGCCACCGGCATGACCGTCCTGGTGACCACGCACTACATGGACGAGGCCGACCAGTACTGCGACCGTCTCGCCCTGATGCACCGGGGCCGGATCCGCGCCCTCGGCACTCCCGACGAGCTGCGCTCCGCCCTGCGTGCCCGCCGCCGCGCCGCCCTGACCTCGGCCGCCCGGCAGTCGGCGCCGCATACCCCGGCCGACGCCCCGGACACCGCCACCCCGGCCGCCCCGGCAGCCTCACCCTCCACCCCTGCCGCCCCCGCCACCTCCTCCTCTCCGTCGTCGGCCCCATCGCGCCCGTCCGACACCGCGCCGACCTTGGAGGACGTCTTCCGGGACGTCGCCGGCAGCGGTCTCGACGAGCAGTCAGGAGACTTCCGCGATGTCCGAAGCACCCGCCGCACCGCCAACCGGGTCGGCTGACACCGCCACCGGCGCCGGCCGGCTGGACCTGCTGCTGGTCCCGCCGCGCGCCCGCACCGGCTGGCGGGTGCTGACCGCCCGCGTCATCGCGATGTGCGTGGTCGAACTGCAAAAGCTGCGCCACGACCGCACCGAGCTCTACACCCGCGCCGTCCAGCCCGCCCTGTGGCTCCTGGTCTTCGGCGAGACCTTCACCCGCCTCAAGGCCATCCCGACCGGCGGCACCCCGTACATCGACTATCTGGCGCCCGGCATCATCGCCCAGTCCGCCATGTTCATCGCGATCTTCTACGGCATCATGATCATCTGGGAACGGGATGCCGGCATCCTCACCAAACTGCTGGTCACCCCGACCCCGCGGTCCGCGCTGATCGCCGGCAAGGCCTTCGCCGCCGGGGTGAAGGCGCTCATCCAGGCCGTGGTGGTGATCCTCATCGCCGCCCTGCTCGGTGTGGCCATGACCTGGAACCCCCTCCGGCTGCTCGCCGTTGCCGTCGCCGTGGTCCTCGGCTCGGCCTTCTTCTCCTGCCTGTCCATGACGATCGCCGGGATCGTGCTCACCCGGGACCGGCTGATGGGCATCGGCCAGGCCATCACCATGCCGCTCTTCTTCGCCTCCAACGCCCTATACCCGGTGGCGATCATGCCCGGCTGGCTCCAGGTGGTCAGCCTGATCAACCCCCTCAGCTACCAGGTCGACGCCCTCCGCGGCCTCCTCCTGGGCACCCACGCCCACCTGGCCCTCGACTACACCGTCCTGGTGGCCGCCGCCGCACTCGGCATCGCCGCCGCCTCGTCGCTCCTGGGGCGGCTGGCCCGGTGACACCGTCCCCCGTGCTCCCTACGACATCCCCCGGCCGGAGTTGAGCAGTCGGTCCACCGCCTCGACGGTGCGTCCGGCGCCGTCCTCCTCGGCGAGCTCGGCCGCCAGCAGACGGCTGCGTTGTGCGTACTGTGGCCGGTCGACGGCCGTGCGGATCAGTTCGGCGAGGCGGCCGGCGTGCAGGGTGCCGAGCGGTAGGAAACCGGGGCCGGCGCCCAGCGCCACGACGCGGCGAGCCCAGAAGGGGGCGTCCCCGAAGGCCGGCAGCCCCACCGCGGGTACTCCTGCGCGCAGGCCCGCGCCGGTCGTGCCGGCACCCATGTGGTGCACCACGGCGGCCATCCGCGGGAACAGCCAGTCGTGCGGCGCGTCGCCGATCGTGAGGACGGCGTCGTCCCTGGCGTCCAGTCCGGCCCAGCCGGTCTGGACGACGCCCCGTACCCGTGCCCGGCGCAGGGCGTCGACGACCAGCTCGCCGATCCGTTCCGCGTCGCGCGGGTCGCCCACGCTGCCCAGGCCGATGCGTACGGGGGCGGGGCCGTCGTCGAGGAAGTCCCGTAGCTCCTGGGAGGGTTGCCAGGCGGGCTGCTCGGGCGGCCACCAGAAGCCGACCACCTCCACCCCGGGGCGCCAGTCGGCGGGGCGGCGGACCACGGTCGGGCTGAAGCCGTAGTGGACGGGCCAGCGCTCCTCGGTCGTACGGCGGAAGGTCTCCGCGGTGGTCATCGGGGGCACCCCGATTTTCTTGCAGAATTCCGGCGAGCTCGACCAGGGGGTGAGCCCGGTGGCGAACATCAGCTTCCCCAGGGAGCGATTGGCCCAGGCACCCAGGGACGGTATGCCGATCGGTGGTGGGAAGTCCCCGGTGGGGTGCAGCGGCTGAAGTCCCAGTCCCAGGCTGGGAATTCCCAGTGCCTTCGCCAAGTGGTAGCTGTGAAACATGGTCAGGCCGCTGCACAAGAGCAGGTCGGTGTCCTTCTCGGCGGCGGCAATCAAACCGTCACCGAGCTCTTCCAGGTGCCGGCGTATCTTCTTCAGCCACACACCTGCGCGGAGTGAGTCGCCGATTCCGGCCTTTTTCAGCCGGCCCTGTTCGGCGACGCCCAGGGCGCGGGGGTCGCCCGGCAACGGACGGAATTCACAGTTGTTCCGGCGGACTTGTTCGGCGAATGCCTCGTAGGTGGCGAGGGCAACGGGGTGTCCGGCCGCCCTCAGCCGGGTGGCCAGGCCGAGGAAGGGTGAGAGGTCGCCCTGGGTGCCGGTGGCAACAATGAGGACTGTCATGGCGGCATCGTAGGGTCTGATCCGGTGAGTCATGAGCGGTTTCCCCGCGGCGACTCGGACGGTCGGAGAGCCTGCCGCGGCCTGCGGATTTCGGAAGCCGATCGATAACGAAACAAAATCTTGGACGGCTAGCCTTCAGAGAGTTCGGCACCAGCTCCTGACTTCCAAGGATCTTCCGTGTCCACTGTTTCTGCCCGATTAGACTCGCCCGAAGGAAAAAACCCGCCACAGCCCGTGCCGCGACTGAGCCTGCGCGAGAATCTCGTGGGGCTTGCGGAAATGCGGCGCGACCAACTGGCGTTCCTGGTGCGCTCGGTGCGGACCCATGGCGATATCTTCCATATGCGCCTGGGTGGTCTGCCCACAGTGATGGTCAATCACCCCGACTATCTCCAGCACGTCCTGGTCGACAACCACCAGAACTACGACAAGGACAACTTCCTCTATCGCGCCACCCGGACAGTGCTGCGCGAGGGGCTCATCGCGAACAAGGGCGGCGAGCCATGGCGTCGGCACCGCCGGATCATGCAGCCCTCCTTCAGCCGTTCCAGCGTCGCCGACTTCACCACGAACATCAGCGATCTGACCGGCGACCTGTTGCGCCAGTGGGAAGAGCCGGCCGGCCGAGGCGCGGTGGTCGAGGTGACGACCGAAATCGCCAATCTCGCGCTGCGGATCGTGCTGCGCGCGCTGTTCGGTGTCGACGCGGATGACCGCGGCCGGCGCTTCGAGCGGGACTTCCTGGAAGTGAACGCCATCGCGGGGGATTTCTTCCGGTTCCCCTTCCCGCCGCTGTCCTGGTACTCGCCGTCCCGGAACCGGCTCCGGCAGTTGATCCGGGAGATGGACGGCTTCATTGCGTATCTCATCGATGCGCGCCTGGCCCGGGAGAGCGAGAAGCCCGATCTGTTCACGCTGCTGCTCAATGCGATGGACGAGGAGACCGGAACCGGGCTCACCCATGAGCAGTTGGCCAATGAGATCCTGGCCATGATCATTGCCGGATATGAAACCTCCAGCAATTCCATCTCCTGGATCTTCTACCAGCTCGCCGCGTACCCGGATATCCAGCGCCGGGTGCACGACGAGGTGGACAGCGTGCTGGACGGACGCGTACCCACTCTCGACGATCTGCCCCGTCTGACCTACACCCGCATGGTGATCGACGAGACACTGCGCCTGTTCACCCCGGCGTGGCAGACCATGCGGCACGCCGTCGACGACGATGTCATCGGCGGGTACCGGATTCCCCGGGGAACCGATGTCTATCTGAATCTCTTCACCTTCCACCGGCACCCCGATTTCTGGCCGGACCCGGCCCGGTTCGATCCCGAGCGGTTCACCCCGGAAGAAATCGCCCGGCGGCCACGTCACGTCTATCAGCCGTTCGGAAGCGGGCCCCGCCACTGCCTCGGCAAGCATTTCGCGCTGACCGAACTGCACATCATCACGGCCATGCTCGCCCAGGCCTTCCACATCACCCGGCCGGAGGGCCAGGCCCCCGTGGGTTTCGCGCCGCTGATCACCTTGCATCCCAAGGGCGGCATACACCTCCGGCTGCACCGTCGCTGACGCATCGCAAAGAGGTCATGAATGCCCCTGACTCCGCGTACCCGTGCCGCGCGCCGGACGCCTTCGCTCAGAGAGATTCCCACGGTCACGGCACGGGACGGTATCGGCGGAACGCTGGCCTTCAAACGCGACCAGCTCGCCTTTCTCGGCGACGGGCTGGCGCGGCACGGCGACATCTTCCGGTTCCGCCCGCTCGGCCTGCCCATGGTCATGGTCAACCACCCGGACCACATCCGGCACATCCTGGTCGACAAGGGCGAGCAGTACGACAAGGACGCCGCCATTTTCAAGGTGGTCCGTCCGGTCCTGCGCAACGGCCTGATCGCCAATGCCGATATGGCACTGTGGCGGCGCCAGCGCCGCATGATGGCCCCGCATTTCACCCCGCGCACGGTCAGCGCGTTCGCCCGCAACATGACGGACGAGACCGTGCAGATGCTGGAGCGCTGGGAATCCCGCACCGCCGCCGGTGACACCCTCGACATCACTGACGAAATAGGTCAGTTGGCGCTCCGGATCGTGAACCGGTCACTCTTCAGTGCCGATGTGGGGGCCGCGGCCCAGGCTTTCGAGCGGGCCTTCGGCGAGGCGAACAGTATCCTCGGCGCCTTCTTCCGCTTCCCGTTCCCTCCGCTCAGCGTCCCGACGCCCAGCCACCGGCGGCTGCGCCGGGCGATCAACGGTATGGACGCCTTCGTCTCCGGCTTCATCAAGAAGCGGCTGAACGACGAGGTCGCCACGGGCGAGGAAACCGATCTGCTGACTCTTCTGCTGCACTCCGTGGACGAGGAGGACGGCAAGGGAATGGACCTGGAGCAACTGCACCACGAGGTCCTGAACATCTGCATCGGCGCCTACGAAACGACCACCAACACCCTCTCGTGGGCGTTCTATCTGCTGGCCCGGCATCCCGAGGTCGAGGAGCGGCTGCATGCCGAGGTCGACGAGGTGCTGGGCGGCCGGGTCCCGGCCTTCGAGGATCTGCCGAAGCTGGTGTACACCCGCATGGTCGTCGAAGAGACGCTGCGCATCTATTCCCCGGCGTATCAGTTCATGCGCCGGGCGCGGGAAGAGGACGAGATCGACGGCTATCGGATGCCAGCCGGCACCAATGTCCTCATCAACAGCTATTTCCTGCACCGGCATCCGGACTTCTGGGAAGACCCCGAACGTTTCGTACCCGAGCGTTTCACCCCCGAGCAGGTCGCCCGGCGCCCCAAGCACGTCTACATACCGTTCGGCAGCGGCCACCGCATCTGTATCGGCAAGCACTTCGCGCTGACCGAACTCACCCTCGTGCTGGCCACCGTGGCCCGGCACCACCGGCTGGTCATGCCCGAAGGCGCCGCCGAGGTGCACCCGGAGGCCCTGATCACCCTGCACCCCAAGGGCGGAGTGCACTTGCGGCCGGAGCCCCGCGGATGAACCGGAACACCAGACAGGGTGCGCGGACCGCGGCACCAGCGAAAACAGCGGAGGCACCCGTGCCGGACATTTTCCACCCCTTTCCCTACCGGATCAGCCCGTATGTCGCCCAGGCCCGTGAGCATCTGACGGACTGGACACGGCGTATCGGGCTGATAGAGCGGGAAGCCGCCAGAAAGCGCTTTGCGAAAGCCGACTTCGGCTGGTTCGCGGCAATGGTGTATCCCACCGCCGACGCCACCCAGCTGAATCTCATGGCGGACTGGTTCGCCTGGCTCTTTCTCGTCGACGACCAGCTGGACGACGGAAGCATCGGACGCAGCCCCGAACAGGCACGGGACATCGTGGACGGAATGCGGGCGGTCCTGGAGAGCCCGGATCACGGGGCGGCGGCCGCGGCCGACCGGGACGGCCCGGTGGCGGTCTCCGCGCTCGCCGATCTGTGGCTGCGTACGGCACCGCACGCCACCGCGAATTGGCGCCGCCGGTTCGTCCAGCACCTGGACGACTGCCTCACCGTGGCCGCCACCTGGGAGGCCGGGAACCGGGTCGCGGGAACGGTGCCGGACGAGGAGACCTATATCGAAATGCGCCGGCACACCGGTGCGATCTATGTCTGTATGGACCTCATCGACATCGTCGAGCGCATCGATATCCCCGATTCCCTCTATGCCGATGCGCAGTTCCGGGCCGCTCTCGACGCCGCGTGCAACGTCGTGTGCTGGACCAACGACGTGTACTCGCTCGCAAAGGAGCGCGCACTGGGCGAGGTCCACAATCTCGTCCATATCGTCGAGCACCACCGGGGACTGGACACACCCGGGGCACTGGACCACGTCTGCGCCGCCACCTCGACCGAGACCATGCTGTTCCTCGAAAAGGAGCGGGAACTCCTGGCGGCCCGCCCCGAGCACCACGCGGTACTCGTCCCCGGTCTCGCGGGCATGCGGACCTGGATGCGAGGAAATCTCGACTGGTCCAGGAGCACCAAGCGCTATCGCCCCGTGGAAGGCGACGAGGAAATACGGCCGGATGAGTACCTGGAGGCGAGTCTCATGAAGGTGGACCAGTGACCACGACAGGGGAGAGACCGGCACTCGCACAGCCCGGCTCTGCCGGCCCCGGAAAGGCCGTCCCCGGGAATTCCGCCCCCGATGCCTGGCACCTCCTCAAAACGGCCCGGGAGCTGACCGAACCCGAACTCCGCAAAGCCGTGGACCGTCTCGCCGAACCGGTCCGCTCGGTGGCCGCCTACCACTTCGGCTGGTCGGACGAGTGCGGCCGGCCGGTGAACGGCGAGGGCGGAAAGGGCGTACGCGCGGCCCTGGTGCTGGCCGCGGCCCAGGCGGTCGGGGCGCCGGCCGTGGAGGCGGTGGCCCCCGCCGCGGCGGTGGAACTCGTCCACAACTTCTCGGTGCTGCACGACGACCTCATGGACGGCGATCTGCTGCGCCGGGGCCGTAGTACGGCATGGTCGCTGTTCGGCTCCACACAGGCGATCCTGGCGGGTGACGCCCTCCTGGCCGTCGCTGTCGACACCCTCGCCCACCGATTCCCCCAGGGAGGCCCGGAGGCGGTGCGGGAACTCTCCGGGGCCCTGCTCGCACTGGTCGCCGGCCAGGGCGCCGATCTCACCTTCGAGACCCGGGCGGACGTCGGCCTGGCCGAATGCCTGGAGATGGCGGCCGGCAAGACGGCGTCGCTGCTCGCCGCGGCCTGCGCGCTCGGCGCACTCGCGGCGCGTGCCGGGACCGAACGGGTCGACGCCCTGCGGCAATTCGGACGGCACCTCGGGCTCGCCTTCCAGCTCGTCGACGACCTGCTGGGCATCTGGGGCGACACCACCGTCACCGGCAAGCCAGTCGGCTCGGACCTCCGCTCGCGGAAGAAGAGCCTGCCCGTCGTCGCGGCCCTGTCCAGCGGCACCCCGGCCGGCGAGCGGCTCGCCGCGCTCTACCACCGTACGGAGCCCCTGGACGACGCCGAGCTCCGCACGGCCGCCCAGCTGATCGAGGAAGCCGGCGGCAGGCGCTGGGCCCAGGAGGAGGCCGAGCGACAGCGGGCCGCGGCGGTCACCAGCCTGGCCACCGCCGGTGTCACTCCGGACAGCACCCCCGCGCTCGCCGCGCTCGCCGACCTGATCACCCGCAGGCACGTCTGATGACCTGCGGGGCCGCTGCCTGACGACCGGAAAACGGGTGGCACCCCCTCGCGCACCCGAGTAGCTTGCCCGCCTGTGACTGACGGCTCGGAGCGCTCATCGAGGGGCGCGGCGTCGTCCGGGGAACCGACCGCGGCAGCGTCCGGGAATCCGACCGCGGCGGCCTCCCAGGAGGAGCCGACCGCGGCTGGCCATCCACCGGCGCCCTCCGGGACCACAGGAGGCTTGTTCTCCGGGGCGTACGCTGCCGCCACCTCCTGTTTCGCCGCGGTGATGTTCCTGACCGGGTTCGCCGCGCTGGCCGTGGTCCCCGTGCTGCCCACGGCGGCCCGGGACGTGGACGGGGTGGCGCTCTACCCGCTGGTGGCCGGCTGCTTCGTGGCCGCGAGCCTGCTCGGCGGGGTGGTGGGCGGTCATTGGGCGGACCGTGCCGGGGCGCAGCGTCCGATGGCGGCGGGCATGGTGCTGGCGGTCGTCACCTTGCTGGTCTCGGGCGCCGCCGCCTCGGTCTGGCAGCTGGCGGCCGGGCGCTTCCTGGACGGGCTGGCGGGCGGGATGATCGCGGTGTCGGTCAACACCGCCATCGGACAGGTCTACCCCGACCGCTTGCGGCCGCGCGTTCTGGCGTTGATGAGCGCCTGCTGGATCGTCCCGTCGCTGGTCGGTCCCCCACTGGCGGGGCTGGTGACCGAGTGGTGGTCCTGGCGCGCGGTGTTCCTCGGGCTGGCCGCGCTCACCGTGCTGCCCGCCCTGATCGTGGTGGCCCTGCTGCGCGGCCGATTCGGGGCGGCCCCGCCGGCGCCTTCGGGAGACGAGCCGGCGCCGCGCCTCGCGCTGACCGTCGCGACAGCGGTGAGCCTGGGCGCGGCGTTGGGGCAGTACGGCGTCTCGGGCCGCGATCTGCGCCATCTGCTGTGCGCGATGGCCGGATTCGCCCTGCTGGGGGCCTTCGCGTCACGGCTGCTGCCGCGGGGTACCTGGTGTGCCGCGCGCGGTCTGCCGGTCACGGTCCTGCTGCGCGGCCTGGGCTCCGGAGTGTTCTTCACGCTGGAGGCCTATGTGCCGCTGCTGCTGGTCACCGACCGGAACGCGCCTCCCGTGGTGATCGGCCTGGCGTTCACCGGTGCCGCGGTGGCCTGGGCCGGCTCCTCCTGGGTGCAGGGCCGCCTGCTGGAGCACTGCCCCCGCCACCGTCTGGTCGTGGCCGGGGCACTCGTGCAGGCGCTGGCGGTCGCCCTCGCGGTCGCCGGGACACTGCCCCTGACCCCGGCGTACACCGCCGCCTCGGCCATGGTCGTCGCGGCCGTCGGCATGGGCATGTACGTCCCCTCCCTCACCGTGCTGTCGCTCACCCACAGCCCGCCCGGCCGGCAGGGCTACGCCGGCAGCGCGATGCAGACCACCCAGAATCTGGGCCAGATCACGGTGCTGGGCCTCTCCGCCGTCGTGCTCAACGCCTGCCGGGGCGCCGGCACCACCGACTCCGCCGCCTACTCCGCCGCCTTCGGCCTGCTGCTCGCCCCGTGCCTGCTGGCCGCCTTGCTCGCCGGCCGTGCCCGCAGCGAGTGAGCGAACTCCCCGCGCCGGGCGCCGCCATGGCCGGATCCCCGTCGAGGCTGCGTAGGTGGCGTCTGCGTCCGTGGTACGCGCGGCAGCCCTCGTACTGCGTTCGTGGCAGGTCAAGAGTCTGCGGGCGCACGATGACAGTGTCGGGGCGCGACGGCAGGGTGGACGGTGCCGCAGTCCGGCGGGATGAGCACCTGCGGCCCTGGGTAATGCAGGAACGCAATTGACGCATCGCCGCACTGTCGGCGATGCGGGGGAAGGCTCATTGTGGTGGATTCCGACGCCGTGGTGCCGTTCGAGCTCGCCGTGCCCGACGAAGAGCTGGCGGATGCGCGCGACCGTTTGCGTCGTGTCCGGCTGCCGGAGGCCGAGACGGCCGGGGGCTGGGCACAGGGGATTCCGCGTTCCTACGTCGAGGAGTTGTGCCGCTATTGGCGCGAGGAGTACGACTGGCGCCGGCTTGAGGCCGAACTCAATGGACGCGGCCAGTGGCGCACCGTGATCGACGGGCTGGGAATCCATTTCCTTCATGTCCGCTCCCCGCGTGCGGATGCGTGGCCCTTGCTGATCACGCATGGCTGGCCCGGTTCGGTGGTGGAACGCGGGCTCACCGGCCGGCGGATCCGGCGGGGCAGCTCGCCTGGATCGTGGAGAAGTTCCAGGGCTGGACCGACTGTGGCGGGCATCCGGAGAACGCGGTGTCCCGTCAGCGGCTGCTGGACAATGTCGCGGTCTATTGGTTCGCGGCGTGCGGTGCGTCATCGGCGCGGTTGTACTGGGAGAGCATTCCGCCCCGGGACCGACACGGGACTGCTGTCGTCGCGTACCGCACGGGCGGGCGCGGAGCGGAATCCGGCGGAGACGGCGCCCCCTTCGAAGCCTTTTGAACAGAACTCTTTCGCATTTCGACGCCCGGTGAAGGGCGGCGAAGGCGCCGCTGCGCGCCGGCGCAGGTGCGAGTTCCACACCCACACGAGAGAAGGAATACGGTGTCAGAGCCGGAAATGCTAGAGGTCGACTACCTGATCGTCGGGGCCGGCGCGATGGGCATGGCCTTCGCCGACACTCTGGTGGCCGAGACGGACGCGACGGTGGCCCTCGTCGACCGCTACGGCCGGCCCGGCGGCCACTGGACCGTGGCCTACCCCTACGTGCGCCTGCATCAGCCGTCCGCGTTCTACGGCGTCAATTCCCGCGAATTGGGAACCGGCGAAGTGGACCGGCACGGCGGGAACGCGGGACTTCACGAGCTGGCATCGGCCGATGAAATCCTCACCTATTTCGACCAGGTGATGCACAAGACCCTCCTGCCGACCGGTCGTGTCTCGTACTTCCCCATGTCCGTCCACGACGGCCCGGATCCGGCGCGACCGGATGTCCAGCGGTGTCACTCCGTCGTCAGCGGTGCCGAGTTCGGCATACGGGTGCGCCGGCGGACCGTGGACGCCACCTATATGAACGTCACGGTTCCGGCGATGTGCCCGCCGAGGTACGACGTGGGTCCCGGGGTCCGGCTGATCACTCCCAACGAGCTGCCGTCCCTGGAGGCCGCGTCCTCGCACTACACCGTGGTGGGCGCGGGAAAGACGGGCATCGACGCCTGCCTCTGGCTGCTGCGGCACGGCGTCGACCCGGCGGACCTCACCTGGATCATGCCGCGCGACGCCTGGCTGCTCGACCGTGCGCAGATCCAGCCCGGCCCGGAGTTCGCCGCGGTCCGGGCCGAATCGCTCAGCGCCCGGGTGCGGGCGGTGCTCGAATCCGACACGATCGACGAGCTCTTTCAGCGGCTGGAAGCCAACGGCTCCCTGCTCAGGCTGTCGTCGGACGTCACACCGACGGCGTTCCGCTGCGCGACGGTCACCCGGTCCGAACTGGCACAGCTCCGGCGGATTCCCGATGTCGTCCGCCACGGCAGGGTCCGGCGCATCGGCGCCGACACGGTGGAACTCGACGGGACGACCGTCCCCGCCCGCCCCGGAACCCTCTACATCGACTGCACCGCCGATGGCCTCGAACCGCGGCCGACGGTGCCGGTGTTCAGTGGCTCCGGCATCACCTTGCAGGCGCTGGTCCCGTGCCAGCAGGTGTTCAGCGCCGCATTCGCCGCCCACGTCGAGGCCGCATATGAGGACGACGCCGAGAAGAACCGGATGTGCACCCCCGCGCCCCACCCCAGCACCGCCCTGGACTGGCTCCGTGCCGCCGCACACATCGATGATCTGATGCTGCGGTGGTCCGCGGACCGCGGCCTGCGCGAGTGGAGCGACGCCTCGCGTCTCACGACCCGCTCGACCGGCTCGCTCTCCGAGGAACAGCGGGCCGTGCTGCTGGAGCGCCTGCACGCCGAGAAGGACCAGCTACAGAAGCTGCTGGCGCAGGAGGAGATGACGGTGGCAGCCACCTGATGACGACCGGCACCGGGCGTCCTGTGCACGGTCATGGACGATCCGCAGGAGGCGGGTGCGTCGCGCGCCGTCCCGGCCCTGACCGGGCGTGACCCGGGTCGGGCCGGGCGTCGTCCCCGGTTCGTCCATCGAGCCCGGGGGCGGTGCCGGGCGGATGCGCGTCATGGCTGGTCCGGGGCGCTGCGTACGGTGAAGGAGTGCAGATGATCGACCGGCTCAGGCAGTCGCTACGGGCCCGGCCGTGGCGGGGGGACCTGGCCCTCGCGGTCAGCTGCTTCGTCCTGGCCGCCCCGGTGGCGGCAGGCTCCGCCTACTACCACCGGACCTCGGTCGCCTCGTTCCTCACCGGCCTGGCACTGGCGTGTGCGCCCCTGGTGGCCCGCAGCCGCCGGCCGGTGCCGGTGGTCGCGGCGACCACGGCCGTGAACATCGCCCAGATCCTCGTCCTCTCGTACTCGGGGTCGTCGCCCGTCGCCACCGCGGTCGCGCTCTACTCGATGACGATGCACACCGGCCGGCGTACCACCTGGCGCGTGCGCGCAGCGGCGATCGGCGTACTCGTCGCCACCTCGCTGATCTCCCGCCCCGCTCTGGAGAACCTCTGGGAACACCTGTCCCTGATCGCCGGGCTGGGCCTCGCGGTGGCCAGCGGCGACGCCGTCCGCAGCCGCCGGCAACTGCTCACCTCCGCCCTGGAGCGGGCCGAACGGGCCGAACGCACCAGAGAGGAAGAGGCCCACCGCCGCGTCACCGAGGAACGCCTCCGCATCGCCCGGGAGCTCCACGACGTCCTCGCCCACCACATCACCCTGGTCAACGCCCAGGCAGGCGTCGCCCACCATCTGATGCGCGCCGACCCCGAACACGCCTACCAGGCACTGGAACGGATCCGGGACACCAGCCGGGCGGCACTGGACGAGCTCCGCGCCACCGTAGGGCTGCTCCGATACGGCGACGACCCGGCCGCGCCCCACGAACCCGCACCCGGCCTCGCCGGCCTCGACGCTCTGCTGGGCTCCTTCCGCCACTCCGGTCTCGCCCTCACCCTCGAACGGACCGGACAGCCGCAGGAGTTGCCGCCGGTCACCGATATGACGGCCTACCGGATCATCCAGGAAGCCCTGACCAACACCCGCAAGCACGTCGGCCCGGTCTCCGCGCAGGTCCAGCTGCACTACCGCACCGATGCCCTGCGGATAACCGTCGAGGACGACGGCCCTGGCTCCCCGAAGACCAGGAGCGGCAACCGACCCGCCACCCCGGCCACCGCAGCAGCCCCGGGTAGCGGCACCGGTCACGGAATGATCGGGATGCACGAGCGGGCCCGGGCCGCCGGCGGCACCCTCACCGCCGGACCGCGCCCCACCGGAGGCTTCCGCATCCACGCCGAACTACCGCTCCGCACCCGCCGAAAGGGCTGACCTTGACCATCCGTGTCCTGCTCGCCGACGACCAGGCCCTCCTGCGCGGCACCTTCCGCATACTCATCGACTCCGCCGCCGACATGGACGTGGTCGCCGAAGCCTCCACGGGACGTGAGGCGGTCGAAAGGGCCCGCAGCCACCGCGTCGACCTGGTCCTCATGGACATCCGGATGCCCGACCTCGACGGGCTCGCCGCCACCCGGCTCATCACCGGGGACGAGGACCTCGCGGGCGTCCGGATCCTGGTACTGACCACCTTCGAGAACGACGAATACGTCGCCGAGGCTCTTCGCGCCGGCGCCAGCGGATTCCTCGGCAAGGGCATCAACCCCGATGAACTGCTGGACGCCATCAGGGTGGTGGCGGCCGGCGACTCCCTGCTCTCGCCGACCGCGACCAAGGCCCTGATCAACCGCTTCCTGGCGCAGCCCGCACCACCCGGCCCGCACACGCCGCCGTCACTGGCCACACTCACCCCGCGGGAACACGAGGTCGTCACCCTGGTCGCCACGGGTCTGTCCAACGACGAGATCGCCGAGCGGCTCTTCGTCACCCCGCTCACCGCCAAAACCCATGTGAACCGCGCGATGGCCAAACTCGGCGCCCGGGACCGCGCCCAGCTCGTGATCATCGCCTACCGGACCGGTCTGGCCCCGCGCTGACGGCCCTGAGCCCCGCTCCGGGGTTCCCGCCCGGCTGCCGCCCCCGGCAGTCGTTGGTCAGAGCCAGCGGCGCCGTTTGAAGATGAGGTACAAGCTGGTGCAGACGACCGCCATCAGGACGAGGGCGAAGGGGTAGCCGAAGACCCAGTGCAGCTCCGGCATCTGGTCGAAGTTCATGCCGTAGATCGTCCCGACCAGGGTCGGCGCGAAGAGGATCGCCGCCCATGCCGAGATCTTCTTGACCTCCTCGTTCTGCTCGAAACCGGCCTCGGCCAGAGCGCGCATCTCGGCGTTCTGCTGCTGGTTCACCAGGGTCGCGTTGACGGTGAGGATGTCCTGAAGGGCTTGCCGGAAGCCGTCCACCCGCTCCGTGGTGTGCAGGACGTGGTCGGCCACATCGCGCAGATAGCGGCGCAGTTCCTCGTCGATGGCGTACTTCTCGAAGCCCGCGGTCAGGCTCTCCAGCATGCCGTTCAGCGGGCGGGTGGCGCGCTGGAACTCGACCACCTCACGGGAGAGTTCATAGATACGGCGGGAAACCCGGGGGTCGCCGCCGAAGACCTCGGTCTCGATTTCGTCGATATCGGTCTGGACACCGTCGACGACCGGTGCGTAGCCGTCCACGACCGCGTCGAGGATCGCGTAGAGGACGGCTTCGGGGCCGCGTTTGAGGAGTTCGGGGGTGTCCTCCATGCGCTGGCGTACGGCCGACAGGTCGGGGGCGCCGCCGTGCCGCACGGTGATCACGAAGTCCCGGCCGACGAAGACATGCAGCTCGCCGAAGTCGACCTCCTCGGGGTCGTCGAGGTAGCGCGCGGCGCGCAGAACGACGAAGAGGGTGCCGCCGTAGCGCTCCAGCTTGGGCCGCTGGTGCGCCTCCAGGGCGTCTTCGATGGCGAGCGGATGGAGGTCGAACTCCGTTGCCAGGGTGACCAGTTCGGCGGAGGTGGGGCGGTGCAGGCCGATCCAGGCGAGGGTGTCGGAGGTGGCGCGCTGCTGCCGGAAGGCGTCGGCGAGCGTGTCATGGGTACTGACGCGGTGTCCGTCACGGTAGAGGGCCGCGGTGATGATGCTGCTGGGGGTTTCGGCCGGCGGTTCCGGCGTGGCGGAACCGGCCGCGGTCTCGGCGGGCGGCGGTCCCGCGGGCCGCTTCTTCGCGGGTTTGCGCAGGCCGCGCAGTCCACGCGGCCGACGGCCGGGAGGCTCAGAGCTCACGACAGAACGGACCTCCGTGACAAGGGGGATGAACGGGCACACAGAATCTCGACGCAGGATATCTGCCGAGGATGTCAGCACAGGTCAGCGGCCATGGTGCAGGATGGAACCGGACGCGACGCGGCGTGTGTCGCGTCCGCCGGGCTTTGTACGTCTATCCCTAGAATTGTGCGATGCAGATACCGCAGACAGCCAGCGCTCCCCTGGGTGAGGTGATTCGGTGAACGGCCCCGATGCCACCGACGAGCAGTGGGAAGGGCTCGCCGAGGTCGTCCCGCTCCGCAGCAGCAGCGGATGGCCTTCCTGGCCCGACCACCGTGCCCTCCCCGAGGAGGAGCCGGCGGAGCAGCTGCGGCGGTTCATCGTCATCCGCGTCCAGACCTTCGCGGACGCCCGTGAGGTCGCCGAGTACTTGATGGCGCAGATCCCCGTCCTGCTGGACCTCAGCAGCGCCGACACCGACGTCGCCAAGCGCATCCTGGACTTCTCCAGCGGAGTCGTCTTCGGGCTCGGCAGCGGGATGCACCGCGTCGACACCAATGTCTTTCTGCTGGCCCCCGTTGGCACCGAGGTCGCGGAAACGGCACTCGGGGGCGTCCCCCATTCGTAGGAAGAGCTGTTGGGCGTAACGGTTCTCCGGTCGGGGTGCTGCATAGCGTCCCGGCATGAATACCGAGACTGTGCGGCCGGCGGTGACCGAATTACGGCTGTCCGCCTTCAAAACCCATCGCGGCCTCACCCTGCCGCTCACCCGGCTGACGCTGCTGAGCGGTGAGAGCGGAAGCGGCAAGTCCAGTGCGCTTCAGGCGTACGAGATCCTCGCCCGGCTCGGCAGTGGTGAGTCGCTGGCGCGGGCCGTGCGGGAGGTGGCGGGCAGCCCGGCGGCGTGTGTGCCGGCCCTGGCGCGCCCCGACGCACAGGGGCGGCGGGGGTTCCGGATCGGCTGCACGGTCGACGGTCCGGCCGGCCCCGTCAGCCTCGATCTCGCCGTCCAGGCCGAGCCCGAACTCCGCATCGTCGGGGAGCGGTTGACCGGTGGCGGAGAGACCCTGCTGACCACCGCGCTCACCGACCCGGACCGCCCCACCGTCCAGGCGGCCTGGCACACCGCGGGGGCGACTCCGGTGACCCGTGCCCCGTTGCCCGACGACCGGCTCGGCACCTCGCTCCTGCCGTTGCGCGTCGCGGGCAAGACGGCGGGGCAGCGCCTGGTCCTCGCGGCGGCCGAACAGGTCGTGGTCGCGCTGCGGTCGGCGTTCGTGTGCGACCCGCAGCCGGAGGTCATGCGGGGCGCGGGGACGGGCGGTACGGGGGGAGCCGGGCCGGACGGTGCATGTGGTGCGGACGGTGCCGATGGGGCCGGTACGGCCGGCGCGGCCGGTGGTGCCGGACATGGAGCCGGGGTGCGGCGGAGTGGCCGGGAGGCGGGCTTGCGGGGCGGGCCGGGGAAGCCGGGCGGGGCTGCCGGGGCCGGAGGGCCGCGGAAGCGTAAGGGCAGTAGTGGTGAGGCGGGCGGCTGGAGCCGCGATACGGAGGGCGCGCGGGCCGAGGGGCGGCTGCGGTCGTCCTGCGACAACCTGCCCGCGGTGCTGGAGCGGACGAGCCAGGAGTGTGCACGACGGCATGCGGTGCTGGTCGCGGCGGTACGGGAGGCCTGCGCCGGTCCCGTCGAGGGGCTGCGTGCGGTGCCGCGGCAGGCGGGCGGTACGGGGGAATCGCCCGCCGGCGCCGCTGTGCCGGCCTGGCCGGTGGGCACCGCGGGGCCACGGGCCGGGGTAGCGGGCGTGCGGGCGGTCCTCGACCGGGGGGAGCTCGGCGAGCTGCCCGTCGAGCAGCTCGGCGACGGTGAGCTGCGGTTTCTCGCCCTGGCGCTGGTGCTGCTCACCGGGCCGGAGGTGCTGGCCATGGATCCGGTGGGGGAGGTGCCGTCCGCTCATCAGCAGATGACGGTGATGGCCGACGGGATGGACCGCTGTATGGACCCCAGGCAGGCGCGTGAGCTGGTGTCGCTGGCCCTGCGGATGACCGACCGCGGGCATGTGCGGCTGCTGGGGACGGTGCGGGATCCCTCGGTCGCCGAGGGGCTGCCCGGCGTCCAGGTGCTACACCTAGGGGTATGAGCGAGGATCTTCATGCGCTGCAGCGACGGCTGGCCGAATTCGCGGCCGCGCGGGACTGGCAGCAGTACCACACGCCCAAGAACCTGGCCGCGGCGCTCAGCGTCGAGGCCGCGGAACTCGTCGAGATCTTCCAGTGGTTGACGCCGGAGGAGTCGGCGAAGGTGATGGCGAACCCGGGGAAGGCCGGCCGGGTCGAGGACGAGGTCGCGGACGTGCTGGCGTATCTGCTCCAGTTCTGCGAGGCGCTGGGGATCGACGCCCTGGCGGCGCTCGCCGCGAAGATCGAGCGCAATGAGTCGCGCTTCCCGGCGGTCCGCTCGGCGCGCCCGGACCGGCCGCGGGAGGGCGAGGAGTAGGGCGGGGGACGGAGCGGAGGACACGGGGGAGCGAGGAGCGCGGGGGCGCAGGGGCGGGGCCGGCGGGGTGTGAACGCCGGCCCCGCCCCTGGTGTGTTGTCCGTGGTGCCGTGTGCTGTTCGCCCGGTGGTCCGGTCCGTGTTCGCTTCGGCGGTTTCGCGTGGCTTGTGCCGGTGGTGTGAGGGGTGGGGGCGCTGGGGCGGAAGGGGAGGGAGCGGGGGTACGACAGCCGCTTGTCACTCTCCGGAGTCATGGATCTTTCCACATCGCCTTGCTTGTCCACAGATTTGCGAATTCCCCTGGCTTTTTTGGGTGTTCGCATTCACTCTGGGTAGTGGAAAGAGTGCAGGGTGCATGCGAATGAAGGGGAAAGGAGGGGAGCGGATGGACGCGGTGCGGATCATCGTGGCCAGTCGACGCGGGCTGGCAGAGGCGAACACGGTTCAGGGAGTGATCGTCGAGGCATGGCAGGCGCAGGCCTTGGCGGAGGCGGTCGGCAGCCATCTCGCGATATTCGGGCCGTACGAAGTGCGGTCCAGGGCCCGGGGATTGGGCGACGCAGGCGGGCGGTTCAGCGGGGGACTGCTGTGCCCGGCGTCGTTCACCGGTGGGCTGCGGGCGGCTCAGCTGTCCGAGGTGCGGGATGCCAAGGCGGCTTTAACCGGCCTGTGCCTCCTGCTGCGAGAGGTGTGCGAAGCGCTGGTGGCGGTGGTGCTGCTGGCGGACGAGGAGGGGATGTACTGGACCTGCGTCGAGGCGATGGACACGGTCGATGAATCGAGAGACCGCGTGGCCGGAATACTGGAGAAACTGGAGGTGCGCGACCGGAACCCCGCCTGAGCACCACAGCGCCGCACGACCGCACCAACCCCTGCGCTCGCCCCGTCGCATGTCTCGCGCCATTCATGGGCAGGCCCCGCCCACCGCCGGCCGTGTCCATCCCCCCATCCCCCCACGCACCCATACCCAGTCCGACCCGCTGCGCCGAAACGCTCGCCGACGGTTGGGGTGTCGTGCGGAGTGCAGGATGGAGGTATGGACCTACGAATCTTCACCGAGCCGCAGCAGGGCGCGTCCTACGAGACTCTGCTGAAGGTCGCCAAAGCTACTGAGGATCTTGGTTTCGATGCGTTCTTCCGCTCGGACCACTATCTCCGGATGGGCGATGCCGACGGCCTGCCCGGCCCGACCGATGCCTGGATCACGCTGGCCGGTCTCGCTCGTGAGACCCGGCGCATCCGTCTCGGCACGCTCATGACGGCCGGCACCTTCCGGCTGCCGGGTGTGCTCGCCATCCAGGTCGCCCAGGTCGACCAGATGTCGGGCGGCCGGGTCGAACTGGGCCTCGGGGCGGGCTGGTTCGAGGAGGAGCACAAGGCGTACGGCATTCCGTTCCCCAAGGAGAAGTTCGGACGGCTGGAAGAGCAGCTGGCGATCATCACCGGCCTGTGGGCCACCGCAACAGGAGAGGAGTTCAGCTACGACGGGACCTACTACCAGCTGGAGAATTCGCCCGCGCTGCCCAAGCCCGCCCAGGGCAAGGTGCCGGTGCTGGTCGGCGGCCACGGTGCGACGCGTACACCGCGGCTGGCG
Source organism: Streptomyces platensis (assembly GCF_008704855.1). NCBI lineage: Bacteria > Bacillati > Actinomycetota > Actinomycetes > Kitasatosporales > Streptomycetaceae > Streptomyces > Streptomyces platensis. The sequence continues at coordinate 6,648,059 of NZ_CP023691.1, forward strand.
GCGCAGTACGCCGATGAGTTCAATATCCCCTTCGCTTCGCTCGAAGACAGTGCGCGCCAGTTCGGACGGGTGCGGGCGGCCGCCGAAGCCGCCGGGCGGAAGGGCGATGAGCTGGTGTACTCCAACGCCCTCGTGGCCTGCGTCGGGAGGGACGATGCCGAGGTGGCGCGACGGGCCGCGGCCATCGGGCGCGAGGTGGACGAGCTGAAAGCCAACGGCCTGGCGGGCTCGCCCGCCGAGGTCGTCGACAAGATCGGCCGCTATGCCGCGATCGGCGCGTCCCGTGTCTACCTACAGATGCTGGACCTGGACGATCTGGACCACTTGGAGCTGATCTCGACGCAGGTGCAGTCGCAGTTGGGCTGACGCCGGGCAGGGCGGCGCTGTTGCGGAAAACCGGTGGGACCCGGGCTGTCTTGCGGCAATACTCGGACGCGTGTTCCTGACGATAACCACCACCGGCAGCGCCGACCGTCCCGCGACCGACCTCGGCTTTCTGCTGCACAAGCATCCCGACAAGGCGCAGCGGTTCTCGACGTCGCAGGGCACCGCGCATGTCTTCTATCCGGAGGCCGACGCACAACGGTGCACCGCCGCACTGCTGCTGGAGGTCGATCCCATCGCCCTGGTGCGCAAGAGCCGCGGCAAGGGCCGGGGCGGCGCGCCGGATTCGGCGCTGGGCCAGTATGTGAACGACCGTCCGTACGCGGCCTCCTCGCTGTTGGCGGTGGCGCTGCGGACCGTCTTCGCCAGCGCGATGAAGGGGCAGTGCACGGCACGGCCCGAGCTGGCGGCGCAGGCGCTGCCGTTGCGTATCGAGGTGCCGGTGCTGCCCGCCCGGGGTGGCCCGGAGCTGGTGGACAAGCTGTTCCGGCCGCTGGGCTGGACGGTGCGGGCCGAGCCGGTACCGCTGGACGAGACGTTCCCGGAGTGGGGCGACTCGCGCTATGTACGGCTCGTGCTGGAAGGGGAGTGCCGGCTGGCCGAGGCGCTGCGGCATCTGTATGTGCTGCTGCCGGTGCTGGACGACGCCAAGCACTACTGGGTCGCGCCCGACGAGGTCGACAAGCTGCTGCGGGCCGGCGAGGGCTGGCTGGAGGGCCATCCGGAGCAGCGGGTGATCGTCGGCCGCTATCTCGCGCGGCGCTGGTCGCTGACGCGCCAGGCCATGGAGCGGCTGGAACTGGAGCGGCTGGCCGAGTCGGACGATGTGGCCGCGGAGGAGCTCGACAACGCCGTGGACGAGGAGGCGGACACCGAGGAGAAGCCGGTGCCGCTCGCCGTCCGGCGGCGGGAGGCGATCCTCGCGGTCCTGCGCTCTGCCCGGGCGGCGCGGGTGCTGGACCTGGGCTGCGGGCAGGGCCAGCTGGTCGGTGCGCTGCTCCAGGAGAGGCAGTTCACCGAGATCGTCGGCGTGGATGTGTCGATGCGGGCGCTGCACGAGGCGCGCCGCCGGCTGCGGCTGGACCGGATGTCCGAGCGGCAGTCGGAACGCGTACGGCTCGTACAGGGGTCGCTGGCGTACACCGACGGCCGGCTGAAGGGGTATGACGCGGCGGTGCTCAGCGAGGTCGTCGAGCATGTCGATCCGGCGCGGCTGCCGGCGCTGGAGTACGCGGTGTTCGGGTCGGCCAGGCCGCGCACGGTCGTGGTGACGACGCCGAACGTCGAGTACAACGTGCGCTGGGAGTCGCTGCCGGCCGGCCGGGTGCGGCATGCGGACCACCGCTTCGAGTGGACCCGGGAGGAGTTCCGGCAGTGGGCGCGCGAGGTCGCCGCCCGGCACGGCTACGAGGTGAGCTTCGGCCCGGTGGGCCCGGACGACCCCGAGGTCGGCCCGCCCACCCAGCTCGCGCACTTCCGCAGGGCCGGTGACGACAGCAGCGGCCCGGAAGGCAGTGGGAACAGCCGGCAAGGCCGAGACCCTGAAGGCAGTGGGAACAGCCGGCAAGGCCGAGACCCTGAAGGCAGTGGGAACAGCAGGGCAGACCGCGGCCCCGAGGGCGGCAGCCGGGAGGACCGGCAGTCCGAAGGCAGCGGGAGCGTCCGGGAAGACCGGGCGCCTGAAGGTGTCAGCAGTGCTTCGATGAGGGGGAAGGAGGTCGCGGCATGACGGACGACGACCGTACCGGGTACGGCGAGAAGAACGAGCACCCGCACGAGGGCCAGCAGGAGAGCGGGAGCGCGCAGGACAGCGGTCCCCGGCAGGGGAGCGGGGAGCCGCCGTCGCAGCCCCGGACCGAGCGGGCGCCGCGTACGCTCGCCGTGCCCGACCTCTCCCTCGTGGTGCTGATCGGAGCCACCGGCTCCGGCAAGTCCACCTTCGCCGCCCGGCACTTCCGGCCGACCGAGGTCCTCTCCTCCGACTTCTGCCGGGGGCTGGTCAGCGACGACGAGAACGACCAGAGCGCCAGCGGTGACGCCTTCGACGTCCTGCACTTCATCGCGGGCAAGCGGCTGGCCGCCGGGCGGCTGACGGTCGTGGACGCCACCAATGTGCAGTCCGAGGCGCGTACCCAGCTGGTGCGGCTGGCCCGGGAGCATGACGTCCTCCCGGTGGCGATCGTGCTGGACATGCCCGAGCAGGTCTGCGCCGCACGCAATGCGGCGCGCGCCGACCGGGCCGGGCTGCCCCGCCGGGTCATCCAGCGCCACCAGCGTGAACTCCGCCGTTCCCTGCGCCACTTGGAGCGGGAGGGCTTCCGCAAGGTGCACATCCTGCGCGGCCCGGAGGAGGTGGAGTCGGCCGAGGTCGTCACGGAGCGGCGGTTCAACGATCTGCGCCATCTCACCGGTCCGTTCGACATCATCGGGGACATCCACGGCTGCCGTTCCGAGCTGGAGACCCTGCTCGGCAGGCTGGGCTATGCGCTGGTGCGCGACGCGCTCGGCCGGCCGGTGGACGCGGTACACCCCCAGGGCCGTACGGCGGTCTTCGTCGGTGACCTCGTCGACCGCGGGCCGGACAGCCCCGGCGTGCTGCGACTGGTGATGGGCATGGTCGGGGCCGGGCATGCGCTGTGTGTGCCGGGCAACCACGAGAACAAGCTCGGCCGCTACCTCAAGGGCAGCAAGGTCCAGCACACCCATGGGCTCGCCGAGACCGTCGAGCAGCTGGAGAAGGAGGACGCGGCCTTCCGTACCGAGGTCGCGGAGTTCATCCGCGGCCTGGTCAGCCACTACGTCCTGGACGGTGGCGGCCTCGTGGTGTGCCACGCCGGGCTGCCGGAGAAATACCACGGCCGGACCTCGGGGCGGGTGCGCTCCTTCGCGCTGTACGGGGACACGACCGGCGAGACCGACGAGTTCGGCCTGCCGGTGCGCTACCCCTGGGCCGAGGACTACCGCGGCCGCGCCGCCGTCGTCTACGGCCACACCCCCACCCCGCGCGCCACCTGGCTCAACAACACCCTCTGCCTGGACACCGGCTGTGTCTTCGGCGGGGCGATGACCGCGCTGCGGTGGCCGGAGCGCGAGCTGGTGGACGTACCGGCCGAGCGGGTCTGGTACGAGCCCACGAAGCCGCTGGCGTCGGAGGCGCCCGGCGGGGCGGACGGCCGTCCGCTCGATCTGAACGATGTGGCCGGGCGGCGGATCGTGGAGACCCGGTACATGGGCCGCCTCGCGGTCAAGGAGGAGAACGCCGCGGCCGCGCTGGAGGTGATGAGCCGTTTCGCGATCGACCCGCGGCTGCTGCCGTACCTCCCGCCGACGATGGCGCCCTGCGCGACCTCGTCGGAGGAGGGGTACCTGGAGCACCCCGCGGAGGCGTTCGCCGGCTACCGGGCCGACGGCGTACGGGAAGTGGTGTGCGAGGAGAAGCACATGGGGTCCCGTGCGGTGGCGCTGGTGTGCCGTGACGAGACCGTGGCCGGTGAACTCCCCCATGGCCCTAACGGCATGGGAGGTACCCCCATCGGCGTGCCCAAGGGGGTCTCGGGCGCCCTGTACACCCGTACCGGCCGGCCGTTCTTCGACGACCCGGAGGTGACCGAGCGCCTGCTGCGGCGGGTCCGGGACTGCGCCGAGGAGGCCGGTCTGTGGGACGAGCTGGAGACCGACTGGCTGCTGCTGGACGCCGAGCTGATGCCCTGGTCCCTGAAGGCGACCGGTCTGCTGCGCAAGCAGTACGCGGCGGTGGGCGCGGCGTCCGGGGCGGCGTTCCCGGGCGTGCTCGGTGCGCTGGACGCGGCGGCCGCCCGCGGGGTCGAGGTGGCACCGCTGCGCGGCCGGCAGCAGGACCGGGCGGCGGACGCGGCCGCGTTCACCGAGGCGTACCGGCGCTACTGCTGGCGCGTCGGGGCGACAGCGGCGGACGACGAGGAGCCGCAGGTGCCGGGCGGCGGCGCCGGGCTCGGGGAGCTGGACGGTGTGCGGCTCGCACCGTTCCAGATCCTCGCGGTGCGGGGCCGCAGCCTCGCCGGACTGGCGCACACCGAGCAGCTCGCCCTGCTCGACCGGCTGATCGCGGCCGAGGGCGCGGTGGCGGCCCGGGACAGCGGGAGGGCCGGCGGCGCCACGGACCTGCCGGGGCTGCTCGCCACGACCCGGCGGATCCTGGTGGATACCGGGGACGAGACCTCGGTCGCCGCCGGTATCGCCTGGTGGCAGGAGCTGACCGCGGCCGGCGGCGAGGGCATGGTGGTCAAGCCGGTGCAGGCGCTGATCCGGCAGGCCGACGGCCGGCTCGTCCAGCCGGGCGTCAAGTGCCGTGGCCGCGAGTACCTGCGGATCATCTACGGGCCGGAGTACACCCGTCCGGAGAACCTCCGGCGGCTGCGCGTCCGGCACCTGGGCCACAAGCGCTCGCTGGCCCTGCGGGAGTACGCGCTCGGCCTGGAGGCGCTCGACCGGATGGCGGACGGCGAACCGCTGTGGCGGATCCATGAGGCGGTCTTCGCGGTGCTCGCCCTGGAGTCGGAGCCGGTGGACCCGCGGCTGTAGGCGGACTGGAGGGGAGGGAGGGAGAGTTCCTTCCCCTCCCGGCCCGTCGCAGACCGCCTGGATGCCGTGGCGGCGGAGAGCGGGTGGCCGGGCACGAGCCGCAGGCCCGGGAACACTCCTGGGGCCCACGTGACTGCCGGTGCTTTCGCGCAACTCCCGGGCCTGACCGGACCGACATCGCCCGACTCCCTCCGCAGAGCCGTCCGAGCGGCCAAGATGGGTGGATGGGATTCCAAGTCGACTCCGAGGCCGGGCGGCTGCGCCGGGTCATCCTGCACCGCCCCGATCTGGAGCTGAAGCGGCTCACGCCCTCGAACAAGGACGCCTTGCTCTTCGATGACGTCCTGTGGGTGCGCCGGGCGCGGGCCGAGCACGACGGTTTCGCGGATGTGCTCCGGGACCGGGGGGTGGAGGTGCACCTCTTCGGGGATCTGCTGGCCGAGAGCCTCCAGATCCCCGAGGCGCGGCGGCTCGTCCTCGACCGCGTCTTCGACGAGAAGGAATACGGGCCGCTGGCCACCGACCATTTGCGGGCCGCCTTCGACGAACTGCCCGTGCCGGAACTCGTCGAGGCGCTGGTAGGCGGCATGACCAAACGGGAGTTCCTGGAGCGGCACGCCGAGCCGACCTCCGTCCGCTTCCATGTGATGGACCTGGACGACTTCCTGCTGGGCCCGCTGCCCAACCACCTCTTCACCCGCGACACCTCCGCCTGGATCTACAACGGGGTGTCGATCAACTCGATGCGCTGGCCCGCCCGGCAGCGCGAGACCGTGCACTACGAGGCGATCTACCGGCACCATCCGCTCTTCCGCGGCGGGGACTTCCACGTCTGGTCGGAGGGGCAGGCGGATTACCCCTCGACGATCGAGGGCGGCGACGTCCTGGTGATGGGCAGTGGCGCGGTACTGATCGGGATGAGCGAACGGACCACGCCCCAGGCCGTCGAGCTGCTGGCGCGGGGGCTGTTCGCGGCGGGTTCGGCGCGCACGATCGTGGCCCTGGATATGCCGAAGCGCCGGGCGTTCATGCATCTGGATACCGTGATGACGATGATCGACGGAGATACCTTCACCCAGTACGAGGGCCTGGGGATGCTCCGCTCGTACACCATCGAGCCGGGCTCGGGGGATCAGGACCTCAAGGTCACCGACCATCCGCCGGAGCATATGCACCGCGCCATAGCGGCCTCGCTGGGGCTGGCGGACATCCGGGTGCTGACCGCGACCCAGGACGTGCACTCCGCCGAGCGGGAGCAGTGGGACGACGGCTGCAATGTGCTGGCGGTGGAGCCGGGCGTGGTGGTGGCGTACGAGCGGAACGTCACCACGAACACCTTCCTCCGCAAGCGCGGCATCGAGGTGATCACGATCCCGGGGAGCGAGCTGGGGCGCGGCCGCGGCGGGCCGCGCTGTATGAGCTGTCCGGTGGCGAGGGACGCGGTGTCGGGGGCAGCCTGAGCGTGCCGGGTACTCCGCCCGGGAGGAGGGGCCGGACCCGTACGGCAGCCGCCAGCCCGTATAGGGATGCGTGCGTGCGTATATAATTCCAGGGTCCGAGTCCGTCCCGACCGCCGCGAACCCAGGAGCCCACCCATGGCGATAGACCTCACGGGCCGCCACTTCCTCAAGGAGCTGGACTTCAGCGCCGAGGAATTCCGCCGACTGATCGACCTGGCGGCCGAGCTGAAAGCGGCCAAGCGCGCCGGCACCGAGGTCCCTCGTCTCCAGGGTAAGAACATCGCCCTGATCTTCGAGAAGACCTCGACCCGGACCCGCTGCTCCTTCGAGGTCGCCGCCGCGGACCAGGGTGCCTCCACCACCTATCTGGACCCGTCCGGCTCGCAGATCGGGCACAAGGAGTCGGTGAAGGACACCGCCCGGGTCCTGGGCCGGATGTTCGACGGTATCGAGTTCCGCGGCAGCCGGCAGTCCGACGTCGAGGAACTGGCCGCCCACGCCGGGGTGCCGGTCTTCAACGGGCTGACCGATGACTGGCACCCGACCCAGATGCTCGCCGACGTGCTGACGATGGTCGAGCACGGCCGGGGCCGCCCCCTGACGGAGACCGCCTTCGCCTACCTCGGCGACGCCCGGAACAACATGGGCAACTCCTACCTCGTCACCGGCGCCCTGCTCGGCATGGACGTACGGATCGTGGCGCCCGAGAAGCTGTGGCCCGAGGAGACGGTCATCGCCGAGGCGCAGCGGCTGGCCGACGCCTCCGGCGCCCGCATCACGCTCACCGAGGACGTGGCCGAGGGCGTGCGCGGCGCGGACTTCGTGACGACCGACGTCTGGGTCTCCATGGGCGAACCCAAGGAGGTCTGGGACGAGCGGATCGCGCTGCTCGTCCCGTACGCGGTGACCATGGACGTGCTGCGTGCCACCGGCAAGCCGGACGTGAAGTTCCTGCACTGCCTGCCCGCGTACCACGACCTGGGCACCGCGGTCGGCCGGGAGATCCACGCCCGGCACGGACTGTCGTCGCTGGAGGTCACCGACGAGGTCTTCGAGTCCGCGCACTCGGTCGTCTTCGACGAGGCGGAGAACCGGATGCACACCATCAAGGCGGTGTTGGTCGCCACGCTCGCCCGGTAGGGCCCGCGCGGGCGCGCACCGCACAAAACAGCCCACCGCATAGCCATACACGCAAACGGGCGATCATACGGTTTCGGCGGTTACCATCGATCCGCTCGCGGGGTTCGGACCCACCGGTCCGGACCCCGCTCCGTGTGTGGCCCCACCCCCGCCACGCGCGTCGCACCACCAGAGAGAGAACCACACCGTGCGCCCGCCCTTCCTGCGTCCGTCCGGACTGCGCATCAAATCGCCCGACCTCCTCATCGCCGAATCGGGCGCGGACCTCGAAGGCAACGGCCTCCGGCGCAGCATGGGGCTCTTCCAGCTCATCTGCTTCGGCATCGGCGCCATCGTCGGCACCGGTATCTTCGTCGGCCTGTCCGACACCGTCGCCGAGGCCGGTCCCGCCGTCCTCGTGTCCTTCGTCCTGGCGGCCGTCACCTGCGTCTTCACCGCCTTCTCCTTCGCGGAGCTGGGCGGCGCGATACCGGTGTCCGGCAGCGCCTACTCCTACGCCTACGCCACCCTCGGCGAGCGCCTCGCCTTCCTCGTCGGCTGGTGCCTGCTGCTCGAATACGGCATCTCGGTCTCGGCGGTCGCCGTCGGCTGGGGCCAGTACCTCAATGAGCTGCTCGGCAGCCTGACCGGCTGGCAGCTGCCAGCCGCGCTCTCCCAGCCCCCCGGCGACGGCGGCATCGTCAACATCCCGGCCGTCGTCGTGATGCTGCTCGCCGCGCTGCTGCTCGTCCGCGGCATCCGGGAGAGCGCCCGCGCGACCGCCGCGATGGCCGTGCTGAAGCTCGCGATCCTGGTCCTGTTCTGCGTGATCGGCTTCAGCGCCTTCCAGGCCGGCAACCTGTCACCGTTCGCCCCTGAGGGCGTCGCCGGCATCACCTCCGGTGCCTCGCTCGCGTTCTTCTCGTACATCGGCTTCGACGCGATCACCACGGCCGGTGAGGAGGCCAGGGACCCGCGGCGGAACATCCCCGTCGCGATCATGGTCTGCATCGGTGTGGTCACCGTCCTGTACTGCCTGGTCGCGCTCTCCGCCATCGGCGCGCTCTCCGCCGGCCAGGTCGGCGGCCGGCCCGCAGCACTGTCGCTGATCGTCAACCACGTCACCCACTCGACGCTCGGCGGCGGGGTGATCGCGTTCGGCGCCGTCGTCGCCATCGCCTCGGTCGTTCTCGCGGTCATGTACGGCCAGACCCGCATCCTGATGTCGATGGCGCGGGACGGGCTGGTCCCGCGGATCTTCGAGCGGGTCTCGCCCCGGACGTCCACGCCCGTCGCCAACACCTGGATCGTCACGGCCGTCTTCGCGGTGCCGGCCGCGGTCGTCCCGTTGGACGCGGTGATGAACCTGTCGACCATCGGGACGCTGGCGGTCATGGCGGTGGTCAACCTCAGCGTGATCATGCTCCGCCGCAACCGCCCCGATCTGCCGCGCCGCTTCCGCGTCCCGCTCTTCCCGGTCAGCCCGGTGCTCGGCATCGCCTTCTGCCTCTACCTGATCTACGGCACCGGTCCGGCGACCTGGCTCCAGTTCGCCGGGTTCCTGGTGGCCGGTGCGCTGGTCTACGCGTGCTACGGGCGCCGTCGCTCGCGGCTCGCGACGGGGGCGCAGGGCCCGGCGGCCGACGCCGATGCGGCCGACGCCGACGCGACCGGTGCTGACGCGGCCGCCGTCAGCGTCGGCGCCGCACCTCGGGAAGGGTGAACCAGACGGCCTTGCCGCGCGGCGTCGGACGACAGCCGGAGGCCGCGCTGAGGGACCGGATCAGCAGCAGACCACGCGGGGCCGGGGAGGGGGCGTCGGGGTAGGGGCCGGTGTCGGTGCCGTTCTCGGCAGTGGCGTCAGCGTCGGCGTCGGCATCAGTGTCGGCGTCGTCCGCGGAACGGGAGTCCGGGGAGCCGTCGGCGTAGGCGTCGCGATCGGCTTCCGGCTGCCCGCCGCCCTCGTCCGGTCCCTCGTCCCCACCAACGCCCGTCCCGGCGCCGTCTCCGGACCGCCCGGCCTCCTCCCCCCGCTGCATCGGGACCTGGCCGTCCGGCGCCCGGCCGGCTGACGGCCCGCCCAACGGACCGCCCGGCGGCCTCCCCGCCGCGCCGCCACCCGGTGCCCCCACCACCATCACCCCCGGCTCCCCCAGCGGGACCGGATCGCCCAGGCCCTCCACGAGCAGTGGGCTGTCGTCGTGTACCTCGATCCGGCAGCCCGTCGGCCGCTGTTCCACCACCAGCTCGATGGGGGCGGCGCCGCAGGTGTGCTTGAGCGCGTTGGTGACCAGCTCCGCGGTCAGGAGCTGAGCGGTGGTCCGGTCGGCCGTCACCCGGAGATCCTGCATGGCGGTCCGGACCATCGCACGGGCGATGGGGACGGCGGTCGCGCCGCGCGGCAGCGCGATGCGCCAGGTCGCAGGGGTGGGCGGTGCCAGCATGCGCGGTTCGTCCGTTCGTGAAGGGCCGGGTCGGCGGCCTGAGACCGGATCGGGCCTCTCCACCGTAGGAAGCGCGGCTGCGGGGAATCAGGGGCGAGCGGCCGGGGATCGGATGACCTACGTCATGCGGTGGCCGGGACCTTCGGCCGTTCACCCCGACGGCCGCGGCGGGTGGCGGGATGCCGTCGTCGCCCCGTGTCGTATCGCGTTTTCATGACGACAGTCATGAAGGGGTGATAACTTCGAGAGGCATCCGGAACAGCATCCACCGGCCGACCCGGCCAAAGGGGGCAGGCAGCCCGATGAGCCCGTTCGCAGGATCCGCCCGCAGTACCGAGACCTGGCAGCACCTTCGCGTGACGCGGCAGGACGGGGTCGCCACCGTCACCCTGGCGCGCCCGGACAAGCTCAACGCGCTCACCTTCGAGGCCTACGCCGACCTCCGCGACCTGCTCGCCGAGCTGTCCAGGGAGCGTTCCGTACGCGCCCTGGTGCTCGCGGGCGAGGGGCGCGGATTCTGCTCCGGCGGCGATGTCGAGGAGATCATCGGCGCCACCCTGGGCATGGACACCGCGCAGCTGCTGGACTTCAACCGGATGACCGGGCAGGTCGTCCGGGCGGTGCGGGAGTGCCCGTTCCCGGTGATCGCGGCGGTGCACGGGGTCGCGGCGGGTGCGGGCGCGGTGCTCGCGCTGGCCGCGGACTTTCGGGTCGCCGACCCGTCCGCCCGGTTCGCCTTCCTCTTCACCCGGGTCGGACTGTCCGGCGGTGACATGGGCGCGGCCTATCTCCTGCCCCGCGTCATCGGCCTCGGCCATGCCACCCGGCTGCTGATGCTCGGCGACACCGTCCGCGCACCGGAGGCCGAACGCCTCGGTCTGATCAGCGAGCTGGCCGAGGAGGGCCGGGCCGACGAGGCGGCCGCGGCGCTCGCCAAGCGGCTCGCCGAGGGGCCCGCGATGGCACACGCCCAGACCAAGGCGCTGCTCACCGCCGAGCTCGATATGCCGCTGGCCGCCGCCGTGGAGATGGACGCCGCCACCCAGGCGCTGCTGATGAACAGCGACGACTACGCGGAATTCCACGCCGCCTTCACGGAGAAGCGGGCCCCCAAGTGGCAGGGGAAATAGCCATGCGGGTCGCCGTCATCGGCGGCGGGCCGGGCGGACTGTACGCCGCGGTGCTGCTCAAGCGCCTCGACCCCGCCCGTGAGATCACCGTATGGGAGCGCAACGCACCCGAGGACACCTTCGGCTTCGGCGTCGTGCTCTCCGACGAGACCCTCGGCGGCATCGAGCACGCCGACCCGGAGGTCTACCGCGCCCTCCAGGCGGAGTTCGTCCGCTGGGACGACATCGACATCGTCCACCGGGGCCGCACCCTGACCTCCGGCGGACACGGCTTCGCGGCGCTCGGCCGGCGCCGGCTGCTGGCCGTGCTCCACCGGCGCTGCCGCGACCTCGGCATCGAGCTGCGTTTCCGCACCGAGGCCCCGCCCGCCGCCGAACTGGCCCGTGCCTACGACCTGGTGATCGCCGCCGACGGAGTGCACAGCGCCACCCGCACCGCGCACGCCGACGCCTTCCGCCCGCGGCTGACCACCCACCACTGCCGCTACATCTGGCTCGCCGCCGACTTCGCCTTCGACTCCTTCCGCTTCGAGATCGCGGAGACCGAGCACGGCGTCGTCCAGCTCCACGCCTACCCCTTCGACCGGCCGGAGGGCCCGGCGGACGGCGCCAGCACGGTCATCGTCGAGATGCGCGAGGAGGTCTGGCGGTCGGCCGGGCTCGACCGCTGCGACGAGCGCGAGTCGGCCGAGTGGTGCGCCAAGGTCTTCACCGACGCCCTGCGCGGCCGGCCGCTGCGCGGCAACAACTCCAGCTGGACCGCCTTCCGTACGGTCGTCAACGACCGCTGGTCACACGGCAACACCGTGCTGCTCGGCGATGCCGCGCACACCGCGCACTTCTCCATCGGCTCCGGCACCAAGCTCGCCGTCGAGGACGCCCTGGCGCTGGCGGCCTGTCTTGAGGAGCAGCCCGACACGGCCCGCGCGCTGGCCGCGTACGAGGAGGAGCGCCGCCCCGTCGTCGCCTCCACCCAGCGTGCGGCCCGCGCGAGCCTCGCCTGGTTCGAGGAGCTGGCCACCTATCTCGACCAGCCACCGCACCAGTTCGCCTTCAACCTCCTCACCCGCAGCCGCCGCGTCACCCATGACAATCTGCGGCTCCGCGACCCCGGATTCGTCGCGGCCGTCGAGGACGAGGCGGGCACCCCGCCCGGCACCCCCCCGATGTTCCTGCCGTTCCGGCTGGGTGAGCTGACCCTGCGCAACCGCGTCGTGGTCTCCCCGATGGACATGTACTCCGCCGCGGACAACAACGGCACCCCCGGCGACTTCCACCTCGTCCACCTCGGCGCCCGCGCGCTGGGCGGGGCCGGACTGGTGATGACGGAGATGGTGTGCGTCAGCCCCGAGGGGCGGATCACGCCGGGCTGTACGGGGCTGTACGCGCCGGAGCACGAGACGGCCTGGCGCCGGGTCACCGACTTCGTGCACACCTCCGCCCCCGGCACCGCCATCGGCGTCCAGCTCGGCCACTCCGGCCGCAAGGGCTCCACCCGGCTGATGTGGGACGGCATCGACCAGCCGCTCCCGGAGGGCAACTGGCCCCTCGTGGCGCCCTCGGCGCTGCCCTACCGCCCGGGCGTCAACCAGACCCCGCACGCCCTGACCGAACCCGAACTCGCCACCCTCCGTGAGCAGTTCGTCCGCGCTGCCGAGTCCGCCGCCCGGGCCGGCTTCGACCTGCTCGAACTCCACTGCGCCCACGGCTATCTGCTCTCCGGCTTCCTTTCCCCGCTCACCAACCACCGCACCGACGCCTACGGCGGCGATCTCACCGGCCGGCTGCGCTTCCCGCTGGAGGTCTTCGACGCGGTCCGTGCCGTCTGGCCGGCCGGACGCCCGATGACGGTCCGGATCTCCGCGACCGACTGGGCGGATGGCGGCACCACCGCGGCGGACGCGGTGGCGATGGCGCAGGCCTTCGCCGCCCACGGCGCCGACGCCATCGATGTGTCCACCGGGCAGGTGGTGCCCGACGAGCGCCCCGACTTCGGCCGCTCCTACCAGACCCCGTTCGCCGACCGCATCCGCAACGCCCTCGGCGTGCCGGTCATCGCGGTCGGCGCCATCTCCTCCTGGGACGACGTCAACTCCCTGGTACTGGCCGGACGTACGGACCTGTGCGCGCTGGCCAGACCGCATCTGTACGACCCGCACTGGACCCTGCACGCCGCCGCCGAGCAGGGCTACGCGGGTCCTGGCGCGCCCTGGCCGCTGCCCTACCAGGCGGGCAGCCGCACTCCGCCCACCGGACGCCTGGACGCGCCGAAGCCCCGCCTCACGCTGCGGTGACGGGGAGGCACGGGCAGCGGGGCGGGGCCGATGGCGGGGCCGGTCCGGAAGGACGTCGGCGGGCCGGGCGGGCCGGCGGAGCACGCAGTCAGCGGACCGGCGGGCCGGTCAGGGCGTCGGTACGCAGCTGACCTGCGCCGAGACGACCGGCTGGCCGTGCTGTTCGACGGCGACCTCGACCTGGTGGCGGTCGTCGTCGCCCCGGCCGGTGGTGCGCGCCTGCACCCAGGTCGGCGCGTCGAGTTCGGCGTAGCGCGAGAAGGAGCACTCCATCGAGACCGGCAGCGTGACGCCGGGCGTGGCGGCCTGCGCGGCCTGCCGGGCGGCCTCGACCATCAGCATGCCGGGGGCGTGGTCCACGGGGTGGTCGAAGAGAACCGGGTGCGAGGTGTCCACCCGCAGTTGCCAGCGGTCGGGGCGGTCGGTGGGGGAGAGCACCACATCGCGGTCGTGTTCCCGGGCGACCAGCTGCGGGCTCACGGCCTCGGGCAGCGGAAGTGTCCGGGAGTTGGCGAGCGCCAGATCGCCGTATTCGCCGCGCAGCCGTCGGTAGACGGCCGGGCTGTGACAGGAGTAGTCGAGCGTCGCGGAGGCCAGCTCGGCGCCGTCGCACCGGATCTGGAACTCCTGGAGGGCGCTGACCAGCCGCTTGCCACGGTGGACCATGTCGCGGTCGGTGATGTGCAGTTCGATCTCGGCGGGGTGCTGCGCGGTGCGCAGTGCCTGCGGCGCGAGGTCGTAGCGGACCCGCTGCCAGATGATCGGGTGGTCGAGCGGCACCCGGTGCGCGACATGGCTCAGTAATATCCCGGCCTGCCGCACCGTCTCTATCAGCAGGATCGGGTCGTGCATCCCGTGGAGCGGCCCGTAGAAGGTGTGGGCGCGCGGCCACTGGGCGCTGACCACCCAGGTGTCCGCGCCGCCTTGCCGCCAGTTCGTCAGGAACACCTCGGACAACGCGTTGCGGTGGACATACTCACGCGGCACGGTCGTGGTGAGCGACGACGGTCGGATTCCGTCGGCGGACTCGCCTCCGACTTCGTGGCGCTGATCGCGCAAGTACGGCGTGAGCGTGGCGCTGGCCATAGGTGGTTCCTTTCTGTGGTGCGGCTCTCAGCGCCCTGACGGGCTGAGGCTTGGTCATGGCCCAAACACACTAAGATACGGACCATGTGGTTTGTTTTCCAGAGCCGGGGCGGAGCCGTCAGCTCCGCCCGGGCGGTGGCCCGGGGCGTCAGACCGGGATGGTGACGCAGCGGCCGTGCGGATCCAGATGACTCAGCGCACCGGGCGACGCGAGACCCGGAAGCGTGTGCTTCCACAGGGCCGTGACCCGCTCCGGGAGATCGGCGCGGTTGGTCGCGGCGCGCGAGAACAACTGCACGCCCATGTACGCGGCGACGAAGAACTCGGCCGCCCGGTCCGGTGCCACACCGGGCAGTAATTCCCCGTTGTCCCGGGCCTCGGTGAACATCGTGGTGATGATGTCGGTCCACGCCTGGTACGGCACCAGCGGATCCTCGCTGAAGGTCGTCTCCACCGCGATCCGCGTGCCGGCCTGGAGCAACGGGTCGCTCCGCAGGGCCAGTGCCACCTGGTGGGTGAAGTCGATCGCGTCCTGGAGCCGGGACTCACTGACTTGTGGCAGAAACGGATCGGTCTGCTCCGTTATGACCGCGCGGGCCAGTGCGTCCTTGGACGTGAAGTGGAAGTACACCGCTCCCTTGGTGACCCCGGCGCGCTGGATGATCTCGGCCATCGTGGCGGCCTGGTACCCGCGGGTGCCGATGACATGAGCCGCTGCTTCGAGGACGGCGCGTCGGGTGCGCACTGCGCGTTCCTGCTTGACCACCGATCATCCTCCGTATGCTCTCTTGGAGTTGTTGTGCCTGAGTGCGACCCGCTGCCCGTGGCCGCGCAGTCTATTTCCGCATCATAAAGAAGCCAACCATGCGGTATTGAATTTGCGCCCGGTCCGGAGGCGGGCCTCTCTGACGTGAACCGGTGCCGTCCTCGGGGGCGGCGCCATCGAGTGCCACGAGCGCGAGGAGCTGTCCGATGTCCCCCACCGTCGTCCCCGCCATACCCGCCGTGCACCGCGAGGTCCGGCTCGCCTCCCAGGTCGAAGGCGAGCTGACGGCACGCCACTTCACGATCGCCGAGGTCCCCGTGCCCGAGCCGCGCGCGGGGGAGGTGCTGGTGCGCAACCGCGTGATGGCGGTGACCGCGGTGATGCGGTCGCAGATGACCGGAATCCGGCTGCCGATGCCCTCATTCGTACCGGGCAAGGCGCTGTGGGGAGCGGCGGTCGGCGAGGTGGTGGCGGCGCCCGGAGGCGGCTTCACCCCCGGCGAACTGGTTCATCACCCCTGCGGATGGCGGGAGTTCGCGGTGGTCGACGAGTCGCGCGTACGGAGCCTCGGCCCGGACGCGCTGCCGACCGCCGCCGCGCATCTGTCGCAGGGCGCGACCGCCTGGGGTGCCTTGCGCCGGGCCGCCGAGGTCAGGCCGGGGGACACCGTGTTCATCAGTGGTGCGGCGGGCGGCGTGGGCAGCATGGCCGGGCAGCTCGCGCGGCGGCTGGGAGCCGGGCGGGTGGTCGGCAGCACCGGCTCGGAGCGCAAGGCCGCGCGGCTGCGCGCCGAGCTGGGCTACGACGACACGGTCGTGCGCGGTGCCGGGCCGATCGAGCGGCAGCTGCGGCGGGCCGCGCCGGGCGGTATCGATGTGCTGCTGGACACCGTGGGCGGCGAACAGCTGACGGCGGCGCTCGCGGTGGCCCGCCCCGATGCGCGGTTCGTGCTGGTCGGCGCGCTCTCCAGCCAGTTGGGCGGGGACCGCGGCGAAATTGCCCCGGTGGAGCTGGACCCGGGGCTGATCATCACCCGGCGGGTGACCCTGCGCGGGTTCGGGCTGTATGCCCATCCGGACCTGCCGCAGGAGTGGACGAAGGAGTTCGGCCAGGGCCTGCGGGAGGGCACGCTGGTCTTCCCGCATGCCCTTCTGAAGGGTATCGAGCAGGCGCCGCAGGCGCTGCGCGAACTGACGCAGGGTCGTCATATCGGGGCCGTGCTGGTCGAGTTGTGAGGCCGGGGCATGCGGAACGGGGCGGGCCGGGGTCAGCCGGCCGCCGGAAGCTGCGCCGGAGCCGGGACGGCGGCCGGGATCCGGCCCGGTGCGGCCGGCAGCAGCGCCCACAGGTCGACGATGCCCTCGTGGTCCCACCACGTCCCGTCCTCACTGCCCAGATGCAGCAGACCGACCACGATCGAGGTCAACAGCTGGGCCGTACGCCGCGGTTCGGTGTCCGTCGCATGCGGCCCGGCCGGCCCGCCGGTCCCACAGGTCACCGCTTTGTCGAGAAACAGCGCATACCAGCGCTGCTCCAGGGCGTAGATACCGAGCCCCGGCGCGGTCTCCGGCCGCAGCTGCAAGCCGGCGCGGAGCACCGCGTCCGACTCCACCCGGCCGAACAGCGCGGTGGTGAAGTCCCGTACGGCGATGGTCAGTGGCTGCGTCGAGCGGGTGAAGGTGTCCTCGAGCTCCTGTAGGGCCTCCAGCGCCGCGTCCCGTACCGCGAGCGTGAGGTCGTCCTTCGACGTGAAGTGGAAGTAGAGCGCTCCCTTGCTCAGCCGGGCCCGCCGGCTGATCTCGACCATGCCCGCTGCGGGAACCCCCTTCTCCAGGAAGGTCTCTGCGGCCGAGCGGATGAGTGCCTGGCGGCTCTGGATGGCGCGATGCTGGGTGGGCACGGTGTCCGTCCCGTCTCTAGTACGGCTGCGAGCTCATTGCAGTCTACATAGAAAACCAACCATGCGGTTCGATATGCTTCACCGGATTGGCCGGAACTAGCGGGCTCTGACGCGAAGGTGACGATCTTTCGCTCGATCCGGCGCTCGGCGCCTCCCGGGGGGCATGCGCTCCCAGTCTGGCTGCGCAAAGGGGTGTTGTCGACCCGTCAGGGGACACGGGGATGCATTGACAAACAGCGCAGGCGGTTTTTAAATCTCCGAAGGCGGTAAACGGGACGTTCCCTTCCGATGCGCCGCCTCGACGGTTGCGTGCCGCCCCGGACGGCGGTGCGCCATGGCGAGACCGCCGCTGCCGAAACCAGTCATCGACCGCAGGCCGCCCCATCAGCCGAGCCAGCAACGTCACCCGAGCCCCTGCACCCCCCATCGCAATCCGGAAAGGTCTCCAGCCATGCGCGTAGCAACGGAAGTCGGCGAACGTCCCGTAAGAGGTGTACGGGGCGCCGGAGGTGAGACGATCCGGGCCGCCGTCTTCGACCTGGACGGAACCCTCGCCAACACCCTCCCCGCGATCAGCAAACTGCTGATCAAGGTGGCTTCGGAGCAGGGATGTTCGGTGACCGCACGGCAGGCGGCCGCCGCGATCGGCAAGCCTCCCGGCCCCGCCTTCGGCCGGCTGCTGGGCAGGCCTGAGGACGACAGCCGGGTGCAGGCGGCGATCTCCCGCTACCGCGAACTGTTCGCCTACGAAGTGCTGTGCCTGGGGCCGCAGCTGCTCTTCCCGGGCGTGACCGCGGGGCTGTCCGCACTGCGCGCCCACGGGGTCGAGCTGGCCGTCGCCACGTCCAAGACCACCCGCAGCGCGGAGGCGCTGCTCGACGTCATGGGCATCCGCGACCTGGTCGGCCCGGTCATCGGCCAGGACATGGTCCGGCGCGGCAAACCGCACCCGGAGATGGTGCTGCGGGCGGCCGGCCGGCTCGGTGTCGCGGCCTGGCAGAGCGCGTATGTGGGGGACACGGTGGGGGACATGAGGATGGCGGTCACCGCGCGCATGGAGCCGGTCGCGGTGACCTACGGGGTCGGCACGTTCGGCGAGCTCGCCGGGGTCGCCGGCACCCGGATGTGCGGCTCCTTCAAGGACGTGGTCTCCGTGATCGCCGCCGCCCGGCCGCGCTCGGGCGTCAAGGTGGGGGCCCAGCCGCGGCGCCGCTGAGGCCGGTGCGCGGGGCCGCTACGCCCCGGTCATCGCCTCGTGCGCGTAGGGGGCCCCGGCGTCCCGGAGTTTGGCGTGCAGCCGGCCGAACACGTCCGCCGCGCGGCCGCCCGGCCAGTCCTCAGGCAGGAGGGGAGAGGGCAGTCCGGGATCCGCGTACGGCAGCCGGCGCCAGGCGTCCAGTGCCAGCAGATAGTCGCGGTAGGCCGCTTCGGGGGGCACCGAGCGGCGCCGCGACCAGCGCTGGAGGACCGGCTCCTGCGCGTCGAGGAAGGCGCGGTGCTGGGCGGCGATGGCGTCCAGGTCCCACCAGCGGGCGACCGCGTCGGCCGTGGGGGCGAAGCCGGCGTGCGTACCGGTGAACAGGTCGACGTACGGGTCCAGTTGCAGCCGCTCCAGGGTGTGCCGGGTCTCCTCGTAGAGCTGTGCGGGGGCGATCCACACACCCGGCGCGGCGGTGCCGAAGCCGAGCCGGGCCAGCCGGGAGCGCAGCAGATGGCGCTTGTGCCGCTCCTCCTCGGGGACGGAGAAGACGGCCAGTACCCAGCCGTCGGACAGCCGCGCGGCCGGCCGGCCGAAGATCCGGCGGTCGCCGTCGTCCAGCAGCTGGCGGGCCGCGTCGGACAGCCCGTACGCGGCGGCGCCGGTGGCTGTCCGGGCGGGGGTCAGCAGCTCCCGCCGCTTGAGCCGGGAGACCGCGGAGCGCACCGACGGCGGATCGACCCCGAGCGCACCGAGCAGCCGGATCAGGGCGGCCACCGGCACCGGGGCGGCCGGGCCGCCCGGGGCGCCGGGCTCGCCACGTCCGTAGGCGCCGTAGAACGTGACGATCAGGGACCGTGGGGTGCGCTGCGTGTGCGGGTCGTTCACCGGGTCACTCTAGATCGGGTTCCCGCAGCCGGAAACGCTGGAGCTTGCCGGTCGGGGTGCGCGGCAGCGAGGTGTGGAAGACGATCTCGCGCGGGCATTTGTAGGGCGCGATGCGGGTCTTGGTGAAGGCGCGCAGCGCGGCGACGGTCTCGTCGGCCCGGGGGACGCCGTCCCGCAGCACGACATGGGCGACGACCACCTGTCCGCGGTCCTCGTCGGGCCGGCCGACCACCGCCGCCTCGGTCACATCGGGGTGCCGCAGCAGCGCGTCCTCCACCTCGGGGCCCGCGATGTTGTACCCGGCCGAGATGATCATGTCGTCCGCGCGGGCCACATAGCGGAAGTAGCCGTCGGGCTCGCGGACATAGGTGTCGCCGGTGAGGTTCCACCCGTCCCGTACGTACTCCGTCTGCCGGGTGTCCGCGAGATAGCGGCAGCCGGTCGGCCCGCGAACCGCCAGCAGCCCCGGCGCGCCGTCCGGCAGCGGTGCCCCGTCCGGGCCCACCACCCGCGCCTGGAAGCCGGGGACCGGCAGTCCCGTCATCCCGGGGCGGATCGCGTCGTCGGCGGCCGCGATGAAGATGTGCAGCAGCTCGGTGGCGCCGATCCCGTTGATGATCCGCAGCCCGGTCGCCTCGTGCCAGGCCTGCCAGGTCGCGGCCGGCAGATTCTCCCCGGCCGACACGCACCGGCGCAGCGAGGACACATCGTGCCCGGCGAGCTCGGGCAGCATCGCGCGATAGGCGGTCGGCGCGGTGAACAGCACCGAGATCCGGTGTGCCGCGATATCGCCGAGCAGCTGCCTCGGCCCGCCCCAGTCGGCGAGAAAGGCCGACGCGCCCGCCCGCAGCGGGAAGATGACCAGTCCGCCGAGGCCGAAGGTGAAACCGAGCGGCGGACTGCCGGCGAACACATCGTCCGGCTCCGGGCGCAGCACCTGCGCCGAGAAGGTGTCCGCGATGGCGAGCACATCGCGGTGGAAGTGCATACAGCCCTTGGGGCGCCCGGTGGTGCCCGAGGTGAAGGCGATCAGCGCGACATCGTCGGCGGAGGTCGCCACGGCCGGGTAGGGGGCGCCGCCCGGCCGGGCGAGCTGCCGCAGATCGTCCGGACCGTCCCCGCCGAACGTGGTGATCCGCAGCCCCGGGACCTCGGCCTTGGCGAGATCGTCGACGACCCGTGCCTCGCACAGCGCGAACCGGACCTGCGCGATCGCACAGATCGTGGCGAGCTCGTCGGGGCGCTGGGCGGCCAGCACCGTCACCGCGACCGCCCCCGCTTTCATCACGGCGAGCCAGCAGGCGGCCAGCCAGGGCGTGGTGGGGCCGCGCAGCAGGACGCGGTTGCCCGGCCGCACTCCCAGCCGGTCGGTGAGCGCATGGGCGATGGCGTCCACCTGGGCGCGCAGCTGACCGTACGTCCAGACCGGGCCGCTCGCGTCGCGCACCGCGGGCCGGTCGGCACCGAGCCGGGCGATGGTGCCGTCCAGCAGCTCGGCGCCGCAGTTCAGCCGGTTGGGATAGCCCAGATCGGTGAGGTGCGGCCACTGGTCGTGGGGCGGCAGCCGGTCGCGCGCGAAGGTGTCGGTATGGGCCGAGGACCGTAGCTCCATGACGGGTGCCCCCTAGGGTCTGTCGTTCGGATCAGGCCGGGCTCGCGGGGTCTGGTACGCACTCCCCCACGCCTGAACGGCGCGGGGGGACCCCCAACCGCGTTGTCGTCACTCTTCCCCAAGCTCTCGACTTCGCTCGAGCAGGGGAGACCCCACCCGCTCCGCGTCGACTCCCTCCTCCGCCTTGCAGCTGCACGTACCAGACCCCGCTCCCTGATCCGGCCTGATCCAAACGACAGACCCTAGGGCGTGGGGCCGACGGGCGGCCGGGGGCGGAATGGAAGACGGTGGAGGCCGGTGTGGGAACCGGTCGGGGACTGCTCGGTTTGCTGCGCGTTCCGCGGTCGGGGACTGCCGTTCGGATCCGTCGTCAGCGTAACGTGTTCGTGACGGCAGTCAACAGACCGCGATAGAGGACCGCTACCAGGGAGCCGCCTCGTGACCGTATTCGCGCTGGGACCGGACGAGCAGGAATGGTGCGCCGAATTGCGCGCGCTGACCGCCGAACGGCTGAGTCCGCTGGCCGAGAAGGGCGAGGAGGGCCGGGTCAACCGCCCGCTGATCGCCGCCCTCGGTGAACTGGGCCTGCTGCGCCGTCTGTTCCCCGCCGACGGCGCGCTGCGCGCCCTGGACCTGTGTCTGCTGCGGGAATCCCTCGCCCAGGAGTGCACGGAGGCGGAGACCGCGCTGGCACTCCAGGGCCTGGGGGCCTATCCGGTGGTGCAGTCCGGGACCGCGGACCAGCGGGCCCGCTGGCTGCCGGAGGTGGCCGCCGGCCGGGCGGTCGCGGCCTTCGCGCTGAGCGAGCCGGGCGCGGGCTCGGACGCCGCCGCGCTGTCCCTGGCCGCCGAGCCGGACGGCGTGGACGGCTGGCGGCTCACCGGCGAGAAGTGCTGGATCTCCAACGCCCCCGAGGCCGACTTCGCCACCGTCTTCGCCCGTACGGGCGGCGCGGCGGGGGCACGCGGGGTCACCGCCTTCCTCGTCCCCGCCGACCGCCCAGGCCTGACCGGCGAGCACCTGGACATGCTCAGCCCGCATCCGATCGGCACGCTGGTGTTCGACGGCACGCCGGTGACCAGGGCGGATGTGCTGGGCGAGGTGGACGGCGGATTCGCCGTCGCGATGGCCACGCTGAATCTCTTCCGGCCGAGCGTCGGCGCCTTCGCGGTCGGTATGGCGCAGGCCGCGCTGGACGCCGCGCTGGCGCATGCGAGCACCCGCACCGCGTTCGGCGGCCCCCTCAAGGACCTCCAGTCCGTCGGCCACCAGCTCGCCGAGATGGCCACCCGGGTCGAGTCCGCCCGCCTCCTGGTCTACGCGGCGGCCTCCGCGTACGACACCGGGGCCCCGGACCTCGCCCGGCGCTCGGCCATGGCCAAGCTACTGGCGACGGAGACCGCGCAATACGTCGTCGATGCCGCCGTGCAGATCCACGGCGCCCGCGCGCTGCGCCGCGGCCATCTGCTGGAGCACCTCTACCGCGAGGTCCGGGCGCCGCGCATCTACGAGGGCGCCACGGAGGTGCAGCGCTCGATCATCGCCAAGGAGCTGTACCGGTCGCGGACCTGAAGTCCGCGACCGCGTCGGCCCGTTGGGCGCGTCAGCTGTTCGCCTTCCAGACCTGGCCCAGCTTGCACTTGCCCGAGCTCGGCCCCTGGCCGCCGGGGCCCTTGAGGAAGGTGCCGGAGACCGAGGCGGGCCGGGTCTGGCCGGCGGGCACCCCGCTGACGGAAATCTGCGCCGAGCCGAAGGTGGCGCCGGTCTCGTCGGTGAACTGCACGGTGCCGTTGTAGGTCGCGGTGCCCTGCGAGTTGCCGTTGGTCACGCTCAGCTTGGCGCTCAGCGTCCCGGCCGCGCTGTCGACCTGGCAGTCGGTGATCCGGATGTCCGACTCGGGCGGCGTGGTGGAGCCGGCGGTCGGCGAACCGCCCGTGGTGGTGCCGCTGCTGGTGGTGCTCCCGGAGCTGCTGTAGCCGCCGTCGCTGCTGCTGTAGCCACCGCTGGAACCGGAACCGGAACTGGAGCTGGAGCTGTGGCTGCTGCCGCAGCCGCCGCCGTGCGAATGCCGGGCCCCGGTCAGCGCGACGACCACCAGTGCACATGCGGCAACTGCGCGGACATGGCGAAACTGCATAGCTATTTCTCCCCCGTGGTGGCGGCCGCCCCCTTGGACGGCCGCCTTGAGCGCGTACCTATACGCGCATTCGATTGGTGATGCGCTCGCCGAGCGTTCTTGACGAGCGCGCGTCAGGCTAGCAAGCGCGGGCACGGACGCCGAATTCCGGCCGACGGGCGAGCGCCGGTGCCGGATGTCAGGCTGACAGCAGAGAGGATCCGCGAAGGGAATCGCCATGATCACTACTGACTTCGTTCCCGGCTCCCCGTGCTGGCTCGACCTCGGCGCCCCGGATGTCGAGGCCGCAACGGCCTTCTACCGGGCCGTCTTCGGCTGGCAAGCCGAACCGCACGGCGGCCAGGACGCGGGCGGATACACCCTCTTCCGGCTGGACGGCAAGGCCGTCGGCGCGGTCGGCCCGCTCACCGAGGCCGGCGCCCGCTCCGCCTGGACGCTCTACTTCCACACCCCCGACGCGGACGCCTCGGTCCAGGCGGTGGAACGGGCGGGCGGCTCGGTCCGTGTACCGCCTGCCGGGGTCGGTACGGAAGACGGGCGGTTCGCCCAGCTCACGGACCCGCAGGGCGCGGACTTCGCCGTCTGGGAACCGGCCAGGTACCCGGGCGTCGAGGCCGCGGACGGTCCGGGCACCCTGGTCTGGACCGAGCTCTACACCACCGATCCCGCCGCCGCGCAGACCTTCTACAAGTCCGTCTTCGGCTGGAGCACCCAGGACATGCCGCTCCCCGGCGGCGGTGGCACCTACACCCTGCTCACCCCCGCCGGTTGCAGCGAGGAACGGATGCACGGCGGCCTCATGGGCGTCCCCGCCGACCTGCTCGGCCCCGGCGGAAAGCCGTACTGGCACCCGGTCTTCGGCTGCCAGGACTGCGACGCCACCGTCGGCCTGGCAACCGGCAACGGCGGCACCCTGTCGATGGGCCCCGAAAACGCCGAGGGCGTCGGCCGCCTCGCGGTCTGCAACGACCCTTCGGGTGCGGAGTTCGTGGTACTGACCCCGGAGTCGCCGCTCTGACGGGTGACCGGCCCGACGGCCCACCAGGGCCACAGGATGGAAGCCAACCGCGAGGGTGAGTGGCCTCGTGGTGGCCGGGGCGCCTCTTGGCGCGGCGAGCAGGGCGGGGGCTTACGGATCTCGACCGGGCTGCCGGCAGCGGAGCGGAGTTGTCGCCCCCGACGCAGTGCATGCGAGGCGCAGGCGTACGTCAGTTGACGGATGTTTGATGACCCGTCCGGCGCCGACGGTACCTGGCCTGTCGGGCGGGCCGAGGAGTACGCGGGCGGCACGGTCTACGACCTCAAGGGCGGCAACAACACTCCCGAGCACGGCGTTGACCAGCCCGGTCAGCAATACACGGTGGAATCTGCCGACATGCCGCCGCACCCCCTCCTGGCCCGTATTCACGCAGGTCAGAAAGGGCGCGGCGGCACCCGCCCCTTAGATGTCCCGGAAGATCTCGATCTGCGCCCCGATGGAGTTGAGGCGTTCCGCCAGGTCCTCGTAACCGCGGTTGATGACATAGACGTTGCGGAGTACGGAGGTGCCCTCGGCGGCCATCATGGCCAGGAGGACGACTACGGCGGGGCGCAGGGCCGGGGGGCACATCATTTCTGCGGAGCGCCAGCGGGTGGTGCCGTCCACCAGGACGCGGTGCGGGTCGAGGAGTTTGACCTGGGCGCCGAGGCGGTTGAGGTCGGTCAGGTAGATCGCGCGGTTGTCGTAGACCCAGTCGTGGATGAGGGTCTGGCCCTGGGCGCTGGCCGCGATGGCCGCGAAGAAGGGGACGTTGTCAATGTTGAGGCCCGGGAACGGCATCGGGTGGATCTTGTCGAGCGGGGCCTGGAGCTTGGAGGGGCGGACCGTCAGGTCGATGAGCCGGGTGCGGCCGTTGTCGGCGGCGTACTCCGGGCTGCGTTCGTGGTCCAGGCCCATCTCTTCCAGGACGGCCAGTTCGATCTCCAGGAACTCGACCGGGACCCGGCGGATGGTCAGCTCGGACTCGGTGACAACTGCCGCCGCCAGGAGGCTCATTGCCTCGACCGGGTCCTCGGACGGGGCGAAGTCCACATCGCGTTCGATGTGTGCGGCACCGTGGACGGTGAGCGTGGTGGTGCCGATGCCGTCGACCCGGACGCCCAGCTCCTCCAGGAAGAAACACAGGTCCTGGACCATGTAGTTGGAGGAGGCGTTGCGGATGACCGTGACGCCGTCGTGGCGGGCGGCGGCCAGCAGCGCGTTCTCGGTGACGGTGTCGCCGCGTTCGGTCAGTACGATCGCGCGCTTGGGGGCGACGGTGCGGTCCACCTCGGCGATGTAGGTGCCGTCGGTCGCGGTGATTTCCAGGCCGAAGTGGCGCAGTGCGGTCATGTGCGGGGTCACGGTCCGGGTGCCGAGATCGCAACCGCCCGCGTACGGCAGCTTGAAGTGGTCCATCCGGTGCAGCAGCGGGCCGAGGAACATGATGACGCTGCGGGTGCGGCGGGCGGCCTCGGTGTCCATCGAGTCGAGGTCGAGCTCCGCGGGCGGGATGATCTCCAGGTCGTTGCCGCCGTTGATCCACCGGGTCCGTACGCCGATGCTGCCCAGCACTTCGAGGATGCGGTAGACCTCCTCAATACGGGCCACCCGGCGAAGAGTTGTGCGGCCCGCGTTGAGCAGTGTGGCGCACAGCAGCGCCACACAGGCGTTCTTGCTCGTCTTCACGTCGATACTGCCGGAGAGCCGGCGTCCGCCGACCACCCGCAGATGCATCGGCCCGGCATAGCCGAGCGAGACGATTTCACTGTCGAGAGCCTCGCCGATACGAGCGATCATCTCAAGGCTGATGTTCTGATTCCCGCGTTCGATGCGGTTGACGGCACTCTGGCTGGTGCCCAGAGCCTCCGCAAGCTGCGTCTGTGTCCAGCCACGGTGCTGTCGGGCGTCACGGATGAGCCTGCCGATGCGTACGAGGTAGTCGTCTGCCATGGGGTGACCGTATCTCAGATATGAGATGGATGCTTCATTGCGGCGTGTCGAGTAGTTCTACTACTATGCGAACAATTGAAGGGGAGGTAGAGGGGGAGTTATGAGAAGTGTGCTGCGTTCTGTCCCGCCTTTGACCGGCAGGCTGCGGACCGCCGTTGTCGCCGGTCCCTTCCTTGCCGTGACCGTGGCGTTCGCCGGCATCTACGCGGCGGTGTCCGGCCGGCTGCCCGATCCGCTCGCCACCCATTTCCGGTACAGCGGCCAGGCCGACGGCTTCACCTCGGTGCAGGGCTTTCTGACCGAGTCCCTTGCCCTGTTCCTCCTTCTCGGTGCTGTGGTCGGGTTCTTCGTCCAGGTGCGGCCGGACGCCCCCGAGGTGCCGTGGGTGATCGCCGGCGGCTACGCCCTCGCCGGCTCAACCGGTTACGTCGTCTGTGTGACGCTGCTCAGCAACGCCGACGCGGCCGATGTGTCGGCCATTCGGGTGCCGCAGTGGGAGGTGTACCTCAGCCTGGCCGTGGCGCTGTGCGCCGGGGCGCTGGGGCGGCTGCTCGTCGGCGCGGCACCCGCCGCGCCCCGGCGGCCGCGCGGGGCGGTGTCCCGGCTCGACCTTCCCGCCGCCGCAACGGCCGGCTGGTCGCGCACCATCGGCTCGCCGCCGCTGGCCGTACTGGGCGGGCTGCTGCTCGTCGGCGGGCTCCTCATCGGCCTCTTCGCCGACTGGATCGCGAGCGCGGGCCTGCTGTTCGGCGCTGCCGTGTCCCTGCCGCTGGCCTCGGTACGGGTGACCGTGGACCGGCGCGGGCTGACCCTCGCGCCGGCACTGCTGTCCTCGCGTTGCCGTTTCCGGCGCATACCCCTGGACCGCATCGAGGAGGCCGGCAGCCGGCACATCGCCTGCTTCGCCGAGTTCGGCGGCTGGGGCTACCGCATCCGGGCCGGCCGCAGCGGCTTCGTGCTGCGCTCGGGGGAGGGCATCGTGGTACGGCTGACCAACGGCAGGGAGTTCGTGGTGACGGTCGATGATGCCGCGACCGCCGCCGCACTGCTCAATACGTACACCGACCGCGCCCGTTCGCGGTAAGGAGGCTGAGGTGCTCTTCCGGGTCGACCCCGGGTCGTCCGTCCCGCTCGGCGACCAGATCGCGGCCTCGGTCCGCGGTGCCATCGCCGACGGCACGGTGAACACCGGGGAGCGGCTGCCGGCCGCCCGTGAGCTCGCCGCGTCCCTCGGCGTGAACGTCCATACCGTGCTGCGCGGCTATCAGCGCCTCAAGGAGGAGGGGCTGATCGAACTCCGCCGGGGGCGCGGTGCGGTGGTCATCGGCGCCGCCGCGCCCGCCCGCGCCCGCCTCGGGGAAACCGCCGAGCGGCTGATCGCCGAGGCCCGCCGGCTGGGGCTCTCGGACGAGGAGATCGTGACGGTGGTACGGGTGGGGCTCGCGGGGCGGTGAGTTGACGGGGCGGGGGCGGCGTCACGGCTGAGGGCTGCGCCAAGTCCTCTGCGGGGGCGAGGGGTCGTTGCGTGTCTGCGGCTGTGTTGTGGCTGGTCGCGCCGTTCCCCGCGCCCCTTCCTGGTGTGTCCGTACCGCGACTTCAGTGCGGCTGCTTGCCCGCCTTGCGCTCGCTCCGTTCGTCGTCCGTCGGGGACGGTTCCGGTGCGCGGATGCCGCGTACCTGAGGGGAGAGCAGGGCCGCGGCCGAGGCGAGGACGATCAGAGCGGCGCAGCCGGCGAGGGCGTGGCCGACGCCGATGCGTGCCGCGACCGGTCCGGCGATCAGCAGGCCGAGCGGTGCGAAGGCCAGTGAGCCGAACCAGTCGTACGAGCTGACGCGGGACAGGGCCGCCTCCGGGACCTCCCGCTGGATGGTCGTCGCCCAGAGCACACCGAAGATGTCGGCGGCGATGCCCGAGAAGAACATGGCGAGCGCGATCCACGGCACCGGTGCCCGCACCGCGAGCAGCGCGATCGGGAGGGCCAGCGGGAAGGTGGCCAATACGGCGGTCAGCACCGGCCGGCGTACCCGGAGGCGGGCGGCCAGTCCGGCGCCGGTGACGGTGCCCAGTGCCTGCGCGGCGACGATCAGCGACCAGGACCGTGCCCCGCCCAGCCCGTTCTGGGCCATCAGCGGCCCCAGCACTCCGGCGTTGGCGTTGAGCGCGGCGACCACGACCGAGTACTGCGCGACGACCACCCACAGCCACTGCCGCCCGGCGAACTCCCGCCAGCCGTCCCGCAGATCGGCCCACCCCGACGACGCCGTACGGGCCCGCGCGGGCAGCCGGAGGCCGCGGATCAGCAGCGCGCTCACCACGAATGACGCGGCATTGAGCGCCAGGGCCCAGCCCGCGCCGACGACGGCGACGGCCACACCGGACAGCGCGAGCCCCAGCAGCATCGAGCTGTTCATACCGACCCGCAGCAGCCCGTTCGCCCGCTGTAGCCGCGTGGCGGGGACGAGCAGCGGAATGACGCCGTCCATCGCGGGGGAGAACAGCGCGGTGGCCGTGCCCGCCAGCGCCGCGAGGGCGCAGAGCGCCCACAGAGGGGCGTGCCCGGTCAGCACCATGGCGGCGAGTCCGGCGTACGCGGCGGCGCCGACGAGATCGGTGACGATCATCAGCCGGGAGCGCGACATCCGGTCCGCGATCACCCCTCCGGCCAGGATGAACACCAGCTGCGGCACCGCCTGACAGGCCATCACCAGCGACAGCTGCCCGGGTCCCGCCCCCGGCAGCGCCAGTACCGCGAAGGACAGCGCCACCCGGGCGAAGCCGTTCCCGAGGACCGAGATGGTGCGGGCGGCGGCCAGCAGCACGAACCGTCGGTCGCGCCAGAGAGGCGGATCGGCAGGTGGTGGGGCAGCAGGTGGTGGGGCGGTGGTGGCGGCGGGCGGGGACGGGTGTGGGGGCGCGGGTTCCGGAGTGGCCGTCACGGCGTCAG
The DNA here is from genome assembly GCF_008704855.1 of Streptomyces platensis. Lineage (NCBI taxonomy): Bacteria > Bacillati > Actinomycetota > Actinomycetes > Kitasatosporales > Streptomycetaceae > Streptomyces > Streptomyces platensis. The sequence continues at coordinate 6,676,953 of NZ_CP023691.1, forward strand.
CGTAGGAGCCGGAAGTCCGTCCGCGTGTGGCAATCCCGCACGGCGGCCGAGAACATGCGGTGCGCGGGGCGCCCTCTGTCGCTGCGGGACTACTGGCGGCCGACTCTGGAGGACCCGGAACTGTGGCTCCAGGAGAAACAGCTGCACGACGCCCGTTCCCCACCCCGACACGAACTGGCCCCCGCACCCGCGAAGTACGCCGGCCGCCCACCCCCACACCGCCCCGACACCGCCCCTCAACCCTGTCACCCACCCACCCCCACCGGCCCGCCTGAACCGGACAATCCCCCTGCCCTAAATTTGCGTTGTGACCCCACAGCTACCCTCCTCCCGCCCCGGGTCCCCGGCCCGCCCCCGTGCCCTTTCGCGCCCCCGTGCCGTCGCGGTCGGCGCGGTGCCCGTCGTGGTGCTGCTGGCCGTCGCGGGGTTCGCGCCGTTGCCGTACTCCGTGGCGCGGCCGGGGCAGACCACGGACGTGCTGGGTAGGCACGGCGGCGGGGAGGTCATCTCGACGAGCGGCGCCACCGTGCGCAAGACCTCCGGGGAGTTGCGGATGGTGGCGATCCAGGCGACCGCGCCCACGGCGGATATCCGGGTGGGGGAGGTGATCGAGGGGTGGTTCCGTACGGACCGGGCGGTGCTGCCGCTGGATGCGGTCTTTCCCTCCGGCGGGTCCGAGGAGGAGATCGCGCAGCACAACGTCGCGGACATGAAGTCCTCGCAGCGGGCCGCGACCACGGCCGCGCTCCGTTTTCTGCACCGGGACCCGGACCGGGTGAAGGTGCGGCTGCGGCTCGACGATGTGGGCGGGCCGAGCGCCGGGCTGATGTTCTCGCTCGGCATCGTCGACAAGCTGGCCGGTGACGGCAGCGGCGGTGAGCTCACCGGCGGCCGCACCATCGCCGGTACGGGCACGATCGACGCCGACGGAAGGGTGGGCGCGGTCGGCGGAGCGCCGCTCAAGACCCAGGCGGCCCGCCGCGACGGGGCGAGCGTCTTCCTCGTGCCGAAGGCGGAGTGCGCACAGGTGCAGCCCGCCCCGAAGGGACTGCGGCTGGTCCCCGTCACCACCCTCAAGAGCGCGGTGCAGGCCCTGCGCGCGCTGGCGAAGGGCGGTCCGGTCCCCGGCTGCTGACCCGGCCGCCCCCGCCTCCTCCGCCCCGGCCCGTTCCGTCAGTCGTCGAGGATGGACAGATCCAGCCGGCTCAGCCGCGCGAGGTCGGCGAGGATATTGATCTCGACGATCTTCCCGTGGGCGAGGGTGAAGCCCATGACGGCCAGCGGCTGCCCGCCTTGCGCCGTGACCAGGCCCGGGGTGCCGTTGACCAGCGCCGGGCGCGCGAACGGGGCGAACCGGGAGAAGGTGAGCGCCTGCTCGACGACCGCGCGTGCTCCGCGGACCAGCTTCGACAGTCCGTCGGGCGCACTACCGGCGTCGGCGCGCAGCACCACATCCGGGTCGAGGACCGCGAGCAGCCCCTCGAAGTCGCCGCCGCGCGAGGCGGCCAGGAAGGCATCGACCACCTCCTGCTGGCGCGCGAGATCGGTGTCCGGCGCCGGGGCGCCCTGGACCCGGCGGCGGGCGCGGCTGGCGAGCTGGCGCGCGGCGGCGGGGGTGCGGTCGACGAGCGGGGCGACCTCGTCGAAGGGCACCGCAAACATGTCGTGCAGGACGAACGCCAGCCGTTCGGCGGGGGTGAGGGTTTCCAGGACGACGAGCAGCGCGAGTCCGACCGAGTCGGCCAGCAGCGCCTCCTGTTCCGGGTCGACGGTGTCCGGACGGCTCACGACGGGCTCGGGGACATGCACCTCCAGGGAGTCCTCCCGCCGTGCCTTGCGCATCCGCAGCTGGTCCAGGCACACCCGCCCGACGACCGTGGTCAGCCAGCCGCCGAGGTTCTGCACCTCGTCCCCGCCGGTCCGGCTCAGCCGCAGCCACGCCTCCTGGACGGCGTCGTCCGCCTCGCTCAGCGAGCCGAGCATGCGATAGGCCACGGCCCGCAGCCGGCCGCGGTTCTCCTCGAAGCGTTCGGCCAGCCACTCGTGGTCGTTCATGGGTCTCATTCCTCCCCGTCGAGCTCCGTCACCGTACTGACGGAGGTCACGGGCCGAATGTGACACGAGGAGTTCGGGGGAGGGGTGGCGGAGCCGCCCGCCCGGCGCGGAGCTGCGTGTCGTGTCGGCCGTCCGTCGACAGCGGACAGCGCGCTGTCGGCGGGATGTCGGTGTCCGTTGGGACCGTGTGGCAGGACGGACGGCACCGGTGAGGAGGGTGCGGTCCCGGCCACCGCCACCGGATCAGCCCGAGAGTGCGGAACCCGCGAGGAACCACCCGGAACCCGCGATCAGTGGAGTGAGGAACCCGAGATGAGTGAGCGATCCACGATGCCCGCCGCAGAAAAGACCCAGGGGTG